>NZ_JBIBCI010000005.1:70174-479064 GCF_042901085.1 Streptomyces sp. NPDC012794
GCGCGGGGGGGCGCGGCGGGGGGGGGGGGGGGGCGGGGGGGGGGCGCCCCCCCGGGCGGCCCCGCGGCCCCCCCCCCGCCCGGGGGGGGGGGGGGCGGCCCCCCCGCCCCCGCACCCCCGCCCGGCCCTCGCGGAACCCCCCGCCAGCACAAGGAGATATGTCATGCACCTGCCACGCATGAGCCGCCGCGGTTTCGGCGCCGCCGCCCTCGCGGCCGCCGCCCACCCCCTCTTCGCCGGTCCCGCCTTCGCCGCGGACGCGCGGACCAGGGGCGAAGAGCTCCACCACGCCCCCGCCGAATGGGAGCCCCACTCCGCCTGCGTCATGGCCTGGCCCTGGGACCGGACGACCGGATGGGGCGCACTGCTCGGCGACGTCCAGGACGAGGTCGCCGGCATCGCCCGGGCCGTCGCCCGTTTCGAACCGGTCGTGATGGTCGCCGAACCCGGACAGGCGGCCCAGGCGCGGGCGCGCTGCGGCGGCTCGGTCACGGTGACCGAGTACCCCGTCAACGACTGCTGGGCCCGCGACACGGGCCCCGTCTTCACGGTCAACGACGCGCGGACCCGCTCGGCCGGCCTCGACTTCCGCTTCAACGGCTGGGGTGAGAAGTACCCGTACGACAAGGACGACTTCCTGCCCGTCGGCGTCTGCTCGTACCTGGGGGTCCCCCGGCGGCCCGTCGACATGGTCCTGGAGGGCGGGTCCGTCATCACCGACGGCCAGGGCACCCTGATCACCACCGAGGAGTGCCTGCTGCACCCCAACCGCAACCCGGGAATGACCCGCGCGCAGATCGAGGCCACGCTGCTGGCCTCGTACGGTGCGAGCAAGGTGATCTGGCTGCCGTACGGCCTGGCCGGCGACGACATCACCAACGGACACGTCGACCTCGTCGCCGCCTATCTCGGGCCCGCCAGGCTGCTGCTGCACACCCAGCCGGACACCGCCAGTCCCAACCACGACCGGATGGCGGCCAACAAGGCCGTGCTCGACGCCGCGACGGACGCGCTGGGGCGGCCGTTCCAACTGGTGGAACTGCACCACCAGCCCCACTTCCGGCACAACGGGCTGATGGTGCGGACGTTCAGCTACACCAACTACTACGAAACCAGCGGCAACGTCGTGGTACCGACGGCGGGCGAACCGGCGGACGCCCCGGCGCTCGCGCAGTTCGCCGGGCTCTTCCCGGGCCGCCAGGTGGTCGGCGCCCCGGCCCGCACCCTGGCCTGGGGCGGCGGAGGCGTCCACTGCGTCACACAGCACGTCCCGCGCCTGCACTGAGCCGCCGCACGGCACCTCCGTGCCGGCAGCTGCCGCCGGTGTCCGGTACGAGCCGGCGGACGGCCTGCTGACGCTTCCCCCACGGCACACCGTGCGCGAAATATGAAATGAGCCGACTTGCGATCAGGATTTCGGAGTGTTGCGCTGGAATATGCGGGGGGGAAGGGCCAGATGATCCGGGCCCGAATGGGTTGCAGTCAGCCGAAGTAGGGGGACGGCGCGTCGTGTGACGACGGGATACCCGGCGACGCGACCCGCCATCGGAGGTTCACGATGACGCAGGTCTCTTCTGCCCGCATTCCGCTACGCCAGATCATGGCCGTGCTCTTGACGGCCGCCCTGACGTTCTCCCTTTCGGTGGTGCTCACCGTCACCGCGACAAAGGAAGCAGCCGCCTTGTGCTCCGCCAACCGGTTCAACGGAACGTGGCGCTCGTCCGACGCGAGGCTGAAGCGTATCGACGTATGGCAGGGACAGGACTGCCATCTGTACGCCAGGGCCTGGTCCGTCTGCAAGAACGACTCGTCGCGCATCTGCAGCTGGGGAAACAGGAGAATGGGAGACAGTCCCGAGCCGAACTTCCAGTTCGTCGGATACAACTGGAACAACGCCGATGAGGTGCTGCACCTTCGGATGCAGGACAGGTCTCGCATCTCGGTGTGGGACAGCACCGACTACCACAACGGTAAGAAGGTCAGCTTCACGGTCATGATGCACAAGAGCGGTTGAGCCCGCGAAAGGCAGCGACTCCGCCGCGCCGCGCCTGGACGAGACCCCCTGCCAGGACAGGTGGGGGGTCTCGCCGCTCGTCCCCCGTCCCCCGTCCCCGACTGAGGGCCACTGGTCCTCCTCATGGTCCCGCTACGACAGATGGCGGGCGAAGAAGGTACCCACCCGGCGTCGCAACTCGGCGAGTGTGACGACGGGGTCGCCGGTGCCGATGAGCCCGGCCCGCGCTGACGCTGTCACAAGACCGGCGTTCTGAAGCCGCGCGACGAGCGAGCCGTAGTCTGTGAACGCCCAGTGGTTCGCACCGGCAAGCAGCACGCGGCGGCCGGGAAGGCTCGCCCAGGAGGATTCGATACGGGCGGCGCCCTCGAATCCGTCGGTGCGGAACATCGGCAGCGGCCAGTCGACTTCGGCCGGCGTCGGGTAAAGGTCGAGATGGCCTTCCAGGTTCGCCACAGCGCCGACCCGGCGGTCGTGACGGGCAGGACACCCCGGGCCGTCCCGCAGTCCTGACCTACCCGGCCGGTCCCGGGCTCCCGCCCACTGCGGGGCACCCGGTCGAGGCGCTGGCCGCTGTCCTGGGCCGCACCCGGCTGAACGCCCCGCGCCTCCTCGCCGAGCCTCACACCACGACGTCCCTGGCCCGCGCCCTCCACGTCGGCAACGCGACGGCCTCGTCCCACGCGGCGGCGCTCAGATCGGCGGGCATGGCGACGACGACCCGCACAGGCCGCTCGGTCACCCACCGGCGCACGGCCCTCGGCACGCTGGTCGCGGGCGCCTTACCGGTCGGGCCGCGGTCCTGAAGCCCTCGGCGCGTAGGTCTTGGTGGCCGTCGGGCAGGGCTCCCTCGTCGGCACCACCGAGGAACTCGTAGCCGGCGAAGCGGGGACGCTGGTTCCCGGGGAGGGGCGGGTGCTCCTCACCGCCGAGCGCAGGAGGCGGATACGGCCCGTTCCCGGCCTCAACCCGCGTCGGCCGCCCTGCGCATCTCGGCCACGTCCAGCTTCTGCATCCGCAGCATGGCGGCCGTGGCGCGGGCGGCGCGGTCCCGGTCCTCGTCGTCCAGCAGCTCGATGGCGCCGGGCGGGACGACCTGCCAGGAGACTCCGAAGCGGTCCTTGACCCAGCCGCAGGCGGACTCCCGGCCGCCGTCCCTGGTCAGCGCGTCGTAGTAGTAGTCCGCTTCCGCTTCGTCGGAGCAGTGGATCTGGAAGGAGACCGCCTCACTGAAGTGGAACTCGGGGCCGCCGTTGAGCGCGACGAACTTCTGGCCGTTGATCTCGAACTCGACGACCAGCACCGATCCGGCGGGTCCCGGGCCCGCCTCGGTGTAGCGGGAGGTCCGCAGGATCCGGCCGCCCTTGAAGACGGAGAGGTAGTAGTCGGCGGCCGCTTCCGCCTCGCCGTCGAACCACAGACACGTGGTGAAGCCCTGGGTTGTCATGGCTGCCTCCGGACGGGGTGGGTGAGGGGGATGGAACGCCTTCCCTCACATACAGACCGGTCCCGCGCCCGAAATTCATCGTGGGCGCGGGACCGGTCCGTACGTTCACCCGTGCGGGCTACATCTCCAGCATGCGGTCGACGACCCGCTCGGCGGCCCGGCCGTTGTCGAGGTCGCAGAACTCGGCGCGGAAGGCGGCCCGCGCCGCGGCGTACTCGGCGCCCACCGCGTCGGCGTTGCGCACGGCCTCGATCAGGCTCGCCGAGTCCGCCAGCAGCGGGCCGGGGGCCTTCTCCTCCAGGTCGAAGGTGAAGCCGCGCAGGGTGTCGCGGTAGTGCTCGAGGTCGTACGTGAACAGCAGGATCGGGCGGTCGGTCAGCGCGAAGTCGAACAGCGCCGAGGAGTAGTCCGAGATCAGGACGTCGGCGACGAGCAGCAGGTCCGTGGTGTCGGGCCAGCGCGAGACGTCGACGGCGAAACCGTCGCGCACCCCGTCGCGGAGCTGCTCGTTCACCCGGTAGTGGCCGCGGACCAGCAGCACGTGGTCCTCGCCCAGCTCACGGCGTGCCGCGTCCAGGTCGATGCGCAGGTCGAGCTTGTAGCCGCCGCTGAAGCCCTCGCGGTTCTCGCGCCATGTGGGCATGTACAGGACGACCTTCTTGCCCTCCGGCAGGCCGAGGCGACGCCGGACCTCCGCGATCCGCTCGGCGTCCGGGCGCACGAGGGCGTCCGTGCGCGGGCTGCCGTACTCGACGACCTCGCCCTGGTAGCCGAGGGCCCGCTTGAGGACGGAGGTGGCGTAGGAGCTCGGGGAGGCGAGCAGCGTCCACTGGGCGCTGTCGTGCTCCAGGCCCTCCAGGACCTCGGGGCTGGTGTAGTAGTCGTGCGTGTAGTCGTAGCCGATCTGCTTGATCGGGGTGCCGTGCCAGGTCTGTACGACGGTCTGGCCGGGGCGGCGCGTGAAGTGCCGCGGCACGCTGTCGTTGACGACGTAGTACCGCGCGCGGGCCAGCACCTCCCAGGCCTCCAGGCTGTCGTACTGGACGGCGCGCGCGGTCGGCGGGACCTCGGCCCGGCCGTCGCGGACCAGCCAGATGTGCTCCAGCTTCTCGCCCCGGCGCAGCAGTTCCTCGTGGATGGCGCGGGGGGAGTCGCCGGCGGCGTGGCCCTGGAAGGTGTCGTAGACGACCATGTCCTTGACCGGCAGCCGGCGCTGGGCCGGGTAGGTCTCGTCGCGGGCGATGCGCTGGGCGTGGCGGGAGCGGTCGCGCGGGCTCAGCAGCGGGTCGCTGACCAGGACCATGCGGTCGCGCAGGCGGGCTTCGATCCGCATCCGACGGCCCAGGACCGTGACGGCGTGCGGGCCGGAGCCCAGGGCGGGCGCGATCAGCTGGAGGGGGGCACCGCGGTCGACGCCGAGGAGGCCCGCGGTGGTGCCGCCCTGCGCGACCGGGCGCAGGGTGGGCCACCAGCGGCCGTGCGGGATGGTGGTGCGGCCGGCGTAGGGCTCGGGCAGGACGGGCTCGAAGGAGGCCTCGAAGCGGTCGCCGTCACGGGTGACGGGGTAGCAGAACTCCGTGCCGTGCTGGTCGTGGAAGACCAGTTCGTACGCTTCGTCCGCGTCGGCGTCCGGAGCGACGAAGGTGCCGCTCAGGGTCAGGGTGCCGTCGCGGGCGGTGACGGTGTCGACCAGCGGCGGGGTGGGCTGGACGGAGAGGACGAGCTCTCCGCTGATCCCGCGCTTGGCGAAGACGGCGCGCTCTCCGGCGGTGCCGGGCAGCGGTACGGCGATCCCGGCGAAGCCGCCGCGCTCGTCGTGGGCCAGGGGGTGGCTGGTGCCGTCGGCACGGACCACGGTGAGGTTCCACGGCTCGGGGCTCCAGCCGCCGGGCTGCGTCTCGGCGGCCGGCACGGCGGCCAGCTCGGCGAGCGGGACGACCGCGGTGAAGGCGGTCCGGCCGCCGGCGGTGGTGGCACCGGTGGTCAGCGGGACGCTGAAGGAAGTACCGGTCAGGGCGTGCTGGGCGTGCAGGGTGGCGCCGGCACCGACCTCGGCGGCGAGCTCGCCGACCAGTTCGAGGTCCTCGCCGTGGCGGCGGACGTCCAGGGCGCGGGCCCGGACGATCTCGACGCGGATGGTGAGGGCGCCCGCGACGGTCGGCAGGATGCGGACGTCGGGGGTGGCCCAGTGGGTGGGCGGGGTCATTCCGCTGTCGTGCTCGCCGCCCCTGAGGCGGGCCCGGTGCAGGCCTCCGGCCCCGGTGACGGCGATGGAGGTGGTCCATACGCCTTCGTGCCACTTGCCGCCCGACTGGAAGGCGGTGGGGTCGACGACGGCGGTGAAGCCGGCCCAGTCGGCGTGCCGCAGGGCGAGGTGCGGGGTGTTCACGGTGGCCATCGGGGAGGCGACGGTGCGGGCGCTGACGACGGTGCGGCGGCGCTTGCCCTGCTCGCGGAAGACCAGCATCTTGCGCGAGCCGAGGCGGCTCTCGGCTCCGAGGTGCCCGGGCACGGCGTAGCCGCGCAGCAGCAGCTTGCCGTCGCTCCAGGCCGCCTGCTCGAGGCGGCTGACGACGCGACGCTCGCGCGGGCCGAGGGTCAGCAGCTTGGGCGGAACCGGCGCCTTGAGGAAGGGGTAGTCGGCCTGCGGGCGGGCCAGCCCCTTGACCGGCACGCTGTAGCTGTAGTCGCTCTGGTGGCGCGTGAGGGCGATGAACTCCTCGACGCGGCCCTCGCGGGCCAGGTAGGCCTTGAGCCGGTCCGCGACCGTCAGGTCGTTCCAGGGCCCGGTGCCGATCTCCCGGATGAGGCCGCCGACCTCCTTGACGAAGGCGGCGCGGAAGTCGGGGCCGCCCTCGCCGACGTACTTGTAGATGAGGGGCAGTTCCTCGCTGAGCACGTTGTGGTCGTACTCGCGCAGGTAGCGGGCGTACTTCTCGCCCGGCTTGGCGAGCAGGGCCTCGCGGACCAGCCGTACCGAGGTGACGCGGTCGATGACGGAGACCGGGTCGGTGGAGCGCTGGGTGATGGAGCGCTCGCCGGTCTCGCGGACCCGCCAGTGGTAGACGACGTCGCTGATGACGTCGACGCTCTTGGCGAAGTAGTGCGCGGGGATGCTGACCGGTGCGTCCTCGTAGAGGATGCCTTCCGGGTACTGGAAGCCGTGCTCCTCCCAGAAGCCGCGGCGGTAGACCTTGTTCCACGCGGTGCGGTCGGTGACCAGCGGGGGGAACTTCGAGATGTGGGTCTTGGGCCGGTCGTTCGCGAATGCGACGCGGTGGCCCCAGGACTGCTGCATGCCGACGGAGCGGAAACGGGTGACGTTGCCGGCCGCGAAGTCGGAGCCGGTCTCGTCCAGGGAGTCGATCATCCGCTGGTAGGCGTACGGCGGCATGGTGTCGTCGCTGTCGACGAAGGCTATGTACTCACTGCCCGCCGCCGCATGGCGGAAGCCCACGTTCCGCGCGGCACCGAGGCCGGCGTTCTCCTGGAGGACCACCCGGAACCGTTTGTCACGCTCAGCGAAGGCCTTGGCGATCACCGCACTGGTGTCGGTGGACCCGTCATCGACGATCACGACCTCGAAGTCGGCGAACGTCTGAGCTGCTATGGATTCCAGGCACTCGTCGAGATAGAGCTCGACGTTGTAGACGGGTACGACGATGCTCAGGCGCGGGGGCATGGGTGACGGGTTCTCCAGCGTTTATGGCTTTATCGACGGGCTCGAAGATCAGCTGATTACAGCATCTTACTCTGTAACAGGATGATAAAGTCCACCCATCCCGGACATATCCCCAGGTCCGCCGGGGCGGACGGCAAAGAATTCCGCCGCCCGCCACCGCACCGTCACGGTCCCGAGGCCCCCGTCAGATGTCGAGATCGGCTTCGATCTTCTTCAGCTGCAGCCGGGCCATGGCCAGGTTGGCCCGGCCCCGGTCGAGGGCGAGGTACAGGAAGAAGCCCTCGCCGGACCGCCCCTTCAGCAGCCTGATCAGGTGGTACTGGTTGCCGAGCGTGATCAGGATGTCCTCGATCTCGTCCTTCAGGCCGAGCATCTCCATCGTGCGGACCTTGGCCCGGACCACGTCCGTGTTGCCCGCGGCGGCCACCGCCAGGTCCAGGTCCTTGCTCCCGCCGACGGTGCCGAGGGGCATGCCGCTGCCGTAGTCGACGAGGGCCGCACCGAGGGTGCCCTCGATGCCGGCGGCTTCCTTGAGAGCGGTCTCCACATTGATCATGGGATTCTTCCTCTTTTCTGCAGTCGCCCGCACCGAGACGGGCCGGGGGATTCGCTTTCGCGTCTTACTTGTTTGCTCTCGAGAACGTCAGGGGTGCTCAGGGGCGTGCTCCGGGAGGACGGCTCCCGCGGGCGGCGCCTCGGCGCCGCGCCGGCCGAGGCCGTGGTCCAGCAGCTCGGTGATGCGCAGGGTGGAGCGGCGGGCCTCCAGGTGGAGACGGCCGACGTTGACGCGCGGCTCCGCGATCAGGGTGAGGACGGCCGAGTCCCCCGCGGCGTAGGTGGCGACGTACCCGTGCTCGCCGCGCACGAGCAGTTCCCGGAAGCCGCCCTGCCCGGTGCAGTCGCTGAGCCGCTGGGCCACGCCGAGGGCGGCCGCCGTCAGCGCCGCGAGGGACTCGGCCTCGGCGGCGGCGCTCTCCTGGGCAAGCACCAGGCCGTCGGCGCTGGCGGCGAGCACCCCGGTGAGCTGGGGTACGCGGGCCCGCAGCCGCCGGAGCTCGGCGAGTACGTCGGCTTCGGCCCCGGCGGGCAGCATCGGTGGGCTCATGTCGGCCTTCCTCTCTCCGGGCCGCCTCTCCTCGGACTGCCTGCGCTCGGAGCGGTCGGCTCGCAGGACCGGTCGCAGCGGGAGCCTCACAGGCTTGCCTCCAGTGCGTCGCGTAACCGGCGGAGCAGTGCCACGTCCGGGGGGTGGGCCTGGGTCATCCAGTCGGGCAGGGGTGCCGGGGCCGGCGCGGCGGGCGGCGCCGTGGTGTGGGGGGTCTCGACGAGGCCCGCGGCCGCGAGTCTTCGTACCTCGAGCAGGGTGTGGAAGGCCGGCCGGCCCAGCACCCACGCGAGGTCGGCGGGGGTCCGTACGCCGTCCGCCTGTTCGAGCAGGAACCTTTGCCGGGCGGTGACGGTCTGCCCCGGGGCGGCCGCCCTGGGCACCACCGGGGAGACGTCGAGCAGGGGGTAGGGCCACACCGCGTCCAGCAGCTCGCGGCGGCGGGCGGTCTCCCGTTCCACGGCGGCCGCCGGAACCGAGCGGACCGGGCCGATCCAGTGGGTGGCGCCGCGGCGGAACCGCGAGGGGCCGCTGCCCGGGGAGAGCGCGAAGAAGGCCGCGTCGAATATCGCCGCGAGGTGGCATATCTCCAGTTCGCCCCCGGCCAGCCGGCCGTTGTCGACGAGGAAGCGGCCCACCTGGCGGCGGGCGCCGGCCTCGTTCACGGCCTCGGTCCAGCGCTCGGGGGCCAGACCCCCGCCAGTGGTGAGCAGGACGTCGAGACCCGGAGTGGCGGGGCTCTCTGCGTGCACGACGCGGCCGTCCTCCAGGAAGAGGGTGCCCCGGTCGCGCAGCAGGGCTCCGGTGGCGCGTTCGGCGGCGAGCCGGGTGAGCAGCGGGGAGACGGCGGTGGCGGTGGTCATCTCAGGACCAGTCCTTCGGCGAGGGCGCGGAGTCGGTGCCGGGCGAGGGCGAGGTTGCCGTCGGTGCGGTCGAGCCACAGGTGGAGGAAGACGCTGCTGTCGAAGCTCGTATCGACGAAGCGCAGCACGTGGTAGCCGGTGCGCGTGGTGACGATCAGGTCCTCTACGGGCGGGCCGGGGGCGCCCGCGTCGTCCGGCCCGGGCGCGAAGGACTCGTACTCGGCTGCCGCGCGGGCCAGTTCCGCGGTCTCGGCGGCTGTGGTCTCATGGTCGCCGACGGGCGAGTCACCGGCGGTGCCGAGGGCCAGCCCGCTGCTCCAGTCGACCAGCGCGGCGCCCCGCGCACCGGGCAGGGCCATGGCTTCGAGCAGGCATTCGTCGATCCCAGGCACCGCGGGCTCCCCTCCCGGCCGGACGTGCTGTTCGCACGGTCGTACGGCGTGACAGAAGGGAACTTACTCAAGTTCCACAGTGCGAAAAGGGGTTCTGGCATTTTCCGCTGGAACATGCGTGGTAGGGCGTGACAGCTTGGCCGGAACCCGTCCGTTTTTGATCAAGACTGGGAATCGGGACATCCGGCACGGGACCGTGCGGCTCGGCCGTTCGCGCCGCTCAGCCCGCGGAGCGCTCCGGGAGCAGCCGCTCCACCATCACCCCGAGGAGGTCGTCGACGGGGTGGGCTTCGAGCAGGGCCGGGATGGTGAGGTCGTCCACGATCAGGCCCTGCATCGCGAGGTAGAGCAGCACCACGCCCGCCCGGTCCCCGGGCAGGCCCGCGTCCAGGTGCCAGGCGATGTTCTCCTCCAGCTCGGCGGCGAGGAACGCGGAGAGCTCCGCCTGGAGTTCGGGCCTGCGGGTGGCCTCCAGTCGCAGCTCCAGCACGGCGGTGTGCACGCTGCGCTCGCGCCGGATCCGCCCGAGCAGCCGGCCGAGCAGCACCTTGGTGTCGAGGGGGCCGGCCAGCTCGTCGGGGCCGGGGGTGAGGCGCTCACGGGTGCGGTGCAGGATCTGCACCAGCAACTGACCCCGGTTGGCGAAGTAGTTGGAGGCGGTTCCGGTGGGCACCCCGGCCTCGGTGTCCACGGCACGCAGGGTCAGGCCGCGGGAGCCCTCGCGGGCCAGGACCTCGATGGCGGCGTCGAGGAGGGCGGCTCGGCGCTGCGGATTCTGGCGCATGACGGTTCCCGGGGTTTGCGGCGGCTGGGCGCGTACTCGTGAGCACTGCACCCACAGTACTCAGCACACGCTAGCGGACCAGCGCCCTCCGGGCCCTCCCCACGGTCCCCTCCCCCGTGCCACCCTGCCCGTCATGGACCGGATCATCGAGGAGATACGCGAGGACCTGGGCCGCCGGATCGCCGTCGCGGCGGACCTGCTCACCGACCGGACGCTGACCGGGGATCCGGCCTGCGCCGCCCTGACCGGGCGGGCCGAGCTGCGCGAGCGGATCCACCGCACCCTCCATCAGGCCGTCGACGGCCTGGTGCGCAGCTCCCGGGGGCTGCCCGTCGAGCTGTCCGGCGCCCGCGCCACCGGAACCCTGAGCGCCGGTCAGGGACTGCCGCTCGACTCGCTGCGGCGCACCTACCGGTACGGCGGACGGCTGCTGTGGCAGAGCCTGATCGAGGCGGTGACCGCGCACGACCGGGCGGCACTGCCGCGGCTGCTGCCCGCGGCGGGCACCCTGTGGGACGTACTGGACCAGATGACGGAGGCCGCCTCGGAGGCGTACCGGCTGGCGGAGGCCGGGCGGGGCGCGCGCGAACGGGAGCGCCGGGCCGCCCTGCTGGACGCGCTGCTCGACGGCTCGGGCCCGGTGGCGGAGGCGGCCGCGCGGCTGGGGCTGCCGGAGCGGGGGCGGTTCGCCGTGGTGGTGCTCGGCCCGGACTGCGCGGGCGGCCCGGCCCGGCCCGACGGCGGACCGGAGGCGGGACCGGACTCCCCGCGCCTGCTGTGGCGGATCCGGGCGGACGGGGAGACAGGCCTCGCCGACCTGGGCCACCACCCGCTGGAGTCCCTGCGCCGTCTGCTCGCCCCGCTCGCCGTCCGCGCCGGGGTGAGCCCGGTGGTCGGGACCCCGGCCGAGCTGGCGGGGGCCCGCCGGCTGGCGGCCCTCGCTCTGCGCGCCGAGCAGCCGTCCGCCGCACCCGGCGCCGCCCTGCTGGACGAGCGGCTCCCGGCTGCGCTGGTGGCGGCCGATCCGGAACTCGCCGCCCGGCTGCGGCAGGTGGTGCTGGGGCCGGTGCTGGAGCTGCCGACGGAGGACGCCCGGGTGCTGCTGACCACGCTGGGCACCTGGCTGGCCTGCCAGGGCTCGACCACGTACGCCGCGCAGCGGCTGTACTGCCACCGCAACACGGTCTCCAACCGGCTGCGCCGCCTGGAGCGGCTCACCGGCCGCGCGCTCTCGGACCCGGCGCACGTGGTGGAACTGGCCCTGGCACACGCGGCGGCGGCGCAGGGCCCCTCCGCCGCCGGGACTACTCCGGCCGCGCCGCCGGGGCCCGCGGTTCCTGCCGGGCCGACTCCAGCAGGTACGGCACGTCGATCACCGCGACCCCCGGGGTGAACAGCAGTCGTGCCTTCAGCCGCAGCGCGTTCTGGTTGTGCAGGGGCTGCTCCCACCAGTGCCCGACGACGTACTCGGGGATCACCACCGACAGCGCGTCCGTCCCCTCGGCGGCCGCCGCCTCCTCGATGTACTCCATGACCGGCCCGGTCACCTCCCGGTAGGGCGAGTGCAGCACCGTGAGCGGGATCCCCGGGTCGAGTTCCGTCCAGGCCTCCCGCAGGTGCCGGGAGTCCTCCTCGTCGGCGGCGACGGAGAGGGCGCTGAGGGTGTCGGGCCGCAGTCCCTGGGCGTAGCCGACGGCCTTGAGCGTCGGGGCGTGCACCTGGGAGACGAGGACGACGACGTGGTGGCGGGAGGGTCTGCGGGGTCTGGCACCCGGGGCGACGGCCACCTGGCGGGCGACCTGGTCGTAATGGCGGCGCACCCCCTTCATGCCGAGGAAGAGGGCGGGCATCGCGATGACGACCAGCCAGGCACCGTGCGTGAACTTGGTGATCAGGACGATGACCAGGACCAGGGCGGTGAGGGCCGCGCCCACGGCGTTGACGGCGAGGCGGCGGTGGATGTGGACGCGTTCGGGCCGCGGCGTGGCGGGGGAGGCGAGCTCGCGCCTCCAGTGCCGGACCATGCCGGACTGGGAGAGGGTGAAGGAGACGAAGACTCCGATGATGTAGAGCTGGATGAGGCGGGTGAGCTGGGCGTCGAAGGCGACGATCAGCGCGACGGCGGCGAGCGCCAGCAGGACGACGCCGTTGGAGTAGACGAGGCGGTCGCCGCGGTTGAAGAGCTGACGGGGCGCGTACCGGTCCCTGGCGAGGATCGAGGCCAGCATCGGGAAGCCGTTGAAGGCGGTGTTCGCGGCCAGGACGAGCACGCCGGCGGTGACGGCCTGGAGCAGGTAGAAGAGGAAGTGCCAGCTCCCGAAGGTGGCGCGGCCGATCTGGGCGAGCGCCGTGGACATGGGGGTGCCGGGGGGCAGGCCCAGTTCGGTGGGGTCGGCGGCGGAGTGCACGCGGTACGCCATGGCGAGGGCGGTGATCCCGGCGAACATGGTCACGGAGAGCAGCCCCATGACGGCCAGGGTGGTGGCGGCGTTCCTGGCCTTGGGCTTGCGGAAGGCGGGGACGCCGTTGCTGATGGCCTCGACGCCGGTGAGGGCCGTGCAGCCGGAGGCGAAGGCGCGCAGGGCGAGGAAGACCACGGCGAGGCCGGTGTAGGTACCGGCGGCGGTGATCGGGAGGTCGGCGGACTCGGCCCGGATGGTGTCGCCGGTGGCGAGCCGGACGGCGGCGACGGCGAACATCACGTAGACGACGAGGACGAACCCGTAGGTGGGGACGGCGAAGACGCGCCCCGACTCCCGTACGCCGCGCAGGTTCATCAGCGTCAGCAGCACCACGAAGCCGACGGACAGGAGCACTTGGTGGTCGCTGAGGGCGGGGACCGCCGAGGTGATGGCGGCGACCCCGGAGACGACGGAGACGGCGACGGTCATCACGTAGTCGACGAGCAGGGCGCTGGCGGCCGTGAGGGCGGCGGTCGGGCCGAGGTTCTCGCGGCTGACGACGTAGGCGCCCCCGCCGCCGGGGTAGGCGTGGCAGGTCTGCCGGTAGGAGGCGATGACGACCACCATCAGGAAGACGATGGCGGCGGCCGCGTACCAGGCGAGGTGGAGCAGGGCGGCTCCGCCGAGGGCGAGGATCAGCAGGATCTCCTCGGTGGCGTAGGCCACGGAGGAGAGCGGGTCGCTGCAGAAGATCGGCAGCGCGAGCCGTTTGGGCAGCAGGGTCTCGCCCAGGCGCGCGCTGTCGAGTGGCTCGCCGACCAGCACGCGTTTCGCATGGATTCGCCTCATTCCGGCATGATCATCGATTTAGGCCGGATATCGGGCGTTACAGGTGCTACGTGGCTGTGTCCGGGCGCGGAGCGCTACGCCGAACGGCCCAGTGGGGTCCCGCGCGGGCTCCGCGCCGCCGACCGCGCGGCGGCCGGGGCGGACGGGGCGCCCGCGCGGGCCGGCCGTCACATCCTGGCGGCCGCGGCCTTGATGGCCTCCCGGATGCGGAAGTAGGTCCCGCAGCGGCAGATGTTGGCGATGGCGTCGATGTCCTCGTCCGTGGGCTCGCTGGTCCGCTTGAGCAGCGCCACGGCGGCCATGATCTGCCCCGGCTGGCAGAAGCCGCACTGGGCGACGTCCTGCTCGAGCCACGCCTCCTGTACGGGGTGCAGCCGGTCGCCGTCGGCCAGCCCCTCGATGGTGGTGACCTGCCTGCCCGCGCAGGCCGAGACGGGGACCGCGCAGGGGCGGACCTCGGCTCCGTCGAGGTGGCTGGTGCAGGCCTTGCAGACGTCCACCCCGCAGCCGTACTTGGGGCCGGTGACGCCCAGCATGTCGCGGAGCACCCACAGCAGGGGGAGGTCGTCCGGGGCGTCGACGGTGACGCTGCGGCCGTTGACGGTGAAGGTGTGCAGAGGCACGGCGGCGTACTCCAGCGGTCAGCGCGGGTAGGGGGTGAAGTCGACGTCGAAGTCGAGGGGGAAGCTGCGGGGCTTGGAACCGGTGGCTCGCGCCCAGGCGTTGGCGATGGCGCCCACGGCGGCGGGCACCCCGAGCTCCCCCGCGCCTCCCGGTTCGGCACCGGTGGCCGGAAGCACGAAGACCCGTACGTCACGCGGGGTGTCGCGTTGCCGCGCCCAGTGGAACTGGCTGTAACTGCCCTCCAGGGGAAGCCCCTTGTCGATGTGCAGTCCGGCCCGCAGGGTGGTGGAGATCGCGTCGGTGAGGCCGCCGATCATCTGGGCCTCCAGTCCGCGGGGGTTGACGGGCAGGCCCACGTCGACGGCGATGACCGCCTTGGTGACGCGGACGTGTTCCCGGTCGCGGGCGTCGATCTCCACGAGGCACGCGGTGCGCGACTTGTACTCCTCGTGGAAGGCGATGCCCTGCGCGCAGCCGGCCGGCAGGGCCCGGCCCCACTGCCCCTCGGCGGCGGCCTTGTCGAGCACGGCGCGCTGGGCGTCGGTCTTCAGGAAGGTGCGCCGGAAGCGGTACGGGTCCTTGCCGGTGGCCGCGGCCAGTTCGTCCACCATGATTTCCTCGGCGCCCCGGGTGTTGGCCGAGTACACCGACCGCCAGGACCCGGTCGGGATGCCGGTGGGGACCTCGGTCAGGGCCTGGGTGGTGAGCCCGAAGTGGTACGGGGACTTGACGGTGGTGTGGAACAGGGTCTGGGCGAGGGTGGCGTTGCCGATGCCGGCGGGCAGGCTCGCGGCGGTGGCGGTGATGATCTCGCCGAGCCCGTGCCGGAAGTCCGTCTCGGCGGCGGCCACCCGGTGCTCGAAGCTGAGCACCTCCCCGAGCAGGTGGGTGGCCCGGATCCGGTGGTGGGTGGCGGGGCGCATACGGCCGTGCCGGGTGTCGTCCACGCGGGTCCACATCAGGCGGACCGGGCGGCGGCAGGCCTGGGAGATCCGGGCGGCTTCCAGCGCGGCGTCGAAGAACAGCCGCCGGCCGAAGGAGCCGCCGGCCTGGACCACGTGCACCCGCACCCGGTCCAGCGGCAGTCCGAGCTCGGCGGCGATGGTCTGCCGGGCGACGATGGGGGACTTGAGCCCGGACCAGATCTCGGCGCGGTCGGCGCGGACGTCGGCGACGGCCGAGTTGGTCTCCATCGGGGCGTGGCTGACGAAGGCGAAGTCGAAATCGGCGTCCACGTACGGGGTGAGCAGCGGCGGTACGAGCAGCGGCGGGGTGGCGGCCCTCAGCTTGGTCCGGATCTGCGCGTCCGAGAGCTGGTCGGCCGGGCCGGGCCCCCAGTCGACGGTGAGGGCGGCCTTGGCGGTGAGGGCCTGTCCGAACGTCTCGGCGACGACGGCGACCCCGGTCCTGACGGTCACCACGTCCAGGACGCCCGGCATGGCCCGGACCGCGGCGAGGTTGGTGACGGCGCGGACGGTGCCGCCGACGGAGGGCGGGCGGCGCACCACGCAGGGCTTCGCGCCCGGTACGTCGAGGTCGAGGGTGTACTTCTGGGCCCCGGTCACCATGGCGCGGGCGTCGATCCGGCGGGTCGGGGTGCCGATGAGGGCGTGTTCCGCGGCCGGCTTCGGGGAGGCGCCCAGGACAAGCAGGCCGGGGGAGGCGGCTTCGGCGGAGAGGCCGCCGTAGCTCGCGGTGCGGCCGTCGGGGGCCCGTACGGTGCCGTTCGCGGTGGTCAGCGCGGAGGCGGAGAGGCTCCAGCGCGCGGCGGCGGCCGCGACCAGGCGGGCCCGGGCGGTGGCGGCGCACTGGCGGACCGGGCCGTAGAGCGAGCGGATCGAGTTGGAGGACCCGGTGAGCTGGTTGAACAGCAACTCGGGGCGGGCGTCGTCCAGTTCGACCCGGACCGTGTCCAGCGGCGCGTCGAGCTCCTCCGCGACCAGCATGGCCACGGCGGTGGTGAGGCCCTGGCCGACCTCCTCGCGCGGCAGCCTGAACCGGATGGTGCCGTCCGTCTCCACGGCGAGCGCCAGCAGCGCGGACGTGGGGGCACCGGCCAGGATGAACAGGTCACCCAGGTCGACGACGTCGGCGATGGCGGGCAGGCTCGGGACCACGGCGTGCGCGGTCTGGGGGGCGAGCAGGTCGGCTCCGGCACGGGTGACCAGGGCCAGCGTGGGCGCCGCGACCAGGTGGGTCAG
Organism: Streptomyces sp. NPDC012794; assembly: GCF_042901085.1. Lineage (NCBI taxonomy): Bacteria > Bacillati > Actinomycetota > Actinomycetes > Kitasatosporales > Streptomycetaceae > Streptomyces > Streptomyces sp. NPDC012794. The sequence continues at coordinate 86,538 of NZ_JBIBCI010000005.1, forward strand.
GAAGGAGCGTCGGCTCCGCCCCCGGGGCTCGCTGCTCTGTTCGTTCATCCGGCCGTGTCCCCACCCTCCCAGGGCCCGCAGAACGGACCGCCCCCGGCTCATTACCGACACGTAGGGTAGCGATCACCGGGAGACGTGGGAAGCGTGGTGCGCGGCGGGGTTCCTTCGTTCGAGTGGTGCCCCGGATGGGCGGACGACCCCGGGGGCGGACGGGAAGGGGGCCCGGAGAAGTCGTACACCTCGCACGCGGGAGCGACCGTCACCCCTCGGAGGGCCGTTTTCCGGCCATGGGCGCACGATGGAAGCAGACCCGTACACGGCGACGCACGAGGAGGTGTTCGCGGTGGCCAAGTACATGGACGTCCACCACGGGATGAAGGGCATCACGGCGGATGAGCTGATGGCCGCCCACCGGGCGGACCTGGCGATCCAGGCGGACGAGAAGGTGCAGTTCGAGCGCGCCTGGGCCGACCCGGCCTCGGGAGAGGTGTACTGCCTGTCCGAAGCGCCCTCGGCCGACGCCGTCCGCCGCATCCACGAGCGCGCGGGACACCCCGCCGACGAGATCCACCCGGTGCCGCTCACGGTGTGACGGAGCGGCGGACTCCGACCGGGCACGTGCGAAGACGCACGGAAGCGGACTGGAACCGTATCCACGACTGACCGGAAACGTTCGTACGGACGGGAGGTAACCGGAAGGCCTTCGGCATATGCCCCGAGCAAGACCGTTACGGATGTTGCCAAACGCCTTACAGGCAGTCCCCGGCTGTGCCACAGTCGTAGTCGGTCCACAGCCGTCCCCGGTCGCCCTCCGGGACCCGACCGAGCAGCGTCTGTATCGCCGCGCCTGTATCGGAGTCATCATGCCGTCCCACCTGTACGCGGACCGTCCCGCGCAGCCGCCCGAACCGGGATCGGTGGACGCACTGATCTCGCAGACCCGCCGGCTGCGCGGCGAGGTGGCCGCCGTGCGCCGCGACACCGTCGTGGACGACGACGACGCCCAGGGCCGCTGGCAGCGCGCACTGTGCGACCTCGCCGTGCACCACCTCGACGACCTCGGCCAGCACCTCGGCCAGCTCAAGGAGGGCCTCCCGCCCGCCCCGGAGCCCGCGGAGCTGCCGGCGGCACCTCCCGAGCCCGCCGTGGAGGACCGCCAGACCCGCGTCGGCAGCGCCGAGTGGAACCTGCTGACGGACGAGGTCACCTGGTCCGAGGAGCTCTTCCAGATCTTCGGCCGGCCCCCCGAGGCGGGCCCGCTGCCCCTCGACGAGCTCGGCTCCACCCTGTTCTCCGAGGACCAGCCCCTGCTGACCTCGATGGTCACGGACTGCCTGGTCGACGGCAAGCCGATAGACGGCGAGTTCCGCATCGTCCGCGCCGACGGGCGGGTCCGGACCCTGCACATGAGGGGCGAACCGGTGCTCGACTCCGACGGCTGCACGGCCTCGATGTGGGCCCTGCTGCGGGACGTCAGCGAACTGCGCCGGAGCCAGCGGGCGGAGCGCGAGTCACGGGACTCGCTCCAGCGCCAGCGGGAGATCGCCCAGACCGAGCACCGGCTCGCGGTCGAGCTCCAGGAGGCCGTGCTCCCCCCGTGGCGCGGCTCCCTGCGGTTCCCGCACGGGAACGCGGGCACGATGGACGTGGCCGCGCACTACCTCCCCTCCGCGACCAGCGCGCTGATCGGCGGCGACTGGTACGACGCGCTCGAACTGCCCGACGGCAGCTCGCTCCTGACGGTCGGTGACCTGACCGGCCACGGGGTGACCGCCACGTCGGGGATGGCCATGATGCTCGGCGCCCTGCGCGGGATGGCCATGGCCGGGATCGAGCCGGGTCCGCTGATGGGCTGGCTGAACCAGCTGCTGGAGACCTCCGTTCAGCCGGCCCTCGGCTCGGCGGTCTGCTGCCGCTACGACCCCGCACGCCGCGTCCTCTCCTGGGCCCAGGCCGGGCACCCGGCGCCCCTGCTCTTCCGGCGCGGCCAGGGCCGGCCCCTGCGTTCCCCGGAGGGGGTGCTGCTGGGTGCCACCTCCGGAGCCGTGTACGGGCAGGCCGAGGAGCAGCTCGAACCGGGCGACGTACTCGTACTGCACACCGACGGGCTGACCCCGCGCGGCATCGAATTCGGCCGGGCGGACGGGACCGAGCGACTGCTGGCGCTGGCGCCGCGTTTCTCGGGGGCCCGGTCGGCGCGGGACTGCGTACGGATGGTCACGGAGGAGTTCGGCGAGAGCGAGCGCGAGGACGACGCCTGCGTCCTGGTCGCCCGGATCGGCGGCTGACGGCGAGGACGGGGATCCCCGGTCCTACGGGTTCAGCGGGGCCGCGCCGGCACGGCGCGGCCCTTCCTCCTTGCCGTCCCTCCCCTTGCCGTCTTCCCGTTCTCCCGCCTGCCGCCGGCTTCCACACCCCGGCCGTACCCGTCCCACGACGACACCCGACCCCTACACCGCCGCTCCGCGTGCGGCGGGGGCGGGGCTGTTCGGGAGGGCCAGCTTGATCTCCTCGCGCAGCTCCTCGATGCCCGCGTACCCGGCGTACTGGCCGGTGAGCCGGTACATCTCGCGGAGCCGGTCCCAGGTCCGGTGCGAGGAGGTCTCGTTCATCGAGACCAGCGCCAGGCGTGCGTAGCGGTCGGCCTGTTCGGGGTCGTCCGCGAGGAAGCAGGCCGAGGCCATCGAGATGTAGTCGAAGATCTGCGAGCGCTGGTAGCCGTCGCCGCGCAGCCGCAGCGCCTCCCGCGCGTGCCGTGCCGCGAGGGGCGCCGCCGAGGCGTCGTGGTCGGCGAGGGTGCGGTAGGCCAGGGCCTGCATGCCGTGCAGGTCGGCCTCGTCGAAGTGCTGCATCCAGGAGGGCGGCGGTACGTCGCCCTTGTCGGAGACGAAGAGCTCCTCGGCCTCCCCCAGGGTGCGGCGCATGGCCTGCCCCTTGCCCATGGCGGCCTGCGCCCAGGCCTCGATGGTGTGCAGCATGGCGCGGGTGCGCGGCAGGGTCTGCTCGCCGGAGCCGGACTGCGCCAGCTTCATCAGGTCCAGGGCCTCGTTCGGCTTGCCGAGGTGCACCATCTGGCGGGCGGCCCGGGAGAGGGCCTCGCCGGCACGCGGCCGGTCGCCGCCCTCGCGGGCCGCGTGCGCGGCGATGACGAAGTACTTCTGCGCGGTGGGTTCGAGGCCCACGTCGTGCGACATCCAGCCCGCCAGCACCGCCAGGTTGGCCGCCACCCCCCACAGCCTGCGCTGGAGGTGGTCGGGGTGGTGGTAGGCCAGCATGCCGCCGACCTCGTTGAGCTGGCCGACGACGGCCTTGCGCTGGAGCCCTCCGCCCCTGGAGGCGTCCCAGGCCCGGAAGACCTCGACGGACCGTTCCAGGGCCTCGATCTCCTGGGAGCCGATGGGCGCCGCCTCGTAGCGGTCGTAGCCCGCCGGGTCGGCCTGGTGGGAGTCGCCGAAGTACTGCGCGTTCCGGGCACCGGAGGGCTCGGTGTGCAGCCAGTCGTACATGGCGTTGCTGAGGGCTGAGCCGGCGGTGAGCGCGGCTCCCGCGCCCATCAGGCCGCGACGGTTGAGCATGAGGTCCATTCCCGTGAATTCGGTGAGGACCGCGGCTGTGCGTTCGGGCGCCCAGGGCACTCCGTCGGGGTTCCGCTGAACCGCGTCCGGCTGCCGTCTGGTGGTGCGCCGCTGCCGTACGAACCCGAGGTCCTCGATGGTCACGACACGACCGAGCCGCTCGGTGAACAGTGCTGCCAGTACCGTGGGCACCGGCTCGCGCGGGGTCTCCCCCATGTCGATCCAGCGCCGCACCCGCGAGGTGTCGGTGGCCAGTTGGTGGTGGCCCATCGCGGCCGCCTGCCGGTTGACCATCCTCGCGAGTTCGCCCTTCGACCAGCCGGCCAGGCCGAACAGGTCGTTCAGACGGGTGTTTGGACCTTTGCTCACGTCAAGCCCCCAGGTTCTCGGCTGACTTGACAGTAGCCGCCCGTCAGATGCCCAGCGACTATTCGCCAGGGTTCGCCACCCGCCGCCCCGTGGTTCGCCACCTGCGGGCGGGTGTCAGGTAGGAATGCGCCTCCCCGCCCCGGTTCACCGGCGGAACTCCCCAGGGTGAAGTACGGGATCCGGCGGGGCGGCGTACGCACTCGTCGGCGCACGAAGGGAACCGTAAACGCCATGTACGCAGCAACGTCCTCCGTGTCCGCCCCGGTCCGCCAGCACCGCACCCTCCAGGCGGGGGGCGGCTCCTACCTCGAACCGGGCCGTCAGCCGGTACCGGCACAGGGCGCCGTACGGGCTCGGCGGATGCCGGGAAGCGGACCGCAGCCCCTCAGCGGAAGAATCGACCTGTCCGGGCCGCAGGGGGCGCAGCTGCGCACCGCGCTCGCGTCGGTGCAGCGCATCTGTCCCGAGTTCGCCCCCGTCCAGGTCCTGCGCCGCAGCGGCCGGTCGGTCCTGCTGGTCGGGACGACGGGACGGATGACCGCGGTCGCGAAGGTTTTACTGGACCACTCGCCGGAGTGGCGCGAGCGGTACCGGCACGAAATAGCGGCGTACCGGACCTTCGTCCGGCACCGCCCGCCGGTCCGCGTTCCCCGGCTGATCGCCGCCGATCCGGAGAACTGCGTCCTGGTGGTGGAGCGGATGGCGGGCCGGGTCGCCGCACTCCAGCGGCATCCGGTGGAGGCGCCGCCGCGGCCCGACGTACGGGCCGCGCTGGGAGCCGTGTGCCGGGTGAACCAGTGGCAGCCCCCGGCTGATCTGTTCGGGCACCCCGTGGACTACGCGCGGCGGATCTCGCGCGACCACGAGCTGGGCCTGCTGACCGACCGGGACTTCGGCGACCTGCAGAAGCTGCTGCACGGACTGCGGCCGGCGAGTACGCCGTGGCAGTTCAACCACGGCGACGCGCTGCTGTCGAACCTGCTGCTGTCCCCGGCGGGGCCGGTGCTCCTCGACTGGGAGCACGCCGGCTGGTACCTGCCCGGCTACGACCTGGCCACGCTGTGGACCGTACTGGGTGACGCCCCGGCGGCCCGCGGCCAGATCAGCCGGCTGGCGCAGTCGGCGGGCCCGGCGGCGCGGGACGCCTTCCTGGTCAATCTGATGCTGGTGCTGACGCGGGAGATCCGGATGTGCGAGACGGCGGTGCAGCGCTCCATGCTGGCGTCCGCTCCGGACCGGCCGCTGCCCGCGGGGGCGATTTCCTCGGGCGAGGAGCAGCGTCTTCTGCTGCGGCGACTGCACGACGACGCGGGGGTGGCGCGTAGAGCGGTCCGGGCGGCGGTCGGCACGCGCTGACCGCCGGCCCGTCCGGCACCGAACACGGATCCCGTGTGCCGCACACCCAGTGTGCGGGGCACGGGATTCGGTCTGTCCGGGGCCGGGACCGTTGCACGCGCGTGCCTTGACTTCCCATGATCCCCGGAACAGTTTCTCTGACTCGGCATCAGAAGCGCCCGAGCCGCCCGCCTTCCTCCCACCCCGCTGGAGCCCGCCCATGACCGAGGCCATGCCCGTGACCGAGACCCCGGACCGCCCGCGCGCCGTGCCGCCCAGCCGCCGGGCGGTCCTCGCCGGGACGGGGGCCGGGGTGCTCGCCGCCGCCGTGCTGCCGGGTGCGGCCGCGCGGGCCGCCGTGCGCCCGCTCGACGAGTACGACGTCGTCGTGGTGGGCTCGGGTGCGGCGGGGATGACGGCCGCGCTGACGGCCGCCGCGCGGGGGCTGAGCGTACTGGTGGTGGAGAAGGCCCTGGCCTTCGGCGGTTCCGCGGCGCGCTCCGGCGCGGGGATCTGGCTGCCGAACAACTCGGTGATCCTGGGCGCGGGGGTGCCGGACACCCCGGAGAAGGCCGCGGCGTACCTGTCGGCGGTGGTGGGGCCGCAGGTGCCGGCCGACCGGCAGCGGGCGTTCCTCGACAACGGTCCGCGGATGCTGGACTTCGTCATGGCGAACAGCCCGCTGCGGTTCCGTTTCATGGACGGCTACAGCGACTACTACCCGAACCTGCCCGGCGGGCTGCCGAACGGCCGCTCCATCGAGCCGGACCAGATCGACGGCAACCTCCTGGGCGCCGAGCTGGCGCACCTGAACCCGGCGTACATGCCGGTGCCCGCCGGGATGGTGGTGTTCAGCCAGGACTACAAGTGGCTGAACCTCGCGGCGGTCAGCGCGAAGGGGCTCGCGGTGTCCGCCGAGTGCCTGGCGCGGGGCACCAGTGCCGCGCTGCGCGGCGAAAAACCGCTGACGATGGGTCAGGCCCTGGCCGCCGGACTGCGGGCCGGGCTGTTGCGGGCGGGGGTGCCCGTGTGGCTGAACAGCCCGCTGGTCGACCTGGTGCGGGAGGGCGGCGCTGTCACCGGGGTGGTGGTGGAGAAGGAGGGCGTACGGGGTGTCGTACGGGCCCGCAGGGGCGTGGTGATCGGCTCCGGCGGCTTCGAGCACAACGCGGAGATGCGGGCGCGGTACCAGCAGCGGCCGATCGGCACCGAGTGGTCGGTGGGTGCGAAGGAGAACACCGGTGACGGGATCCGGGCCGGTGAACGGGCGGGCGCGGCACTGGCGTTGATGGAGGACGCCTGGTGGGGGCCGTCGATCCCGCTGCCCGGGGAGCCGTACTTCTGCCTGGCGGAGCGGACCCTGCCGGGCGGTCTGATGGTGAACCGGGCGGGCACCCGCTTCGTGAACGAGGCGGCGCCGTACAGCGACGTGGTGCACGTGATGTACGAGAAGGACCGGGACGCCACGGGCTCGCACATTCCGGCGTGGCTGATCGTGGACCAGAACTACCGCAACAAGTACCTGTTCAAGGACATCCTGCCGACGCTGCCGCTGCCGGAGGCGTGGTTCGCGTCGGGTGCGGCGAAGAAGGCGTGGACCTGGGACGCGCTGGCCGGGCAGATCGGGGTGCCGGCGGGTGCGCTGCGGGCGACGCTCAACCGGTTCAACGCCCAGGCGTGGAGCGGGACCGACACCGACTTCCACCGGGGCGACACGGCGTACGACCACTACTACACGGACCCGAACGTGATGCCGAACTCGTGCCTGGCGCCGGTGTGGGCGCCGCCGTTCTACGCCTTCCGGATCGTCCCGGGCGACCTGGGCACCAAGGGCGGCATCGTCACCGACGCCCGGGCGCGGGCGCTGCGGGCGGACGGTTCGGTGATCCGGGGCCTGTGGGCGGCGGGCAACGCCAGCGCGGCGGTGATGGGCCACAGCTACGCGGGTGCCGGATCGACGATCGGGCCCGCGATGACGTTCGGATACGTCGCGGCGAACGACATCGCTGACAGCCGCTAGTCGGTGCCGGCGGCATCGCCGGCCGGCGCCGCTTTGACGGAACGGTCTGGGGCCCGGGTCAGCCCTGCTGGAAGAGCTCGGCGGGGAGCGGCTTCAGCAGCGCGTAGAGGTCGTCGGTGATCGGGCGGTCCCAGCTGGCGATCGTCACGAGGACGTTGTCGCTGCGGTCGAACTGCACGCAGGAGATCCGGCCCTCGGAGAGCTTGATCTTGCGGACGATGAGGAGGTTGTCGCCCTGCATGACGGGGCAGTCCTCGGTCCCGGTGACCTCGACGTCCTCGTCGTTCTCGAGGGCGTCGAGGAGCTGGGCCACCTCGAAGGGGACCTGGCCGTCGGCGAGCTCGCGCGCGGGGGATCCCTCGGGGAGGTTGCCGATGATCATCGCGGGGCCGCGGCCGCCGAACAGGTCGTAGCGGAGGAAGACGCCCTGGCAGCTGCCGTCGGGCGCGGGGAGCAGCCCGGCCCCGAGGTTGCCCGGCCAGTCCCCCGGGTCCATGGCCAGGACGTCGAAGTCCGGGCCGGCGGGTGTGGCGGCGCGGTGGCGGCGGAGGAAGGACATGCGGCCCATGGTACGTGGCCGCGCGGGTTTTCCGGCGCCGGGGGCTCTCCCGCGGCGCAGCGGGGCACGGCGGTGCGGGGCGGGGCGCGGGAGGGGTTCCGCGCCCCGCCGGGGCCGGCCGCGCCGGGGCTGCGGACCTGCGGGTATGGGGTGTGCGCGCCGGGTACTCCTTACCCGGGGGGCGGGCCGGCTCGATGAGCTGCGGTCACGCCACCTTTCCCGCCACGGGCCGCCTCACTGGCTGTATCTTGCTGTGCGTCCCCACGTCCGGTCATCGATCGTTTTCGATTCGGCAACGATCGCTTCGGCGGTGGGGATCTTGTCGCCCGGGGGACCTGCCGTCGCTACCGTCGTCCCCGGTGCGCAGACGGATCTGCCCTTCGGACGTATGGGAGCACAGACAGATGACTGTCCCCGTTGGCGGTCCGCCGCTTTCCCTCACCACGACGCCCGCCCGGACACGGGCACTCGCCGCGGAGAGACGACTGGACGTGGACGAGAGCCTCGTCACCGTGTCCCTCTCCGAGCGGGCCGGCGTCCCCGTGGCGGCGGCGCTGCCGCGTGGCGAGGAGTTCGCCCGTCCCGCGCCCGCCCGGGCGGCGAACCGGGCCGTGGGGCCCGCGGTGATCAGCGGGATCCTCTCCTCGGAGGTGGCACGGTGAACCTGTCCCGGTCGATGCGCAAACTGTGCGCCACTCTGACCTCTTCGCTCGACCTGGAGGCTCCGGTCGAGCCGCAGATCCTCTTCCGGGCCCTGTGCGACGCCATGAGCCGCACCCGGGGCGGCCGCCCGATCGTGCTGCGCTTCGAGCGCTTCCCCTCGGAGCTGACCACCTCGGGCCTGTGGCTGAACATGGAGGACTACGACATCGTCGTGGTGGAGAAGTACACGACCCCCGACCACCAACTGGTCATCCTGGGCCACGAGCTGTGGCACATGAAGGCGGGCCACTGCACCGGCCACGGGCGCGGGGCGGCCGACGCGGCCCGGGCCCTGCCCGACGCCTCGGACCTGACGTACGCCAGTGTCGCCGCGCGGTCCCACTACGAGGACACCCAGGAGATCGAGGCCGAGAGCTTCGGACTGATGCTCGGCGACCGGTGCAGGGCGTGGCTGACGGGCGGCGACGCGGCCGGGGCCGCCCGCCGGAGCGATGTCGCCGGCCGGATAGGCAACGCGCTCGGCTACCGCGGACCGATCGGTTGACGGTGACCTCGGACAAGTACTACATCCCGTACCTCATACCCGCGGCGATCCTCACCCTGGCCTTCGCGATCCGGCTCCCGGTCATGATGAGGTTCTGGCGCATCGACCCCAACGTCCGGGCCGTCGGCGGCCTGCTCCTGCTGGCCTCGGCCGTCTTCTACTTCGGCCGGCCGAAGACCCTGGTCCTGCTGAACAGCGCGACCGGTGTCAGCAACTTCGCGGCGCCGGTGGTCTACACGCTGCTCACGATGTTCTGCGCCTGCTGCCTGATCATGATCATCCACTGGCGGGGCGGCGATCCCCGGCGGGTGCGCCGGACCAACTGGACGATCGGCGTCGTCTACGCGACCGTGGTGGCCGGTCTGTGGATCACCTTCGCGTTCGCCGAGGTCCCGGTCGAGCGGCTGCGGGACCTGGACACGTACTACGCCAACACCCCCTGGATGCGCGAGCACATCATGCTCTACCTGGGGGCCCACACCGCCGCCTGCGCGATCACCGCCGTCGTCACCTGGTCCTGGCTGCGGGAGGTCTCGGGCTGGCTGCGCTCCGGCCTGGTGCTCCTGGTCATCGGGTTCATCCTGAACCTCTGCTACGACACGGTGAAGCTCACGGCGGTGTTCGCCCGCTGGAACGGCCACGACCTGGACTGGCTCAGCACGTACGTGGCCCCGCCCATCGCCTCCGTGTGCGCCCTGTTCATCGCCGTCGGCTTCATCCTGCCCCACGCCGGCCAGGCGCTCCAGGGGATCTGCACCGACTACTACCACTACCGGTGCCTCGCGCCCTTCGTACGCGAACTGGCCGGACTGGACACCGGTTCGGTACGGCTGCCCCGCCGGTCCTCCATCAGCCGTCGCCTGGTCCAGCGCAGGACCCGGATCAGCGACGGGCTGCTGCGGCTCCAGCCGTACATGGACCCCGAGGTCCGCGAACGGGCCCTAGCCGAGGCCCGGGCCCGGGGCGAGGCCGCCGAGCGGGCGGCGGCGACCGCCGACGCGGTGGCCGTGGTCGCCGCGATCGCGGCCCTGCGCGGGGGTGCCGGGGCCGAGCCGGAGGACGGCCCGGTGCCCGGCCCGGCGGCGGCACCCGACCTCGTCGCGGTGGCCAGGGCCCTGCGCCGGTCCCCCGCCGTCACCGCCTTCCGCGCCCGGTCCGGCCCCTCAGACCACCGAGAGAGCGTGAGTCCATGAGCAGTTCACCGCCGTCACGCGCCCGGCACACCTCGGTCGTCGCCGGGGGCAGTCTGGCCGGCATGCTCACGGCCGCCGCGCTCGCCGGGGCCGGCTCCGGCGAGGTCGTCGTCGTCGAGCGGGACGCACTGCCGGACGGGCCCGTGTCCCGCAAGGGGCTTCCGCAGGCCCATCACGCGCACCTGCTGTGGTCCGGCGGGGCCGCTGCCATCGACTCCCTGCTGCCCGGCACTATCGGGGCGCTCAGGGGCGACGGGGCCCACCGGATCGCGCTGCCCACGAACATGGTGGGCTTCTCCCCCGAGGGCTGGTTCCGCCGCTGGGCGCGGGAGTCCCACTACGTGCTGATCGCCAGCCGCGACCTGCTCGACTGGCACGTCCGCCGGGCCGTCGCGGCGCTGCCGAACGTCACCGTCACCGACCGCACCGAGGTACTGGGCCTGACGGGCGACGCCCGGCGCGTCACCGGGGTGCGGGTGCGCGGGACGGACGCCGTGGAGCGGGTCCTGGACGCGGACCTGGTGGTGGACGCCTCCGGGCGCGCCTCCCGTACGCCGCGGTGGCTGGGCGAGCTGGGGGTGGCCGGGCCCGCCGTACGGACGGTCGACCCCGGACTCGTCTACGCCAGCCGGATCTTCCGGGCCCCGGCGGACCTGGGCAGCACGTTCCCGCTGGTCGTGAACGTCCAGGCCGATCCCCGCGAGGCCGGTCCGGGCCGGTCCGCGACGCTGGTCCCGATCGAGGGCGACCGCTGGCTCGTCACCCTGTCGGGGACGCGCGGCGGCGAACCCAGCACCGATCCGGAGGCCTTCGGAGCCTTCGCCCGGGGGCTGCGGCACCCGATCGTCAGCGAGCTGATCGCCGGGGCGGAGCCGCTGACGGACGTGGTGCGCACCCGTACGACCGTCAACCGCAGGCACCACTACGAGAAGGCCGCGCTGCCCAGCGGGTTCCTGGTGCTCGGGGACGCGGTCGCCGCCTACAACCCGGTGTACGGGCACGGGATGTCGGTGGCCGCGCAGAGCGCCCTCGCGCTGCGGGAGGCCGTCGCCCGGTACGGCTGGGCCGACGCGCGGCTGGCCGCCCGTGTCCAGAAGGCCGTCGCGGGTCCGGTGGCCGCCGCGTGGGCCCTGTCCACGGGGAACGACGTCTTCTACCCCGGTGCCACCGAGAGCGGGCCGACGGCGGCCGAGCGGGTCGCCGCCGCCTACGTACGCCGGCTGATGCGCACGAGCACCGGCAACGGGCGGGTGGCCCGGGCGGTGACCGACGTGATGACCCTGGAGCGGCCCGCCACCCGGCTGTTCACCCCGCCGGTGCTGCTGGCGGCCCTGCTGGGGCCGCGCCGGGCGCAGCTGACCGGGCCGCCGCTGGGGCCGGCGGAGCGGGCGGCGGTCGCGGCGCTGCGGTCCCGGGCCTGACCGCGGGTGGCTCGGGGCGAGGGGCTCAGCCGTGCCACCGCCAGGTCAGGGAGCCGTCCTCGGGGAGCGCCGTCCAGCGGGCCGAGGCCGCGTCGAGGGCGGTGCGGGCCCGCTCCAGGTCGGCTTCGCCCAGCACGGGACGGCCCACGCCGCGTCCCGTGACGGGCAGCCCCGACCAGGCGCGGTACGCCCAGTTGACGGCCATCTCCGCCGCCATCACGGCGTCTCCCTTGCGGCGCAGCACCCTCAGACCCGACCGGCGGTGGCGGCCGGGCTCGGTCATCTCGAACCCCTGGAAGGTGGCGCCGTCGGCGACCGCCCCCCAGAAGCCGTCGGTGATGCCCAGCGCCTCCTCGACCGCGGCGTGGGCGAGGTCGTGCGGGAGCGTCGGGCCGGTGGGCTGCGCGGGCAGCCGTACGTCGGGGCCGCGGCGGCCGGTGACCGTGATCTCGTGCCGGTTCCCCGGCAGCTTCCTGAAGGCGATGTCCACCGGCAAGACCGTAGGGCGCCCGGTGCGGCGGCGCCAGTGGATTCGGCGAGCGGGACGCGCGGGCGGGTTTGCCGCGGCCGTACGCGGATAGCCGCCAGGTGAGGCACCCTGGTGTGCCGGTCCACGGTCGTCCCCGGGCTCCGCGCGGGGCCGCACCCGACCCGGAGGCGAATCGATGAACACGAACCGCGGGTACGACGCCCCGGAGCGGCGCGGCGCGCTGCTCCCGGACGCGGGGGCCATGCTGGACGAGCACGGCCGTGCGCCGGGCGCTCCCTCCCGCACCGGTACGGGCTCCGGCCCCGCCGCGGACGCGGCCCGGGTGGACGAGGCGCGCGCGCAGGCGGGCCCCTCGGCGGAGGCCGAGGTGAACGTACTGGTCAGTCACTGCGACCGGGCGGGCGCCGACGCCGTGCTCGGCGTCCTGGCGGAGGCGTTCCCCGGGATGACCCCGCCGGTGCTGGAAGGGGCTGCCGGGCCCGCGGCCGCCACGAGCGTCTGGTCGACGACGGTGGACGTCCGCAACCGGGCCGCCGCCGCGAGCCCCCGGGCCCGGCCGGCGGCACCGGTGACGGCGGAGCTCGACGGCGCCGCCGAGCCGGTGCGCCAGGTCCGCGCCGTCCTGGAGGACGCCTTCGCCGGCGAGCACCTCGGTACGGTGTCCGGGGAGCACGAGCTCCAGGTCGCGCTGCGGCTGTCCGCCCGCCCGGCCTGACGCCGCGGGCCCCCGTCCCGCCTCGGGTCAGGTCAGGTCGAAGCGGCCGCCGCGCGCCCCGAGCACGAACTTGCGCCACTCGCGCGGCGCGAAGACCAGCGAAGGGCCGTCGGGGCGCTCGCCGTTGCGCATGGCGATGAACCCCTCCACGAAGGCGACCTGCACGTCGCCCACCCCCCGGCTGCTGCCCTGCCAGTCGGCCCCGCTGAGATCGAGCTCGGGCCTGCCCCAGCCGGCGGACGGCTGCGAAGTCGTGCTCTCGGCCACGTGCGTGCTCCTCCCGTTACGGTACGTCGTCGGGGGCCCAGGGTAGCGATCGCGGCGGGCGCCGCACAGGCCGCGGGCAGTGACGCGCGGCGGGTCCGGCGGAGCGCCTCCGTCGGCACCCGGCGGCTGCGCTTGCGCGCGTCGGGTACCCGGCGGCCGCGCCCGCACGTCAGGAACTCGGCGGCTGCGCTCCGACGAGCCACATCGCGAAGAACTGCGCGCCGCCGCCGTACGCGTGCCCCAGGGCCCGGCGTGCCCCGGGGACCTGGTGTTCCCCGGCCCGGCCGCTGACCTGGAGCGCCGCCTCCGCGAAGCGGATCATGCCCGAGGCTCCGATCGGGTTGGTGGACAGCACCCCGCCGGAGGGGTTCACCGGGAGGTCGCCGTCCAGTTCGGTGACGCCCGCCTCGGTGAGCTTCCAGCCCTCGCCCTCCTGCGCGAAGCCGAGGTTCTCCAGCCACATCGGCTCGTACCAGGAGAACGGCACGTACATCTCGACCGCGTCGATCTCCCGGCGGGGGTCGGTGATCCCGGCCTGCCGGTAGACGTCGGCCGCGCAGTCCTTGCCGGCCCGGGGCGAGACGAAGTCCTTGCCCGCGAAGAGCGTCGGCTCGCTGCGCATCGCACCGCCGTGCACCCAGGCGGGGGGCCTGGGCGAACGGGCCGCGCCCGCACGGTCGGTGAGGACCATCGCGCAGGCGCCGTCCGAGGAGGGGCAGGTCTCGGAGTACCGGATCGGGTCCCAGAGCATCGGCGAGGCCTGGACCTTCTCCAGGGTGATGTCGTGCTCGTGCAGGTGCGCGTACGGGTTCTTGAGCGCGTTGCGCCGGTCCTTGTACGCGACGAGCGATCCCACCGTGTCGGGGGCGCCGGTGCGCCGCATGTACGCGCGCACGTGCGGGGCGAAGAAGCCGCCCGCGCCGGCCAGCAGCGGCTGCTGGAAGGGGACGGGGAGCGAGAGCCCCCACATGGCGTTGGACTCGGACTGCTTCTCGAAGGCGAGGGTCAGGACGGTGCGGTGGACGCGGGCCGCGACCAGGTTCGCGGCGACGAGGGCGGTGGACCCGCCGACGGAGCCCGCCGTGTGGACGCGGAGCATCGGTTTGCCGACCGCGCCGAGGGCGTCGGCCAGGTAGAGCTCCGGCATCATCACCCCCTCGAAGAAGTCGGGGGCCTTGCCGATGACGACGGCGTCGACGTCCGCCCAGGTCAGCTCCGCGTCGGCGAGGGCGCGGGCCGCCGCCTCGCGGACCAGGCCGGCGATGGAGACGTCGTGCCGGGCGGCGACGTGCTTGGTCTGGCCGATCCCGACGACGGCCACGGGCTCCTTGCCCGGTGTGCTCATGCTCGGTCCCCTTCCAGGACGGCGACCAGGTTCTGCTGGAGGCAGGGGCCGGAGGTGGCGTGTGCGACGGCACGCCGGGACTCGCCGCGGTGGATGCGGGCGGCCGCCTCGCCGATCCGGACGAGGCCGGCGGCCATCATCGGGTTGGCGGCGAGGGGGCCGCCGGAGGGGTTGACGGCCACCGCTTCGCCCAGGCCGAGCGCCTTGCGCAGCACGACCTCCTGGGAGGAGAACGGCGCGTGCAGTTCCGCCGTGTCGACGGGGGCGTCGAAGACCCCGGCGTGCTCGGCGGCGGTCCGGGTGGACGGGGAGTCGGTGAGGTCGCGCAGGCCGAGGCCGTGGGCCTCGATGCGGTGGTCGATGCCGGTGATCCAGGCGGGCCGCTCGCACAGGCGCCGGGCGAGGTCCCCCGCGGCCAGGACGACGGCGGCCGCGCCGTCCCCGATGGGCGGGCAGTCGCCCGTGCGCAGGGGCCGCACCTGGTAGTCGCCTTGCGGGACGGGGCCGCTGAGCTGGGCGTGCGGGTTGTCCTCGGCGCAGGCGCGGCTGCGGGCGCCGATCGCGGCGAGCGCGGCCTCGTCGGTGTCGCCCGCGTCGATCAGCGCCTGTGCCTGGAGGGCCGCCAGGGCCACCGAGTCGGGCCAGAGGGGGGCCAGGTAGTACGGGTCGAGCTGCCGGGTGAGGACGTCCCGTACGGATCCGGGCGAGGACTTCCCGTACGCGTAGACGAGCGCGGTGTCGGCCTCACCGGTCTGGATCTTGACCCAGGCCTCGTAGAGCGCCCAGGCGCCGTCCATCTCGACGTGCGATTCGGAGATCGGCGGCCAGGCGCCGACCCCGTCGAGGGTCATGGTGAAGGAGAAGGCCCGGCCTGCGAGGTAGTCGCTGGAACCGGAGCAGGTGAAGCCGATCTCGCCCGCCTTGAGCCCGGTGGCCGCCAGCACCCGGTGCAGGACCGGCATCACCATCTCGACTTCGCTGAGTTCGTCGGTGCGGCGCAGGTGGTCGCTCTGGGCGAAGGCGACCACGGCCACCTCGCGCGCGTGGCGGGCGTTCCGGGGCATCAGAGCAGCTCCTTGTACGCGTCGTAGTCCGCGTCCGGCTCGCCGGTGGGGCGGTAGTGGTCGGGGTATCGGCCGCCGTCGGTCCACACCGGTTCGACGCGCAGGCCCATGCGGACCTGGTCGTACGGGATGCCGCCGATCCGGCCGTGGAGGGCGAGGCCGGCGCCGTCGAGGGCGATGTGGGCGTAGACGTAGGGGACGTCGATGTCGAGGTTGCGCGCCTTGATGTTGACGATGCAGAAGGTGGTGACGGTGCCGGCCGGGCCGACCTCGACCCGCTCGGTGGTGGCCACCCCGCAGGTGGGGCACGCGCCGCGCGGGGGAACGTACACCTTGTGGCAGGAGGGGCAGCGCTCGCCGACGGTGCGGCGCTCGGAGAGCGCGTTGATGTAGGCGGTCTGGGCGCGGCCGGGACTGTAGGTGTAGTCGAGGCGGGCCTCGGCGACGATGCCGGTGACGGGGTCGGCGAACACCCCGTCGTGCGGTGCGGCGCCGCCTTCTTCCGGGCGGCCCCCGTACGGCTCGAAGCAGGCGATGTCGGTGATGGCCCCGGTGCGCTCGGCGGCCCAGCGGATCCGCACCCGCATCCCGGTGGACACGGCGTCGGGGCCGGGGGCGTCGAGGGCGTGCAGGATCGCGGTGTCGGCGCCGTCGAGCCTCACCAGGACCCAGGCGAAGGGGGTGCCGAGGGGCTGGTGGGGGCGGGGCTCGCCGTTCCACGCCCAGGTGGTGACGGTACCGGTGGGGGCGACCTCGACGAGCTCCCGGATCTCCTCGGCGGTGGCGGGGTCGTACTCGGCGGGCGGCACCATGACCCGCCCGTCGGAGGTCCTGACGCCGAGCACGGCCCGCTGCCGGAGCCCGGTGAGGAAGGCGCTCTGGACGGGTCCGAGGGAGCGGGTGAAGGGGAACTCGACGACGAGGGGCGCACGCAGCACCTCGGGCGGGGACGCGGCTGTCATGGATGTCTCTCCGATTCTCGCAGGCGGTGGGACCGGGCGATCGGAACGGCCACCGGGCGGTGGCGGGGGGCTGCGGGACGGCGCTCACGCCCGGCGGTAGACCGGCGGCCGCTTCTCCGCGAAGGCGCGTGCCCCTTCCTTCGCGTCGGCCGTCTCGAAGACGGGCCGGCCCCGCGTCAGTTCGGCCGCCAGGCCTTCCGTCTCCGTCAGCTCGGCGGCTTCGTACACCGACGCCTTCACCGCCTCGACGGCCAGCGGCCCGCACGCGTTGATCAGCTCCGCCGTCTCCAGCGCCGCTTCCAGCGCCGTCCCGTCCGGCACCACCCGCCCCACGAGGCCGATCCGCGCCGCCTCCTCGGCCGAGTACGGGCGCCCCGTCAGCAGCATCTCCAGCGCGTGTGTGCGCGGGACCTGCCGGGGCAGCCGGACCGTGGAGCCGCCGATCGGGAACAGTCCTCGCCTGACCTCGAACAGTCCGAAGGTGGCCCCGGCCCCGGCGACCCGGATGTCGGTCCCCTGGAGGATCTCCGTGCCGCCCGCCACGCAGTAGCCCTCGACCGCCGCGATCACCGGTTTGCGCGGCCGGTGGTGGCGGAGCATCGCCTTCCAGTGGAGGTCGGGGTCGGCCTTGAGGCGGTCCCGGTACTGGTCGCCCGCCATCCCCCGGCCGGCCAGCGCCTTGAGGTCCATCCCGGCGCAGAAGTCACCGCCCGCGCCCGTCAGGACCACCGAGCGGACCGTGTCGTCCGCGTCCGCCTCCAGCCAGCCGTCGTACAGGCCCACCAGCAGGGGAAGCGAGAGCGCGTTCTTCGCTTCGGGCCTGTTCATGGTGAGCACCAGAGTGGCGCCGCGGCGTTCCGCGGTCAGGTGTTCGGTCCCACCCATTGCCGTCCTCCCGTCTCAAGACCTAGAACAGGTTGCAGCAGGGTCCGGTCCAGTTCAATAGTTTCCTGACACCCAGTCAGTTTTCTTGGCATGCGCCCTTCCCACTTGGACCGGGCGGCGCTCTAATGACCGCCGAGCAGCCCAGCCGTGAGCACTTCGGGTCAGGAGGAACGGTGGAGTACAACCTTGCCGACCTGTTCGAATCGGTCGTGGACGTGGTCCCGGACCGCGAGGCGCTGGTGTACGTCGACCACCCCGGGACCGGTGCCGAGCGCCGCCTGACGTACGCGGAGCTGGACGCTGCGGCGAACCGTGTCGGGCACCACCTGCTGGACAGCGGACTGCGGCCCGGCGAGCACGTGGGGCTGCACCTCTACAACGGGATCGAGTACCTGCAGACCGTACTGGCCTGCCTCAAGGCCCGCCTGGTGCCGGTGAACGTGAACTACCGGTACGTGGAGGAGGAACTGGTCTACCTCTATAACGACGCCGACCTCGCCGCCCTCGTCTTCGAGGGCGAGTTCACGGAGCGGGTGGCCGCCGCGCTGCCGCAGACGCCGGGGCTGCGGCACCTGGTCCGGGTCGGGCAGGCACCGGCCGGGGTGCCGGAGCCGGCGGTCGTGCCGGTGGCGTACGCGGACGCCGAGGCGGCCGGGTCCCCGGAGCGCGGCTTCCCGGAGCGCAGCCCCGACGACCTCTTCATCATCTACACCGGCGGTACGACCGGCATGCCCAAGGGCGTCATGTGGCGGGCCGAGGACCTCTTCTTCGCCGGGCTCTTCGGCGGGGAACCCTCCGGGGAGCCGGTGAAGCGGCCCGAGGAACTGGCCGAGCGGGTCGCGGCGCGCGGCGCCGGGCTCACCTTCTTCCCCGCTCCCCCGCTGATGCACGGCACGTCCACGCTGACCTCGTTCATCGCCTTCAACTACGGCCAGCGGGTGGTCATCCACCGCAAGTACGTCCCCGAGGAGGTGCTGCGCACGATAGAGAAGGAGAAGGTGTCGAGCGTGTCGCTGGTCGGCGACGCCATGCTGCGGCCGCTGATCGACGCGCTGAGCGGCCCGCTCAAGGGGACGGACCTGTCCTCGCTGTTCAGCGTCTCCTCCTCCGGCGCGATCATGTCGGAGACCGTCCGCGCCGAGTTCCAGCGGCTGGTGCCGAACGTGCTGCTCCTGAACAACTTCGGTTCCTCCGAGTCCGGTTCCAATGGCCGGGCGACGGACGACTCCGGCCCGGAGAAGGGCTTCCGGCTGCAGGTCAACGACCGCACGCAGGTGGTCGATCCGGTGACGCACGAGCCGGTGGCGGTCGGCGTGCCGGGCCGCCTCGCGCAGCGCGGACACGTCCCGCTCGGCTACTACAACGACCCGGCGAAGACGGCGGAGACCTTCTTCCGCAAGGGCACGGAACGCTGGGTGCTGCTCGGTGACATGGCGACCGTCGACGAGGAGGGCATCGTCACGGTGCTGGGCCGCGGCTCGCAGTGCATCAACACCGGCGGCGAGAAGGTCTATCCGGAGGAGGTCGAGCAGGCGCTGAAGTCGCATCCGGACGTGTACGACGCCCTGGTGGCGGGGGTCCCTGACCCGACCTGGGGCAACCGCGTGGCCGCGGTGGTGCAGGTGCGGCGGGGGGCGCCGGAGCCGACGCTGGAGGAGATCCAGCGCCACTGCCGGACGAGGCTGGCGGGTTACAAGATCCCGCGGCAGCTGGTGATCACGCCCGCCGTGCGGCGTTCCCCTAGCGGCAAGGCGGACTACCGGTGGGCGAAGGCGGTGGCCAAGGAGGCCGACGCGGGGCGCTGAACCGGCGGCGGCCCGGAGGGGGTGACCGCCGGGGCGGGGGCGGGTTGCCGTCCAGTTCGCCCGCGAGGACCAGCACCTCCCCTTCGACGTGCCGCAGGGCCGCGCGGGTGGCGGGCGGGCCGAAGGCGCCCGGGCCCGCGAAGGCCGGCGCGGCCTTCGCGTTCTGGTCCTGCTCGCCGGCCGCGATGTCGGCCCGCGCGGCGTCGTCCCAGCGTCCGTAGAAGAGCGGGGCGGCCCTCTGCCGTTCCGCGTCCGTGTCGGCGCCCCGCAGATCCGTTCGTAGGCCGCGATGGCCGTGTCGTACGGCTCGGCGCCGGCCCGGAGGCGGGCGGCCGCGAGCCGCTCCAGCGCCCCCTTTCCGAGGTCCGCCGCCCAGGCGGTCGGGGTAGGTGGTGAGGGCAGGCAGGGGCCATCTGATCAGACGATCACTCGTTCGAGTCATTGATTTACCCGGCGAGGTCCGGCAGGCTACCGAATGAACGTTCGGTTGGGTTGGTGGTCCGACTCTCGACGATGAGGTGACGGCAATGACGGCGCGTGCGGGTCTCGATGACCTCGGGGATCTCCAGGACGAAGGCGAGCGGCTGAGCGCCGAGGGGCTGGCGGCGCTCCAGCTGGAGCGGTTGCGGGCGACCCTGCACCGGGCGTACGAGCACGTGCCCTTCTACCGGCAGGCCTTCGACAAGGCGGGGGCCCGGCCCGACGACTGCCGCTCACTGGCGGACCTGTCCCTCTTTCCGCTCACCACCAAGGCGGACCTGCGCGAGCAGTACCCCTTCGGCATGTTCGCCGTGCCGCGCGCGGACGTGCGCCGCATCCACGCCTCCAGCGGCACCACGGGCCGCCCCACGGTCGTGGGCTACACCGACGGGGACCTGGCCACCTGGGCCGATGTCGTCGCCCGCTCGCTGCGTGCGGCGGGCGCCCGGCCGGGGCAGATCGTGCACGTCGCGTACGGGTACGGCCTGTTCACCGGCGGCCTGGGCGCGCACTACGGCGCGGAGCGGCTGGGGTGCACGGTGGTTCCCGCCTCGGGCGGCATGACGGACCGCCAGGTCCGGCTGATCCAGGACTTCCGCCCGGAGGTCATCATGGTGACCCCCTCCTACATGCTCACCCTGCTGGACGAGATGGAGCGCCAGGGCATCGACCCGCGCCGGACCTCGCTGCGGACCGGGATCTTCGGCGCCGAGCCCTGGACCGAGGAGATGCGCCGGGAGATCGAGGACCGGCTGGGCATCGACGCCGTGGACATATACGGCCTGTCCGAGGTCATCGGACCGGGCGTCGCCCAGGAGTTCGCCTCGCACAAGGACGGCCTGCACATCTGGGAGGACCACTTCTACCCCGAGGTGATCGATCCGCTGACCGGGGCGGTCCTGCCGGACGGTGAACCGGGGGAACTGGTGTTCACCTCCCTCACCAAGGAGGCCATGCCGGTGATCCGGTACCGCACCCGGGACCTGACACGGCTGCTCCCGGGAACGGCCCGCCCCGCCTTCCGCCGGATGGAGAAGGTGACCGGCCGCAGCGACGACATGATCATCCTGCGCGGGGTGAACCTCTACCCGACGCAGGTCGAGGAGATACTCCTGCGCATCCCGGGCCTGGCCCCGCACTTCCAGCTGCGGCTGACGCGGGAGGGCCGTCTCGACGCCCTCACCGTGCGCGTGGAGGCGCGCCGGGACGCCGACGCCGGGAGACGGCGGGCGGCGGCCGCGGAGCTGGTGCGGGCGGTCAAGGAGTCCGTGGGGGTGTCCGTCGCCGTCGACGTGGTGGAACCGGAGAGCCTGGAGCGCTCCGTCGGCAAGATCAGGCGGGTGAGGGACCTCCGGGAACCGCACGCCTCCTGAGGAGGCCGGGCCACACCGGCGGACGGCCGGAACCACCTGTTCGGGCCCACTTCGGTACCGCTCCCGGGAACGGCCGGGCCCGTACGGGTAGGGCACGAGGTGTGACCTCGATCCTCCGGCGCCTCCACGCCCGGCTCCAGGGCTCCCCGGCCGGGCTGGCCTGGAGCCGGGGCCGGGAGATCGAGCTGATGCACCGGGCGATGGGCTTCGCCGCTCTGGGGTTCCTCACCCTGGTGCCGCTGCTGGTGGTCGTGGCGGCGGCCGCGCCGGGCAGCGGCTCCAACTTCGGCCGCTGGCTGGGACAGGCCCTCGGCGTGACGGAGGCCTCCCGGTCCCGGGTCGAGATGCTGTTCGGGGCGGCGGACCTGGCACTGGAGCGGACCACCGCCTTCGGGCTGGCGGCCCTCGCCGTGTTCGGCCTGACCTTCGGCTCCGCCGTGCAGACCGGCTACGAGAAGGTGTGGGACCTGCCGACGGCCCGCTGGCACACCATGTGGCGGCACGTCGTGTGGCTGGCGCTGCTGGTCTGCTATCTGGCGCTGCTGGTCGGGACCCCCTCCCCGTCCGACACCGTGGCGGGCACGGCGGTGAGCACCTTCAGCGACACGGTCGGCACCTGCCTGTTCTTCTGGAGCTCCGGGCGGCTCCTGCTGGGCGGCCGGGTACGCTGGCGGGCGCTGCTGCCCGGGGCGGTGGCGACCAGTCTCGGGCTCCTGGGCCTCAGGGTCTTCTCGCAGATGGTGTTCTCCCCGCTGATCGCCTCGAACGCCGTCACGTACGGGCCGTTCGGGACGCTGCTGGTCGTCCAGTCCTGGCTCGTCGGCGTCGGCTTCGTGGTCTACGGAGGGGCCATGCTCGGGCGCCTCGCCCACGAGCACCTGACGCTGCGCCGGCTGCGCGCGGACGGGGTACTGCCCCCCGCACCCGGGCCCTTCTCGTGATCCGGGACAGGGGTGACCCCCGGCGTCGGGACGTACCCGGCGACGAAGTTCGCCCTGGAGGGGCTGACGGAGGCGCCGGCGGGCGAGGGGGCCGCCTTCGGGATCAAGGCACTGATCGTCGAGCCCGGCGCCTTCCGTACGGGGTTCGCGGGCGGCGGGGCCCTCCAGCGGTCGGCCGCCTTGCTGCCGGCCTACGAGGGCACCGTCGGCACCGTCCGCACCGGGCTCCCCGGGAGCGACGGCAAACAGACCGGCTACCCGGTGAAGGCGGCCGCCGCGATCCTGGCCCACGCGGACACCGCCCGCGCGGAGGCCCGTACCTGGGAGGCGGTCAGCCGGGGTACGGACTTCGACGCCTGACGGCCCCTCCCTGCGGCCGATTCCGCCACGGCGCCGGGAGCGGCTCGGCGGCCGGGAGCGTCTCAGCCGGTGCCGAAGCGGTCGCGGAGCTCGCGCTTGAGGATCTTTCCGCTGGCGTTGCGCGGGAGGGCCTCCACGAACAGCACGCGCTTGGGTGCCTTGAAGTGCGCGAGCCGTTCGCGGGCGTAGGCCATCAGCTCCGCCTCGGTGACCT
The DNA here is from genome assembly GCF_042901085.1 of Streptomyces sp. NPDC012794. NCBI lineage: Bacteria > Bacillati > Actinomycetota > Actinomycetes > Kitasatosporales > Streptomycetaceae > Streptomyces > Streptomyces sp. NPDC012794. The sequence goes on from NZ_JBIBCI010000005.1 coordinate 109,118, forward strand.
CGCCGCGGGGGACGACCACTGCCGTGACGGCCTCGATCCACCGCTCGTCGGGCAGCCCGACGACCGCCGTCTCGGCCACGCCGGGGTGGGTGTAGAGCACGTCCTCCACCTGCCGGGAGGCCACGAGGACCCCGCCCGAGTTGATGACGTCCTTCACCCGGTCGACCACGGTGAAGTACCCGTCGGCGTCCCGTACCGCGAGGTCACCGGACCGGAACCAGCCGTCCCGGAAGGCCTTCCCGGTGGCCTCGTCGTCGTTCCAGTAGCCCAGGCACAGCTGCGGGGAGCGGTAGACGACCTCCCCGGCCGTGCCGTCGGGCACGTCCGCGCCGTCCTCGTCGACGACCTTCGCCTCCACGTGGCGCACCGGGCGCCCGCACGACTCCATCCGCCCCTCGTGCTCCCCGGGACCCAGGACGGTGGCCAGCGGGCCGATCTCGCTCTGCCCGAAGCAGTTGTAGAAGCCCAGCCCGGGCAGCCGGGCCCGCAGCCGTTCCAGCACCGGGACCGGCATGACCGAGGCCCCGTAGTAGGCCTTGCGCAGGGCGCCGAGGTCCCGCCGCGCGAACTCGGGGTGGCCGGCCAGCGCGATCCACACCGTGGGCGGCGCGAAGAGGCTGTCGGCGCCCGCCTCCACCAGGTCGAAGAGGTCCTCGGCGACGGGTGCGTCCAGGATGGTGTTCTGGGCGCCCACCGCCAGGTAGGGCAGCAGGAAGACGTGTGTCTGTGCCGAGTGGTAGAGCGGCAGCGAGTGGACGGGCCGGTCGTCCGCGCCCAGGTCCAGGGCCTCGATCGCGCTCTCGTACTCGTGGGCCAGCGCGCTGTGGGTCATCACCGCGCCCTTGGGGAGTGCGGTGGTCCCCGAGGTGTAGAGCAGCTGTACCACCGCCGCCGGATCACCGGCGGGCTCGTACGCGAGCGGCTCGGACAGCTCGGACAGGAACGAGCCCGGCGCGTCGCGCAGCGCCCGTACGGGGTGCCCGTCGGGGACCCGCCCGGCCAGATCCGGGTCGGCGAGGACCAGGGAGCTCGCGCAGTCGCCGAGGATGTGCGCGAGGTCCTCGCCGGTGAGGTTCTGGTTGACGGGGACGTGGACGAGCCCGGCGCGGGCGCATGCGAGGAAGGCGATGAGGTAGGCGTCGGAGTTGTGGGCGAAGGCCGCGACCCGGTCCCCCGCGGACAGCCCGTACCGACGGCGCAGCACGGCGGCGCCGGTGGAGACGGCCGCGTCGAGCTCCCCGTACGTCCAGCTCCGCTCCCGGTAGCGCAGGGCGACCCGGTCGGGGCCGCGCCGCGCGCTGTCCCGTACGAGCCCGTCGACCGTCTGGTGCCGCACTGCCGTCATGGCCGTGATCCTCGCCCGGCCCCGTCGCCGGGTCAATATCGCCGCACCGGCCGGGGACGGCCCGGAGGGCATGCCGACGGGGGTGCCGGGGGTGCCAGGGGCCGCCGGTGCTACGGGCTGACGGCGAGGAAGAGGTACGCGGCCAGCAGGACGAGGTGTACTCCGCCCTGGAGGAGGGTGGCGCGGCCCGGGACGATCGTGAGGGCTCCGACCACCACGGTCAGCGCGAGCAGCACCATGTGGATGGCCCCCAGCCCCAGCAGCAGCGGCCCGGTCAGCCAGACGGAGGCCAGGGCGATGGCGGGGATGGTCAGGCCGATGCTGGCGATCGCGGAGCCGTAGGCCAGGTTGAGGCTGGTCTGGACGCGGTTGCGGCGGGCGGCCCGGACGGCGGCGAGGGTCTCGGGGAGCAGGACGAGCAGGGCGATGATCACGCCGACGACGGCGTGGGGCAGTCCGGCGTCGGAGACGCCCTTCTCGATGGTCGGGGAGACCGCCTTGGCGTTGCCGACGACCGCGACGAGGGCGGCGAAGAGCAGGCCGACGCTGATGAGGGCGGCGCGGGCGGTGGGCGGTTCGGCGTGGTCGTCGCCCGCGCCGGCGCCGGAGTGCGGGCCGGCGCCGGAGTGCGGGCCGGCGCCGGCGGTGTCCACGGGGAGGAAGTAGTCCCGGTGGCGGACCGTCTGGACGGCGATGAACAGCCCGTAGAGGGCGAGGGAGGCGACGGCGGCGAAGGTCAGCTGGGCGGAGGAGAACTCGGGGCCGGGCCTGCTGGTGGTGAAGGTCGGCAGCACCAGGCTCAGCACGGCGAGGGTCGCGACGGTGGCGAGTGCCGCGCCGGATCCCTCGGCGTTGAAGACGGCGACCCGATTGCGCAGGGCGCCGACCAGCAGGGACAGGCCGACGATGCCGTTGCAGGTGATCATGACGGCGGCGAAGACCGTGTCGCGGGCGAGGGAGGCGGTCTTGTCGCCGCCGTCGGCCATCAGGGTGACGATCAGGGCCACTTCGATGACGGTGACGGCGACGGCGAGGACGAGGGAGCCGAAGGGTTCGCCGACCCGGTGGGCGACGACCTCGGCGTGGTGCACGGCCGCGAGGACCGCTCCCGCGAGGCAGAGGGCGACCAGGGCCACGGCGGGGCCGGGCAGGTCGCGTCCCCAGCTGAGGACGAGCGCGAGGAGCGCCACCACGGGGACCAGGAGGGTCCAGTCGGTCAGGGGGGACCTGCGCGTTGCCGTACTCATGCGAGCCAAGTTGCCAGAGTTGCCGCCGGGGTGCGCCGTGGGGCGCGCATCCGGGGCCTGAAGTGGCTTTTCTCACGACATGTCGGTGCGTGGCGGACAGGCGTGGGGCGGATCCGCTCTTCGGGTGGGGAGTACGCGCGCCACGGTGGCCGCGCCGGTCGGCTGCGGGAGCGGGCCGGCGGGGCCGCCGTGGGTCCGGGCGGACGGCGGGCGCCGTCACACGGCGCGCTCGCGGCCTTCCCAGTAGGGGTCGCGCAGGCGGCGCTTGTAGAGCTTGCCGTTCGGGTCGCGGGGCATCGCCTGGATGAAGTCGACCGACTTCGGCCGCTTGTAGCCGGCCAGCCGCCGTTCGCAGTGGTGCAGGATCTCGGCCGCCAGCGCGTCGCCCGCCTCGAAGCCCTCGGCGGGTTCGATGACTGCCTTGACCTCTTCGCCCCAGGACGGGTGGGGGACGCCGAAGGCGGCGGCGTCGGCGACGGCCGGGTGGGTGAGCAGGGCGGACTCGATCTCCGCCGGGTAGACGTTCACCCCGCCCGAGATGATCATGTCGATCTTGCGGTCGCGGAGGAAGAGGTACCCCTCCTCGTCGAGGAAGCCGAGGTCGCCGACGGTGAAGAACTCTCCGATGCGGTTCTCGCGGGTCTTGTCCTCGTCCTTGTGGTAGCTGAAGCCGCCGGTGTTCATCTTGAGGTAGACGGTGCCCAGTTCTCCGGGGGGCAGTCGCTTGCCGTCGTCGTCGAAGACGGCGAGCTCGCTGATCGGCCAGGCCTTGCCGACCGTGCCGGGCTTCTTCAGCCAGTCCTCGGCGGTGGCGAAGGCCCCGCCGCCTTCGCTGGCCGCGTAGTACTCCTCCACGCACCGGCCCCACCAGTCGATCATCGCCCGTTTGACGTGGTCCGGGCAGGGTGCGGCGCCGTGGATGGCGTGCCGCATCGAGGAGACGTCGTAGGCGTCCTTCGTCTCCTGCGGGAGCGCGAGGAGGCGGTGGAACTGGGTGGGGACCATGTGGGTGTGGGTGCAGGCGTGGCGGTCGATCAGACGCAGCATCTCCTCCGGGCTCCACTTGTCCATCAGCACCAGCGGGTGCCCGATGTGCAGGGACGCGCCGGCGAACTGGAGCACGGCCGTGTGGTAGAGCGGCGAGCAGACCAGGTGGACGTTGCCGTCGGAGGGGCGGATGCCGAAGATGCCGAGGAACCCGCCGAGGTACGTCTCCTCCGGGGGCTTGCCCGGCAGCGGACGGCGGATGCCGCGCGGCCGGCCAGTGGTGCCGGAGGTGTAGTTCATGACCCAGCCGAGGGTGCGGCCGGCGGGCGGTTCGGCGCTGCGGCCGTCGAGGAGTTCGGCGTACGGCCGGAAGCCCGGGACCGCTCCGACGGCGTAACGGCGGCCGGGGTCGAGCCCTGCCTCTTCGGCGGCGGCGGTGGCGGCGTCGGCGAACCGCTCGTGGGCGATGAGCACCTTGGCGCCGGAGTCGGAGACGATCCAGGCGATCTCGGGCCCGACGAGGTGGTGGTTGACGGGCACCAGGTAGAAGCCCGCCTGGGAGGCGGCGAGGTAGGCGGTGAAGAACTCGACGCCGTTGGGCAGGACGACCGCGAAGGCGTCGCCCTTCTCCAGCCCGGCCGCGCGCAGGCCGTGGACGAGGCGGTTCACGTCGGCGTGCAGCCGGCCGGCGGACCACTCCTCGCCCGCGGGGGTGTACAGGACGGTGCGGCCGGGGTCTGCGGCGGCCTGCGCCCAGAATCCGTTGGGCAGCTGCTGCGTGTCGGTCATGCTGCTTCTCACTCCTCAGGACCGGCCGGCGATACGGGTGATGCGGTCGATGGCGCGCTCGAATCCACGGGTGAGCTCGTCGAAGACGGCCTGGACGCTGCGCTCGCTGTTCATCCGGCCGACGATCTGGCCCACCGGGGTGCCGAGCAGCGGCCGGACCTCGTACTTCTGGATCCGGGAGACGGCCTCGGCGACGAGCAGGCCCTGGAGCGGCATGGGGAGGGCGCCGGGCCCCTCCGGGTCGTCCCAGGCGTCGGTCCATTCGGTGCGCAGCTGGCGGGCGGGTTTGCCGGTGAGGGCGCGGGAGCGGACGGTGTCGCCGGAGCCGGCGGCGAGGAGCTTCTCGGTGAGGGCACGGGAATGCAGCTCGGCCTCGGTGGCGGTGAGCCAGAGGGAGCCGAGCCAGACGCCCTGGGCGCCGAGGGCCAGTCCGGCGGCGATCTGCTCTCCGCTGCCGATGCCTCCGGCGGCGAGGACGGGGAGCGGGGCGACGGCTTCCGCGATCTCGGGGACCAGGACCATGGTGGCGATGTCGCCGGTGTGGCCGCCGGCCTCGTAGCCCTGGGCGACGACGATGTCGATGCCGGCTTCGGCGTGGCGGCGGGCGTGCTTGGCGCTGCCGGCGAGGGCGGCGACGAGGACGCCGTTCTCGTGGGCGCGGGCGATGACGTCGGCGGGAGGGGAACCGAGGGCGTTCGCCAGGAGTTTGATGGGGTAGTCGAAGGCGACGTCGAGCTGGTTGCGGGCGACCTGCTCCATCCAGCCGGTGATCCGCCAGCCCGAGGCCTCGCCCTCGGCGAGTTCGGGGACCTGGTGCTTGGCGAGGGTGTCGCGGACGAAGGCGCGGTGTCCGGCGGGGATCATCGCCTCGATGTCGGCCTCGCTGACGCCGTCGACGGCCTTCTTGGCGGGCATGACGACGTCGAGGCCGTAGGGCTTGCCGCCGGTGTGCGCCTGCATCCAGTCGAGGTCGCGTTTGAGGTCGTCGGGGGCGGTGTAGCGGACGGCGCCGAGTACACCGAAACCGCCCGCGCGCGTGATGGCCGCGGCGACCGCCGGGAAGGGCGTGAAGCCGAAGATGGCGTGCTCGACACCCAGTTCCTTGCTCAGCTCCGTCTCCATGGGCGTGAGGATGCCGCAGGGCGGCGGCCGAGGGAAGAGATTTTCTGATGCAGTGTCAGATTCTTGCGGGCGGACCGGTGCGGAGGCTCCCCGGCGGGCGGGCAGATACCCAGTAGCGTGCGGAGCGCCCGGGGCGGCAGGCCGAACGGATCCCGGGCCCGGGGCACGGGGCGGTGGCGGGCCGCGGAGGCGTAGGGCGGCGGGCGGGCAACACGCGGCGGGCAGCGGACGGTTCGGAGCCGACAGGAGGCCGATCATGGTGGGAGACACGGGGGCCGGAGCGGAAGCGGAGACGCCTCGCGGGCTGCGGGACGACGGCGGACCGGAAAACGGACGCGCAACCGGGGCCGGGGCCGGCGTCGGGCCCGAAGCCGGGGCCGACCTCGGAGCGCAACACGGCGTCGGAGCCGGGACCGGGCACGGCGTCAGGGCCGGGGCCGGGCCCCGGGTGGGGGGCGGGCCTGGTTCGGGGCTGAGTCGGCGGCGTCTTGGGGCGCGGCTGCTGGCGCTCGGCGGGGTGCTGGTGCTGCACGCGGCGCTGCCGGGGTCACCGGCCGGGGCGGCGGGCGGCGCGGCCGAGCGACGCGCCCTCCAGGGCCTGCGGCTGCGTTACGGATCGGCGCGCCAGGCCGGGCTGCTGGAGCGGCACCTGGAGGGGGTCGCGGAGGAGGCGGGGCGCTTCCTCCGCCCCTCCCCCGAGCACCCGTACTACGCGGGGGCCGTGGTGCTCGCGGGGCGCGGCCGGACCATCGCCCTGCACCGGGCGATGGGCGACGCGGTGCGGTACGCGGACTACGACGGCCGCACCGACCGGGCGGTGGAGTTCCCGGCGGCCGAGCGGATCGCGATGACCGAGGACACCGTCTTCGACCTGGCCTCCCTGAGCAAACTGTTCACCGCGATCCTGGCCGTGCAGCAGATCGAGCGGGGCCGCCTGGAGCTGGAGGCCCGGGTGGACCGGTACCTGCCGGAGTTCACGGGGGGCGGCAAGGAGGCCGTGACGGTCCGGCAGCTGCTCACCCACACCTCGGGGCTGCGCTCGTGGGCTCCCTTCTACCAGGAGTCCACCCGCGAGGGGCAGCTGCGCCTGCTGTGGTCGGTGCGGCCGCAGGAAACCCCCGGGACGGTGTACCGCTACTCCGACCTGAACCTGATCGCGCTCCACCTGCTCCTGGAACGGATCACCGGCCGCACTTTGGATGCCCTGCTCCACGACGAGATCACCGCTCCGCTCGGGATGCACCGCACTCGCTACAACCCACCCCTGTCGTGGCGCCGGGTCACCGCCGCCACCGAGGTGCAGCGCCCGCCCTGGTCGGGCCTGGACCGGGGGCTGGTGTGGGGGCAGGTCCACGACGAGAACGCGTACGCCCTCGGCGGGGTCGCCGGCCACGCCGGTGTCTTCGGCACCGCCTGGGACCTCGCGGTCCTCTCCCGCGCCCTGCTCGACGGCGGGGTCTACGCGGGCAGGCGCATCCTGCGCCCAGCCTCCGTCGAACTGCTCTTCACCGACTACAACACCGCCTTCCCCGGCGACGACCACGGCCTCGGCTTCGAGCTCTACCAGCACTGGTACATGGGTGCCATGGCCACCCCGCACTCCGCCGGGCACACCGGCTTCACCGGCACCTCCCTCGTCCTGGACCCCTCCACCGACTCCTTCCTGATCCTGCTCGGCAACTCCGTCCACCCCGTGCGGACCTGGCGGGCCGGCAGCGCGCCCCGCGTCGCGGCCGGCAACCGCTTCGCCCGGGCCGTGCCGGTCCGTACGAAGCACGGCGGCCCCGCCTGGTTCTCGGGCATGGAGGCCGGCGGCTCGGGCACCCTCACCCTGCCCCCGCTGACCCCCGCCACGGCGCGGGCCCGCCTGCGCTGCGCGGTGTGGTGGGACACGGTGCCCGGCGCGGGGGCCTTCCACGTGGAGGTCTCCGCCGACGGCGCCGTCTGGGAGCCGCTCCCCTTCAGCACGGTCCGCACCACGGGCGGCGCCCCCGAAGAGTGGCCGACCGGCTCGGCCGGGGGCTGGTCGGGCCGCGTCTGGCACCGCCTCGAAGCCCCCCTGCCCGCCTGGACGGCCGGCCGCGAGACCCGCATCCGTTTCCGCCACGCCTCGACCGGCCGCTACGTGGGGCGCGGGGTGTACGTGGACGTCCTGCGCGTCGCCGAACCGGCCGGCCTCCTCTTCTCGGAGGACCGCCCGGCGGACGCGTCCCGCGTCGAGGCGTCCGGCTGGACCCGTTCGCCGGACTGACGGCCCGCGGGGGGGGCCGGGCCCAAGCCGCTTCTTGTGGATCACCCGTGAGAACGGAACGATGCAACCATGACCTCTGTGGATCCACCCCCCGCCCCCTCGAATGACCCTGCGAACGGCCTTGTCACCTGCCCCTGCTGCTTCGAGCGGACCCTGGAGGAGCGGGCCAACTTCGAGATCTGTCCAGAGTGCGGCTGGGAGGATGACGGACAAGGCGACGCGGACGCACACCTTGTCCGAGGTGGGCCCAACGGTTCGCTGAGCTTGACGCAGGCCCGGCTGGACTACCTTGAAGAAGTGGCCGAGACGGGCGATGAGTCCGTGACGCGCGGCGGTGAGGGTCTGTGGCGGTCGGAAGCACGACGCCAGGTTCCAGGCCTGGCTGAGTTGGGAGGCGTCTCCCGTGAGTTCAGTCCACCCGCGCAGACGCTGTATCCGCGCGGCGATCCCGGAACGGGCCGGCCAGCGGGCCCGCCTGGCTCTTGAGCCGCTCCCGCAGTTCCTCCAGGTCGGTGAGGAACCAGGTCTGGCCGCCCCGGTTGCATTCGCGGACGAAGTCCCGCAGGGCCGTGCTGGTGTCCGTGTGGCGGGAGATGTCGCCGAGGACGACGAGGCCCACGCGGTAGTTGACGAACTTCTGGACGATGTCGCCGGCGATCCGGGTGCTCAGCCGGAAGAACGCCTCGTCGAACCGTCCGGCCGGGACGACGACCCAGCGGGCGCCCTGCCAGGCGGCGTTGCCCACCAGGTCCAGGACGTCCCGTTCGCCGCCGATCCGCTCGCCCTCCGGGTCGCACAGCAGGACGGGCACGTCGTGGATGGTGCTCAGGGTGCTCATGCGGACCGAGACTAGGTGCTGGTCCCGGGTGCGGGCGAGGTGTTTCCGGCGCCCCGGCCGCCGTCCGGGGAGCGGCGGGCGCGGTAGAGGTCGCGGAGCAGGGCGATCTCGGCGCCGTGGTGGAGGACTTCCTGGTTGACCCACCACACGATGTCGACGAACGGCTCCTCGGCGTCGCTGCCGTGCGGGTAGGTGCAGTACCCGACGGTGTCGAGCGCGGCCTCGTCGACGCTCAGCAGCGCCGTGTGCCAGGCGTCGGCGGCGGTCGCGAACGCGGCCACGGCGCCGGCCGCGTCGCCGGTGACGGGGTGGTCGTCGCGGGTGAGGCGGCGGGTGCCGGCCGTGTGGTCGGCGCGCAGGGTCAGCATCTCCGTCAGGTGGCTCAGGCGCCAGGCGAGGGTGGTGAGGGGCGGCGGCCAGGGGTGCGGGTAGGAGGCCGCGTCACGGCCCCACTCGCCCGTGCGGGCACCGGCCAGGAGGGTCGCGCGCGGCCCCGGGCCGTCCGTGCGCCGCCGGACCGACCAGCAGTCGGCCACCGGCTCCCAGAGGTACTCCTCGTCGGTCATGGGCACCACCCGGGTGTCCGTACCGTCGCCGCTGTCCATCACCGGCCCCGCCAGGCGGTCGGACAGGCGCGTGGACGCGAACGTGAACTGCCGTATCAGCGGGGCCAGGCGGGACGCGCTCACTGGCCCTCCCGGATCAGGCAGAACGGGTGTCCGGCGGGGTCGGCGTAGACGCGCCAGCCCCGGGCGTCGGGGGTGTCGTCGAGGAGGGTGGCACCGAGGGCGAGGACCTGTTCCTGGGCGCGGTCGAGGTCGGCGACGGCGAGGTCCAGGTGGGCCTGCTGGGGGTGGGCGGGGTCGGGCCACCGCGGCGGCCGGTGGTCGGTGACCTGCTGGAAGGCGAGGACGGCTCCGGACGGGGTGTGGAGCGTGGCCCAGTGCTCGTCCAGGGTCCAGCGCCGGTCGGGCCGGTTGACCTCCCCTCCGAGCAACTCCCCGTAGAAGCGGGCAAGTTCGAATGGCTGTGGACAGTCCAGTACCACGCACTGCAGTTCGGCGATCATGTCGGGATCCTAAGGGCTGCCCCGTGATCCCCGGCGGGCGCGCGGCGCCGGCCGCGGACCTCGCCGCATCACGGACGGCCCTCAGGCAGGAGCGAGCGCGGCGTCGATCATCCGGCGGGCGACGGCGGTCAGTTCGGCCGGGTCCGGTGCCGGACGGGCGTGGGCGAGGGCGCCCGCGAGGCGGTCGTAGAGCAGGCCGTCGGTCCAGGCGGCCAGGAGCTCGGCGGACTCCCCCGGCCGGGGTGCGCCGAGGGCCGCGAGGACGGCGGCGGCGCGGGCGCGGGCGGCGAGGCCCGCCTGACGGAGGGCCGGTTCCAGTTCCGGGTTCCGGGCGGTCTCCAGGCTCAGCTCGAAGCGTGCCAGCTGCCGTTCGCGCCCCCGCGTCAGCCACTGGTGCAGCAGCGTCCCGAGCAGCCGCGCGGCTGCGTCCCGGTCCTGCGGGGTCTGCGGCGGGCCGGCTCCGTCGAGGTCGGCGAGGTCCAGCTCGGCGAGGCGGCGGTAGCAGGCGCCGATGAGCGCGGTCCGGGTGCGGAAGTAGTACGAGGTGCTGCCGGCCGGAAGGGCGGCGGCGCCGTCGACGGCCCGGTGCGTCAGGCCGCGCAGTCCTGCGGCGGCGACGAGGGCGATGGCCGTGTCCGCGATCAGCGTCCGGCGGTCGGCGGCGGGGGGCGGGCTCTCCGGGGTGGACATGCCGCCACTCTACAGCTGTAGAGTGGCGGCAGAGCCCTCTACGGATGTAGAGGACCGCCGTCAAGGCAGGAGGCCGTGCCATGCCCGAAACCCCGCGTCACGCCGTCGTCGCCGGTGCCGGGATCGGCGGTCTCACCGCCGCCCTGGCCCTGCACCGCCAGGGGTGGCGGGTCACCGTCTGCGAACGGGCGGCCGCACCGGCGGCCGTCGGCGCGGGGATCGTCCTCGCCCCCAACGCCCTGCGCGCCTACGACGCCATCGGCTTCGACGCCACCCGCGCGGCGGGCCGCGCCGTCCCGGCCTCCCTCGGCGTGCGCCGCCCCGACGGCGCCCGGCTCAGCCGCGCCGACACCGCCGCACTGGCCGCCCGCTACGGCCGGCCCCCGCTCGCCGTCCACCGCGCCGCCCTCACCGCCGCGCTGGCGCAGGCGCTGCCCGGGGGCACCCTGGTGTACGGGGCCGGGGTCACCGCCGTGGACGGGGACGGCGGCCGCGCGGTGGTCCGTACCGCCGCCGGGGACCTCACCGCCGACACCGTGGTCGCCGCCGACGGCATCCACAGCGCGCTGCGCCGGCGCCACTTCCCGGACCACCCGGGCCTGCACTACGCCGGGGAGACCGCTTGGCGGACCGTGCTGCCGTCCGGGCCGGCGGCCGAAGCGGCCGAGACCTGGGGCCGGGGCGAGCGCTTCGGGACGGTCCCGCTCGCCGACGGGCGGGTCTACCTGTACGCCACCGCCGTTGTCCCCGAGGGGTACCGGCCCGCGGACGTCCGGGGCGAACTGCTGCGGCGCTTCGGCACCTGGCACGATCCGATCCCCGCCCTGCTGGCGCGGATCGACCCGGCGGCGGTGCTCCAGCACGACCTGTACGACCTGGCCGCGCCGCTCCCCCGGCTCCACGACGGCCGCACCGCCTGGATCGGCGACGCCGCGCACGCCATGACCCCCAACCTCGGCCAGGGCGGCTGCCAGGCCGTCGAGGACGCCGTCGTCCTGGCCCACCTGCTGCGCGGCCGCGACGTACCGGCCGCCCTGGCCGCCTACACCCGGGCCAGGCTCGCCCGTACCGACGCCATCCGGGTCCGGGCCCGCCGGATGGGCCGGGTGGCCGCCCTCACCCATCCGCTGGCGGTGGCCGCGCGCGACCTCGCCCTCCGGGCCGCCCCGGCGAGCGCCGCGCGGCGAGCGCTGGACGACCTGTTCGACGGTTTCACGCTCCCGGCCCCGCCGGCCCTCCCTGAATGAAGACCGCCCCGGGCTCCCGGCCGACGCGCAAGCGGCTCAGCGGCCCAGTACCGCCATCGCCGCGTTGTGGCCCGGGATCCCGCTCACGCCGCCGCCCCGGACCGCCCCCGCACCGCACAGCAGGACGTTGCCGTGGGCGGTCTCCACGCCCCAGCGCCCCGCGTCCGCCTCGTCCCCGTACGGCCAGGACAGGTCCCGGTGGAAGATGTGCCCGCCCGGCAGCCGCAGTTCGCGCTCCAGGTCCTGCGGGGTCTTGGCCTCGATGCAGGGGCGCCCGTCGCCGTCGAAGGCCAGGCAGTCGGTGAGCGGCTCGGCCAGGTGGGCGTCCAACTGGGCCAGGGTGGCGGTCAGCAGCACCTCGCGGGCCTGCCGGTTGTCCTTCTCGAAGAGCCGGGCCGGGGTGTGCAGGCCGAAGAGGGTGAGGGTCTGGTAGCCCTGACCGGCGAGCTCCGGCCCGAGGATCGAGGGGTCGGCCAGCGAATGGCAGTAGAGCTCCGAGGGCGGCACGGACGGCAGTTCCCCTCCCGCCGCCTCGCCGTGGGCGCGCCTGAGCTGCTCGTAGCCCTCCGCGACGTGGAAGGTGCCGCCGAAGGCCTCACGGGGGTCCACCGAGGTGTCGCGCAGCCGGGGCAGCCGGCTCAGCAGCATGTTGACCTTGAGCTGGGCGCCCTCGGGGGCCGTGGCGCCGGTGTCGGGGGTCTCGCCGAGGAGTTCGGCCAGCGCCCGGGGGGAGGCGTTGACGAGCACGGTGCGTGCCACGACCGTGCCCTCGCCCGTCGCCGTGCGGAAGACGACCTCGGCCGGGGCGGTGCCGTCCGTGTGGATGCGCAGGACCTCGTGGCCGGTGGCGATCCGGGCGCCGCCCGCCCGGGCGGCCGCGCCCAGCGCGTCGGTGAGGGCTCCCATGCCGCCGACGGGCACGTCCCAGTCGCCCGTCCCGCCCCCGATCACGTGGTAGAGGAAGCAGCGGTTCTGTACGAGTGACGGGTCGTCGGCGTCGGCGAAGGTGCCGATCAGGCCGTCGGTCAGGACCACGCCCCGGACCAGGTCGTCGGCGAAGCGTTCCTCCAGCGCCCGCCCGAGCGGTTCCTCGAACAGCATCCGCCAGGCCGCCTCGTCGTCGATCCTGGCCCGCAGCCGCGCACGGGTGGGCAGCGGTTCGGTGAGGGTGGGGAAGACCTTGCGGGCGAGCCGGCCGGTGGTCCCGTAGAAGTCCCGCCACGCCTCGTACTCCCGGTCCGAGCCGGTGAGCTTCGCGAAGGACTCCCGGGTGCGGGTCTCGCCGCCGCCGACGAGGAGTCCGCCGGGGCGGCCGTCGCGCTCGAAGGGCGTGTACGAGGAGACCGTGCGCCGCCGTACCGCGAACCGCAGCCCCAGGTCCCGGACGATCTTCGCGGGGAGCAGCGAGACCAGGTAGGAGTAGCGCGAGAGCCGGGCGTCGACCCCGGCGAAGGGGCGGGTGGAGACGGCCGCGCCGCCGGTGTGGCCGAGCCGTTCGAGGACCAGTACCGAGCGGCCGGCGCGGGCCAGGTAGGCGGCGGCGACGAGGCCGTTGTGGCCGCCTCCCACGATCACCGCGTCGTACACGTCCTGCGCGAGGCCCCGGGAACCTGAGTTGGCGGTCATGGCTCTTGGTAGCACACCTGGCCGAGCCGCTCCAGACAGTGCGCCTCGTCGGCGTGGGCGAGGACCGTGTCGGGATGCTCGTCGCCGAGGGAGCGTTCGCGGATGCCGGACAGGTCCCGGTAGATGGGCAGTGCCTCGTCCCAGCGGCCGAGCCGCCCCAGGCCGACGGCGAGTTCCCGGCGGCTGACCAGGGTGTCCGGGTGTTCCGCGCCGAGGACCCTGGCCCGCGCCGCGCCGACCTCGCGGGCCTCGGCGACGGCCTCCTCCCAGCGTTCGAGGCGGCCCAGGTTGACCCCGAGGACGTGGCGGGCGCGCAGGGTCTCCGGGTCGGCGGCGCCGTAGGCGCGGGTGCGGTCGCGGACCAGGGAGCGGAACAGGTCGAGGGCCTCTGCGGTCCGGCCGGTGCGGCCCAGGGCGATGCCGGTCTCGTAGCGGGCGGCGAGGGCGTCGGGGTGGTCCCGGCCCAGTACGCGTTCCCGGGCGGCGGCGACCTGGCGGAAGCCGGTCAGGGCCTCCTGCCAGCGGCCGAGCCGGCCGAGGGCGTACGCGGCCTCGTAACGGCTCTGCAGGGTCTCCGCGTGCTCGGCCCCGAGCACGGCGGCGCGGTCGGCCGCCACCTCGGCGGCGGTGGCGTGGGCCTCGGCGTGCCGGCCGAGGGCGCTCAGGGCGCAGGCCAGGCTGTGGCGGCAGCGCATGGTGTCGGGGTGGAGCGGGCCCGCGGTGCGGACGCGGGCGGCCAGCACCGCGCGGTACATCTCGTAGGCCTCTCCGTGGCGGCCGAGGCGGCCCAGTTCGTACGCCTCCTCCTGGCGGGCGGCGAGGGTCTCGGGGTGGTCGGGGCCGAGCACCCGGGCCCGGCCCTGTGCCACGGCGGCGTACACGGCGAGGGCCTCCTCGGGCCGGCCGGCGCGGCTGAGGGCGAAGGCGCGGGTGTGGCCGGCGGCGAGCGCGTCGGGCTCTCCGGCGGGCGGGGTGCGCAGCGCCAGCCCGTAGGCGGCGGTGAGCCGGGGGTCCTCGGCGGGGGCGGGCCGGCCGATGCGGTGCTCGGCGGTACCGGAAGCGGAGCCGGAAACCGCGAGACCGGAGCCGGAACCGGAACCGGAACCGGAGCCCGTCGTGGCGGAGGGGGCCGCCGTCCAGGAGCCGGTGAGCAGCGCCCACTCCCCGCTGGCGGGGCGGGCGTCCACGCCGGCCTTGCGTCCGGCGGTCATCCCCGCCGCCCAGGCGGGCAGCGGGGGCTGGGCGGTGGGCCGCCCGCCGGGGCCGAAGCGGGACTCGACCAGGCGCCGGTGCAGGTGGCGGGCGTCGCCGGGCCGGTCCTCGGGACGCTTGGCCAGCAGGTCCAGCACGAGCCGCTCGAAGTAGCCGGGCAGCTCGGGACGGTGGTCCCGCAGCGGTAGGGGCGCGGTGTCGCGGTGGCCGACCAGCACGGACCAGGAGTCGCCGAGGTCGAAGGGCGGGGCTCCGGTGGCGATCTCGTAGAGGACGCAGCCGAGGGAGTAGAGGTCGCTGCGGTGGTCGACCTCGCCGCCCGCGATCTGTTCGGGCGACATGTAGTGCGGGGTGCCCATGGCCATGCCGCCGCCGGTGAGCTTGGCGGTGAAGCCGATGTCGTGTGCCAGGCGGGCGATGCCGAAGTCGCAGATCTTCACCGTGCCGTCGGTGAGCCGCATGATGTTGGCGGGCTTGAGGTCGCGGTGGACGACGCCCTGGTCGTGGGTGTAGCCGAGGGCGGCGGCCATCTGCTCGGCGATGTCGAGGACCACGTCGACGGGGAGCGGACGCGCCTCGTTCTCCTCCATGAGCTGGCTGAGGTTGCGTCCCTCGAGGAGTTCCATGACCAGGTAGAGGGGCCCGCCGGAGGCGCTGTCGTCGCCGAAGTCGTGGACGACGGTGACGCCCCGGTGCTGGAGCGAGGCGGCGACGCGCGCCTCGCGGCGGAAGCGCTCGCGCAGGACCTGGGTGAAGTGGGCGTCCTGTTCCGGGCCGAGGGGCTTGAGGCACTTCACCGCGACCTGCCGGCCGAGCGACTCGTCGCGGGCACGCCACACCTCGCCCATGCCGCCGCGCCCGATCAGATCGAGTGACCGGTACCGGCCCTGGATCAGTCTGGACTCCGCCATGTCTTAAAGCCGCCCCCGTCGTCGTGCCGCGCCCTCCCCGGCCGGTCCAGTATGGCCGCTGATGTTCGCAGTGTGTACGCGGAGGGGCGGGTGCCGGGGCCGAGTCGGCGCATCGCTCTCAAGATGTGACCTGGAGGCGGCCGCCGGGGCGGACCTGCGGGAATGCTGCGCAGCACGCGGCGCGTGGGGCGCAGGCGGCGGGTGACCGCGCCCGGGGCCGGTGCGGGGTGTCCGTACGGCTGGTGCGGCCGGTGGGGCAGGGATCCGTGGGCGGCGGCCAACGGGCCGGCGCCCCAATGGATTTCGGCCAGGGACGCGGTACGCGGGTACGGGCGGGGCGCGCGGGAGTCCCCGGCAGCACCGGCGCCGGCCCGGCGGCGGGGCGGGGTGCGGCGGCGGGGGTGCGGCGGCGGGGCGGGCGCGGCCCCCTCGCTCCGGGAAGCCCGCCCCCACGCGCCTCAGGCCAGCCGCGAGACGTGGTACTGGCGGATCCGCCAGCCGTCTCCGGTGTGCTGGGCGAGGACGGAGAGGCGGACGGTGAGCGGGGTCCCGGCGAGGTCCTCGGGGGTGGGTGTCCGGAAGGTGACGGTGGCGAACCCGCCGAGTGCCTCGGCGGCGACGGGGCGGGAGTGCAGGACCTCCACGGTGGCGGTGGTGCCGGGCGGGACGTTCTCGTAGTAGGTCCGTATCTCCGCCCGGCCGTTCAGCAGCCTGGGGGACAGGCCCTGGAAGAGGGCGTCATCGGCGAAGAGGGCGACGATGTCGTCGACGCGGCGCTCCCCGAAGGCCGCGCGCCACTCCTCCAGGATGTCGGCGAGTACCCCAAAACGGTTCGACATACGCCCGTTACCTCCGGTTCCATGGTCAATAACTTATTAAGACACCATGTTGACAGCCTAAGTACCGATACCGGCTACTTTTCGAAGTGCATAATGAGGCCATGCAGGATCATGCAAGGCAGTACCCGGGGGAATGTTGTGAAGGTGACCGCTCCGCGGACACAGGGGGCGGCGTATGCGGTGAGGGCCTGACCGTCTACCGGCAGGCCGTCGTGAAGGGATGCACGCCCAGGGAAGGCGCACCCGCCTGTCTCCTGCGGATGGGACTGCTCGTCGCTCCGCCGGACGACCCGACCGTCCTCGTGCCCGTGGCGCCGGACGTCGCCAAGGCCGAACTCGTCCGCCCCATCGAGCAGTCGCTGGAACGGCAGCGGCTGGACGCGCACGCCATCGCCGGGAGCTTCGTACCGGTGGCCGCGATCTACACCGCCGCCAAACGCGAACACACCGGCTGGGCCACCGCGATCGACGGGGAGAAGGTCGTCCACTCCACGCTCGCGCACGCGGTCCGCGAGTGCCGGGAGGAACTGATGACGGTGCAGCCGGGGGGCTCGCGCGTCTCGTACGACCTGGACGAGCTCGACCACGTACGCGGTGCCGTGCGGCACCGCACCCTGTACCCGCACGCCGCCCGGACCCACGCGGCCACGCTGCGCCACATCGAACGGCTCACGGAGGCCGGATGCGAGGTCCGCACCCTGGACCACGTCTTCGACCGGCTGATCGTCATCGACCGGGCCGTCGCCTACGTCCCGGGCCCCGGCGAGGGCCGGACCTCGGTGCTGGAGATCAGGCAGCCCTCCATCGTCTCCTTCCTCGTGCGGGTCTTCGAGGAGGCCTGGGAACGGGGTTCGACCATCGACCCGGGTGCCTCGCGCACCGTGGAGCCCGACATCGCCGACGAGATCCAGCGGGCCGTGATGCGCCTGCTGGTGGCCGGTCACACGGACGAGGCGATCGCCCGCCGCCTCGGCACCAGCCGGCGGACCGTCGCCGCCCACGTGAGCCGGATCGCCGCCACCCTGCAGAGCCGCAGCCGGGCCCAGCTCGGCTACCTCATCGCCACCAGCGGGCTGCTGCCCGCGGACGAGCGCGCCGAGCCGGACTGCGCCCCGCTGCCGGCCTGATCCCCACCCGTCGAGCACCTGAGGCCCGGCCGGGACACCCCGGCCGGGTCCGCTCAGTTCCGAGCGCGGCGCGCGCAGCGCCCGTACGCCCGCTGCCGCCAGCAGCACCAGGACCAGCAGCGTCGACCAGCCCAACTGGCCGCGCGCCCCGGGGTCGAGGGCCATCAGCACGAGCACGGCCACGATGCCGGCCGCCGCGAGCCAGGACAGGTACGGGAAGCCGCGCATCCGCACCACCAGCAGGTGCGGGGAGTCCCGCTCCAGCCGGCGGCGCAGCACCAGGTGGGCGGCGGCCACGGTCAGCCACATGTAAAGCATGGAGCCGCCCATGGCCTTCGCCAGGAACGGCAGGATCCGTTCCGGCCAGCGGTGGTCGAGGGCGATCGCCACGAAGCCGAAGGCCGCCGACGCCGCGACGGCCGCCCGGGGCGCGCCCCGGGCGGAGGTGCGCAGCAGGACGCGCGGGGCCTCGCCCCGGGCGGCGAGCGAGTGCGCCATGCGCGAGGCGCCGTACAGGTTGGCGTTCATCGCGGACAGCAGGGCGATGAGCACGACGACCTCGATCAGCCGCCCCGCGCCCGGGATGCCGAGCCGGTCGAGGACCGCGACGTAGGGGCTGCGGCCGGGCGTGGCCGCGTCCCACGGCAGCAGGGTGACGATCACGGCGATCGAGCCGAGGTAGAAGAGGCTGATCCGCCAGATGGCGCTGCCGACCGCCTTGGTGACGGAGCGGGCGGGGTCGCCGGACTCGGCGGCGGCCATGGTGATGACCTCCATGCCGCCGAAGGCGAACACCACGGTCAGCAGGCCCGCGACGACGCTGTCCCAGCCCTGCGGCAGGAAGCCGCCGCGGCCGGTCAGATTGGTCATGCCGGGCGACTCGACCCCGGGCACGGCGCCGCACAGGGCGGCCACGCCGAGGGCGAGGAAGGCGATGATGGCGGCCACCTTGATGCCCGCGAACCAGAATTCGGCCTCCCCGAAGGAGGAGACCGAGAGCATGTTGGACTGGGTGAAGACGGCCAGGGCCGCGAGGGCGATCGCCCACTGCGGTACGGCCGGGACCCACTGGTGCAGGATGGTCGCGGCGGCGATCAGCTCGATGGCGATCGCGATGACGGTCACGGCCCAGTACAGCCAGCCCGCGGTGAAGCCGGCCCACCGGCCCAGGGCACGGTCGGCGTAGACGGAGAACGAGCCGCTGGCCGGCATGGCCGCGGCCATCTCGCCGAGCATCCTCATGACCAGCAGGGCCAGGGCGGCGGCGAGCGCGTACGACAGGATGATGGCCGGGCCCGCGACCCGCAGGCCGGTTCCGGAGCCGACGAACAGCCCGGCGCCGATGACCCCGCCGAGGGCCAGCATGGTCAGGTGGCGTGGGCGCAGGGCGCCGGCGAGCTCCCCGTCGGCCGGGGCCCGGGCCGCGGGCGGCCGGGGTGTCTGGGTGAGTGGAGCGGACATGTGCGGTTCCCCCGGGTACGGACGTGGACGGGGCCGGCGTCCGTGGCGCCGGCCCCGCGTCACGGTGTCGGTCAAGAAGAGACGCGCTCGAGCGTCGCGGTGTGCAGCTCGCCGGCGCGGCCGCCGTCGGGGGTGGCGTACGTCCAGTAGACGCTGACGGTGGAGTGGCCGAGGTCCATGACGTGGCTGACGGTCATGCCGGAGGCCTCGACCCAGTTGACGAAGTAGAGGCCCTCGCCCACCTGGCGGACGGAGAGCCGCTCCTGGCCGCTGCGGCCGGCCATCGGGCCTTCCAGGGCGGTCCAGTCGAGGGTCGTGCCGTCGGCGGAGTAGGAGTTCCGCAGGACGGCGCCGTTGTCGAGGGTGAGGACGTACGTGTGGCCCGCGAAGGCGGGGACGGCGGCGGCCGGCCGTGCGGTGGCAGCGGCGGCCGGAGCCGGGGCCGCCGCCTGGGCGGACGGGGCCGCGGCGAGGGCGATCAGGGCGGTGGCGGCGAGGGCCGGGACGGTGGTGCGCAGGCGCATGACGGTTCCTTCTCTGTGGTGGTGACGGGGTGCGGGCAGCGGGCGCGCGGGGCGCGTCACTGCGCGTACTGGTAGAAGCGGGTGTGGTCGAGCAGCTCGGAGGGCCGCACCCGCCACGGGGACATGGGCTCGTCGAGGCTGATGACCCGGCCGTGCTGGGGGTCGGTGGCGGGCAGGGGCCGGCGCGGCTCGTAGCCGGATCCGGGATGCTCGCGCTGCCAGCGGGCCCAGACGAGGTCGATGAACGTGTGGTGGAGCCAGAAGACGGGGTCGTTGGGCGAGGTCCCGCCGGTCATCTGGCCGCCGACCCACAGGTGGACCCGGTTGTGGTTGTGCCAGCCCTCCTTCTCCCCCACGGTCCAGCCCTCCAGCTTGTTGCGGAAGCCCGCCGTGGTGGCGGTGGAGTCCCAGGGCGCGGAGTCGTACACCGGGTCGTCGACGGCCCGGGCGAGTTCGGCGGGCGTGGGCAGTGCGACCGGGTCGGCGGGGCGGCCGAAGTCGCGCATCAGGTACTTCTCCTCGGTGACGCCCACGTTCACCGGCCAGTCGCCCCGGTCGAAGGCGAACGGGCCGGTCATGACCCGGCGGTCGCCGGGGCGGCCGTTGCCGCCGAGGAAGTCGTCGGCCCACAGGCCCGAGGTGGGCGACTGGTCGGTGGTCCAGTCCCAGTAGGGCAGGGTCACCTTCGGGTCGACCTGCTGGAGGGCGCGTTCGAACTCCAGCAGGTACTGGCGGTGCCAGGGGAAGAAGGAGGGGGACATGTGCCCCACCCGCTGCCCGCCCTCGCCGTCGGAGACGAAGTACTGGCCGTGCAGCCGGACGAACTCGTCGTAGACGCCGCGTCGTTTCACCTCCAGGAGGGCCGCCACGAACCTCGCCCGCTCGTCGGCGTCCAGGTCCTTCTGGTTCTTGCGCGTGTACACGTGTGCTTGTTCCTCGCTCTGTCGGACGTCAGTGGTGGTGCAGCCGGGCCGTCGAGAGCTGCGCGGTGCCGATCTCGTCCACCGCCGCCCGCGCCACCTCCAGCGGGGTGGGGAAGGACTGGTAGTGGTTGACCAGGCTCAGGTAGCTGCCGTCGGCGCGGCGCATGACGTGCAGCGGACGGCCGTCGATGCTGACCTCGATGCCGGGGCCCGGGGCCGGGGCGCCGGCGTTCCGGGCGGAGGCGTAGCGCACGGGCGCCGGTCCGCCCTGGATGCGCCGGCCCCGGTACACCTCGTCGAAGCTGCCGGGGAGGGGGGCCGGCGCGGCGGCGGTGCCGGCCCCGGCGGGTGCGCCGGCCGGTGCGGGGGCGGGGTCGGCCAGGACGATCGGCGCGACGGCGGCGCTGGTGCCGACGACGGCGGCCGTGGTCAGGGCGGCCCGCATCATGTCCCTGCGGGTGATGGTGTTCATGCGCGCTGCTCCTGGAGTGCGGTGGCCGGTGCGGTGATGTCCTCGAGGACCGCCCGGACGATGTCGTCGGCCCGTTCGAGGACGGAGGGCATGCCGGAGGTGAAGAAGAGGGTCCCGGCGCCCATGTCGCCGATCGCGTGCATCCGCCGGTGGGGCCGGCCGGCGCCGACGGCCCGGCTGGTGGACGGTTCGATGTGCAGGCCGCCGTGCGGGTGGTACTCGCCGATGCCGTCCTCGACGAGCGAGTCGACGAACGGGCGGGCCTGCGCCGGGACCCGGTGGGAGGGCGCGCTGACGGCGTTGACGACGACGTCGCTCTCGTACTCCCCTCCGTCGGCCCCGATGTGGAAGCCGTCTCCGGCCAGGGGCTTGACGTTCCACAGGCCGCGCACGACGCGCAGGCCGCCCGCCTCGTCGAGCTCCAGCAGCTTGCGGGCGTTGGCCGGGGGCATCGGGCAGCACAGGCTCATCACGGCCCGGTAGTGGTGCTCCCGGATGAATTCCTGGTCGGCGGTGCGCAGCAGCGTCCAGGCGTCGGGGCCGCTCTCGGGGACGGCGTGCTGCATGACCCGCATGCCGGTGTCGGCCTCGTCGATGCGCTCGTACTGGCGGCGCAGCCGCTCCAGGGGGGCTTCGGTGCCCAGGGAGGACAGTTCGGCGACCACCGCGGAGGGGTCGGCGCCGTGTGCGGCCAGTTCCCGTTCCAGGAGTTCCAGTACGTCGTCCAGTGCGAGCCGGCCGTCGTGGTTCGCGGCGGCGCGGGCGTGCAGGGCGGCGGGGGTGAAGTGCCGGATCTCGGGGAAGACGGGGCGCTGCCGCACGGCGGGCAGGGCGCCGTTGCGGGAGGCCATGGTGATCCGGCCCCGGTGGCCGCGGGCGGCGAGGGAGACGACGGTGTCCACGGCCGCGAGGCCGGTGCCGAGGACGGTGACGTCGGCGGTCGCGGGTATCGCGGCGACCGTGGTGCGCAGCGGGTAGGGGTCGCCGAAGTAGCCCGGGCTGCCGTCGAGTCCGTAGTGGTCGGCGGGCCGGCCGGCGCCGACCGCGCAGACCACGTAGTCGAACGCGTGGGTGCGGCCGTCCCGGGTGGTCAGCACCACCTCCTCCCCAACCTCGCGGGCGGCGACGACCGCGTCGCGGACGATGCCGGTGGGCCAGCCGCCGAGGGAGAGCTCGCCGACGGCGTTCTCGGCGGTGCGTTCCAGGTAGCTGCCGAACACCCGGCGGGGCGGGAAATAACCGTCCGCGGCGTAATCGCCCTGCCCGTACGGGAGTCCGGAGGCGCGCAGCCAGTTCAGGAAGTCGTCGGGGTCTCCGGTGCGGGCGCTCATCTCCGCCGGGATGATGTTGGCGAGGACCGTGTCGGCGTCGTGCTGGTAGGCGCGGCCGCGCCACAGGGCGCCCGAGGGTTCGAAGACGGTGATCGAGCCCCGGCCGCGGCCCTGGGTGCGGGAGAGCCGGTCCAGCAGGCAGACGGCCGCGGCCCCTCCGCCGACCAGGCCGATGCGCGTCGGCGGGCGGTCGTTCGTGTCGATGGTCATGGTCACCCTTCGTGGAGAGGAGTCGGCGGGAGGGGCGCCCGCGGGGGCGCCGTCAGTGCGCGGGGGCGGGCTGCGGCTCGGCGGCGGCGGCCGTGGGGGCGGCGGCGGGGCGGCGGCGGGAGCTCGCGTAGAGCAGGCCGAGGCCGATCAGCGCCCAGACGACGAGCACCAGGACCGGGCCGCCGGCACCGGCGCCGTCGAAGGGGCCCGCGGTGCGCAGCAGGGTCGCGGCGGCCCCCGCCGGGAAGAACTGGCCGATCGAGCCCAGCGGCTGGGGCAGCATCTCCGGGGCCGAGGCCAGTCCGGAGAGCGGGTTGCCGACGACGAACATCAGGACGGCGCCGACGGCTATGCCGGGCGGGCCGATCAGCGAGCCGAGCCCGGTGATCAGGGAGACCATGGCCAGCTCCAGCAGGGCCACGATCCCGGCGTTGACGAAGTAGCCGCCCGGCGCCACCCCGCTGAGGTGGGTCAGCATCAGGGAGCTGAGGAGTCCGGAGGCGAGGGCGAAGCCGATGACGCCGAGGAACTTGGCGCCGGCGGCGCGCACCTTGAGGACGAAGAGCAGGGCGGCGATGACGGCGGTGATCAGCAGGGGCAGGAAGCCCATGGAAAGGCCCGCGCCGTGCGGGTCGTCGGGGTCCGCGGGCACCACGTCGGTGACGCGTACGGGGCCGCCGGCGAGTTCCTGCGCCTGCCCGGTCAGGGTCTGGGCGACGGTGGGCGAGGCGGCGGAGGCCAGGCGCAGTTCGAGTCCGCCGGCGGTGGGCAGCAGGGCCCCGTACGCCTTGCGGTCGCGCAGGGCGGCGTCGGCCTCCTCGACACCGGCGGCGGTCCCGACGTCGTAGGCGCCGGGAGCGGCCTCGCGCAGCCGGTCGGCGAGCTGCTCCGCGCTCTGGGGGGCGCCCGGTGCGGAGACGACCAGGACGGGCAGGTCCCGGGGGGCGGCGTGGGACGCCGACCACGAGAACCAGCCGCCGATGACGAACTGCACGATCGCGACGATGACGAGGATGGTGCGCGCTTCCGCGCGTGGTGAGGCGGTCGAACTCATGATTGCTTCCTGGGATCTGGTGCGGCAGGCAGGCGGGCGGCCGGGCGGGACCGGCCGGGCAGGCGGGCGGGCCGGGGCGCCGGGGCGCCGGCGGCTACTCGTCGAGCAGGTCGGGCTGTTCCGCCGTGATCTCGTCCCACATGATCTGGAAGCTGTAGCGGCCGAGCTGCTCGTCACCGAAGCCGTCCCGGGCCAGCAGGGCCTGCTCGTGGGACATCGGGACGGGGCGGCCCGCGGCGAGGGCCAGCAACTGCACCTGGGCGCAGCTCTCGTAGGTGAAGAACCAGTGGACGGCCTCCTCCAGGGAGCCGCCCACGGTGATCAGGCCGTGGTGGCGGAGCAGCATGGCGCGCTTGGCGCCGAGGCGGTCGGCGATGTCCTGGCCGTGTTCGATCCGGATGGCGGGGCCGTCGTAGTCGCCGTAGAGGACCTGGTCCTGGTAGAAGGCCGCGGACTCCTGGTCGTAGGGCTCCAGCAGCCGTTCGAGGGCGCCGAGGGCGCGGGCGTGGACGGTGTGGCCGTGCGCGATGGCGTCGGCCCCGGGCCGCTCGTGGATCTTCGAGTGGATGGTGAAGGCGCTGGGGTTGACCTTGCCGGTGCCGTCGACGACGCGGCCCGAGGAGTCGACGCGGATCAGGTCGGCGACGCGGACGCGGCTGAAGGAGACGCCGAAGGGGTTGACCCAGAAGGTGTCGAGGTCCTCGGGGTCGCGGACCGAGATGTGGCCGGATATCCCTTCGGCGTAGCCCGCCTTGCCGAACAGTCGCATGGCGGCGGCCAGTCGCCGCTTGCGGTGGCGGCGCTCCTCCTCGGCGGAGGCGAACACCGGGTCCGCGGGGATCGGCAGACCGGTGTGGGTGTCGGCGAGGAAGGCTTCGTGTGCGGTGGTGGACACGTCTTGTCTCCTGGATGGTCGGTTTCGGGCCTGCCGGCCCCTGCTCCCCCGGCCGCGCCGGGGCAGGGCGAAGCCTGGCGACGGGTCGGGGAAGGTGCGCCTAAACCCCTGGTCAGCTGGGGTGTG
The DNA here is from genome assembly GCF_042901085.1 of Streptomyces sp. NPDC012794. NCBI lineage: Bacteria > Bacillati > Actinomycetota > Actinomycetes > Kitasatosporales > Streptomycetaceae > Streptomyces > Streptomyces sp. NPDC012794. Next base: position 133,414 of record NZ_JBIBCI010000005.1, read on the forward strand.
GCGGCTCGGGAGGGCATCAGCTCCTGCACCTGAATCCTGTCCCACGCCGGGGTGGTTTTTCGGCCTCCAAAGGCTCCGCACGGCTTCATAAGCGTGCGTTTCACGTTTGCGCAGCGGGCCTGATTACGGGCATAGCGGCACAGATCATGCCCGGCGGGGCCGTCGCGCTCCGGCGGGACCGGCGCGGGCGGTGTCAACGGGCCGTCAGGATGGGACCGGGCGGCGTCAACGACCCGTCAGGGGATGGACGCACGAGGCCGGATGCGGGCCCAGGCCGTCTCTTCCGGGTCTTGCCGGTCAAGCCCGCGGCGTCTGGTGCGGTGCCCCGCAAGGCGGAGGCACAGCGCGCGTACTGGACGTACTCGGCTGTGCCGACACAACGCGGCGAGGTGCCGTGCCAGGCGTCGCGGGTCTGGGGGCACCTCCCAGCGGTAGCTGGGGGAGCAAGATCCGGAAGAGACGGCCTAGCCTCGGTGGCGTGCCCCGGGACGCCTCCCCGCTGCCCGGGGCCCCGTCCGCCGCTCGTGGTTCCTCCAGGAGAAGACCTCATGTGTGTGTACTCGTACGAGGACGATCCCGAGCCGGAGGAACGCGTCCCGGCCGGACCCCTGTACGTACCGGTCCGGCCGGGAGGCGCGGAGGTGGTGGTACGCCTGTTCCGCACCCCGCTGGGCGCCCGTACCGCCGTCGGCTTCACCGGGCCGGACCGGCTCGCCGCCGTGCTGGGGGCCGGGCACCCCTGGATCCGGCTCTCGGAGGCGGCGCTGCGCGCGCTGGCCGAGCCGCTCGGGGTGACGCCGCTCACCGTCGACCCGGTCCTGACCGCTCCGGGGGTCACCCCGGCGCCGTCCGCCGCGCCCGCGGCGGCGCCCGCGGCGGCGGCCGCTGTGCCCGCTCCGCCGGCGCCCGCGTCCTCGCCGGCGCCCTCGGTGCCCGCGCCCCGGGCGTCGGGTTCCGCCGCGCGGACCGCCTGAAGGGGAGGGCGCCATGACCATCGCAGCCGTCCCCGAGGTGTCGGCGGGCGCTGGTGACCTGTCCGTCTGGCCCGCCTCCACGACCGTGCTCGCCCGCGGCGGCCTGGCCGTCGGCGGGGTGCCGCTGGCGGACGTCGCCGAACGGTTCGGGACCCCGGCGTACGTACTGGACGAGGGCGAGGTGCGCGCACGCTGCCGCGCCTACCGCGACGCCTTCCCCGGAGCCGCCGTCCTGTACGCCGCCAAGGCCTTCCTCTCCCGCGCGATGGTGCGCTGGGTCCGGGAGGAGGGCCTCGGCCTCGACGTGTGCTTCGCCGGGGAACTGGAACTCGCCGTGACCTCGGGGTTCCCCGCCGAGCGGATCGTGCTGCACGGCAACGCCAAGTCGCCCCGGGACATCGGGGCCGCGCTGCGGCTCGGCGTGGGGGGGGATCGTCATCGACAGCCCCTCCGAGATAGCCCGCATCGCCGCCGCCGTGGGACCCCGGGGCCGCCAGAGGGTCCTGGTGCGGGTGGTGCCGGGTGTCCGCGCCGGCGGCCACGCGAAGATCCGTACCGGTACGGAGGACCAGAAGTTCGGGCTGTCCGCCGCCGACGGCAGCGCCCGGCGGGCCGTCGACCGGATCCTGGCCCAGCCGCAGCTGGAACTCACCGGGCTGCACTGCCACATCGGTTCCCAGATCACCGCCGTCGGCCCCTGCCTGGTGGCGCTGCGCCGCATGGTGGAGCTGATGGCCGAGGTCCGCGACGCCCACGGGGCCGCCCTGCCCGAGCTGGACCTGGGCGGCGGGCACGGCATCGCGTACCGCCCCGGGGAACCGGCCCTGGACGTGGCCCCGCTGGCGCGCGGGCTGCGCACCGGCCTCGCCCGGGCCTGCGCCGCCGCCGCTCTGCCCGTGCCCCGGCTCGCGATCGAGCCGGGGCGGGCCGTCGTGGGTCCGGCCGGGGTCGCCCTGTACCGGGTGCTCGCGGTGAAACGCACCCGGGGCGACGTGTTCGTGGCCGTGGACGGCGGGATGAGCGACAACCCGCGGCCCGCCCTGTACGGGGTGCGGTACGCGCCCCGGCTGGCCGCCCGCGCCTCCACGGCCGGCCCCGGCACGGCCACCGTGGTCGGCCGGCACTGCGAGGCCGGTGACGTCCTCGCCGCCGGGGTTCCCCTGCCCGACGACGTCCACCCCGGCGACCTGCTCGCCGTACCGGTGGCCGGGGCCTACCAGCTGTCCATGGCCTCCGGGGACAACATGGTCGGCCGGCCGCCGGTGGTCGCGGTGCGCGGGGACGTGGCGCGGCTCCTCGTCAGGCGCGAGACCCTGGACGACTTCCGCAGCCGCGACATCGGGGATCAGCGTCCCGCGCCCGTGCCGTCGGGTCCGGTCCAGTCGAAGGTGATGTGCTTGCTGGACTGGCCCTCCCTGCTCCAGTGGAATCCGAAGGCGTCGGCCCGGTCCGTGGTCGAGCGGCCCCAGGTGGCGACCTGCCCCGGCCCGGTCTCCGAGCCCGGCAGGTTCGTCGACTGGACCCGCGCGCCCTCCGGGGTCGTGGGACCCGTGAGGGCCACCGCGCCGGCCTCGACCCGGCCGGGGACGGTGGCCCTCCAGCCGCCGAGGTCCTCGTCGACCTCGATGTGGACGGGGGCGAAGTCCAGGCCGCGCATCTCGGCGTCCATCATGGCCACCATCTCGGCCGGCCAGCTGCCCGCCCGGCCCCCGAAGATCATCTGCAGTGCCTGGCGCTGGGCCTCGTCGGCGCGCTCGTCGAGGAAGATCGCCGCGTACGTGTCACTGTGCTCCGCCCACACGTTCCCGACGAAGGAACCGAGCATCAGGACGTTCAGGCCGTCGAGCGTCACGTCACCGTAGTTGCCCTCGCGTATGTGCCAGGCGAGGACTCCGTCGCATTCGCCGTAGCTGGGCCGCTGCGCGAAGGAGCAGGGGCACGGAACATCACACCTGCACGTGTCGAACCAGTCCCCGGCCGCGTGCCAGGCCGGGACGGTCGCTGTGGTCTCGGACATCTCATCGCCTCCACGTGACCCCGCACCGGGCGGGCGTCGCGGAGGGCCCGCCATGTGCCGGGCGGACACCGCCGCCCGCGTTCGGCGGCACGGATCATCAGCTCGATTCTCCTCCTGCCGCCGCCCCGGCGGAAGCGGTCACCCCATCCGGCGCATCTCCATCTCCCCCATCGGCGGGCCCGGGTCCAGTCCCGGCAGCAGCCAGTCCTGGAAGGGGGCGAGGGCCGCCAGCACGAGGAAGACGAGGCCCACGGCCCAGGCCAGCCACGGGCCCTGCCGCCAGAGCTTCTCCAGGAAGATCACCGCGGCGACGGCCGCCATAGCGGCCACGTTCATCACCCCGAGCGGGATCATGACGATCATCAGGCCCCAGCAGCAGCCGACGCAGTACAGGCCGTGGTGCGCGCCGACCCGCAGGTCCTTGGCCCATCGCCGGTAGCGCGCGTACCGGGCGAGCTGGAACATCGGGTTGCGGCAGTGCCGCAGGCAGACCCGCTTCAGCGGGCCGAACTGCTGGAGCCCCGCGAGGAGGAAGGCGCCCGCGCCGATCCACCGCGCCGCCCCGGGAGCGGCCTCCACCAGGCGCCCGGTCACGGTCAGCGCCCCGTACACCAGCAGCCCGAAACCGGTCCAGGCCAGCAGGTAGCCGCTCACGAACTCGGCGGTGCGCAGTGCGCGGGCGGGGCCCGCCGAGCGGCGGCCGATGCCGCGCACCCAGGTGAGGGCCACGGGCGCCACCGAGGGCAGCATCATCGCCGCCATCATGACCACCCACAGCGCGAGGAAGAGCGGCAGCGCCATGCCCCTGCTGCCGGGCCCGGTCCCCATCCCCCGGGCCTGGCCGACCGTGGCCGCCCAGGCGAGTACGGCGATCAGCACCATCAGCGTCCAGCCCACCGCCAGCTCGCGCCCCGGCAGCAGGACTCCGGGCCGGTTCGGCGCGGGTGCGCCGGGACGGACGTGCGTCATGGTGCGCCTCCCGGGGGCGCGCGGTTGCCCGAGGACCCTCCCAGCTCAGCACAGAACCGGTGGTCCGGCGATCCCTGGTGCGGCCCGGCCGACCCCATGAGCGGAGCCACATCACTCCGCTAACATGTTCGAGCCAACAATCAACAGGTTGAAATATGAACATCGGCTGAAAATGATATCTGCGGTATCGCGCACGCTTGCGCGCATGGGCGGCGGAATCGAGTCCGGGGCTTGGCGTCGGCCACGGGTCGTTCTGTGGGCCGCGGTGAGCGTGACGGGCCTCGGATTCCTCGTCGCCCTGGAAATAGCCTCGCGCCATTACGGCGTGGCGGGTCCGATCACCGACCAGGCGCGAGAAGTGGTCTTCGCCCCGAGGTCGGGGACCGTGCTGTACGCGAGCATGGCCTTGATGATGGTCGTGCTCACCTGGCGGCAGCGGTTCATCGCGCTCGGCGCCGCGGTCGGCATCGACCTGGTCCTCTGGCTCGTACGGTGGGCGCTCGGCGCCGAGAACATGGCCGGCAGCGGCGCCCTGTGGGTGACCCTGGGCTGTGCCGTCTTCGCCGTCACGCGCCGCACCGGCCCCGAGCGCGCCCTGCTGCTGAAGGGCGCCGGACTGGCGCTGCTGCTGGTCACCGGCCGGAAGACCGGCTACGCCTGGCTGCTGATCACCTCGAAGACCCGCCCGATGGTGCTGGACCAGTACGTGGCGGCCGCCGATCACGCGCTCGGCAACCCGTCGTGGGTGGCCGGCCGGATCGTGGAGGCCACCGGCTCGGTCGGCCACCACGTGCTCGACTGGGTCTACATCCAGCTCGCGGTCGGCGCGGTCCTGGTCGCCCTGTACCAGCTGCGCCACGTGGCGGTGCAGCGCCGCTTCCCGGCCCACCACCTGGTGCGCACGTTCCTGGTGGTCGGCCTGCTCGGGCCGGGCATCTACATGGTCTTCCCGGTGGTCGGGCCGATCCTCGCCTACGGCGCCGACGGCGGCCAGTGGGCGGTGGCCAACCTGTGGCCGCACACGGCGCCCAGCCTCGGGACCCCGAGGCCGATGCTCTTCGACGAGATCACCCCGCGCAACTGCATGCCCAGCCTGCACACGGCGTGGGCCACCGCGATCTTCATCCACTCCCGCAAGGGTCCGTGGGCCCTGCGGTTCCTCGGCACCTTCTGGCTGATCGCCACGCTCGGCGCGACGCTGGGCTTCGGCTACCACTACGGAGCGGACATCGTCTCGGGCGTGGTCTTCACCCTCACGATCGAGGCGGCGCTGCGGGCACTCGCCCGCGGCTGGGACCGGCGGGCGACCCTGCTGGTCGGCTCCGGCACCGCGGTCTTCACCGCGCTGCTGGTGTCGTACCGCTACCTGTCGACGGAGATGGCCGGGCATCCGTGGGTGTTCGGTCCGCTGGTGCTCCTGGCGTCGGGTGCGGTCGTCTACGGCTACGTACGGACCACCCGGCTCTGGGACCGCCGGCCCGCGGCGGCGCCCCTGCCGGCCCCCCGCTCGCACGAACCCCAGCCCGAACTGGTCTGACCCGCCCGCACCGCCGCACCGCCCCGGCCGGGGGACCGCCCCCGGCCGGGGCGGTGCGCGCGGGCGGTCAGCGGCGGACCCTCGGCATGCCCAGGCCGATCCAGGAGATGATCTCGCGCTGGATCTCGTTGTTGCCGCCGCCGAAGGTGAAGATCACGGCGCTGCGGTAGCCCCGTTCCAGTTCGCCGTGCAGGACCGCGCCCGCGGAGCCGTCCTTGAGGGAGCCCGCCGCGCCGACGACCTCCATGAGCCAGGCGTACGCGTCCCTGCGCGCCTCCGAGCCGTACACCTTGACCGCGGAGGCGTCCTGCGGGGTGAGGGTTCCCGACTCGACGGCGCCCACCATCTGCCAGTTGAGCAGCTTCATCGCGTCGAGACGGGCGTGTGTGCGGGCGAGACGGCCGCGCACCCAGCACAGGTCGATCACGCGGCGCCCGTCGGCGAGCTTCGTCGCGGCGGCCCAGCGCTGGACGTCGTGCAGGGCTCGGACGGCCATGGTGCCGTGGGCGGCGAGGGTGACCCGCTCGTGGTTGAGCTGGTTGGTGATCAGGCGCCAGCCCTTGTTCTCCTGCCCGACGCGGCGGCTCGCGGGCACGCGGATGTCCTCGTAGTAGCTGGCGGTCGTGTCGTGCGAGGCGAGGGTGTTGATCAGGGTGCAGGAGTAGCCGGGGTCGGAGGTCGGCACGAGCAGCATGGTGATGCCCTTGTGCGCGGGGGCGTCCGGATCGGTGCGGACGGCGAGCCAGACCCAGTCGGCGGTGTCGCCGTTGGTGGTCCAGATCTTCTGGCCGTTGACCACGTAGGTCCCGCTCTCCTCGTCGCCCTCGCGGACGGCCTTGCACTTGAGGGCCGCCAGGTCGGTGCCGGCGTCGGGCTCGCTGTAGCCGATGGCGAAGTCGATCTCCCCCGAGAGGATCCGGGGGAGGAAGTACGCCTTCTGCTCGTCGGTGCCGAAGCGCATGAGGGTCGGGCCGACCGTGTTCAGGGCCATCAGCGGCAGCGGGACGACGGCCTGCGCGGCCTCGTCGAAGAAGATGAACTGCTCCATGGCCGACATCCCTCGGCCGCCGTACTCCTTCGGCCAGCCGACGCCGAGCCAGCCGTCCGCGCCGAGGCGGCGGATGGTCTCCCGGTAGAAGCGCTTCTGCGCCGCGGGGTCCTCGTAGCGGGCGTGGACGTCCTCCGGCACGAACTCGGCGAAGTAGGCGCGCAGCTCGGTGCGCAACTGCTGCTGCTCAGGCGTGTATTCGAGGTGCACGGCCCCTCCGGGAGTCTCGCGGTCGCGCCGGTCGCTGCGGTGGCGGCGGTCAGAGTAGAACCCGTTACAGGAATTGGGAAGGGCCGGGGCGGGCCCCGCGTCCACACGCGCCGGTAGGGTCACGCCCCATGAGAGACGCGGAGACGGTCGTGGCCGGCAGCGAGATCGTGGTGGAGTGCCCGGGGCTCACCCACCACCACACGGGAGACACCCCGGTTCCCCTGCGGCTCCGGCGGCGGATCGCCGACGGAACGTGGATCTTCGAAGTGGGCACACCGGTCGCCCAGGTGCCCCTGCTGGCCGGCACCGCGCGGGAGCAGGACGTACGCGACCTCGCGCTGGGGATCCTGGACGTCCTGGAGACCGACGGCGGGGAGCCCGACTTCCGGCTCTACGACGACGGCTACACCGAGGTGCGGGCGACGGTCGGCTACGGCCCCGAGCTCTACCTGGCGCTGGAGGCCACCTTCGACCTGGACCGGGACCGGGCCGGCACGGACCCGAACGGCTCGCCCCGGTACGCCAATCCCTTCGGCTGGTGCTTCGCGGAACTGGGCGGGATACCCGTGGCCGAGCCGGAGGCGCTGGGCGGGTTCGCGCGGGCGCTGCTGGCGGCGCTCGACGGCTGACGACGAGGCCCGCGCCCCGCGCGGACGCACCGCTCCCCCGCGCGGACACGCGGCTCCCGCGCGGCTGCGCGGCTCCGGCGGCGGTGTCAGGGCCGGCCCAGCGCCCCGATCATCGCCTCGGCCGTCGCCGCCATCGCCGTGCGGGCGGCGGTGAGGTACGGGCGGGGGTCGGCCGGGGTGAGGTGGGTGCGGATGGCCTCGGTCATGGCCAGGTTGAGGGCGGTGCCGATGTTGACCTTGCGGATCCCGCCGGCGACGGCGGCCGCGAGTTCCGCGTCGGGCAGGCCGGAGGAGCCGTGCAGCACCAACGGCACGTCAAGGGTCTTGGCGAGCCGCGCCAGCAGGGCGTGGTCGAGGGAGGCGGTGCGGCTGGTCATGGCGTGGCTGCTGCCGATGGCCACGGCCAGGGCGTCGACCCCGGAGTCGGCGACGAACCGCCGGGCCTCGTCCGGGTCGGTACGGGCCCCCGGCGCGTGCGGATCGAGCGGCGCGGCCCCGTTCTTGCCGCCGACCTCGCCGAGCTCCGCCTCGATCCACAGCCCGTTGGCGTGGGCCCAGTCGGCGGCGGACCGGGTCGACTCCAGGTTCTCGGCGTAAGGCAGGTGCGCGGCGTCGTACATCACGGACCCGAAGCCGGCGTCCGCGGCCCGCCGCAGCAGGTCGGGGCTCTTGACGTGGTCGAGGTGGAGGCCGACGGGCACCCGGGCGGCCTCCGCGCAGGCGGCGGCGGCCCGGGCGATGGGCAGCAGGGCTCCGCCGCGGAACTTCACGGCGTTCTCGCTGAGCTGCAGGATGACGGGCAGGCCGGTCCGTTCGGCGCCCTCGACCACGGCTTCGGCGTGTTCCAGGGTGATGATGTTGAAGGCGGCGACGGCGCCGCCGGCCGCTGCCGCCCCGGCGACGAGGGCCCCTGCGGCGGCGAGGCTCATCGGACCGCCTCCTCGCCCGCGGTGAGGATCACCGAGCGGGTGAGGTTGCGCGGGGCGTCGGGGTCGAGCCCCCGGTGCGCGGCGACGGCGACGGCGAGGCGCTGTGCCCGCACCAGCTCGGCGAGCGGGTCGAGTTCCCCGTCCACCCATTGCGCGCCGGTGCCCAGGACCTGCTCGGCGATCCCCTCGGGGGTGTCGCCCAGTGACCAGGTGACGGAGCCGGGGCCGGTGACGCTGACGGGCCCGTGCCGGTATTCCATCGCGGGATAGGCCTCGGCCCACGACAGCGATGCCTCGCGCATCTTCAGGGCGGCCTCGTGGGCCAGGCCCACGCTCCAGCCGCGTCCGAGGAAGGTGAACTGGCCGCGCGCTTCGAGGCCGTTGGGCAGGGGCAGTTCCAGGGCGGTGCGCGCGTCGGCGATCACGGCGGGGGTGTGGGCGCCGACGTGGGCGCGCAGCAGGGTGAGGGCGGTGGTGGCGAAGCGGGTCTGGACGACGGACCGTTCGTCGGCGAAGTCCAGTACGACGAGGTCGTCCGCGAGGGTCACGACCGGGGTGTCCGGGTCCCCGATGACGGCGGTGGTCGGGGTCCCGGACTCCCGCAGCCCGGCGAGGAGGTCCAGCACCTCGGTGGTGGTCCCCGACCGGGTGAGGGCGACGACCCGGTCGTAGCGGCGGTGGCGGGGGAACTCCGAGGCCGGGAAGGCGTCGGTCTCCCCGTGCCCGGCCTCCTCGCGCAGGGCGGCGGCGGCCTGGGCCATGTAGTACGAGGTCCCGCAGCCGACGACCGCGGTGCGCTCGCCGGGCCCGGGCAGCACCGCCCGGTGGGCCGGGGCCAGTTCGGCGGCCCGTTCCCAGCTGTCGGGCTGCGTGGCCAGCTCGTACGCGACGTGACTCATGCGGGCTCCTTGCGGGTCGGATGCGTCGGCCGGAACGCGGACCGGCCGGACTTCCCTGCGTGCTCCTGCGTGTCCTGGCTGTGTTGCGTGTTCCTGCAAGGTATCGGGCCGTTTCGCGCAACTTCAAGCATCTCCCCCGGTGATCCGCTGGGTTAATCTCGACGGCGGGCCGGCGGAGGCCCGGGGGACGACACGGGAGGGGCGCCATGACCCGCGAGGAACGCTGGCGGAGACTGCTGGACCTGTTGGTGGAACGCCACGGGCTGGAGGTGGAACCGGCCGCCGAGGCGCTCGGCGTGTCGGCGGCGACCATCCGCCGGGACCTCGATCAGCTCGCGGAGCAGCAGCTGCTCGTCCGCACGCGCGGCGGGGCGGTGCCGCACGGGGTCTCCTACGAACTCCCCCTGCGGTACCGCACCTCGCGCCGGGCCGCCGAGAAGCGCCGGATCAGCGAGGCGGTAGCGGCCCTGATCGCGCCGGGCGAGGTGATCGGGCTGACGGGCGGCACCACGACGACGGAGGTCGCCCGCGCCTTGGCGGCCCGCGCCGACCTCGCCGCGCCCGTCGGCGGCTCCCCCGCGCTCACCGTGGTCACCAACGCGCTCAACATCGCGGGCGAGCTGACGGTCCGACCCCAGTTCAAGATCGTCCTGACGGGCGGGGTGGCCCGCCCGCAGTCGTACGAACTGACCGGACCACTGGCCCAGCAGACGCTCGGTCAGCTGACCGTCGACACGGCCGTGGTCGGCGTCGACGCCTTCGACGCGGCCGACGGCGCGGCCACCCGCCACGAGGACGAGGCCGCGGTCAACGCCCTGCTGTGCGAACGGGCCCGCCGCCTGGTCGTGGCGGCGGACTCCACGAAGCTGGGCGTCCGCGCCTTCGCCCGGATCTGCGCCACCTCCGCCGTGGACGTCCTGGTGACGGACACCGCCCTGACGGACGCCGCCGCCCGGCCCTTCCGGGAGGCGGGCGTGGAGGTCGTACGCGTCTGACGCCGCGCCGGGCGTACCGCCCCCTCCGCTCAGCCCCGCCCCTCGAACCCCGCCAGCATCGCGCGCGGGTCGAAGGCGACCCGGATCCGCGCGATCCTGCCGTCCTCCACGTGCATCCAGTTCGCCGTCGGCGCCGGCGGCGCCACGGTGGTGTGCAGCTCGAACCAGGTGATCACCTCATCGCCTTCCGCCACCCGCGCCTTCACGTCGATCTTCTCCAGCACCTGGCCGATCCCCTTCAGCCCGGCCAGCGCCTCCTCCACCCCCGAGGCCGTCCCCAGCGGCCCGACGAAGTCGACGTCCTCGGCCACCAGCCCCCGCACGGTCTCGAAATCGCCCGCCTCCCAGGCGGTGAAGTAGGCCTCGGCAAGCTGTCGTGCGCTCTTCGTTGTCGTCATGCCCCCATCCTCCCGAGCACCGCGGCATCAGTCCAACAGATGATGATGATGGGATCTATCATCCCGGGATATGGAGATGCATCAGCTGCGCTACTTCGCCGCCGTGGTGGACGAGGGCACGTTCACCGGCGCCGCCCATCGCCTGCACGTCAGCCAATCCGGCATCAGCACCCAAGTGGCGAAACTGGAGCGCGAGTTGGGACAGCCCCTGCTCGACCGCTCCGGACGCCGGGTCCGCCTCACCCCCGCGGGCGAGGCCGTGCTCCCCCTCGCGAAGAACGCCCTCGCCACCCTCGACGCCATCCAGCACACCGCGGCCGAGTTCGCCGACGCCGTGCGCGGCCGCGTCCGGCTCGGCATGATCATGGGCTGCTCGATCCCGCCCTTCCTGGACACCGTCGCGGACCTCGGCCGCACCCACCCAGGCATCGAACTCAGCCTGCACGAGGGCCACTCCGACGACCTCCAGTCCCAGGTCCTCTCCGGCGCCCTCGACCTCGCCCTGATCGCCTACGCGGGCGAGGTCTCCCCCGGCCTGGAGTCGCACGTCGTCATCGACGAGCCGATCGCCGCATGCGTGCCGGCCGGGCACCCCCTCGACCGGGCGGAACCCCGACTGGCCGGCCTGCGGGGCGAGAAGGTCCTCTGCCTCTCCCGGGGCACCGGCATCCGTGCCGCCTACGAGGACTCCTGCCGCCGGCTCGGCCTGGACCCGCGCGTGGACATCGAGGCCAGCTCCCCGCTCACCCTGCTCCGCCTCGCCGAACGCGGCGCGGGCGTCGCCGTCCTCAGCACCTCCTCCGCCCAGGGCTCCGGCCTCCGGGCCGTCCCCCTCGCCGACGCCGCCACACACGCCCGGCTCGGCCTCATCGCCGGCCGCGACCAGCACTCCCCGTCCGTACGACTGCTGCGCGCCGGACTCCTCGCCGCACTGCGAGCCGCTTAGGCCCTGTCGTCAAAGCCCCGCCCGGCCCGCGGCGGCCGGCACCGCACCTCGCCGCGTTGTCGGGGCGCCCGAGTACGTCCAGTACTCGGGCGCCCCTCCGCCTCGCGATGCACGGCACCGGCCGCCGCGGACCTGACCGGCGCTACTTCGACGACAGGACCCAGGGCATCGCGGGCCGGGCGAGGTGGGCGGCGATGGTGCGGGCGCAGGTGAGGGACTCGGTGTGCGTGGTGTCGACCTCCAGGTCGTAGGAGACCCCCTCGTGGACCACGGCCGCCTGGGACGCCGCCATGCCCGGGGTGCGGTCGCCGCGTGCGGTCTCCCGGCCCGCGGCGACCTCGGGGTCGCACCTGACCGCGACCCACAGGACGTCCAGCCCGCCCAGGGCCCGCCGCCAGCGCTCCTGTGACTGCGCTCCGCCGAGGAAGACGTCGTCCACGACGATCCTGGCGCCGGCCCGCGCCATCGTCGCGATGCCCTCCGTCCAGGCCTCCTCCAGCGCCCGGAAGTCCGCCCCGACGCTCACCGCGCCGTCCTCGCCGAAGACGATCCCCCCGTCCGCGTCCCGCATCCTCGCGGGCAGGGCGTCGACGAAGGAATCGCAGCCGAACGCCAGCCACTGGTCTGGCAGTTCGGCCTGGAGGCAGCGTACGATCCCCGACTTCCCGGAGCTGGACGTGCCGTTGAGAATGATCATCTGAGTCGTCATGGACCCACCGTACGGCCACTCAGTGCGCCGGGACCCGCTGGGCCTCGTGGGTCAGGGCCGCCAGGACCGGGGCGATCAGCGGGTGGGTCTCGGCCCCGCGACGGGTGGCGGCGAAGACCCGGCGGGTGGCGGCCGGGCCCTCGACGGGGCGTACGCGGACCTCCCGCAGGTCCATGCCGCGCAGCGCCGAACGCGGCACCAGCGCCACCCCCGCGCCCGCTCCGACCAGGGCGGTCACCGCCCGGAAGTCGTCCGACGAGTGCACGAAGCGCGGCTGGAACCCCGCCAGTTCGCACGCCAGCAGGGTCACGTCGTGGCACGGGTTCCCCGGGTACTGGCCGACCCAGTCCGCGTCGGAGAGGTCCGCCAGCGCCACGGCGGGCAGAGCGGCGAGCGGATGCCCGGCCGGCAGCACCGCGTCGAAGGGTTCCGCGTACAGCGGCAGCACCGACAGCCGGCCGTCGTCGGCGCCCGGCGCGCCCCGGTACTCCACCGCCAGCGCCAGGTCGGCTTCCCCGGCGAGCAGCAGCGGCAGGCTCTGGTCGCCCTCCGCGTCGCGGACCCGGAGCCGGATGCCCGGGTGCTCCAGGGCGAGGCGGGCGATGGCGGGGGCCAGTACCTCGGCGATGCCGGTGGCGAAGGCCGCCACCGTGACCTCGCCGGCGGTACCGCCCGCGTAGGCGGCGAGTTCCGCCTCGGCGCGCTCCAGCTGGGCCAGCACCTCGTGCGCGTGGCCCAGCAGGATCTCCCCGGCCGCCGTGAGCCGTACGCCCCGGCCGCTGCGGGTCAGCAGCGCGTGGCCGGTCTCCTGCTCCAGCGCGGCGAGCTGCTGGGAGACGGCGGAGGGGGTGAGGTACAGGGCTGCGGCCGCGGCGGTCACCGTACGGTGGTCCGCCACGGCCCGCAGGATGCGCAGCCGGCGGGGGTCGATCACACCCCCATGATGTCAGCCCTGAGCAGCGGAAAGCGTCGCGCGGGCGTCCACGAAGGCGGCCACCGCGCGCTCCACGTCGGCCGTCGAATGGGCGGCCGAGAGCTGGACGCGGATACGGGCCGCGCCGAGGGGAACGACCGGGTAGGAGAATCCGATCACGTACACGCCGCGCTCCAGCAGGAGCTCCGCCATCCGGCCCGCCTCGGCGGCGTCGCCGATCATGACGGGGGCGATGGCGTGGTCGCCGGGCAGGATCTCGAAGCCGGCCTCGGTCATCTTCGTGCGGAACAGCTTCGTGTTGGCCGTGAGCCGCTCGCGCAGGTCGTCGGCGGACTCCAGCAGGTCGAGGACCTTCAGGGAGGCGGCGGCGATCACCGGGGCGAGGGAGTTGGAGAAGAGGTACGGGCGCGAGCGCTGGCGCAGCAGTTCGACGATCTCGGCGCGTGCGGCGACGTAGCCGCCGGAAGCGCCGCCGAGGGCCTTGCCGAGGGTGCCGGTGATGATGTCGACGCGGTCCATCACCCCGTGCAGCTCCGGGGTGCCGCGGCCGCCGGGGCCGACGAAGCCGACGGCGTGCGAGTCGTCGACCATGACCATGGCGTCGTAGCGGTCGGCGAGGTCGCAGATCTCGGTCAGCGGGGCGACGTAGCCGTCCATGGAGAAGACGCCGTCGGTGACGATGAGCTTGCGGCGGGCGCCGCCCTCGGTGGCCTCCTTCAGGCGCGCCTCCAGCTCGGCCATGTCGCGGTTGGCGTAGCGGAAGCGGCGGGCCTTGGACAGCCGGATGCCGTCGATGATGGAGGCGTGGTTGAGGGCGTCGGAGATCACCGCGTCCTCGGCGCCGAGCAGGGTCTCGAAGACGCCGCCGTTGGCGTCGAAGCAGGAGGAGTAGAGGATCGTGTCCTCCTGGCCGAGGAAGGCCGACAGGCGGGCCTCCAGCTCCTTGTGCACCTCCTGGGTGCCGCAGATGAAGCGGACGGAGGCCATGCCGTAGCCCCAGCGGTCGAGTGCGTCCTTCGCGGCGGCGACCACGTCGGGGTGGTCGGCCAGCCCGAGGTAGTTGTTGGCGCAGAAGTTCAGCACCTCGCCGGGGGCGCCGCCCGCGGTGACGGCGACGGCGGCGTTCTGCGGGGTGCCGATGACGCGCTCGGGCTTGTGCAGGCCCGCGGCGCGGATCTCGTCGAGGGTGGTGCGGAGGTCTTCGCGTACGGACTCGAACATGGGCTTCGGATTCTCCTTGTGCGGATCGCCGTCCGGCGGACGGGGAGGAGGGGGCCGGGCCCCGCGGAGGGGGGGAGGGTTGGCGGGGCCCGGCCCGGAGGGAGTGGTCTCGTGCGGTGGTCGCGGTGGTCCCGGCTGCGGCGGTCGCCCGTGCGGCCGGGGTGCCGCTCGTGGGCCCTGGCCCGGAGCACCGGTCCTGCGGCGGCGGCCGGGCGCCGGCCCGGTCGGGGGCCCGGTCGGGGGCCCGGTCGGAGCCACCGCCGTGGACCAGGGCCGTGTCGCCCTAGACCGTCCAGTCCAGGATGATCTTGCCGCTGCGGGCGGTCGCGGCCTCGTCGAAGGCGGCCTGGAAGTCGCGGTGCGAGTAGCGGCCGGTGATGACCGGGGACAGGTCGAGCCCGCCCTCCAGCAGGACGGTCATCGCGTACCAGGTCTCGAACATCTCGCGGCCGTAGATCCCCTTGATGGTGATCATCGAGGTGACGACCTTCGCCCAGTCCACCGGGAACTCCTGGGCCGGGAGGCCGAGCATCGCGATCTTGCCCCCGTGCGTCATGTTGTCGATCATGTCGCGCATCGCCTCGGCGCGGCCGGACATCTCCAGGCCGACGTCGAAGCCCTCGCGCAGCCCCAGCCGGGTCTGCGCCTCGGCGATGGAGGACTCGGCGACGTTCACCGCGAGCGTGGCGCCCGCCTTGCGCGCGATGTCCAGGCGCTCGGGGCTGACGTCGGTGATGACCACGTTGCGCGCGCCGGCGTGCCGGGCCACGGCGGCCGCCATGATGCCGATCGGGCCCGCGCCGGTGATCAGCACGTCCTCGCCGACCAGCGGGAAGGACAGCGCGGTGTGCACCGCGTTGCCGAAGGGGTCGAAGATGGCCGCCACGTCGAGGTCCACGGCGGTCCGGTGCACCCACACGTTCTGCGCGGGCAGCACCACGTACTCCGCGAAGGCCCCGTCGCGTCCGACGCCGAGCCCGATCGTGGAGCGGCACAGGTGGCGGCGGCCGGCCAGGCAGTTGCGGCACTTGCCGCACACCAGGTGGCCCTCGCCGCTGACCAGGGCGCCGGTCTCGATGTCGCGGACGTCCGCGCCGACCGCCGCGACCTCGCCGACGAACTCGTGGCCGAGGACCAGCGGGGTCTTCACCGCGCCCTGCGCCCAGCCGTCCCAGGCACGGATGTGCAGGTCGGTTCCGCAGATGCCGGTGCGCAGCACCTTGATCAGCACGTCGCCGGGGCCGTACTCGGGCTCGGGGACGTCCATGAGCCACAGCCCGGGCTCGGCCTTGTGCTTGACGAGTGCCTTCATGGCGGTGGCTCCAGGCATGCGGAAGGGAGCGCCGCTCCCGCTGGTGCGCGGGGGGCGTGAGTGACGGGGACCAATCTGCCGATCGGCTCGGTGATCAGTCCATCGAGACTTTCTTAAGCGGGTCGACAGCGCAGCTTCACGCCTATGCTCCTCCCGTGACGGGGAGGGGACCGGGGGGCGGAAGCCGCGCTATGGTCCCTCACCGGGGAAAAGGGGAGGTGAGGGGCGTGCCGAGTCTGCGCAGCAGGGCGCTTTCGGCCGCACTGGTCGCGATGCGGCGGCGCAAACGGTTCACGACCGCCGAGGCGGTGCGGGCGGCCGTGGCACAGGCGGCCCGCAGGCCCGCTTCGCATCTGCCCCCGCGCTCGCTGGGACGGGTGGCGGAACTGTCGCGGACCTTCGTCGGGGCCTGGCCGGTGTACGACGCCTCGCCGCGCGGGGAGGAGCCCGTGGCCCAGGTGCTGTACGTGCACGGCGGCGCGTACATCGGTGAGCTGGTCGGGCCGCACTGGTCGCTGATCCGGAGCCTGGTGACGCGGGCCCGCGCCCGGGTGGTCGTACCGGCGTACGTGCTCGCCCCGCGCGGGACCGCCGACCGGAACGTCCCCGTGGCCGCCGATCTGCTGAGCGGCCTGATCGAGAGCGGCGGCGCGGGCGGGACGGTGCTGATCGGGGACTGTGCCGGGGCCGGGCTGGCGCTGGCCGCCGCGCAGCGGCTTCGGGAGCGCACCGGTGCGCAGCCGTCGCGGATCGTGCTGATCTCGCCCTGGCTGGACCTGAGCATGAGCCACCCCGGCCAGGAGACGGTGGAGGCGGCCGATCCGGTGCTGGCGAGGGCCGGTCTGGCCGAGGCGGGACGGCTGTACGCGGGGACCCTCGCTGTGGACGACCCCCGGGTGAGCCCGCTGTACGGCTCCTTCGAAGGGCTGGCGCCTCTGACGGTGTTCACGAGCACCCGGGACGTGCTGGCCACCGACAGCCACGAGCTGCGGCGGCGGGCCGGGGCGGCCGGGGTCCGGGTGGAGTGGCACGAGGAGCCGGGCCTGCCGCACGGGTACCCGCTGCTGCCGGTCCCGGAGGGGCGGGCGGCCCGGGACAGGATCGTCGAGCTGATCGGGGAGACCGCGGACGGCGGCTGAGGCCCTGTCGTCAAAGTCCCGCCTGGCCCGCGCCGCTGTGACGACAGGACCCGGACCAACCGGAGCCGCACCGCCCGGGACGCCGCCCGCGGCCGGGCGGTGCGCGCCGCGGGTGGTCAGGCGGTGCACGTCATGAGCGAGCTGACCGGCCAGGCGCGGTACGCCGTCCAGTACGCCTCGTCGCGCGCGGCGTCGGCGGGCGGGGTGCGGGAGGGCTGCCAGCCGACGGTGCTGAAGCCCGCGTCGACGGCGGCTTCGGCGAAGTCGGCGTGCGCCCATTCGCGGTACTCGAAGTGCTGCGGGGGTTCCGTCAGGAACTGGGCCTTAAGCAGTGGGGCGTCCCCGTCCGGCACCCGGTCGAGGATGCGCATCCCGTAAGGGGACCAGTCCACGCGCGGGTACGCGCCGGGGTTGCGCACGAGCGTCAGCAGCCGTCCGCCGGGGCGCAGATTGGCCCGGATGCCGCGGAACATGGCGTGCAGGGCGGCCCGGTCGGGGGCGTGGCTGAACAGGTAGACGGCGGTGGCGAGGTCGAAGGGGCCGAGCTGCGGCATGTCGGCGGCGTCCGCGACCACGTACTCGACGGCGGCGGAGGGGGGTGCGGACGCCCGGGCCCGGCGGACCCGGTCCGGGCAGCTGTCCACGCCGACCGTGCGCCGGGCGCCGCCGCTCGCCAGCAGGGCGGCGGTGCCGCCGTGCCCGCAGGCCACGTCGAGGGTGTCGAGGTCGCGGACCCCGCCGAGGGCGTCGAGGGCGGTGCGGAGGGTGAAGGCGTCGGCCGCCGTGAAGGCGGCGCGGGGTGCCGGGTGCGTGTCGTCGTACGGGGGTCGCATGCCGGATGCCTCCCCGGAGGGGGCGCCGCTGACGGCGTGCGCGGTGTCGCGTCCCCCCTTCGGGGGAGGCGTTCGGCGCATCGCCGCCCCGGAAGCGCCCCGTCAGCCGGGCAGCAGCTCGCGGGCGCAGGCGCGCAGCCAGACGTGCGCCGGGTCGGCGTCGTGGCGGGGGTGCCAGGCGAGCCCCACGGGCAGCGGCGGGAGCTCCAGGGGGACTTCGAAGGTGACGAGGCCGAGGGCCTCGGCCTGGGGGACGCTGCGGGAGGCGATCAGGCCGATCAGGTCGGTGTCCCGCAGCACGAAGAGGGAGGCCGGGAAGGAGCCGACGCCGCCCACCACCCGACGGGACAGCCCCCGTTCGGCCAGGGCGGCGTCCACCGGTCCCTCCAGCCTGCCGCGCCGCGAGACGGTCAGGTGCTCCCCAGCTGCTGTGGGCGGTCGACGCGTACGTGATCGTCTTCGCAGCGCTGCTGATCCCGGCCGGGGCGCTCGGCGACCGCCACGGCCGCAAGGGCGCCCTGCTGGCCGGCCTCGGCCTGTTCGCTGCGGGCGGTGCCCTCAGCGCGCTCGCCGCCGCCCCGGCCACGCTGGTCGCCGGACGCGGGCTGTGCGGGGCCGGAGCGGCGCTGATCATGCCCGCCACCATGTCCGTACTGGTCCAGCTGAGCCCGCCCGAGCGGCGCGGGCGGGTACTCGCCACCTGGACGCTGTCCGCCGGCCTCGGGGGCCTGGCGGGCAACGTGGCGGGCGGTCTGGCCGGGGAGTTCCTGACCTGGCGGGCCCTGTTCTGGGCCGTCGTCCCGCTGGGCGCGCTGCTCGCCCTCGCCGTGGCCCGCACGGTGCCGCGTACCCCTTCGCGCGCGGACGCGGCCGTCGACCCGCTCGGCGCCCTGCTCCTGGCGGGGGCGCTGTTCGCGGTGGTCCACGGCATCATCGAGGGCCCCTCGTACGGCTGGTCCTCGGCCCGCGTGCTGGGCTCCTTCGGGGGCGGGGCGATACTGCTGGCCGCCTTCGCCGCGCACGCGCTGCGCTCCGCCCGCCCCCTGCTGGACCCGCGGGTCTTCGCCTCGCGCGGGCTGCGCGCGGGGACGCTGGGCATCGGCGCCGCCTTCTTCGGGCTCTTCGCCCTGTTCTTCGTCAACGCCCAGTACCTCCAGTACGCCAAGGGCTTCTCGCCGGCCCTGGCAGGGCTGGCGATCGTCCCGCTCACCGTCGGCATGGCGGTGGTGCCCCGGTTCGGCGCGCGGCTCGCGGAGCGGACGGGGCCTCGGCTGCCGGTGGGGGCGGGGATGCTGCTGATCGCGGGCGGGCTGCTGCTGGTGTCGACCGCCGGCGCGGGCACCCCGTACGCCGCGTACGCGGGCTACCTGCTGGTGCTGTCGGTGGGTACCGGGCTGTGCGCGCCCCCGCTGACGCTGACGGTGGTCTCGGAGCTGCCGGCGCACCAGGCGGGGCTGGGCTCGGGGCTGAACACCGCCGCGCGGGAGATCGGCGCGGCGCTGGGCGTGGCGGTGGTCGGGACGGTGCTGGCCTCGCGGTTCCACGGGGACCCGGCGGATCCCGCGCAGGCGGCCGCCTTCACCGACGCCATGGGGGTGGGGCTGCGGACGGTGGCCGCCGGACTGGTCGTCGCCGCGGCGGTGGTGGTACGGGGATACCGGGGCGCGGACAGGGGGCGCCCGGGCCGCGCGGGTGCAGCCGCCGGGGGCGAGGGCGCATCCTGACTGTGTGACGGCGAGAGCGGACGGCGGCGGCCCCTCCTCCGTCGCCATGGGCCGGGCGCTCGCACGGGCGGCGGCCGGCGGGATGCGGGCCGTCGGCGGGTACGCGGGCAGTGTCTACCTGCGCTCGGACACGGACGGGCTGCTGCGGATGGCCGTGGTCACCGGGCTGCCCGTGCGGTTGTTCCGGCCCTGGTGGCGGATGCAGGTGAACCGGCCGTACCCGGTCGCCGAGGCGTACCGCACCGGGCAGTCCGTGCACCTGCCGGACGCGGAGGCCGCGATGCGGCGCTTCCCGCAGCTGATGGCCGGGCTGCCGTTCCCGTTCGGGTCGTTCTACGAGCCGGTCACCGCCGGTGGGGAGCGGTTCGGGGTGCTGCTGGTGCTGCGGCCCGCGACGCCCGGCGAGGAGCCGGGGGCCGGCGCCCGGGAGCGGCTGCGGGAGGCCGCCGCCGGGCTGGCGAAGGAACTGGCCGCGCTGGACGCCGCCGGGGAAGCGGTCCGCTGGGACGGCGACCCGCTGTGCGTACCCGTACCCGCCGCCGCGGACGAGGCGCGGGAGGCCCTGGACCGGCTGGAGACGGCGGTCCTGTCCGTGGACCGGCAGGGCGGCATCGCCTTCGCCAACACCGCCGCCGGGGAGCTGCTCGGGCGGGACGCGCCCCGGCTGCGGGGACGCCTGCTGTGGGAGGCGCTGCCCTGGCTCGGCCACCCCGCCTACGAGGACCACGTGCGGGGGGTTTTCATCTCGGGCGAGCCCGTGCGCTTCACGGCCCGGCGGGGCCCTCCGCCGGACGGCGACGCCCGTCCCGGCACCGGCACCTCCGGTCCTGGCGCCGGCACCGGCACCGGCCCTGCCCCCGGGCCGGACGCGGAGTGGCTGTCCGTGGGCCTGTATCCGGGGCCGTCGGGGGTGACGGTCACCCTGGAGGCCGCCGACCCTCCCGCCTACGCCCCCGGGTCGGTGACCCGCCCCGGCGCCGGGCTCGGTTCGCCGGCGGACCGGGCCTCCTCCCTCTACCGGCCGGTGGCCCTGGCCATCGCGCTGACCGAGGCGGTCACCGCGCGCCAGGTGTCGGCCGTGGTCACCGAGGAGCTGCTGCCCGCGTTCGGCGGCCGGCAGCTGGCGATCTACGTGCTCGACGAACGGCACCTGTACCTCGCCTGGGAGACCGGTTTCCCCAAGGGGTTCCTGAACCGGTTCGACGGGGTCTCGCTCCACGAACGGCTCCCCGGCGTGGAGACCCTGACCTCGGGCCGGCCGCTGTTCTTCGAGTCGATGGAGCGCCTGGCGGAGGCCTATCCGGGGATCCCGCTGGACGCCGAGATCGGGGCCCGGGCCTTCCTGCCGCTGATCGCCTCCGGCCGCCCGGTCGGCTCCTGCATCCTGGGCTTCGACCAGCGCCGCGGCTTCAGCCCGGAGGAACGTACGGTCCTCACGGCGCTGGCGGGCCTGATCGCGCAGGCCCTGGAGCGGGCGCGGCGCTACGACAGCGAGGCGGCGCTGGCCCGGGGGCTCCAGGCGGCGCTGCTGCCGCACCGGCTGCCGGTGCGGGGCCAGGTGACCACGGTGGGCCGGTACCTGGCCGGGACGGACGGCATGGAGGTCGGCGGCGACTGGTACGACGTCATCGAGGCGGCCGAAGGCCGGCTGGCGCTGGTCATCGGCGACGTCCAGGGCCACGGGGTGGCGGCCGCCGCCACCATGGGCCAACTGCGCAGCGCCGTACGGGCCTTCGCGCTCAGCGGCAATGACCCGGAGCAGGTGGTGCGGGGTACCAACCAGCTGCTGATGGACCTGGACCCGGGGCAGTTCGCCAGCTGCTGCTACGTCCTGCTCGACCCGGGCTCCGGCCACGCCCTGGCCGTCCGTGCCGGGCACCCGCAGCCGCTGCTGCGGCACGCCGACGGCCGGGCCGAGGTGCTGGACCTGGCGGGCGGGGTGGTGCTCGGCGTCGACCCCGGGGCGCGGTACCCGGTGACGGAGCTGGAACTGGCGCCGGGCGCGGTGCTTGCCCTGTACACCGACGGGCTGGTGGAGACGCCGGGCGCGGACATCGACGACGGCGTGGAGCGGCTGCGGGCGGCGCTGGCCACGGCCCGGCCGTCCCCGCTGACGGAGACGGCCGACCGGCTGGTCGCCGAGGCGGCCCGCACCGCCGACCGCCCGGACGACATCGCCCTCCTCCTCGCCTCCCGCGATCCGGCCCCGCTCCCAGGTGCGGGCGCCGCGCCGGAGCCGCCCGCCGGAGCTGCCTGAGCGGGGCCCACCGCGGTGGGCGCATCGGCCCGCCCGCCGCTCAGCCCGCCGAACGATGCGGGCGCATGCGGCCCAGACCCACAGGCGCGGCCGGCCCACCCGCCCGGAGTACGGCCACCGGGGCCGCCGCGATCCGCGGCGGCCCCGGTGGCCCCGGTGGCGCGGGCGGGGTTCAGCCGGCGGATCCACCGGCGGACAGGGTGATCGCGGTGTTCACCAGGCCGACGTGGCTGAACGCCTGCGGGAAGTTGCCGAGCTGGCGGCCGGCGCGGGGGTCGTACTCCTCGGCCAGCAGGCCCACGTCGTTGCGTACCGCCAGCAGCCTCTCGAAGAGCTCGCGGGCCTCCTTGGTCCGGCCGGTCATGTGCAGGGCGTCGGCCATCCAGAACGAGCAGGCCAGGAAGGCGCCCTCGTCCCCCGGGAGGCCGTCGACCGGAAGTCCTTCGGTGCTGTAGCGGCGGACCAGGCCGCCGCTGCCCAGTTCCGCCCACACCGCGTCGATGGTGCCGGTCACCCGGGGGTCGTCGGGCGGGAGGAAGCCGACGCGGGGGATGAGCAGTGTGGCCGCGTCCAGCTCGCGGGAACCGTAGTACTGGGTGAAGGTGCCCCGCTCGGGGTCGTAGCCCTTCTCGCAGACGTCGCGGTGCACCTCGTCCCGCATGGTCCGCCAGCGCTCGATGTCGCCCGGCAGGTGGGGGGCGCCCTCCAGGGTCCGCACGGCCCGGTCGGCGGCGACCCAGGCCATCACCTTGGAGTGTGTGAAGTGGCGGCGCGGCCCGCGCACCTCCCACAGCCCCTCGTCCGGCCGGCGCCAGTTGCGTTCCAGGAAGTCGAGGAAGTACAGCTGGATCTTCCAGGCGTGCCGTTCCGAGGCCAGCCCGGAGGCGCGGGCCAGGTGGAGGGCGTCCAGGACCTCTCCGTACACGTCCAGCTGGAGCTGGTTCACGGCGGCGTTGCCGACCCGGACCGGCGCGGAGCCCTCGTAGCCGCGCAGCCAGGGCAGTTCGGTCTCGGGGATGCGGCGCTCGCCGGAGATGCCGTACATGATCTGGAGGTCGGCGGCGTCGCCCGCGATGGCGCGCAGGAGCCAGGACCGCCAGGCACGGGCCTCGTCGAGGAAACCGGTGGCCAGGAGGGCCCCCAGGGTCAGGGTGGCGTCGCGCAGCCAGCAGTAGCGGTAGTCCCAGTTTCGGACCCCGCCGATCTCCTCGGGCAGTGAGGTGGTGGCGGCGGCGGCGATCCCGCCGGTGGGGGCGAACGTGAGGGCCTTGAGGGTGATCAGGGAGCGGGTCACGGCCTCCCGGTAGGGCCCCTCGTAGCGGCACTGGGCGGCCCACTCGCGCCAGTCGGACAGGCTGTGCTCCAGTGCCCCGTACGGGTCGACGGTCTCGGGCCGCGGCTCGTGCGAGGGGTGCCAGGTCAGCACGAAGGCCACCTTCTCCCCCGGGCCGACGGTGCATTCCGAGCGGGTGCTGCGGTCCTCGCCCCAGGTCCGCACGGGCGGCTCGCTGCGGAACCACGCCGAGTCGGGTCCGGCGATCGCGACGCGGTCGCCCTCGCTGCGCCGGACCCACGGCACGACGTGGCCGTAGTCGAAGCGCAGCCGCAGGGTGCTGCGGACGGTGACCCGGCCGGACACCCCCTCGACGATCCGCATGACGTCGGGCGCGCTGTCGCGCTGCGGCATGAAGTCGACGACCTTGACGGTGCCTTCGTCGGTCTCCCAGTAGGACTCGAGGACCAGAGAGCCGTCGATGTACGCCCGCCGCGTGCACCGTTCGCCCTCCTCGGCGCCGGCCGGGGCGATGCGCCAGTGGCCGTTCTCCTTGTCGCCGAGGAGGGCCGCGAAGCAGGCGGCGGAGTCGAAGTGGGGCAGGCACAGCCAGTCGATGGACCCGTCACGGCCGACCAGTGCGCAGGTCATCAGGTCGCCGATGAGTGCGTAGTCTTCGATGGGTTGTGTCATTCATCCGCTTTTCCCGCAAACGCGGGGGGTCAATCAGTCCGCCCGCAAGGGTGTTTCAGTGACGGATGAGCACGGCGACGACGGCGAGGACCACGCCGAGGGCGAGCGCCCGGGCGCCGAGGGCCAGCCGGTGGGTGCGCAGCGCGGGCACCGGCAGGAGGCGGTCGACGGCGTGGCGGCCGGGGCCGGCGAGGGTGAGGGCGGCCGCGGCGGCGGCGAGCAGGAGCTCGTACTCCATGCCCTTCGGGGCGAAGAAGGCGCCGGCGCCGTGGACGGCGAGGGCGTTGATCATCGTGCCGGTGACGGCCGCTCCGGCGAGGGGGGTCAGCAGGCCGAGGGCGAGTCCGAGACCGCCGAGGGTCTCGGTCAGGCCGGCGACGACGGCCATGGCGTCGCCCGCCGGGTAGCCGACGGCGGTGAAGAACCGGCCGGTGCCGCCGATGCCGCCGCCGCCGAACCAGCCGAAGAGCTTCTGGGTTCCGTGGGCGGCGACGGCGAGGCCGAGCACGACGCGCAGCAGGAGCAGCCCGGCGTCGTGGGCGGAGGTGTCGGCCGCGGGCGCGGCGGGGGCGGCCGCCGGGGTCTTCGTCAGGGTGGCGGAGGCGCTGGTCATGGGGGGTCCTTCCGGTCGTTCGCGGCCCGAGGGGAATTAGTTCAAATTCGAACCGGCGGACCCGAGCCTAGCCACTGATTCAAATTCGAACAACTCGTGTACCCTGGCGCCATGGCTGACACGAGATGGCTGGACGAACGCGAGATGCGGGCCTGGAGGGGCTTCCTGGCCGCCTCGGCACTGGTGAACCGGCGTCTCGACCAGCAGCTCAAGGACGACTCGGGGCTCTCCCACCCCCAGTACGAGATCCTCGTGCGGCTCGCGGCGGCACCCGGCCAGGAGCTGCGCATGACGGAGCTCGCGAACGGGCTGATCAACTCCAAGAGCGGCCTGACCTACCAGGTCGGGCAGATGGAGAAGGCCGGCCTGGTCCGCCGCCGCAGCTGCCCCTCCGACGTGCGCGGGATCTTCGCCGTCCTCACCGACGCCGGCCGCGCCCGCCTGGAGGAGGCGGCCCCCGGCCATGTCACCACCGTGCGCGAGGTCCTCGTCGACGTCCTCACCCCCGAGCAGCTGGACGCCCTGGCCGACGGGCTCGGAGAGGTCAGCCGCCGCCTGCGCGAACAGGGCGCCTGACGCCCGGCCCGGCTCCGGGGTGCGCGGAGCGCCCTCCCGCATGCGAGCTCGGATCACGCACCGATGAGCCTTCCGCGCCGCGCCGGTCCGTCAGCCCGCGGCCGGCTCGTGGAAGGCTGGCGCCGTGCGGAAACTGATCTACGGCATGAACCTGAGCCTGGACGGCTACATCGCCGCCCCGGGTGACGACATCGGCTGGAGCGCGCCGAGCGACGAGCTGTTCCGGTTCTGGTCCGACCAGTTGCGGGCGACCGACCTGACGCTGTACGGGCGCAAGCTGTGGCAGACGATGAGTTCCTACTGGCCGACCGGCGACCGGCAGCCCACCGCCACCCCGGCGGAGACCGAGTTCGCGCGCCGCTGGCGGGACATGCCGAAGGTGGTGTTCTCCTCGACGATCGACGAGGTCGACTGGAACACCCGCCTGGTCACCGGCGACGCGGTCGCCGAGATCACCCGGCTCAAGGCCGAGGACGGCGGCCCGATGGACATCGGCGGCGCGACGCTCGCCGGGGCGGCCATGCGGGCCGGGCTGATCGACGAGTACGTGCTGGCCACCGCGCCGGTCCTGGTGGGCGGCGGCACGCCGTTCTTCACCGCGCTGGACAGCTGGGTGAACCTGAACCTGGTGGAGACGCGGACGCTGCCCTGCGGCGTGATCCTGACCAGGTACGAGACGAGGCGCTGAGCGCCCGTCACACGACGCGACCGCCGCCGGCTCCACGGGGGATCGCGCGCTGACGCCCGTTCCGAAGGTGCCGCCTCGGATGCCCTCGCAGTGGCCGGTCGGACTACCGCGCACTGCTTCCAATCTGTCACGCGCGCGGTAGATCAGTCCGCCGACGGCGGCCGACCGGTTCA
The DNA here is from genome assembly GCF_042901085.1 of Streptomyces sp. NPDC012794. Taxonomy (NCBI): domain Bacteria; kingdom Bacillati; phylum Actinomycetota; class Actinomycetes; order Kitasatosporales; family Streptomycetaceae; genus Streptomyces; species Streptomyces sp. NPDC012794. The sequence continues at coordinate 159,110 of NZ_JBIBCI010000005.1, forward strand.
CGCCATGCCCGTCGTCGAAGGCCGCCCGCCCGGCACCGCGGCGCGGTTTCCGAGATCCCGCAGGGTGCTCTGGCCTACCGTCGGCAGCGGGTCACAGGACAGGACTCCACCACACCGGGAGGTTTCCGTGAAGATGCTCATCAACTCCGCCGACACCGTGGTCTCCGACGCGCTGCGCGGAATGGCCGCCGCGCACCCCGAACTCGACGTCGACGTGCAGCGCCAGGTCGTCGTACGGCGCGACGCGCGGGCCGGCGGACGGGTCGGGCTGGTGTCCGGGGGCGGGTCCGGGCACGAACCCCTGCACGCCGGCTTCGTCGGTCCCGGGATGCTCTCGGCGGCCTGCGCCGGCGCCGTTTTCACCTCGCCCGTTCCCGACCAGATGCTGTACGCGGCGAGCGCCGTCGAGGCCGGTCAGGGGGTGCTGTTCATCGTCAAGAACTACACCGGGGACGTGCTGAACTTCCGGATGGCCGCCGAACTGGCGGAGGAGGACGGCATGCGGGTGGAGCGCGTGCTCGTCAACGACGACGTCGCCGTGACCGACAGCCTGTACACGGCCGGGCGGCGCGGCACGGGCGCCACCCTCTTCGTGGAGAAGATCGCGGGGGCGGCCGCCGAGGAGGGCGCGCCTCTGGAGGCGGTCGCCGCCCTCGCCCGGCGGGTCAACGACTCGTCCCGCAGTTTCGGGGTGGCGCTCAGCGCCTGCACCACCCCCGCGAAGGGCAGCCCGACCTTCGACCTGCCGGACGGGGAGCTGGAGTTGGGTGTGGGGATCCACGGTGAACCCGGCCGGGAGCGGCGCGCGACGATGACCTCGCGGGAGATCGCGGAGGTGGCCGTGGGGGCCGTTCTGGACGATCTCGCGGAGACGGGCCCCACGGCGGGCGGACCGGTACTGCTCCTGGTCAACGGGATGGGCGCGACCCCGCTGCTGGAGCTGTACGGGTTCCACGCGGAGGTGGCGGCGGTGCTGACGGCGCGGGGCGTGCCGGTGGCGCGGGCCCTCGTCGGAAACTACGTCACTTCCCTGGACATGGCAGGCTGTTCGGTGACCGTGTGCCGGGCGGACGACGAGACGCTGCGCCTGTGGGACGCGCCGGTGCGGACGGCCGCCCTGCGCTGGGGCTGCTGAGCGCGTGGCGCACGTACGGGACGACGGTGGAGGAGACGGGATGCGTGACGCGGAGTTCTTCCGGCGCTGGATGGAGACCGCCGCGACGGCGGTGGAGCGGGAGGCGGACCGGCTGACCGAGCTCGACTCCCCGATCGGGGACGCCGACCACGGGGCGAACCTGCTGCGGGGTTTCACGGCCGTACGGGCGGCGCTGGCCGGGGCCGACCCGGCGGCCGCGCCCGGGGCACTGCTCCAGCTGGCCGGACGCACCCTGATCTCCACGGTCGGCGGCGCGTCGGGACCCCTGTACGGGACGCTGCTGCGGCGCACGGGCAAGGAGCTCGGGGAGGCCGCCGAAGTCACCGACGAGGAGCTGCGCGGCGCCCTGGACGCCGGAGTGGACGCCGTGGCCCGGCTGGGCGGGGCGGCGCCGGGCGACAAGACGATGCTGGACGCTCTGCTCCCTGGGGTCGCGGCGTTGGGTACGTCGTACCGTGCCGCCGGGGAAGCGGCGGAGGGCGGGGCCCGGGCGACCGTTCCGATACTGGCCCGCAAGGGCCGCGCCAGCTACCTCGGGGAGCGCAGCGTCGGGCACCAGGATCCGGGAGCCACCTCGGCCGCCCTGCTGCTGGGCGCGCTGGCCGACGCGGCGGAGGGGGCCGCGTGAGCGCCGGGGAGCTGGTCGGGATCGTGCTGGTGTCGCACAGCGCCGGGGTCGCGGAGTCGGTGGCGGAGCTGGCACGGGGCCTCGCGGCGGGCGGGGCACTGGCTCCGGTGGCCCCGGCGGGCGGCACCTCCGACGGCGGGCTGGGCACGAGCGCGGAGCGCATCGCGCGGGCCGCGGCGGCGGTGGACCGGGGGGCCGGGGTCGCGCTCCTCGCGGACCTGGGCAGCTCGGTGCTGACGGTGAAGGCGCTCCTGGAGGACGGGGAGCTGCCGCCGGGGTCCCGTCTGGTGGACGCCCCGTTCCTGGAGGGCGCGGTGGCGGCCCTGGTGGCCGCCTCGGCGGGCGCCGCCCTGGAGGCGGTGGCGGCCGCGGCCGAAGAAGCCTACGCGTACCGCAAGGCCTGAACCCCCCGGCCGGAGGGGCGCACCCCGGCTCCCCGGGGCGCGCCCGGGGAGCCGGCAGCCGGCCGCGGGCTACGGGCGGCCGCGGAGGCTTTCGATCTCCCGGCGGTCCCGCTTCGTGGGGCGGCCCGTGCCGCGGTCGCGGATGCCGACCACCGCCGCCTCCACCGGGGTCGGCGGCGGCGGGCTGTTGTCCACGTAGCACTCGGCGGCGACCGGGGGGCCGACCCGTTTCGTCACGGGGCGCCGGACCACGACGATCCTCTCCCGGCCCGCGTGGAAGAGCCGGACCTCGTCGCCCGCCCGGACCTGCTGCGCCGGCTTCGCCCGCTCGCCGTTGACCTTCACGTGGCCCGCCCGGCAGGCGGTCGCCGCGACGGAGCGGGTCTTGGTGAGCCGCACCGACCAGATCCAGGCGTCCACCCGCGCGGTTCCCGTCTCCAGCGGGGCCGCCCCCGCGTCCGTGGTCCTCGTACCGGTCAACGGAGCCTCCGTCCCTGCGTCGGCCGTGCCTGCCACGTCCGCCGTGTCCCGACTCTAGCGATCCGGCGGCCCGGGAGCCGAACGGTTTCAGCGGATACCACAAGCGTCACGGCATCTGCCATGGAGATGCGGCCAAACTAATTGCACATGCCGCTCCGATCGGCCTACCTTGACGCACATGCAGCCCCACGTCTCCGCCACTCCCCACATCCGCCGCACGGTCGCCGCCGCGCTCACCGCCGCGCTGCTCGTCCCGCTGTCCGCCTGCGGGAACGGCGGCGGCGCGGGCCACGAGGCGGACGCCGGCTCCCCCTCCTCCCCGGCCGGGGCGAAGGGCGCGCACCTCACCGTCCTCGCGGCCTCCTCCCTCACCGACGCCTTCAGGACGGCGAAGGAGGCCTACGAGAAGTCCCGCCCGGGCACCAGGGTGAACATCTCCTTCGCCGGTTCGCAGGAACTCGCCGCCCAGGTCAAGCAGGGCGCCCCGGCCGACGTGCTGGTCACCGCCGACACCAGGACCATGGACGCCCTCCGGGCCGAGACCGGCGACGCCACGGTCATCGCGAAGAACCGTCTCGTCATCGCCGCCGGCAAGGGCAACCCCTTCGGGATCGACGAGCTCAAGGACCTCGGCGACTCCAGGATCAAGGTCGTCCTGGCAGCACCCGAGGTCCCGGTCGGGCGCTACGGCAAGCAGATCCTCGACGCCCAGAAGATCGAGGTGAGGCCCGTCTCCCAGGAACCCAACGTCCGCGCCGTCCTGAGCAAGGTCGAGCTGGGCGAGGCCGACGCCGGTCTCGTCTACAAGACGGACTCCGCCAAGTCCGGCGACAAGGTCGTCACCGTGGACATCCCAGACGCCCAGAACGCCGTCGCCTCCTACCCCGCCGCCGCCCTCAAGCAGTCCCGCAACGCCGGAGCCGCCGCCGCGTTCGTGGCCTGGCTGAGCGGCCCCGAGGCGCAGAAGATCCTCCAGGACGCGGGCTTCCAGAAGGCCTAGGCCCCCTCGGAGGGCTGCAACGCCAGGCCCCTCGGAGGGCTGCCCGGCCCGGGGGCAGCCCTTGCGGCGTGTCCGGCGCCCGCGCCCGTACGCTCCGTAGGATCCCTCCCCGGCCCCGACCAGGAACCGCCCTCACCCCATGAGCAGACTCCGCACCCGGCCCCCCGTGACGCTGGCGCTCCCCGCGCTGCTCGCCGTCGCGTTCCTGCTGCTGCCGCTCGTCGGCATCCTCACGCACACGCGGTGGGGCGAACTCGGCGGCCACCTCGGGCACCCCGGTGTGGTGACGGCCCTGAAGCTCTCGCTGCTGGTGTCCTTCTGGGCGCTCGGCCTCTCGCTGGTCCTCGGCGTACCGCTCGCCTGGCTGCTGGCCCGGGTCGAGTTCCGGGGCAAGGCCTTCGCCCGCTCCCTGGTACTGCTGCCGATGGTGCTCCCGCCGACCGTCGGCGGTGTCGCGCTGCTGCTCGGCTTCGGACGGCGCGGACTCCTCGGGCCGTGGCTGGAGGACACCTTCGGCGTCACGCTCCCCTTCCACACCTCCGGCGCGGTCGTCGCGGCGACCTTCGTCGCCATGCCGTTCCTGGTGATCAGCCTGGAGGGAGCACTGGGCGGGCTGAAGCAGAGCTACGAGGAGACCGCCGCCTCCCTCGGCGCCTCACCGGTCCGGGTGTTCTTCACGGTGACCATGCCCATGGTGGCGCCCGGCCTGATCGCGGGCGCCGCCCTCACTTGGGCTCGCGCACTCGGCGAGTTCGGGGCGACCATCACCTTCGCCGGCAACCTGCCGGGCACGACCCAGACCCTGCCGCTCCAGGTCTACCTGCTGCTCCAGGACCAGCCGGAGGCCGCCACCTCGGTGTCGCTGCTGCTGCTCGCCATCGCCATGGGCGTGCTCATCGCCCTGCGCGGCCGCTGGAACGGCATGCCCGTGACCGCACGGGCCCGCGGGGGCGGCCCGGAAGCACCCGCGCCCCCGGCCGGCGCTCCCGCCGCCGCCGAGGAGCCGCCCGCCCCCGCCCCGGCCGACGACGGCCGCTGGGCCCTGCACGCCGAAGTGACCGGCTTCAACGAGCTCACCCTCGACGCCGGACCCGGCACCACCATCGCCGTGGTGGGCGAGAACGGCGCCGGCAAGACCACCCTGCTGCGCGCCCTGCTCGGCCTGACCCCGCGCGCCCGCGCCGCGCTCCGGCTCGGGGACACCGACGTCACCGCACTGCCCCCGCACCGGCGGCAGGTGGCCTGGGTTCCGCAGGACGGCGCGCTGTTCCCGCACCTGAACGCCCTGGCCAACACCGCGTACGGGCTGCGGGCCCGCGGGGTGGGGCGCGCCGAGGCCCGCCGCGAGGCGCAGCTGTGGCTGGACCGGCTCGGCGTGGGCCACCTGGCCCGGCGCCGGCCCGCCCAGCTGTCGGGCGGGCAGGCCCAGCGGGTGGCCCTGGCCCGGGCGTTGGCCGCCCGGCCCCGGCTGCTGCTGCTCGACGAGCCGCTGGCCGCCCTCGACCAGACGACCCGGGCCCACGTGCGGCACACCCTGCGCAGGCACCTGGCGGGCTTCGGCGGGGTCTGCCTGATCGTCACGCACGACCCCGTCGAGGCGGTGTCGCTGGCCGACCGGGTCCTCGTACTGGCCGACGGGCGCACCCTCCAGGACGCGCCCCCCGCCGAGGTCACCCGGCATCCCCGCTCGCCGTGGGTGGCCCGGATGCTGGGCCGCAACGCCTGGCCCGGCACCGCCTCCGCCGAGGGGCTCGCACTGGTGGACGGCGGCCGGCTGGTGGTGGCGGAGCCGCTGCCGGAGGGATCGCAGGCCCTGGCGATCATCGCCCCGGAGGCGGTGTCGCTGCACCGGGAGCGCCCGGGCGGCAGCCCCCGCAACGTGTGGCCGGGCACCGTACGGGAGGTCACCTCGGCGGGCAGCCGGCTGCGCGTGCTGGTCTCCTCGGGCGAGGCGCCCGACCTGGTCGCGGAGATCACCCCGGAGGCGGCCGCCGAACTCGGCGTGGCGGACGGCGTGCGGGTCTGGACGAGCGTGAAGGCCACGGAGGTCACGCTGGTTCCCCTCTGACCGTGCCGGGGAGGGGCCGGAGGAGAACCGTTTGGACGGCGGACGCGGCCCTGACAATATGTTCAACGCTGCCCGGACCGGAGCGCCGGCCGCCGCCGGTACCTCGTTCGCCGCCGTTCGCCGCCGTTCGTCACCGCATTCTTCGCACGTCCCGTGGGGGGTCCTTCACCATGTCCTTCAGCGCGCCCGGATCGCCCCCGCCGCAGGGTCCCGTACCCCAGCCGCCGTACGGTGCGGCCCCGTACCCGGCCGCCCCCGCGCCGACCGGTCCCCCCTACGCCGGCCAGCCGGTGCCCGGACAGCCGTACCCGGGACACCCGTACCCGGGGCAGCCCTACCCCGCCGCGCCGCCGGCGGTCCAGCGGCTGCGCTCCCCGCAGGGCCTCTCGACCGCGCTGACGCTGCTGCTCGGCGTCGCGGGCGTGGTCCACCTCTACTCGGCCGCCGCCAATCTGTACGCGTGGTCGCTGATGCGGGACGTCGCCGCGAACCCCTCCTCGGTCCCGGACGACTCGCTCGACCGGTCGGACCTGCTGACCGGTCTCGCGGAAGGCCTCCAGGGGCTGTTCCTGTCCGTCACGGCCGTGGTGTTCGTCATCTGGTTCTACCGGGTCCGCGTCAACGGCCAGCTCTTCCGTCCCGACGGCTTCACCCTGGCGGGCGGCTGGGCCATCGGCTCCTGGTTCGTCCCGGTCGGCAACCTCTTCCTGCCGTACCGGGTGGCCAAGCAGACCTGGGAGGCGAGCGTCCAGCTCGCGCCGGACGGCTCGTACCGCCACGTGTCCACGGTTCCGGTGACCTCCTGGTGGACCGTGTGGGCCGTGTCGCTGGTCCTCGAACGGGTCTTCCGCGTGCTCTACGTCCGCGCCGAGTCCCCGGAGAAGCTGCGCGACGTCTCCGCGTTCGGCACCGTCGCCGACCTGACCGTGGTCGCCGCGGCCGTCCTCGCGGTGCTGTTCGTCCGGAAGCTGACCGCTTTGCAGAACGTGAAGTCGGCGCAGGGCCCGTACACCGCCGTCTGACGCTCAGCCGTCCGCGGGGCCGTCGGCCCGGCCGGGTGCGGGGACCGCGAACTCGCACCAGACGCACTTCCCGGCGCCCCGGGGCTCCACTCCCCAGTCGTCCGCGAGCCGTTCGACCAGCAGCAGGCCGCGGCCCGACACCGCCCAGTCGTCGGCCTCGCGGCGGCGGGGCATGGCGCTGCTGTGGTCCTCGACCTCGATCCGGATCCGGCCCGCGGCCGTCAGCCGCAAGGAGACCTGCCCGCCCCCGTCGGTGTGGACGAGGGCGTTGACCATCAGCTCGTCCGCGGCCAGCTCGACCTCGTCGGCCCGCTCCCGGGCGCCCCAGGCGGCCGCGGCCGCCCGGATCAGGTGCCGGGCCATCGCCGGGCCGTCCGGGTCCCCGGGCACCAGGCGCTGGTGGAGCGGACCGCCACCGCGCGGGGCGGGGTCGCCGCGCCGGCGCAGCAGGAGCAGGGCCATGTCGTCCCCGCCGCCCGCGTCCCCGACGAGGTCGCAGAGCACGTCGGCGAGTTCCTCGACGTCGGCCGGGCCGTGCTCGGCCGCCTCCAGCAATTCCCGCATCCCGGTCTCGGAGTCGTCGCCGGGCCGTTCGACGAGGCCGTCCGTGCACAGCAGCAGGGTGTCCCCGGGGTGCAGTTCGACGGTGGTGACGGGGTATCCGGTACCGCTGCCCCGCTGCTCCCGCGGGGGCAGGCCGAGGGGCAGCCCGCCGGCCACCCGGATCCGGTGGCAGCTGCCGTCCCCGCGCCGCACGACCGGATCGAGGTGACCGGCCCGCACGATGTGCAGCATCCCGGAGTTCAGGTCGAGTTCGGCGTAGGTGCAGGTGGCGAAGCGCTCCGTCGCCAGGTCGCGCAGGAAGGCCGAGGCCCGCGCCATCGCCGTGCCGGGGGTGTGGCCCTCCAGGACGTAGGCGCGGAGCACGATCCGCAGCTGGCCCATGACGGCGGCCGCGTCCGTGTCGTGGCCCTCGACGTCCCCGATCGCCACCCCGACGCGTCCTTCGCCGAGGGGGACCACGTCGTACCAGTCGCCGCCGATGTCCCGCCCGATCCGGGCGGCCCGGTACCGCACCGCGATCTGCGCGCCCGGCACCTGCGGAATCACCCGGGGCAGCATGGCCCGCTGGAGCCCCTCGGCGAGGTCGTGCTCCTGCTCGAAGAGCATGGCCCGCTGGAGCCCCTGTGCGATCCCGCTGCCGAGCGCCACCAGCAGGTTCCGTTCCTCCGCGTTGAAGTCCCCGTCGCGGGTGTACAGCAGTCCGAGCGCGCCGACCGGCCGGCCCTGGGCGATGAGCGGCAGGTACACCCCGCTACGCACCGCCAGCGGCTCGATGTACGGCCACAGCAGAGGGTAACGGCGCTGGAACTCCTCCCGCGAGGCGAGGAAGACCGGCTGCAGGGTCCGTACGGCCTCGCTCATCGGGAAGTCGGCGTCGATGCGCGTGTACTCGATCTCGGGTACGTACGAGCCCAGCTGGCCCTCCGCGACCAGGTGGATCCGGCCGCCGTCGACGACGCCGAGCATGACGCTGACGGCACCGAGGTGTCCGAGGGCCTCGGGGTCCTTGAGGACGTCGGTCACGTCGTTGACGGTGCGGGCGTGCGCGAGGATCGCGGTGGTCCGCTCGACGACCCCGGTCATCCGGCGCCGGCCCTCGTCGCGCTCGCCCGCGGCCCCGGGCTCACCGGGGTCCTCGGCGGCGTCGCGGAGGACCCCGATGACCCGGTACGCGCGGCCGTGCGGGTCCCGCAGGATGTGGCCCTGGACATGGGTCCAGGCCGTCGAGCCGTCCTCGCCCAGGGTGCGGAAGTAGGCGCCGTAGTGGCTGCGGCCGTCCCCCAGCGCCTGCTCCACGCGGCCGTCCAGCCGTGCCCGGTCGTCCGGGACGACACGGCGGCGCAGCCCGGCGGGGGTCCCGTCGAACTGTTCCGGGCGCAGACCGAGGACCTCGAGGGCGGTGGTGTCCAGGTGCATGCGCCCGCTGTCGAGGTCCCAGTCGAAGGTGCCCATCCGGTTGAGCGCGAGGCTCAGGTCGGGCCGCGCGGGCCAGTCGACCTCCGGGGTCCGTCCCCGCTGGTCCATGCAGCCAGGGTCTCACTGTTCCCCTCGCGCGGCAGCCGTTGCGCGCCGTCAGGAGCCCTGCCCCGGCGGGTCCCTGGCGGCGCCCGGCGCGGCGCCCTCGGCACGCTCTGCCGGTGGGCCTCAGGCGGGGGGCGAGGCGGCCCCCGCGTCCGCGTCCGGCGGGAGCGCGCCGGGCGAGGAGGGGGTGGCGGGCGGCGGGGCCGTCGTCCGGTCGGTGGTGCCCGGAGGCGGGGTGGACCGGGTGGCGGCGTCCGTGCCGGTGGCCGTCGGGGTGCCCGCTTCGGTCGCGGGTTCCGAAGGGGAGGGCGGCGGTGTGGTCGCCGGGGAGGGGGGTTCCGACGGTGGGACGGGTTCCGACGGCGCGACGGGGAGCGGGGGCGTGACGGGGAGCGGGGGCGACACGACGGGCGGGGAGACGGCCGGCGGGGACACGACGGGCGGCCCGACCGGCGGCGGGACGGGCCTGTCCGGCCGCCGGTCCGCGCCGCGGTGCCGTTCCAGCCAGCGGCGGTCGTGGTGGTCGTAGATGACGAACGTCCGCACCACCGTCACCGACGGCGCGATGACCACCACCTGGGCCGGCCGGTACGAGGCCCAGGGCCGGCCGAAGCGCTTGGGATCGGCCTTCAGCGCCACGGGCGGTCCCAGCGGGTTCCCGCAGGCGCAGCGCACCCTCGGCACGCCGCGGTCGTCGACGAGCACGGCCGTCCCGGCCTGGAGCACGGCCTGGTAGGGGGTGGCGCGGCCGTCGCGGTAGCCGTGGTTGGTGACCCGGGTGTCGGTCCGCAGCTGCACGGGGGTGAGCGCGCGCAGGTGGCCGGGGACGGCCGTCACCGGGATGCCGAGGGCCGAGGCGAAGGCGGCGTTCTTGGCGGGCTCCGCGGTCAGCGCGGTGATCTGCTTCTCCACGTCGCAGCTGGCGACGTCCTTGGTGCCGCCGTAGAGGCCCGGCGCGGAGCCGCTGACGCTGCGGGTGCCCGAGGGGCCCGTCGGCGTGGCGGTGTCCTGCGGCGGGGGCTGCGGCGGCGGGGTCGCCCGTTCGGCCGCCGTGGACTCGGTGAAGGGGTCCCGGCCGGCCGCGGCGGCCGGCTGGAGGAACACCTCGGCCTCGGCCTGCTGCGGGGTGCCGCCCCCGCCACCGCCGGGCCGGGTGAGTACCACCACCAGGGTGACCACGGCGGCGAGCGCCACGGCCACCGTCGCCAGCCCGGGCACCGACCGCCACCAGGGGGCCCGGGGCGGCTCCCCACCGGGCCCGCCGGGCGGGGCGGGCGGTGGAGGCGGGGGTTCCCCGCCGCCGCCCGAAAGCGGACCGGACGGCGGCCCGGTGGGCCGCCCGGGTGACGGCGGCGGTGACGGCTGTGACGGCGGTGTCGGCGGCCGGTGCGGCTGGGGCGGCCGCTCGCCGGAGGGTTGCGTGGTCACGGGCTCCTCTTCCCTGGCAGCGGAATCCCGGTACGTCAGGAATCAGATCTGAGGGCGGAATACGGAAACAACCGGCATACATGGATTTCCAGCACTGTTGCCGCCCATTGTGTGTGCCGTCCGGCTGGTGCCCGCAAGCCGGGGGTGCCACCGTTGCAGGGTGAGCCGTACCTCCGCGAGGACCCCGGCGCGGCTTTCCGCGCGCGCCTGGCGGGACGCCCTGGTCGCCGTCGTGGCGGGCTTCGCCGTGATGACCGCGGTGGCCGCCGCCGGGCTGGCCTGCGCCGGTGCCGGAGACCTGCCGGGCGGGGCGTTCCCGCGGGTGGTCGCCGCGGTCGTGGTGCTGGCGGCCGGGGGTACCGTCGAGGTGTCCGGGGACGCCGGGTTCCTGGCCGGTGCCGAGGCGACCCTGTCCGTGCTCCCGCTCTCGGTGAGCCTGGCCGGTGCGCTCACCACCGGGTATCTCTTCCTGCGGCCGCTGCGCCACCGCGCGGTGGCCGGGCCCCGTGAGCTGCCGGCCCGGGCGGGCCGGACGGCGGTGCTGTGGCTGGCGCTGCTGGCCCTGTTCGCGCTGCCGGCCCGCCGGACCTTCGGGCTGTCCCCCGGTGACTCCCCGCTCGGGGAGTTCGGCGAGCTCCTCGACTCCGCGCCGACGGCGGGGTTCCGGGCCCCGCTCGGGCCCACCCTCTTCTTCGGGCTGCTGTGGTTCCTGGGCCTGCTGCTGATCGCCCTGCTGGTCTCCCGCCGTACTGCGCTCCCGGCCGGGCTGCTGCGCTTCCACACGGCGGTGCGTCCGGCCGCGCACGCGACGGCCGTGCTGCTGCTGGCGTACGTGGTCCTCGGCATCGGTACCGGCCTGGTGGTGGCCGCCACCCAGGGGCACGCGGCCCGCACCCTGGCCGTGCTCCTGCTCGGCCTGCCGAACCTGGCCTGGCTCGCCCTGACCGTGGGCTTCGGCGGTGCCTGGCAGGGGGCGGCCGAGGGGCCCTTCGGCCTGCCGGTGCCGCAGCTGCTGGACCAGCTGCTGCGCGGCCCCGGGGGGGCCACCGTCGATGTGGCCTCGCTCGCGCAGCGGGACCCGCGGGCGTGGTGGCTGGTCGCGGTGGCCGCCGTCGCGCTGCTCGGCACGGGCGTCCTGGCCGCCGTACGCTCCCCCGCCGAGGTCCGCCCCTGGCAGCACGCGCTGCACCTTGCGGTGGCCCTGGCGCTGGCCACGCTGACGGTGTGTCTGCTGGCCGGGGTGCGGGCCCGGTTGGGGCTGTCCCTGCTGGGGCTCGGGGACGTCTCCGGGCTCGGCGGCAGCGTGGAGCTCACCGCCCTGCTGTGGCGGACGACCGGCCTCGCCCTGCTGTGGGGCGCGGTGGCCGGCTTCCTCGGCGCCCTCCTGGCCCGCCCCCTGCGCCACCCGGGCCGGGTCCCCTGAACCGGGAACCGTCCCCGCACCCCGTCCTACCTGCCCCGGAACACGGGCAGCGCCCATCGCGGCGGCGGGGGCGGCGGGGCCCCGTCCGGGCCCGGCCCGTGCGCCCGGGGCGCTGCGGCACCCGCCCGGCGCAGCGCGCCGGTGAACTCCAGGCAGGTCCCCCACCGTTCACCGGGCGACTTCGCGAGGGCCTTGGCCAGCACCTCGTCCACCGCGGCCGGCAGCTCCGGGCGGCGCTCGCGGGCCGGGGGCGGCGGATCGTACTGGTGGGCCCAGAGCAGGGCCATGTCGTCCTCCCGCCGGAACGGCGGGCCGCCGGTCAGCATCTCGTGGACGACGCAGCCGAGGCTGTACACGTCGCAGCGCCCGTCGACCGGCTTCCCGGCGATCTGCTCGGGCGCCACGTAGTCCAGGGTCCCGACGAACTGTCCGACGCTGGTGAAGCCGGTGAGCGACAGGGACCTTTTCGTGAGGCCGAAGTCGGTGAGGTAGGCGTGCTCGGGGTGTTCGCTGTCGGTGCCCTCGGCGATCAGGACGTTGCCGGGCTTCACGTCCCGGTGCACCAGGTCGTGGGCGTGCGCGGCGTCGAGCGCTGAGGCCACCTGGCCGGCGATCCGGGCCGCCGTCTCGACGGGCAGCGGGCCCGTGCGGTCCAGCAGGGCCCGCAGGTCCTGTCCGGCGACGTAGCGCATGGCGATGTAGAGGAGGCCGTCGGTCTCGCCCGCCTCGAAGACGGGCACGATGTGCGGGTGGTCGATGGCGGCCGCGACCTTCGACTCGTGGGCGAACCGCTGCCGGAAGGTGTCGTTCAGGGCCAGCTGGGGGGCCAGCAGCTTCAGCGCGACCGTCCGGTCCAGGCGCAGGTCCCGGGCGCGGTAGACGACCGCCATCCCGCCGCGCCCGATCTCGTCCTCGACGAGGTACCCGGCGAACCGCCTGCCGGTCAGTTCCGAGGCCCGTCCCACGGGTGAGGCGGTGTCCCCCATCAGAGGCCTCCTCCGTCGGGCCGGTCCGCGACGCGCGTGGGCTCGTGCGGTTCCTCGCGTACGCCGGCACGTTCCCCGGTGTCCGTCTCCCGCCGCGCCGGCCCCGGCGCGGGCGGGGCACTCGGTTCCGAGACGACCGCGTAGGTGGTCAGTCGGCTCCCGTCGGCGTACACCCACCGTCCCGCCGTCTCCTCGTACACCCATACGGACTCGCCGTCGATCACGATCCCGGCGCGCAGGCCCTCCACGGCCTGCCGGAAGCCCTCGCCGGCGGTGGCGCCGGGGGCGGTCTCCCGCAGGGCCCGCCGGTAGCGTTCCAGGGCGTCGGCCGTGCGGGTGAGGAGCGGTCCGGGGTCCTCGGTCCGCTCCAGGGAGCGGCCGGCGGTCGGCGGTGGCCGGGGCACGGCGACGAGCAGCCGTCCGTCGACCCAGGCGGTCCAGCCGTTGGCGCACTCGATCTCCCCCCATTCGCCGTGCCGGGACAGCAGCCGGACGGGGAGGAAGGGGTCAAGGGCGGTGGTGGGCCGGGAGACGTCCGGGGCCTCCCAGGCGGGCAGCCCGTCCTGCGGGACCACGTGCGTGGGGCGGAAGCCGGCGCCGGGCTCCGGGGAGTCGGTCATCGCCGGGCCTACTTCCGCATCACGGCGGGTTCGTGCCGCCTCAGCAGCCGTGCGACCAGGAGTCCGAAGAGCAGGGACAGGACGGCCAGCATGCCGACGTCCAGCAGCCAGACCCCGGCGGAGGGGGCGAAGAGCGGGTCGTCGGTGAGGGTGCCCGGAACGATCCCGCCGAGGTCGATGGTGCCGGCCATCGCGCCGAGCGCCCAGCGGGAGGGCACCAGCCAGGCCAGCTGGCCGATCACCGGCACACCGTCGAGCTGGAGGAGCGCCCCGCAGAAGACCACCTGCACGATGGCGAGGAGGACCAGCAGCGGCATGGTGACCTCTTCCTTCCTGACCAGGGCGGAGACCAGGAGGCCGAGCATCATGGCGGTGAAGGAGAGCAGGGCGACGGCGAGGGTGATCTCGGCGAGCCTCGGCAGGAAGACCCCGGTGGCGCCGGGCGGTCCGAGCCGCACGCCGAACAGGCCGACGAGCGTCAGGACGACGGCCTGGGCCACGGTGATCGCGCCGAGTACCGCCACCTTCGACAGCAGGTAGGCGGATCTGGACAGTCCGACGGCGCGTTCACGCTGGTAGATGACGCGTTCCTTGACGAGTTCGCGGACCGCGTTGGCGGCTCCGGTCAGGACGCCGCCGACGCACAGGATGAGCAGGGCGTTGATCGCGGTCTCCCGGGTGAGGGCGCTGCCGGCCAGGGCGCGGGCCATGGCGCCCATCACGAACGGCAGCGCGATCATGATGGCGAGGAAGGTGCGGTCGGCGCTGAGCGCGGTGGCGTACCGGCGGATCAGGGTGGAGAGCTGGGAGCGCCGGCTCTGCGCCTTCGGCGCAGGGGCGGCGAAGCCGGCCGGGCCGGGCGCCCCGGTGTCCGGGGACGGAGGGCGGCGGAGGGCGCCCGCCACGTACGCGCGGTACTGGGGCGAGGCCTCGTACTCGCCCGCCCAGTCGCGGTCGCGCTGGTTCTCGAAGGCCTCGAAGGCCTCGGGCCACTGGTCGAAGCCGAAGAAGCCGAGGGTTTCCCCGGGCGGTCCGTACCAGGCGACGCGGCCGCCGGGGGCGAGGACGAGGAGCCGGTCGCAGACGTCGAGGCTGAGGACGCTGTGGGTGACCACGATGACGGTGCGGCCGTCGTCGGCGAGGCCGCGCAGCATGTGCATGACGGAGCGGTCCATGCCGGGGTCGAGGCCGGAGGTGGGTTCGTCGAGGAAGAGCAGGGAGGGCTTGGTGAGCAGTTCCAGGGCGACGGAGACGCGTTTGCGCTGGCCGCCGGAGAGGCTGTGGATGGGCTGGTCGGCGCGCTGCTCCAGGCCGAGCCCGTCGATGACCTCGTCGACCCGGGCGAGCCGTTCGGCCTTGGCGGTGTCCTGCGGGAAGCGCAGTTCGGCGGCGTAGGCGAGGGCGCGGCGGACGGTGAGCTGGGCGTGCAGGATGTCGTCCTGGGGGACGAGCCCGATGCGGGAGCGCAGTTCGGCGTAGTCGCGGTAGAGGTCGCGGCCGTCGTAGAGGACGGTGCCGTGGTCGGCGGGGCGCAGTCCGGTGAGGGCGCCGAGGAGGGTGGACTTCCCGGCGCCGCTGGGGCCGACGACGGCGAGCAGCGAGGTGACGCCGACCGGGAAGGAGACGTGGTCGAGGAGGGTCTTGCGGCCGTGGTCGACGGCGACGGCGAGGTCTTGGACGTCGAGGGAGACCTCGCCGGTGTCGGTGTACTCCTGGAGTTGGTCGCCGACGAGGCAGAAGGCGGAGTGGCCGATGCCGACGATGTCGCCCTCGGTGAGGGGGGCGCGTCCGACGGGGGCGCCGTTGAGGTAGGTGCCGTTGTGGCTGCCGAGGTCGGCGATCTCGTAGGTGCCGTCGGCGAGGGCGCGCAGTTCGGCGTGCCGGCGGGAGACGACGAGGTCGTCGATGACGAGGTCGTTGCCCGGGCCGCGGCCGATGCGGACGGTGGTCCGGGCGGGCAGGGGCCGGATGCTGGTGGGGCTGCGGAAGGTTCCGGTCATGGCCGGATCGGCGACGCGGGAGGGGCGCGAGGCGGCGGCAAGGGGCGGCGTACGGGTGGTGAGGACGGCGCGCGGGCCGTCCTGCGCGCTCCCGAACCGCAGTTCGCTGCCGGGGCCGACGGCCCGCTCGTGGACACGGTGGCCGTCTGCCCAGGTGCCGTTGGTGCTGCCCTCGTCCTCGACGGTCCAGTGGTCCCCCTCGGGGCGCAGGACGGCGTGGCGCCAGGAGACGCGGGCGTCCTCGAGGCAGATCTCGCAGAGGGGGTCCCGGCCGACGTGGTAGGTCCGGCCCGGGCTGATGGGGGTGGAGCCCGTGGCGGTTTCCAGGACGAGTTCGGGCGCGGTCGCCGCACCGGGCCGCTGGACCATGAACAGATTTTCCCATGAACCGGCGCAACCGGCAGAAGAGACATCACCGCAGGTCAGAGGGTTCTTATGGGGAATGACAACGGTCCCCGTTGCAGCCTTTGCCGATCTCGCCGCGGTGCGCTTCACTTCACGCGTCGGAACCGAACAGACGGGGGAAGCCATGAGTCGGCACGACCACGCGCACGAGGACACCGGGGCGGACCACACCGGACACGGGCACGCGGACCACGGGCACGCCGGGCACAGCCACGGTGTGGGCGCGGACGCGGACCGCCGCTGGCTGGCGATCGCCCTCGGGCTGATCGGCGGCTTCATGGCCGTGGAGGTGGTCATCGGCGTGATGGCCCACTCCCTGGCCCTGATCTCCGATGCCGCGCACATGCTGACGGACGCCGTCTCGATCGTCCTCGCGCTGATCGCGATGCGACTGGCGGCACGCCCGGCGCGGGGCGGCTTCACGTACGGCCTCAAGCGCGCGGAGATACTCTCGGCGCAGGCCAACGGGCTGACCCTGCTGCTGCTGGCGGTCTGGCTGGCGTACGAGGCGGTGCGGCGGCTGACGGATCCGCCTCCGGTGGAGGGCGGGCTGGTGCTGGTGACGGCGCTGGCGGGGATCGTGGTGAACATCGGCGCGGCCTGGTGCATCTCGCGGGCGAACCGGTCCTCGCTCGCGGTGGAGGGCGCCTACCAGCACATCCTGAACGACCTGTTCGCCTTCATCGGCACGGCCGTGTCCGGTCTGATCGTGCTCACGACCGGCTTCGTGCAGGCCGACGCGATCGCCACGCTGGTCGTGGTGGTGCTGATGGTCAAGGCGGGCTACGGGCTGGTCCGCGATTCCGGCCGGATCTTCCTGGAGGCCGCACCGGCGCATGTGGACCCGGACGCGGTCGGCGACCGCCTGGTGCACCACGCGCCCGTCACCGAGGTGCACGACCTGCACATCTGGACGATCACCTCCGGGCAGGCGGCCCTGTCCGCGCACGTGCTGGTGGAGCCGGCGGGCGACTGCCACGCGGTACGGCGGGAGCTGGAGCTGCTGCTGGCGAAGGAGTACGGGATCACCCACACCACCTTGCAGGTGGACCACGTGCAGGACGCCCTGCTGTCGGTCGGCCGGGTGGGCGAGGCACCGGGCGGCGCGGACCCGCACTGCGCGGACGCCCACGGCCCGGTGCACCGCGAGGGGCCGCACGCGCACTGACGGCCGGCCCGCGCCACGCCGGCGGCGGCCGAGCACTGAGCGGGGCTCCGGCGGGGCATGTATGGCCCCGTGACGGATGCGAAGAGGTACCGGCGGAGCGCGGGCCTGCTGCTGTTCCGCCGGACCACCGGCATCGGGGTGGAGGTGCTGCTCGGCCATATGGGCGGTCCGCTCTGGGCCGGGCGGGACGACGGGGGCTGGGCGATCCCGAAGGGCGAGTACGGGCCGGACGAGACGCCCCGGGACGCGGCCCGCCGGGAGTTCACCGAGGAGCTGGGGCTGCCCCCGCCGGAGGGGGAGTACCTGCCGCTGGGCGACGTGCGGCTCAGCAGCGGGAAGCTCGTGACCATCTGGGCCGTGGAGGCGGACCTCGACCCCGCGCTGACAGTGCCGGGCACCTTCACCATGGAGTGGCCGCCGCACTCGGGCGTCGAGCGGGAGTTCCCCGAGCTGGACCGGGTGGCCTGGTTCGCGCCCCCGCTCGCACGCACCAAACTGATTGTCAGTCAAATTCCTTTTCTCGACCGTCTCATGGTGCTCTTGTCAGATTGACCTGACCTTTACTTGCCAACAAACGCCACCTCCGTGGACATTGCACTTATGACGAACGTCGTGCTGGTGGGAACCCTGGACACCAAGGGTGTCGAGTACGGCTGGCTGCGCGAGAGGCTGCTGCGCGCCGGCGTCGAAGTGGTGCTGGTGGACACGGGGATCATGGGTGAGCCCCGTGTGACCGCGGACGTGCCGCGCGAAGAGGTGGCGCGGGCGGCGGGCACGGAACTGCCGGACCTGCGCACGGCCGCCGACCGGGGCGCGGCCGTGACCACGATGGCCCGGGGCGCCGAGGCGACCCTGTTACGCCTGCACGCCGAGGGCCGCCTGCACGGCGTGCTCGCGATCGGGGGCAGCGGGGGCACCTCCATCGCTACGCGGGCGATGCGGGCGCTGCCGCTGGGCGTGCCGAAGATGATGGTCTCGTCGATGGCGTCCGGGGACGTGTCCCCCTACGTGGGTTCCGCGGACATCACCATGATGTACAGCGTGGTGGACATCGCCGGGATCAACAGCGTCTCGGAACCGGTGCTGGCCAATGCGGCGGAGGCGATGGCCGGGATGGCGAAGGGTTTCGCACGTTCCGTGCTGGACCGCAGCCGGCCGGCCCGGCTGGGCGCCGGCTCGCGGCCGCTGGTGGCCGCGAGCATGGCGGGGGTGACCACGACCGGGGTGGACGCGGCCCGGGAACGGCTGGAGCAGCTGGGGTACGAGGTCCTGGTCTTCCACGTCAGCGGCGCGGGCGGCCGCACCCTGGAGACGCTCGCCGGGCAGGGGGTGTTCGCGGGGGTGCTGGACCTGACCCTGAGCGAACTCGCCGACGACCTGTGCGGGGGCATCCTGAGCGCCGGCCCCGACCGGCTCAGCGCGGCGGGGCGGGCCGGGGTGCCGCAGGTGGTGAGCCTGGGGGCGCTGGACATGGTGAAGTTCGGGCCGATGGAGACCCTGCCCGAGCGGGTGCGCTACCGCCGGGTCCGCGTCCACAACCCGTCGATCACGGTGATCCGTACGACCGAGTCGGAATGCGCCGAGCTGGGGCGGAGGGTGGCCGGCAAACTCCGCGCGGCGACCGGGCCGACCGCGGTGTGCCTCCCGCTGCGCGGGCTGTCCACGCTCGGCGCGCCGGGCGGCCCGTACCACGACCCGGGCGCCGACCTGGCGCTGTTCTCGGCGCTGCGCGAGGGGCTGCGGGGCAGCGCGGCCCGGCTCTACGACTACGACACCCACATCAACGACCCGTCCTTCGGGCGGGCGGCGGCCGACCGGCTGCACGCCATGATCGGGGCGGTGGCGGCGGCGGCCTGACCACGCTCCGGGACACGCGGCGGGGTGGGGAACCGGCCGTGGCGGAAAGCCGTCCTCCGGAGGGAACAGACCGCGGCGGCCGGCCCGGTTCGACGACCGGCCGGCCGCCGCGGGCGGCCGGCGACGCCACGGACGGGGGCGCAGGATGGGCAACGGGTGGACGGTACCCGGCTATACCGAGGTCCGGGAGCTCGGCGCGGGCGGCAGCGGCCGGGTCGTGCTCGCGCTCCACGACGCCACGGGCACCGCGGTCGCGGTGAAGTACCTCAGCGAGCGGATGCGCGAGGACCCGGCCTTCGTACGGGAATTCCGCGCGGAGGCCCGGCTGCTGGGCGGGCTCGTGTCGCCGTACGTGGTGGGCCTGTACGAGTACGTGGAGGCACCGGGCGGCGCGGCGATCGTGATGGAGCTGGTCGACGGGATCTCCCTGCGCGCGGTGATGCGGGAGTCGGGGCCGGCGGACGCCGAGGCCGCGCTGGTGGTGCTGAAGGGCTCCCTGCTCGGGCTGGCCGCGGCCCACCGGGCCGGTGTCGTGCACCGCGACTACAAGCCGGAGAACGTCCTGGTCGCACCCGACGGCTCCTCCAAGCTGGTGGACTTCGGCATCGCGGCGGGCCGGGACACCACCCCGGGGGTGGCGGGCACCCCCGCCTACATGGCCCCGGAGCAGTGGCAGGGGCGGCCGGCCTCGCCGACGGCCGACGTGTACGCGGCCACCGCGACCTTCTTCGAGCTGCTGACCGGCCGCAAACCGTATGACGGGGCGAGCTTCGCGGAGCTCGCCGTCCAGCACATCGAGGCCCCGGTGCCGGAGACCGAGGCCCCCGAGCCGGTACGCCCGCTCATCCGCCGGGGGCTGGCCAAGCGGCCGGAGCAGCGCCCGGAGAACGCCGAGGCGTTCGTCGCGGAGCTGGAGGCGGTGGCGGTGGCGGCCTACGGCCCCCAGTGGGAGGAGCGCGGTCAGCGCAGGCTCGCCGCACTGGCGGCCCTGCTGCCGCTGCTGTTCCCGTCCGCGGCCGGCGCGGCGGCGGGCACCACGGCGGTGGCGACGACCACGGTCGGCCGGGCCGGCTGGGCTCCCGGGCGCGGGGGCTGGCTGGCGACGGGCCTGGCCCTGGTGCTGGGCGCGCTGCTGGTGCTCACGACGGACGCGATCGGCGGCACCCCGCCCGCGGCCTCGGCGCTCAGCGACTTCGCCACGACGAGCCCGGCCCCGCCCGGGTCCGCGTCGCCCGCGCCCGGGCCGTCCGTCCCGGCCCCGGCGTCGCCGTCGGCGTGGCCGTCGGCGTCCCCGTCGGCCGGTGTCACGCCGACCCCGACGCCGACGCCCACCCCGTCGCACCCGGTGAGTGCGAGCCCGTCGCCGAGCCCCACGCCCAAGCCGACGGTGACCCACTGGCCGACCCCGACGCCCTCCCCCACGCTGAGGGTGACCGAGGTCGACGTCACGCTCAAGCCCGGGGTCTACCGGGGCGAGGCCACCGTCTCGGTGGCGGCCCAGGGCAGCGGGCCGGTCACCGTCGTACTGGAGTGGTTCCTGGGCGGCAAGCCGGGTTCGTACTCCGTTCCCGACGGCACCGACACCGTCGTCGTGCGGGCCGGCTCCCTCGCCCAGGTGGTCCAGGCCCACACCTTCAGCCGGGGCCACGGCTGCTACGGCGGCGTGCGGGTCACGACCCGGCCCGCCGCGGGGAACGGCTCGGCCTCCGCTTCCCAGCTGCTGGCCCGCTGCCAGACCCAGGAGCCCACCCAGGAGCCGCCACGATGAGCGATCCGCGCGCCCCGCTGGGCCCCGACGAGGACGAGTACAGCGCCACCGTGCTCGGCAGCCACTGGTTCAGCGGTCCGCCGCCCCCGGCGGACGCCGCGCCCGACCGGGTCGAGGGTTCCGTACTGCGGTTCGGGCCGGGGGTGACGGCGGCGATGGCCCCGCCGTTCCCCGTCCACCCCGGGCCCCCCGCGCCCCGGCCGGCCGCGCGGCCGGGCGGCGGCTGGCGCCGGTACACCCTGGCCGCCGTGGTGCTCGCCGCGGTGCTCGGCTACCTGGGCTGGCAGCGGTTCGGGCCGGCCGTCGAGGTACGGGACCTGTCGGTGGCCACCGACCCGCGGGGGCCCGGGTGCGACGCGACCGCCGATGTGGTGGCCGTCGTACGCACCAATGGGCGCCCGGGAACCCTCACCTACCGCTGGGTCCGCAGCGACGGCACCCGGTCGGAGGAGCTCACGGAGCGGGTGCCCGGCGGGCGCGAGGAGGCCACCTTGCACCTCCTGTGGACCTTCCGGGGAACCGGCGGCTACCCGGCGCGCGCCGAACTCCAGCTGCTCTCGCCCGAGCGGAGGACGGCGGCGGCCGAGTTCACCTACCGGTGCCCCCGGTAGCGGGGAACGCGTAACGGCCCGCGGCGGCTCCGGGGAGCCGCCGCGGGCCGTTACGCGTTCCCGTCCCCCGCCGCAACCGGGGGACGGAGTCGGTGGGAAGCGGTCGGCGGGACGGCGCCGGACGGCTCCCGGTCCGGACGGATGCCCCGTCCGGACGGTCCTCAGAAGCGCGCGTGCGCGGTGATGTCGGCCTGGAACTCCCCGGTGATCGCGGGGGTGACCGTCGGCCTGGACTGTGCCACCGCCGCCAGGTAGTCCTCCGTCGTCGCGCCGAACCGTGCGGCCGCCGCACCGCGCGCGCCCACCGCCTCCAGGTCCCGCTCGAAGGACACCTGCGCGGCGATCCGCGCGGCGTGCTCGATGTCGGCGGGGGTGAACAGCTCGGTCGCCGCCACCAGCGCCGCCACGTCCACGTCGGCCCGTCCGGCCGTGTAGCGCGACCAGATCGCGGCGCGCGCCCCGGCGTCCGGGGTGCCGATCGGGATCAGGTAGTCGAAGCGGCCGGGCCGCAGGAAGGCCGGGTCGAGGGAGCGGATGGAGTTCGTCGCGCAGACGAGCAGCCGCTCGTCGCCCTCCCGGAAGCCGGGGATCAGCTTGAGCAGCTCGTTCGTCACCCCGTGGATGCCGCCCGGCTGGGCCGGCTCGGTGCGGACGGGCGCGATCTCCTCGACCTCGTCGATGAAGACGAGGACCCGCTCCAGCTCGGCGATCCGGGCGAACGCGACGCGCAGCGCGGCGGCGAGGTTGCCCTCGTCGGCGAGGCGTGAGGGCAGCAGTTCCACGAAGGGCCAGCCCAGCCGGGAGGCGATGGCCCGGGCGAAGGTGGTCTTGCCGGTGCCGGGCGGCCCGAAGAGGGTGATCGCGCGCGGCGGCCGCACCCCGTGGGCGGCGGCCCGCTCCGGCTCGGCGAGCGGGAGCACCACGCGCCGCTCGATGAGTTCCTTCTCCTTCTCCATGCCGGCGACCTTGGCCCACAGGTCGTTGGGCAGGAAGCGGCCGCCGAGGTCGTCGAGGAGGCCTGCCGCGGGTCCGTGCAGCGGCTCGGTCTTCTCGAAGTAGGCGACGGCGGGCTGCCGGGTGTAGCCGGCGTTGAGAAGGCCCTCGCCGAGCAGGTCCTCCTCGGGCAGCACGTAGGCGATCCGGCCGACGCGGGCGGCGATCAGGCGCCGCTCCAGTTCGACGAGGAGGGCGCTGGCGAGGCCCCGGCCGCGCCATCCGGCGGCGATCGCGATCCGCATCACCCAGGCGCGTTCGCCGGTCACGCAGGCCAGGGCGGCGCCGATCGGGACGCCCTGGTGGACGGCGACGACGCAGGGCTGCCGGTCGGTCAGCGCGCTGATGCACTCGGCGAGCGAGAACACGGACTCCTGGCCCAGTTCGGCCGTGGTGTCTATGAGATGGACCACCGCCGCGAGATCGCTCTCGCGGTAGTCGTGGATGAGCCAGTTCACCGGGTACCGCCCCTCGTTCGTGCTCCTGCGGCGAGGCTAGGGGCGGGCGGGCCCGGCGTTCACGCACCGCGGTGCACAACAGCCGGGCCGGAAGTCCGCCGCGGCGTCCATAGACTGGATCTTCCGCCGAAACGGCCCGCCCGGGACGCCGCCGCCTTCGGGGCTTCCGACATGCGTGCCGCACGAGGGGCGGGCGAGAGCGCCCGAATACGGCTGCGGGCGGTGGCCCGGATTCACAGGGGATTCACAGCGGCCACCGGGCCCCAAGCACAGGTTCGCCGGGGAGGCTCGGACCATGATCCCCGGCACCCTCCCACGACCGGCCGGCCGCCCCCGCGCCCGCCGGGCGGCACGGATCCCGCTCGCGCTGACCACGGTGGCCGCCCTGCTGAGCCTGGACCTCCCCGAGGCCGGGGCGCTGCCCCCGCCCGGCGTCACCGTGCGGGCCGACGCGGATACCACGGCGGCCCGGGTGGGCGCGCTGTTCGCGGGCGGGACGGACGGCGGGCACTTCTGCACCGCTTCCGTGGTGCGCAGCACCGGCCGCGACCTGATCGCCACCGCCGCGCACTGCCTGGACCACCCGGACAGCACGGTCTTCGCCCCCGGCTACCGGGACGGGGAGGCCCCGTACGGGCTGTGGCGGCTGACCGGCGTGTACACGGCCCCGGGCTGGGCGGTGGGCGGGGACCCCGACGCGGACATCGCCTTCGCGAGGGTCGTCCCGGCGGACGGCGCGGAGACCGGCGCCGTGGAGGACGTGGTCGGCGGCTTCCCGGTCGCCGCCAGGCAGCCGCGGGACGTGACGGTGACCGTCGTCGGCTACCCGAGCACCGAGGACGCCCCGCTGCGCTGCACCAACGGGACGAGCCTGTTCTCGGCCACTCAGCGCCGGATCGACTGCCCCGCCCTCAGCGGCGGTACCAGCGGCAGCCCCTGGCTGGTGGACGGCGCCCTGGCCGGGGTGCTGGGCGGCCACGAGGGCGGCGGCACGGTGCCGGAGGTCTCGTACAGCGCCGTCCTGGGCGGTGCGGCCCTGGAGCTCTACCGCGAGGCGGCCTGATCCCCGCCCGCGGCCGGTGCCTCGCACCGGGCCGGGTCCTCGAACCAGGTCGGGTCCTCGCTCAGGGAGCGCCGTACCCGGTCCAGGGCGAAGGGCTCCAGCGGCGGCAGGGCGTCCGGGGCGAACCAGGCCACCTCCAGCAGCTCCCCGTCGGCGGCACGGGGTTCGCCGCCGGTGGCGCGGCAGCGGAAGGTGATGTCCTGGAACTGGCAGACGTCGCCGTTCGGGTAGGTGACCGGCTGGAGCATCTGGACGAGGACCACCCGTTCTGGGACGCACCGTACGGCCGTCTCCTCGTAGACCTCGCGCACGGCCGTCCCGGCGGGCTGCTCCCCCGGCTCGGCGATCCCGCCGATCACCGACCACCTGCCGTTGTCGGCCCTGCGCCCGAGCAGCACCCGGCCCCGGTCGTCGACGACGACGGCGGTGACGCCGGGCAGCAGGAGCAGCCGGTGGCCGGCGCCGCTCTCCCTGATCTCGCGGATGAACTCGGGCGTGGTCATGCCCCGACCCTACGGGGCCGTGCCGCGGCCGCCGTCGTCAGGCGGCGCGGCGGGCGCGGACCCGGCGGGTCAGCACCGCCCCGAGACCGCCGGCCGCGACCAGGAGCAGCGCGTACTCGGGCAGGGTGCCCAGGCGGGTGGCCGGGGTCTGCGAGGAGCGCAGCGGGATCTCGGCGACGAGGGCGTCGGCGGTGAACATCTCCGTCTGCTGGGTGACCTTCCCGTCGGGCTGGATGACCGCGCTGACTCCGCTGGTGACGGGGACGAGGACGGTGCGGCTGTGCTCGACGGCGCGGATCCGGTCCATGGCCAGCTGCTGGTAGGTCATCTGGGTCCGGCCGAAGGTGGCGTTGTTGCTGGGCACCGCGATGACCTGGGCGCCGGCCCGCACGGTGGAGTGGACGGCGTCGTCGAAGGCGGCCTCGTAGCAGGTGACCATGCCGATGCCGCTGCCCGCCATGCCGAAGACCCCCGGCTCCTTGCCGGGGCCGAAGTCGCGGCGGACGCGGTCCACGTCGGAGCTGAAGAGCCGGACGAAGGAGCGCATCGGGATGCGCTCGCCGAAGGGCTGGATCTTGCGCTTGTCGTAGGTGTCGGTGGGGCCCTTGACGGGGTCCCACAGGATCATCGTGTTGCGCAGCGGTCCGGTTTCGGGGGCCAGTACGGAGCCGATCGCGACGGGCACGCCGATGGCCTTGACCGCGTTGTCGATGACGGCGTAGGCGTCGGGCTGGGTGTAGGGGTCGATGTCGGAGGAGTTCTCCGGCCACAGGACGAAGTCGGGCTTCGGGACGCGGCCGGCCTTGACGTCCGCGGCGAGCTGGAGGGTGCGGTTGGCGTGGTTGTCGAGGACCTGGCGGCGCTGGGCGTTGAAGTCGAGTCCGGCGCGCGGCACGTTGCCCTGGATGAGGGCGGCCACGGCCGTGCCGTCCTCGGCGGCGCCGGAGACCAGCGGGCGGGCGGCGAGCGCCGCGCCGACCGGGGCGGCGACGGCGAGCGCGGCGAGGGCCGCGGTGCCGCGCGTCGGGTTCCGGCGGGCGATGCGCAGGCCCTCGTACAGGCCGAAACCGCACAGGGCGACGCCGAAGGAGAGCAGCGGGGTGCCGCCGAGGGCGGCGAGCGGGGTGAAGATGCCGTCGGCCTGGCCGAAGGCGAGCTTGCCCCAGGAGAAGCCGCCGAAGGGCGCCCGGGCGCGCAGGGCCTCCCCGGCGACCCAGACGGCGGCGGCCCACAGGGGCCGGCCCGGCAGCCGGCTGACGAGGGCGACGCCGAGGCAGGTGAGGCCGATGAGGAGGGACTCGAGGGTGACGAGCGCGATCCAGGGGACCGGGCCGACGCCCTCGCTGGTCCACACCAGGAGCGGCAGCAGGAAACCGAGGCCGAAGAGGAAGCCGAGGCCGAAGCCGGCCCGGGCGCGGCGCCCGCGCAGGCAGCCGGCGAGCAGTGCCAGGGCGAGGGGCGCCACCCACCACAGGGGGCGGGGCGGGAAGCTGAGGTAGAGCAGGACACCGGCGAGCGCGGCCAGGGCGGCCCGAGCCGGCCGGGCACCCTTGCGCCGCCCCGGGCGGGGGCCGTCGGCGGCTTCGGGCGGGGCGAGGGCTGCGGCTCGTCCGGCGGGCTGCGAGGGCTCGCTCTCGGCGGCGCGGGTGACACTGCTGCTCATTTGGCGGAGTGTACGTCCCCGCGCCCCGAGGACCGGTAAGCAACCGCGCGCCGCCGGGCCGGGGTCGCCTCCCCGGCCCGGTGGTCGGGGTCTGGGCCCCGTCGTCGAAGTAGCGCCGGTCAGACCCGCGGCGGCCGGTGCCGTGCATCTCAAGGCGGAGGGGTGCCGGAGTACTGGACGTACTTGGGTGCCCCGACAACGCGGCGAGGTGCGGTGCCGGCCGCCGCGGGCCAGGCGGGACTTTGACGACAGGGTCTAGCGGGCCAGGGTGCGCAGGTGGGTGCGGATGACGCGGACGGCGTTCTCCGCGTCATCGACGGTGACAGTGAACAGCTTGCCGTCGCCGAGCCGCAGCTCCACCCCCTCGCCGCGCCGGACGATGATGGCGGTGCCCTTCTCGGGGCGCCAGCGGTAGCCCCAGCCGCCCCACTGCTGTGGGGTGATGCGCGGGCAGAACTCGGCGGAGGCCACCTCCGCGAGCCGGATCTTGCGGCGGGGCAGTCCTATGTGGCCGCAGCGCACTTCCAGGGCCTCCGCGTCGACGGTGACCGCCACGTGGACGAACGCCAGGGTGCCGTAGAGAATCAGCAGCCCGCCGGCGATGCAGCCGACGACGGACATCAGCAGGGGGACGAATCCGGCGGTCCAGGATCCGGCGACGGCCAGTTGCACACCCAGTGCGAGGCAGGCCGCACCTGCTGCGGCGAGCAGCCACTGCACCCGGTTGGAAGCCCGGCCCGTCCAGAGGGGACCTGGGGGGTGACCCGTCATGAGCAGCAGCGTACTCAGCTTCCGCATGTGCGCCACCACCTCTGCGCCACTCGGCGCATCCGCCGGGGAGAGCTGGTACCTGCCCGCTCTTGACCTCGATCAAACTTGAGGTTCTACGGTCGTGTACATGATGAAGCAGACGTACCACGAGACGACTTCCGCGACTCCCGAGCGCTACCGCATGGCGGTGGTCCCGCACATCATGGTGGCCGACGCGCCCGAGGCGCTCTCCTTCTACACGCGGGCCTTCGGGGCCGACGAGGAGTTCCGCCTCCCCGCCCCGGGCGGTGGGGTGCTGCACGCCGAGATCCGGGTCGGCGGGGCGGTGCTGATGCTCGGCGACGCGGCCGAGGGCCACTTCGCCTCCCCCGCCTCGCTCGGCGGCACCTCGACGGCCCTGCACGTGTACGTCCCGGACGTGGACGCCCTCGTACGGACGGCCGTGGCGGCCGGAGCGGAACTGCTCCAGGCGCCGGCGGACCAGTTCCACGGGGACCGCACCGCCGTCCTCCGCGACCCGTCCGGGCACGTATGGGTGTTCCTGACCCACCTGGAGGACGTTTCCGGGGAGGAGCTGGCCGCGCGGGCGGCGGCGGCCTGAGCGGGTGCCGACGGTCGTGCGGGCCGGTCCGAAAGGATCAGCTCCGCGGCCCTTCCGGGGCACGCCCGGGCTCCGCCCCCAGAAGGCGCGGACCATAGGCTGCGGCCATGGAATCGTTGATCGCTGCCGTCCGTGAGCAGGAAGAAGCTGCCCGTTTTCTCGCTTGGCCGGGTGACTTCGACCTGGACCGGGGCGACCATGCCGAAGAAGTGCACCTCGCCTCGGGCGCCGCGCTCGAGGGCTTCGCGGGCGACGGCGCCGGCGGCACGTACTTCTTCTGCGGTGAAGGCGGCGAAGAACGTCCCGTCCTCTATGCCGACTCCGAAGGCGGTGCCGCTCTGATCGCCATCGGCCTGCCCGAGCTCGTGCGGCTGCTGCTGACCGTCCCTTGGTGGCGTGACTGCCGGTCGTTCACGGACGAGGAGAGTCGCCGGCTTGCGGCCGGCCATCTGGAGGACATGCCGGACCTCGTGGCCCGGAGAGACCGCGCCGCCGCAGCCCTCGGCCTCGACCTACCGCGTCAGACAGAGGCCCTGGCCCGCCTGAGGGAGGTGGCCACCCGGCTGGGGGAAGACTTCGTTCTGATCTACACGCCAGAGGGACACCCCTACGAGCCGCTCTTCGCCCCATGAGTCGCGCCACGGGCTCACCGACTGGGCGGAGAGGTCCGTCACCGGCCCACCGGACGGGTCAGACGGGCAGGAGGGCGGTCAGGGCGTCGCGCAGGGCCGGCCGGCGGGTGGTCACGAAGCGGTGCAGGGCCCGCGAGCCGAGGGCCACGCGCTGGGCGCTGCGGCGGCGCTCCGCGTCGTACGCGCGCAGGGCGGCGGGCAGACCGGTTCGGCCGTGGGCGGCGACGGCGCGGGTGAGGGCCTCGGCGTCGAGGAGGGCGGTGCAGGCGCCCTGGCCCAGGTTCGGGGTCATGGCGTGCGCGGCGTCGCCGACCAGGGCGATCCGGCCGGCGGTGACGAAGGCGGGGAGCGCCGGGTGGAGGTGGCGCATCTCGTACCGGATCCAGCCGGCGGGGTCGGTCTCGGCGAGCAGGCGCGGCACCGGGTCGTGCCAGCCCTCGAAGGCGGCCCTCAGCCCGTCGGCGGTGGTGGCCTCGGGGGCGGCGGCGTACCAGTTGGTGCGGCCGGGCTCGACGGGGGTGATTCCGAAGAAGTGCCCGTCACCCCAGGTCTCCCCGTGGACCGCGGTCTCGAAGTCCGCGATGCCGATCCAGGCGACGGTGCCGATGGCGCGCACTCCGCTGCGGGTGCCGAAGTGGGCGGTGCGGACGGCGCTGTTGATGCCGTCGGCGCCGACGACGAGGTCGGCGTCGACGGCACGGGGATCGGTGAGGCGCCGCCCGTACTCGACGTCCGCACCGCCGAGCCGGCCGAGCGCGGCAAGGAGCTCGTCGATCAGGTGCGGCCGGGAGACGAGCAGTTCGGGGCGGCCCGCCTTGCGCTCGACGCGTTCGAGCGGGAGGGCGGCGAGCACCCTGTCGTCCGGACGCCGGATGTGGGCCCGGCGGTAGGGCAGCGCCCGCGCGAGGGCTTCGCCCAGACCGAGCCGGTCCAGGGCGGACTGGGCGGTGGGGTGGATGCCGAATGCGGTGCCGTAGCGCTCCGGGGCGGTACGGCCTTCCAGGACGCGCACGGACCAGCCCGCGCGGCGGAGTCCGATCGCGGTGGCGAGTCCGCCGACGCCGGCGCCGACGACGACGGCCGTGCCGGGGGCGCCGCTCCGGCGGCCGCGGCCGTTCCCGGAGGCCTTGTCGGCGCGCTCCCCGTCCTTGCCGTTCCGGTCGGTCTTGCCATTCCGGTCGTTCCGGTCGTTCCGGTCGTTCGCCATGACATGCCCTTCGATCCGTCGGACGTACAGAGCAGAGCCCGAACCACCACAGGCGTGGTACCGCATTCGTGGTACCACGCCTGTGGTTATCCTGGCAAGGTGAATCAGGACCGGAGGGACCGGCTGCGCGACGCGGCCATCGCGGTGCTGGCCGAGGCGGGTGGGCGCGGGCTCACCCATCGGGCCGTCGACGCGGCCGCGGGCGTGCCGCTGGGCACGGCCAAGAACTACTTCCCGACCCGCGACGCGCTCCTGCGGGCCGTGGCCGAGCGCTGCCTGGAGCAGTACCGGGCCCTTACCGCCGCGCTGGCGGCAGCCGGGCCGGGGCCCTCGGACCGGGCGGGGGTGGCGGCGCTGCTGGCCGGGCTGCTGCGGGACGTGGCCGGGCCGGGGCGGCCGCGCCTGCTGGCCTACCTGGAGCTGCGGACCGAAGCCACCCGGCGGCCCTGGCTGGCCGGGCTGCTGGACCCGATCGCCGCCGGGGACTTCGCCGCGTACCGGGCCCTGCTGGCCGGAGCCGGCCTCCCGGCCGGGGCGGAGCAGGCTCGCGCCCTCACCCTCGCCCTGCACGGCGCGATCCCGCACCTGCTGGCGGGGACCCCGGACGCGCTGGCCGCAGCCGGGCTCGACGACCTCGACGGCTTCACGCGCGGCCTGCTGGCCTCCGTGTGCCCCAGCGGCGAGGAGGCCCTGTGACGACCCGGCTGGACCGCGCCGTGGGCGCCGTACTGGGCTCGGCCGCGGGTGACGCGCTGGGGGCTCCGTACGAGCTCGGGCCCGCGGGGCAACTGAGCGCGCGGGGCGCCGAGATGCGCGGGGGCGGCGGCTGGGATCCGGGCGAGGCGACGGACGACACCCAAATGGGGGTCCTCGTCGCCGAGTCCCTGCTGGAGCACGGGGGGCTCGAACTCCCCGACGTCTTCGGCCGCTTCCAGCGGTGGGCCGCCGGGCAGCCCAAGGACATCGGGCTCCAGACCGAGGACGTGCTGTCCAACGGTCTGCCCTGGGATCTGGCCGCCGCCCACCACTTCCAGGTCAACGCCCGGGCCGCGGGCAACGGTTCCCTCATGCGGGCCGCCGGCTCGGCGGTGTACTTCGCGGCCGCCGGCCGGGAGGCCTCCATGGACGCGGCCCGGCGGATCGCGGCCCTCACGCACGGCGACCGGGCCGCCTGGGAGGGCACCGCCCTCCTGCACGAGCTCGTACGGGTGGCCCTGGACGGCGGTGATCCGCTGGACGCGCTCCCGGAGGCGTTGGAGGCGGTGCACCCGGACCATCGCGGCCGGTACGCCCGCGTGCTCGCCTCCGACTGGCATCCGGGGCTGGCCACCGAGTTCAACGGGGCGGTGTGGCCCTGCCTGGGCTCGGCGGTGTGGGCCCTGCGCACGGCCGGCGGGTTCGCGGAAGCCGTACGGGCCGCCGTGGACCTGGGCGGCGACACCGACACGGTCGCCGCCGTGACCGGGACCCTGGCCGGCGCCGTGTACGGGCAGGCGGCGGTCCCGGAACAGTGGACGGGCCCGCTGCACGTGCCGCTGCCCGGCTTCGGCGACCGGGTCCTGGACGCCGAAGCGCTGCGTGACCTGGCCCGGCGGCTCGCGGGGACGGGCTGAGGCCCGCCGCCGCCCGGCCGGTCCGGCGGGCCCGGGTGGCGGTCGCGGACCGGCCGCCGCACCGCCGGACTGGCGGCGTCCCGCCGGGGAGCCCGGGTCAGCCGCAGCCGCAGCCCCCGCAGCCGCCACCTCCTCCGCAGCCGCCCCCGCAACTGCTGGAGCTGCCGGAGCTGCCCGCCCCGGTGGTGCCGGCGGTCCCGGAGGCCGTGGCCCGCTTCGCCTTCGTCGTACTGCGGGAGGCCTGTTTCAGCAGCCGCTCCCGCTCCCTGCGGCGTTCCTCGTCCCGCTTCCGCCTTCCCTCGGCGGACGCGCGGTAGGAGGACCCGGCCGGGTTCCAAGGGCCGAGCCCGTGCCGGCGGCGGGGCTGCAGGGACACGCCCGCGACCTGGCCGGTGATGCCTCCGTAGCCCTCGTGCACGGCGTACTCCAGGATGACCTCGCCGCCCTCGCGCGGCACCCCCTGGAGCAGCGCCTCGAAGGGTTCGGCGCGGGCGTCGATGTCGTGCAGCCCGTCCCGGGGCAGGCCCGCCGTCCCCGCGGCCAGCAACCGCGAGCCCTCGAGGGTGTCCCCGTCCCGGGGGCGGTAGCAGGCCAGGGGCCGGCCCGTCGTGTCGTCGGCGTCCGGCAGCAGCCAGAAGTGCCCCGAGGGGGAGATCCGTACGCCGACGACCCGCACTGGCTGGTTCCCGGCGTACAGGCGGCGCGTGGCCCGGTCGGCGGCCCAGCCCCGGCCCAGGAGGGTGCTCCCGAGCACCACCAGGACCAGGGCCAGGCACTGCTGGCCGACGGCGTCGTAGGGATGGTCGCCGGGGTCGGTCCCGAGGTCGTCGAGCAGGCCGTCCACGAGGACGACGACGGCGAACAGGCAGAGGAGGCCCCCGCCGATGATCCGCCTGTTGCCGCGCCACTCCTGGCCGTGCGGCATCCGCTCGGGAAGCGGGAAGCGGGCCGCTCCGGCGGCGTCGAGGAACAGCCGCTCCTGCCGGCGCCGGGCCCACAGCCGCAGCAGCGACCCGGCCAGCGCCCAGGAGGCCAGGAGACACACGAGGACGGCTGCCGGGCCCCGTGACAGGGCGGCGGCCGACTCCGCCACGAGCACGGCGGCGGCCACGGCGGCCGCGCCGGGCAAGAACCGATACCACAGGGGCAGGGCCACCAGCAGCACCGCCGCCGGATAGAACCGCCACGACGTGCCCACTGGACCGGCCGGCCCCCCGTCACGGAGGGCCAGCACGAGTGAGATGGTCACCAAAACGGCGAGAATCCAACTCCCCGCGCAAGGAGCGAAGATGACCGGGGTCCGGGCCTTGCGCCAGCGCTCGGACTCCTCGACGCCCCATGTCCGCACATCACTTGCCGGTATCACCCCGGCGGGAAGGTGCTTGGCATAGGCAATCACAGGCCCAGTATGCGAGCCCGGGCCGTCCGGCGTAACCGCCTTTCGCCGTCCGGCCCGTCAGGGGGCTCCGGCCGCCGGAGCCGGCGCGCACCGGTCGACAGTTTCCCTTCACGCGTGCCCACCGATCCGGCACTTCCGGCGCCGGCCGCACCCGCCCAGGATGAGGACCGCGCACCCCGGCGCCCCGGCCCCGCGGCCCCGGCGCGCGCACCACCGACACCGGAGAACGGACGCACATGAAGTACCGCCCCCTGGGGAGCACCATGGTCAGCGCGATCGCCCTGGGCGCCATGCCCCTGTCCATCGAGAACCGCCCGGACGAGGCGCGGGCCGTCGCGACCGTCCACGCCGCCCTCGACGCCGGCATCACGCTCATCGACACGGCCGACAGCTACCACTGGCACCCCGACGAGCGCGGCCACAACGAACTCCTCGTCGCCCGCGCCCTGGCCCGCTACGGCGGCGACACCTCCCACGTCCTGGTCGCCACCAAGGGGGGCCGGGGCCGCACCGGCGACGGCGGCTGGACCGTCACCGGCACCCCCGCTCACCTCAAGCGAGCCGCCGAGGCCTCCCTCAAGCGCCTGGGAGTGGAATCCATCGGCCTCTACCAGCTGCACAAGCCCGACCCCGACGTGCCCTGGGCGGAATCGGTCGGCGCCCTGCGCGAGCTCCTCGACGCCGGCACCATCCGCAGCGCGGGCATCTCCAACGTGACCACCGACCAGATCCGCGAGGCCCATGCCGTCCTCGGTGACGCGCTCGTCTGCGTGCAGAACCAGTACTCCCCCGCGGTCCGCGACGCCGAGCCCGAGCTGGAGCTGAGCACCCGGCTCGGCCTGGCCTTCCTGCCCTGGAGCCCGCTGGGCGGCATCTCCCGCAGCTCCCTGGACGGCCCGTCCGGCCCCACCTCCGCGGGAACCGCCTTCCACCGCGTCGCGGCCGGACGCGGCGTCAGTCCGCAGCGGGTCGCCCTGGCCTGGCTGCTGGCCCGCTCCCCGAGGGTCATCCCCGTGCCGGGAGCCAGCCGTCCGGCTTCGGTCCAGGACTCGGCCCGGGCCACGGAGATCGAGCTCGAGGCGGCGGAACTGGCCGAGCTGGAGGCGGCGCTGCCGGACCGCGGGACCGGCGCCTGATCCGGGACGTCGGGGCGGGGGGCTCAGTGCTGGTGGACCACCCGCTCCAGTTCCGCGAGGAGCCGGCCTTCGGCATAGGCGAGGGCGGCGTGCGGGAGGGCGGCGGTCCGCCCGCTGTGCAGGACGGTCAGCCCGCCGGTGGGGGGCAGTTCCGGCGCGGGCTCGATGCCGATGCGGCGCAGCGCCTGCACGGCGACGGCCTCGGCGGAACCGTAGAACCTGAGCTCCGCTCCCCCGGTGCGGGCGGCGAGGGCGGCCCGGACGGCCTCCTCGACGAGCTCGTAGTGGGTGCAGCCGAGGACCACGTCCGTGACGTCGGCCGGGGTGAGCTCGGCGGCGGCTGCGACCGTGCGCGCGATGGCCGCCTCGTCACCGGCCTCGACGGCGTCGGCCAGTCCCGGGCAGGGCACCTCGGTGACGCGGGCCCCCGCGGCGAAGTCGCGGATCAGCCCGCGCTGGTACGGGCTGCCGGTGGTGGCGGGGGTGG
This sequence comes from Streptomyces sp. NPDC012794, assembly GCF_042901085.1. Classification (NCBI taxonomy): domain Bacteria; kingdom Bacillati; phylum Actinomycetota; class Actinomycetes; order Kitasatosporales; family Streptomycetaceae; genus Streptomyces; species Streptomyces sp. NPDC012794. The sequence goes on from NZ_JBIBCI010000005.1 coordinate 192,745, forward strand.
CCCAGATGGCCACCCGCCCACCGGCGGCCGCGGCGGGCTTGATCGCCGGCACGGTGCCGATGACGGGGATCCGGGGCTCCAGCTCGGCCCGCAGCGCGGGCAGGGAGTGCACGGAGGCGGTGTTGCAGGCCACGATGAGCGCGTCCGGGCCGAGCGCGGCGGCGGCCCGGGCGACGGCGCGCGCCCGCTCCGTGAGGTCGGCGGGCGTACGGGGCCCCCAGGGCATCCCGTCCGGGTCGGAGGACAGCAGCAGATCGGCGTCGGGCCGCAGCCGACGCGTCGCGGCGGCCGCAGCGAGGAGGCCGATTCCCGAGTCCATGAGCGCGATCTTCACCTGGTCACCTTAGTCGACTTACCCACCGCACCGGCGAACCCGCGCCCCGCGCACCCGGCCCGCGACGCGTCCTCGCGCCCCCCGCCCAGGGCCCTCACCAGCACGGAACCCCCGTACCAGGCCCCACGGCCCCAGCCGAGGTCCGGTTCCGATGGCCACGGCACGCCGGGACGCGGGGCACGGTCCGGGGTCCGGGCGGGGCACGGTCCGGGGTCCGGGCCGATCCGACCGAGCCGCTTTCCGGACCCGGCGCGGTAGGGCCGAAGGCCGGTCCGGGTTCCAGGCCGATCCGACCGAGCCGCTTTCCGCGCCCGGCGCGGTAGGGCCGAAGGCCCGGTCCGGGTTCCGGGCCCGGCAGGGTCGGGCCCGGCCTGGTATCCGGGCCGGGCCGGGCCGCGGAAGGCCCGCAGGGGGTCCGCGCGGAGCCGGTGCCGCTCCCGGTGCCGACCCCAGCGACCCGGTACCGGCCGCGCCTGCCGTGCCGGCCTTCGCCCGCCGTCCCGTCCCCGCCCGCGCCCGGCCGGTCCCGACCCACCCCCGGCCCCGCCCGCCCCCCCCGGATCCGGCTTGCCCGGGGGGCGCCACCGACGCGCCCGGGATCCGGCTTGCCCGGAAGACGGCCCCGCGCCGGCGCCGCTTCGGCAACACTGCCGCCATGGGCCTCCTCATCGCCGCCTACGCGTCCCTCGCCGCCTGGCTCTGGCTGACCCTCGCCCAGGGCATGTTCTGGCGCACCGACGTCCGCCTCCCCCCGCGCTCCGCCCCCGCCCGCTGGCCTTCCGTGGCCGTCGTCGTCCCGGCCAGGGACGAGGCCGAGGTGCTCCCCCGGAGCCTGCCCTCCCTCCTCGCCCAGGACTATCCCGGCGAGGCGCGGATCGTCCTGGTCGACGACGGGAGCACCGACGGCACGGCGGACCTCGCCCGCCGGCTGGCCGCCGAGCAGCCCGGGCTGCCGCTCGCCGTCGTCACCCCCGGGGAGCCCCCGCCCGGCTGGACCGGCAAGCTCTGGGCGCTGCGCCACGGCATCACGCGGGCCCGTACCGGCCCGGACGGCCAGGAGCCCGAGTTCCTCCTCCTCACCGACGCCGACATCGCGCACGAGCCCGACAGCCTGCGCGAACTGGTCGCCGCGGCGACCAGCGCCGGCCTCGACCTCGTCTCCCAGATGGCCCGGCTGCGCGTGGCCGGCTTCTGGGAGCGGCTCCTCGTACCGGCCTTCGTGTACTTCTTCGCGCAGCTGTACCCCTTCCGCCGGGTCAACCGTCCCGCCTCGCGGACCGCCGCGGCCGCCGGCGGCTGCGTGCTGCTGAGGACGGAGGCCGCCGTCCGCGCGGGGATCCCGGATTCGATCCGGCAGGCCGTCATCGACGACGTCTCCCTGGCCCGCGCCGTCCAGCGTTCCGGCGGGCGGATCTGGCTGGGGCTGGCGGAGCGGGTGGACAGCGTGCGCCCGTACTCCGCGCTGGGGGACCTGTGGCGGATGGTGTCCCGCAGTGCTTACGCCCAACTGCGCCACCAGCCGCTGCTGCTGGCCGGCACGGTCGCCGGGCTGACGCTGGTGTACCTGGTTCCCCCGGCGGCCCTGTTCGCGGGTCTGGCGGGCCCGGCCTCGGCGGAGAGCACCGCGACGGCCTGGGGCGGGGGCCTCGCGTGGCTGCTGATGGCGGGGACGTACCTGCCGATGCTGCGCTACTACCGGCAGTCGGCCGCGCTGGCTCCGCTGCTGCCGCTCACCGCGCTGCTGTACCTCCTGATGACCGTGGACTCGGCCGTCCAGCACTACCGGGGGCGCGGCGCCGCCTGGAAGGGCCGCACCTATGCCCGCCCGAGCGACGCCTGAAGCGCCTGAAGGGCGGAAACGGAAAATTCGCCCTCCTGAGGAAGCGTCATCCAAGGTCATCGCATTGTGACTCTCCGTCAGCTCCAAGTGCGTGCAAAGGCCAACCGGCGAGTACGAGTAGCATCAAGCCGGGGCGCAAGTGACGAATCGTGCAGGTGAACGTCATGTGAAAGCTGTGGCCCTGACCTGCGAATATGCAGGTCAGCGCGGTGTTGACGGAGCCTGGCTATGGACCCGGTGAAGCCGTGGGCTTAACTTGTCTCCCATGACCTCCCCCCGCTCCACTTATGGCGGCGGTTACTACTCCGCGCCCTCCTTCCCGGACACCCCCATCTACGACTCCCTCGTCGCCGAACGCGGCACTCCGCAGATCGCCCCGATCCGCGTTCCGGCCGCGTACGAGTCCCCCAGTGCCGGTTACTCGAGCGGTGGTTACCTGCCGGCCCTCGCCTCGTCCATGCCCGCCCTGCCGCCCGCGGCGCCGCAGCCGCCGGCACCCGCGTACGGCTACGGGTACCCGCAGCAGGCCATGCCCCAGCCCCAGCAGATGCCGGTTCCGCTTCAGCACGCGCCGGCCCCGTACATCCCGCAACAGCAGCAGCAGTTCGCGGGCCGGGCCGGTTACCCGCCGCAGCCCCAGCCGCAGCAGCCCCGCCCGGCCGCCATGGGCGCCGGGTACGAGGCCATGCGCCCGGCGGCTCCGCGCCCGATGGCCCCCATGGCCCCGGTGGCGGCCGCGGCGGCCGTCCCCTCGTACGAGGACCCGTACGGCCGCCAGTACCAGCAGCGGGGCTACTGACCGCGCGGCCGCCGACCGCGAGCCGGCGTCCCGCGCACCGTGTGCCGTCTGACGTGCACACGGCCCCTGGGGGGCCGGCGGGGGCAGCTGCCACAATGCCCCCATGCCGAATTTGTACGTCCAGTCACTCCACGTCCATCCCGTCAAGTCGGTGGCGGGGGCCGCGCCCGACGAGATGGCCGTGGAGCCCTGGGGGCCGGCCGGGGACCGCCGCTGGGCCGTGATCGACACGACCGGCGCGGTCATCACCCAGCGCCAGCAGGCGCGGCTGGCCCTGGCCTCGGCGCGGCCGCTGCCGGGCGGGCGGGTCGAGCTGTCGGGACCGGGCATGCCCGCCCTCGTCGTGGAGGTGCCGCGGTCGGGCCCGCTGGAGCCGGTCGTGCTCTTCGGCCAGAAGATCGAGACGGTGGTCGCGGCGAGTGCCGCCGCCGAGTGGTTCACCGCCTACCTCGGCCAGGACGCGCGCCTCGTGCACCTGGACGACCCGGCCGTCCGCCGGCCCGTGGACCCGGAATACGCACTGCCCGGGGAGACCGTCAGCCTCGCCGACGCCTATCCCCTGCTCCTGGCCACGAACGCCTCGCTGGACGCCCTCAACGCGCTGATCGCCGAGGGCGACCACCCGGAGGAGGGGCCGCTGCCCATGAACCGTTTCCGGCCCAATCTGGTGGTCGGCGGACCCGCCGCGGCGTGGGCCGAGGACGGCTGGCGACGCATCGCGATCGGCGACGCCGTGTTCCGCGGCGTGCGCGAATGCGGACGCTGCATCGTGACCACCACCGACCAGCGGACCGCGGAGCGCGGTCGCGAACCCCTGAAGACCCTGGCGAAGCACCGCCGGATCGGGAAGTCGCTGGCCTTCGGACGCCAGTTGGTGCCGGTCGTCACGGGCACGGTGCGGGTGGGCGACGAGGTGCGCGTCCTGGAGTGACCGCGCCGCCGCGCCCGGAGCCCCAGAGCCCGCCACTGACCACGGCGGGCCAACGGAATGACACCTTCGAGGGGCTCCTGGCGTCCACTGGAACCAACGTGCCGCGCGGGGCCGTTGGAGCATTCAGGACGGCAGAGGAAGACGAAGACCGGGCATGGGGCAGGGGGAGCCGGACCGTGCGGACAGCAATGGGTGTATGGCGCTGGCGGCGCAATCCGCTGCGCAGGCCGACCGATCTCTTCGAGGCATGGGTGGCGTTCGCCGCGCTGGTGTGCGTCCTGCTGGTGGCCCCGGCCGTCGGCTGGGCGGCGGGCCTCCAGGTGGACGGGACCTTGCAGCGGGCCGCGCGCGAACAGCGGCACGAGCGGTACCTGGTCCCGGCGGTGGTGGTCCGGTCCGCGCCGGGCGCGGCCGCCGATCCGTCGGCGCAGCGGCAGGCGCCCGAGCGGACCCGGATCGTGGCCTCCTGGACCGCGCCCGACGGCAGCCGTCACGAGGGCACGGTCCCGGCGGCGGAGGAACCGCCGCGCGCCGGCGACCGGTTCCGGATATGGACCGACATCCGCGGCCGGCTGGTGGGGCAGCCGCTCGACCCTTCCGCCGCCTCCTTCCACGCGGGTACCGCCGGTCTGGCCGCCGCGCTCACCGCCGCGGCGCTGGCGGAGACGGTCCGCCGGCTGGTCGTACGCCGGCTCATGCATCGGCGGTACATGCGGCTGGACCGGGCGTGGGCGGCGGCGTGGCCCGACTGGGGCCGGGCGGGCGCGGGCAGCTGACCTGGTCACTCACCGGCCCCACGCGCGCTACGGTGGAGCCGAAGGCCGGTCCGGTCGCGTGAGCGGCTCCGGCAGCCGCGGAACTCCCGGGGCGCTCGGAGCACTTCGACCACTCCGGTCGCTTCAGTTGCTTCAGTCGCTTCCGCCGGTCCGGCAGCGCGAGTACATGGGTGGGGGCACGACAGCACGATGGCTCAGGGCACGGTCCAGGTGACGCACGGCGGGGCCTCGCGGTGGCGGCGGCGCTCCGGTGAGTATCCGACGCTGACCGCCGCGCTCGCCGTGGCGGGCGACGGCGACGTGCTGTCCATCGCCCCCGGCACCTACCGGGAGAACCTGGTCCTGCGTCATGCCGTCACCCTGCGCGGGTCCGAGGGGACGGTGGCCGGGTCGGTGCGCATCGCCCCGCTCGACGGGGTCGCGCTGACCGTTCGCGCCTCGGCCGTGGTCCAGGACCTGTACCTGGAGGGAGCCGACCGGACGGCGCCCGCCCTGCTCGTCGAGGAGGGCTCGCCGGAGCTCACGGGCCTGCGCGTGCACACCCGGTCGGCGACCGGCATCGAGGTGCGCGGCGGGGCCAGGCCCCTGGTGCGCCGGTGCACGGTGGAGAATCCGGCCGGGGCCGGGATCTCCGTCCTGGACGGTGGGGGCGGGGTGTTCGAGGAGTGCGAGGTGGTCGCCGCCGGGCAGGCCGGCGTCTCGGTGCGCGGCGGGCATCCGCGCCTGGAGCGCTGCCGGATCCACCACGCCGTCGGCGCGGGCATCTCGGTCACCGGCGAGGGCTCGGGCCTGGAGGCCCTGGGCTGTGAGGTGTACGAGGTCAAGGGTGCCGGTGTGCAGGTCGCGGCGCGCGCGGCGGCCCGCCTCACCGACTGCGCGGTGCACCGTACGTCCGCCGACGGGATCACCCTCGACACCGACGCGGTGCTGACGCTCACCGGCTGCGACATCCACGACATCCCCGAGAACGCCGTCGACCTGCGCTCCCGTTCGGTGCTCACCCTCAGCCGCACCACGGTGCGCCGGTTCGGGCGCAACGGCCTGTCGGTGTGGGACCCGGGGACCAGGGTGGATGCCGAGTCCTGCGAGATCCACGACAGTACGGGCGACTATCCGGCGGTGTGGGTGAGCGACGGGGCCACCGCTTCGCTGGACTCCTGCCGCCTGCACGACGTGCCCGACGCGCTGTTCGTCCTGGACCGGGGCTCGCGCGTGGACGTGGTCGACAGCGATCTGTCGCAGGTCCGCAACACGGCCGTCTCGGTGAGCGACGGCGCGAGCGTGCAGCTCGACGACTGCCGGATCCGGGAGGCGGGCACGGGGGCGTGGTTCCGCGATCACGGCAGCGGCGGCGCCCTGGCCAACTGCACCATCGACGCCGTGCAGACGGGCGTGATCGTCACCAAGGGCGCCGATCCCACCCTGGAGCGGTGCACGGTGACCTCCGCCGCCGAGGCCGGGTTCTACGTGTCGGCGGGCGGCCGGGGCACCTTCACGGCGTGCCGGGTGACGGGCAGTTCCGGGTTCGGATTCCACGTCATCGACGGCTGCCGCACCACGCTCACCCGGTGCCACACCGAGCGCTGCGCGCGCGGCGGCTACGAATTCGCGGAGGACGGCCCCCTCGCCGAAGGGTGCACCGGCGACGAGGCCGGTACGGGGCCCGCGGCGCGGGCGGCGGGCGGAGCGCCCGCCGGGGCGCAGCAGGCGGGCGGGGGGCAGCGTACGGCCACGGTGGTCCAGGGCCCGGCGGGGCGGCCCGCGGACCGGGTACCGGCCTCCCGGGCCGGGGAGGTGCCGGATCCGGCCGGGACGCCGTCCGCGGCGCGGGTCCCCCGCGGCTCGGGCGAGGTGCTGGGGCAGCTCGACGCGCTGGTCGGGCTGGACAGCGTCAAGCGCGAGGTGCGGGCCCTCACCGACATGATCGAGGTCGGGCGCAGGCGGCAGCAGGCGGGCCTGAAGGCGGCCTCGGTGCGCCGGCACCTGGTCTTCACGGGCTCCCCCGGTACGGGCAAGACCACGGTCGCCCGCCTGTACGGGGAGATCCTGGCCTCCCTCGGAGTGCTGGAGCGCGGCCACCTGGTCGAGGTGTCCAGGGTGGACCTGGTCGGCGAGCACATCGGGTCCACGGCGATCCGTACGCAGGAGGCCTTCGACCGGGCGCGGGGCGGGGTGCTGTTCATCGACGAGGCGTACGCGCTGGCCCCCGAGGATTCGGGCCGGGACTTCGGGCGCGAGGCGATCGACACGCTGGTGAAGCTGATGGAGGACCACCGGGACGCGGTGGTGGTGATCGTCGCCGGGTACACGGAGGAGATGGAGCGCTTCCTGACGGTCAACCCCGGGGTGGCGTCGCGTTTCTCCCGCACGATCACCTTCGGGGACTACGGGCCGCCGGAGCTGCTGCGGATCGTGGAGCAGCAGGCGGAGGAGCACGAGTACCGGCTCGGCGAGGGCACCGGGGAGGCGCTGCTGAAGTACTTCACGGAGCTGCCCAAGGGTCCGGCCTTCGGCAACGGCCGCACCGCGCGCCAGACCTTCGAGGCGATGGTGGAGCGGCACGCGGGGCGGGTCGCGCAGCTGGCGGACCCGGACAAGGACGAACTCACCCTGCTCTTCCCGGAGGACCTGCCGGCACTGCCGTCGTCGTGCTGACCCCTTGGGCGGGGGACGTCTGACGGCCGGCCGGCGGCGGCACCCGCGGTTGAGACCCCGCTGCCCGGGGCTCAGGCCTGGGGCTCGCGCCAGTCGCCGGTCTCCAGCAGGGTCCGGATCGTCTTGGAGTAGGGGGCGATGTCGAGGCCCTGGGCCGCCAGCCACTCGTCCGAGTAGTACTTGTCGAGGTAGCGGTCGCCCGGGTCGCAGAGCAGGGTCACGACGCTGCCCGTGCGGCCCTCCGCCACCATCTCGGAGACGATCTTCAGGGCGCTCCACAGGCCGGTTCCGGTGGAACCGCCGGCCTTGCGTCCTATGGCCTGTTCGAGGGCGCGGCAGGCGGCGACGGACGCCGCGTCCGGCACCCTCATCATGCGGTCGATGGCGCCCGGCACGAAGCTCGGCTCCATCCTCGGCCGGCCGATGCCCTCGATGCGCGAGCCGCAGTCGCTGCTCGCGTGCGGGTCGTTGTTGGTCCACCCGTCGAAGAAGCAGGAGTTCTCCGGGTCCGGGACGCAGATGCGGGTGTCGTGCTGCATGTAGTGGACGTAGCGCGCGATGGTCGCGGAGGTGCCGCCGGTGCCGGCCGTGGCCACGATCCAGGCGGGCTCGGGGTACCGCTCCAGACGCAGTTGCTGGTACATCGACTCGGCGATGTTGTTGTTGCCGCGCCAGTCGGTGGCGCGCTCGGCGTAGGTGAACTGGTCCATGTAGTGGCCGCCGGTGCGGGCCGCGAGGTCGGCCGACTCCTCGTACATCTTCATCGAGTCGTCGACGAAGTGGCACTCGCCGCCGTGGAATTCGATGAGGCGGCACTTCTCCGGGCTGGTGGTCCTCGGCATCACCGCGATGAACGGGACGCCGATCAGCTTGGCGAAGTACGCCTCGGAGACGGCGGTGGAGCCGCTGGAGGCCTCGATGACCGGGCGGCCGGGGCGGATCCAGCCGTTGCAGAGCGCGTACAGGAACAGCGAGCGGGCGAGGCGGTGCTTCAGGGAGCCCGTCGGGTGGGTGGACTCGTCCTTCAGGTACAGGTCGATGCCCCACGCCTCGGGCAGCGGGAAGCGCAGCAGGTGGGTGTCGGCGGAGCGGTTGGCGTCCGCCTGGACCTTGCGCACGGCCTCCTTGAGCCAGGCGCGGTAGGCGGCGTCGCTGCGGTCGACGTCGACCGTCGTCGTCACCGTGCTTCCGGCCGTGTTCGAGGCCGGTGTACCGGTGGTGCCGGTGATGCTCATGCGCCTTGCTCCTTTGTCGGTTCCAGGGCCCCCTCCTTTCGCAATGTACCCTCCTCACCTGCGCAAATGATTGCTTTGGGTTTCTATGCGGATCGCTTTCGGCCCTATTCCGCCGCGTTCGGTTGCGGGCGGCGCCACGGTGGGTGACCCTGGTACTCGCGTCACCGAGGGTGCAGCACCCGTAACAATGATGTCGGGGAGTCGCAGCCGTGATCAGTCATTCCCGCAGGCACTGCGTCGTCGAACTGCAGGCCCTGCCAGCGCGGATCGGTCAGGTCCGCAGGATCGTCTCCGCGCAACTGCGCCACTGGCAGCTCGACCCGCTCATAGACCGGGCTGCGCTCGGCGTGACGGAGCTGCTCAGCAACGTCCACCGCCACGCGCAGCCCGACAAGGCGTGCACGGTCGAGATCGAACTCCGCCTCGGGCGGCTGACCGTCTCCGTCCACGACAGCGATCCGCGGCTGCCCGTCCGCCGGGCGGCCGACGGCCTGGAGACCTGCGGGCGCGGGCTGGCGCTCGTCGAGGCGGTCAGCGAGGCCTGGGGGGTCCGGCACCGCGCGGACGGGCCCGGCAAGGTGGTGTGGTTCTCGATGCGGGCGGCCCCCGCACCGGCGGCGCCGACGCGCACGGTCAGTATCGGCGTGAAGAAGACCGTACGCGGACCCGCCCGCCCGGTGCTCGCCGCCGTCGACGCCCGGGCCGTCGGGACCGGCGTGCCGGCGTCGGTCACAGCCGGCACCGGGCCCGGCTGACTCCCCCGCGGGCACCGGCCCCGCCCCGGACCCCCGGCCCCGACACCCGGCCGGCCCCCACAGGGGCGCACCGGCCCGGCCGCCCGGCTCAGACGGCGGCGCCCAGCGCCCCCAACGGATCGTCCAGTACGGGCTGCCACGCCAGCTCCGCCGCCCCGACCAGGCTGTTGTGGTCCAGGGTGCACGGCAGGATCGGCACGCCCCCGCTGCGCCCCCACAGGCTGCGGTCGGCGACCACCGCCCGCAGCCGCTCCGGGTCGGCGTACAGCAGCTCCCGGTGCAGTCCGCCGAGGATGATCCGGTCCGGGTTCAGGATGTTGACCAGGCCCGCGAGCCCCAGCCCGAGCCGGTCGATGAGCTCCTCGGCGGCCGCCCGGACCGACGGCTGCGCGTACTCGGCGCGCAGCAGGTCACGGGCCTGCGCCAGCAGCGACACCTCGGGCCCCGGCGTACGGCCGGCCGCGGTGAGGAAGGCCAGCGGGTCGGCCTCCACGTCCAGGCAGCCCCGGCTGCCGCAGTGGCAGGCCCGCCCCTCGGGATTGACGGTGAGGTGGCCGACCTCCAGGGCCAGGCCCGCGCTCCCGCTGTGCAGCCTGCCGTCGAGCACCAGGGCCCCGCCCACCCCGCGGTGTCCGGTGGCCACGCAGAGCAGGTGCTGGGCGCTGCGGCCCGCGCCGTGCCGGTGCTCGGCGAGCGCGGCGAGGTTCACGTCGTTGCCGGTCAGGGCCGGCCCGTCGATGCCGGCCGCCTTCACGCACTCGGCGAACAGGGCCCGTACCGGAGAGCCGGGCGGCCAGGCGAGGTGCAGCGGGTTGAGGGCGGTGCCCTCGGGCTCCGCGACCGCCGAGGGCACCGCGAGGCCCGCGCCGACGCACCGGCGCCCCGACTCGGCGAGCAGCCGGGCGCCCGCGTCGACGACCGCGCCGAGCACCTGCGCGGGGTCGGCGGAGACGGTGAGCTTGCCGGGCGCGGTGGCCACGATGCGCCCGCCGAGGCCGACCAGCGCGGCCCGGAACCCGTCGGGGTGGACCTGCGCGGCCAGCGCCACGGGGCCGTTCTCGTCGACGGCGAGCCGGTGCGAGGGGCGGCCCTGGGTGCCGCCGGCGCCGCCGGGGCGGGAGTCGACGCGGATCAGGCCGAGCGCCTCCAGCTCGGCGGCGACGGCTCCGGCGGTGGCACGCGTGACGCCGAGCTCGGCCGTCAGCACCGCCCGGGTGGGGGCCCGGCCGGTGTGGACGAGCTCCAGCGCCGGGCCGAGTGCGCCGCGGCCGCGCTCCAGCTTGGTCCTCGCGGACGCCGCCGACGCCGTGCTCGCGTCCCCCGCCCCCGGCGGGGCCCCGTTGCCGTTCATGAGGGGATCCTCGCACGACCGGGCGGCGCTGCCCGCCCCGGCTATACGTCCAGGCCACCGACCCGCAGGGTGATGTTGAGGCGTCCCTTCAGGCCCAGGCCCGGCGGGGCGGTCCCGGGCAGCACCTTCGGCACCCCGTGGTACGCGAGCCGGCTCGGGCCGCCGAACACGAACAGGTCCCCGCTGCGCAGCTCCACGTCCCGGTACGGGCGCCCCCGCGTGACGGTGTTGCCGAAGCGGAAGAGGCAGGAATCACCCAGGCTGAGGAAGACGACCGGGGCCCCGGACCGTTCCTCGGCGTCCCGGTGCATGCCCATCCGGGAGTCGCCGTCGTAGAAGTTGACCAGGGCGATGTCGTACGCCTCCGCGTCCGGCGGGGGCGATCCGTACGCGGCGGTGACCGCCCCCCGTCCCAGCTCGGCGAGCCACCCCGGCATCGGCTTGACCGGCGCGCCGTCCCCGTCGACGGCGGTGCGCGCGTAGGCGTACGGGTACCAGTGCAGGCCCAGGCACACCTGCCGGGCGGTCATCGTCCCGCCCCCGGGGGTGCGTACGGTGCGCAGTCCGGCGGGCGGGCGGGCCCACTCGCGGCACGCGGCGAGGAGTTCCCGCTGGCGCCGGGGCCCGAGCCAGTCGGGCAGGTGCACCGCACCGGGTGCGATCTCGGTCCGCTCGCGCGGGAAGAGTTCCCCGTCCACCCTTCCATTGTCGGGGGCTGCTGGCAGACTCGCGGCATGAAGATCACCGAATATACGGAGACCGTGGCCCGGGAGGGCGAACTCCTCGCCGATCAGGCCGAAAGAGCCGGTACCGACGTCCTGGTGCCGACCTGTCCCGAGTGGCGGGTCACCGACCTGCTGCGGCACACCGGCTCGGTGCACCGCTGGGCCGCCGGGTACGTGCGGGACGGGCTGGTGGAACCGGTGGCGTTCCCGGAGCCGCCGGAGCTGGCCGGGGCGGAGCTGCTCGCCTGGTTCCGGGAGGGGCACGCGGAACTGGTCCGGTCGCTGTCCGAGGCCCCGGCCGGGCTGGCGTGCTGGACCTTCCTGCCGACGGCGCCGCCGTCGCCGCTGGCGTTCTGGGCACGGCGGCAGGCGCACGAGACGACCGTGCACCGCTTCGACGCCGAGTCCGCGCGGGGTGTCGCCCTCTCGGCGGTGGAGCCGGCCTTCGCGGAGGACGGGGTGGACGAGCTGCTGACCGGCTTCCACGCCCGGCCGCGCAGCCGGGTGCGGACCGAGGAGCCGCGGGTGATACGGGTCCGGGCGGCGGACACGGGCGCGGTGTGGACGGTCCACCTGTCGAAGGAGCCGGCCCGTACGGTACGCGGCGACACCGGTGAGAAGGCGGACTGCGAGGTGACCGGGGAGGCGTCCTGGCTGTACGCGGCCCTGTGGAACCGGCTCCCGCTCGCCGGCCCGGGCGTACGCGGCGACGAGTCGCTGGCACGGCTGTGGCAGGAGACGGCGGGCATCTGACGCCGGACGGCCCGGCCCGGCGCCGCTGGGCAGCGGCTCCCCCGCCCGGTGCCGGCCGGACCCCGCCCGGTGCCGGCGCGGAGGCCCGGCGCGGGGGATATTCCCTGTGCGGACCGGACACCGGCTTGGCAGGCTGGGCCCCATGGACTCCCCTGCCTCCCCCGGCTCCCCGACCTCCCCCGACTGGATCACCACCCCGGTGCACGAGCGGTTCCTGCGCGGCGCCCTGGAGCTCGAACGCACCCCGCTCGGGCTGCTCCCGCACCGGCTGCCCGCCCGGGCCCGCGCCCAGTGCGCCGACGGGCAGCTGGCCATGGCGGAGGCTCAGCCCTCCGGGGTGCGGCTGGTGTTCCGCACCCGGGCCACGGCCGTCGAACTGGACGCCGTGCGCACCAGGACGGCCTACCGGGGTGCCCCGCCGCGCCCCGACGGCGTGTACGACCTGCTCGTCGACGGCCGGCTCACCGGCCGGGGCTCGGTGCCTGGCGGTCACGTCCTCATGGTGGACATGGCCACCGGGTCGGCGGAGCGCCTCCCCGGCCCGGTCGGTACGGTCCGCTTCTCCGGCCTGCCCGACCGGCTGAAGGACGTGGAGATCTGGCTGCCGCACAACGAGGTCACCGAGCTGGTGGCCCTGCGGACCGACGCCCCCGTCGAGCCCTCCCCGGACCGGGGCCGCCGGGTCTGGGTCCACCACGGGAGTTCGATCAGCCACGGCTCCGACGCGGCGAGCCCCAGCACGACCTGGCCGGCGCTGGCCGCCGCCCGGGGCGACGTCGAGTTGGTCAACCTGGGCTTCGGCGGCAGCGCCCTGCTCGACCCCTTCACCGCGCGCGCCCTGCGGGACACCCCCGCCGACCTGATCAGCGTCAAGATCGGTATCAACCTGGTCAACCACGACCTGATGCGCCTGCGCGCCTTCGGCCCCGCCGTCCACGGCTTCCTCGACACCATCCGCGAGGGCCACCCCGTCACCCCGCTGCTGCTGGTCTCACCGGTCCTCTGCCCGATCCACGAGGACACCCCGGGCCCCACCGCCCCCGACCTCGGTGAACTCTCCGAGGGCAGGCTCCGGTTCCGGGCCGCGGGCGATCCGGCGGAGGTCCCGGCGGGCAAGCTGACCCTCAGGGTCGTGCGGGAGGAACTGGCCCGCATCGCGCGGGAACGCGCGGCCGACGACCCGCACCTGCACCACCTCGACGGGCTCGGCCTCTACGGCGAGGCCGACTTCGCCGCTCTCCCCCTCCCCGACGGCCTCCACCCGTCCCCGGCCGGCCACCAGCTCATCGCCGACCGCTTCGCCGCCCACGCCTTCGCCCCGGAAGGCCCCTTCGCCCCCGGCCGGGAGCGGAATGGCTCGGCCCCGGGAACCGCGTGAGCGAAGGGCGGCTGCTCGGCTGTCCGGGCGTTCCCGTCGCACGAGTGATCGTTTTTGTGGTGCTTCAACGACAGGGCCGGCACGTTGTACAACCGGACCACCGACATCGTGCGCGTCTACCCGGAACGGGACTTCAAGGGCACGCCGATCACGCTGCTGCCGGGCGAGTCGATCAGCTTGAACCATGGCAACGCCGGCAACGACTCCGTCTCGTCCGTACGCTGGCTTTGACCTCGGCTCTCCGTGTCCGGGCCGCGCGCCGACCCGGCCACGGAGCGCTCCGGTTCCAGCCTCTGCGGGCTGTGTCTCGGGACGAGAGGGGCTCCACCAGCGTGCACTGAACCGCGAAGACGGAGGAGTTGGGCCTTCCTGCCGTTGGGCCGCAGCCTCATCCGCTGGCGGCCCCTCAAGGGGGTCGCGTCGTGATCCGTAGGCGAGATGATCCCCTCTCCGGGGCAGCCGGACAGGATCGGGGGATCGGGTGAGTGGGACGGGGCGGCGGGGAGCCGAGGGGCAGCCAGTACGCGGCGAACGTATCGGTCCCTACGTGATCGAGCGCCTGCTCGGCGAGGGCGGCATGGGCACTGTGTATCTGGCCCGGTCTCGCGGGGGACGTGCGGTAGCGGTCAAGGTCGCGCGGGCCGAGCTTGCCGCCGATGTTCACTTCCGGGCCCGGTTCCGTGCGGAGGTGAAGGCGGCGCGGGCTGTCGGCGGCTTCCACACGGCTCCGGTCGTCGACGCGGACGCGGACGCGGACCCTCCCTGGCTGGCCACCGCGTACGTGCCGGGACCGACACTCGCCGAACGCATTCAGAATCAAGTCCCCCTGGACGCACGGGAGTTACCGGCGCTCGGTGCGGCGCTCGCAGAAGCCCTGGCAGCGATCCATGACTGTGGCCTGGTCCACCGCGATGTGAACCCGGCAACATCATCATGGCTGTGGACGGGCCCCGCGTCCTCGACTTCGGGATCGCGCGGGCCGTGGAGTCCACGCGTCTGACGGCGACGGGCCACGCCATCGGAACGCCGGGGTTCCTCGCACCCGAGCAGGCGATGGGCGCCGACGTCACGGCCGCGGCCGACGTGTTCGCGCTGGGCGCGGTCCTGGTGGCCGCAGCAGGCGGCAGTGCGTTCGGCGAAGGAACGCCGATGGGGCTGATGTACCGCTCCGTGCACGAGGCGCCCGATTTGAGCAGCATCCCGCCCTTAGGGTTGTCGCGCAACGGCCAGCTTGATGGGCTGATGGCATGATCTCGGCGTGACCACCGAACTTACGCAACCACGTTCCACGAAGTATGTCCTCTTTGATGTCGACGGAACATTGATCGACGCGGTGGCCAACCAGCGTCGGATCTGGGAGGTGTGGGCGGCGCGTTACGGACTCGACCCTGCCGCGGTTTACCAAGTGGCGCTGCGGACGCGTCCTATGGAGACCTTCGCGGCGGTAGCCCCGGAGCGGGACCCGCGCGAGTGTCTGGCCGCGCTGCACGAACTGGAGGACGAGGACGTCCGTTCCGGTGTCTATGCCGCTTTCGACGGCGCGTCGGAGTTGCTGTCCGGCCTCCCCTCGGGCTGCTGGGCGCTGGTGACCTCGAACTACGAGCACCGGGTGCACGGGCGGTTCGTCCGGACCGGGCTACCGGTTCCGAGTGTGCTCGTGGATGCCGCCGCAGTCGCGGAAGGCAAGCCGTCTCCGGTTCCCTACCTGCTGGCCGCCGAACGACTCGGCGCAAAGCCGGAGGATTGCCTGGTCATCGAGGACGCGCCGTCAGGAGTCGAGTCCGGGCTCCGGGCCGGCATGACGGTGTGGGGAGTCAACGCCCCGGCCCCAGTGGAAGGAGTCCACCGCCATTTCGCGAGCCTGCGCGAGGCAGTACTCGACATCCTCGCCTTCACAACTGGCTCTCACCGGGACTCCCCAGTCTGAACGTCCTGCCGGTGGCGGCCAGCCGGGCACGGGCACGGGCACGGGCACAGTGAAACGATCTCGGTGTGACGGCGTCGGAGCCGTCTTGGATAGCGCCGTTTGCCGGGCTGAGCCCGCGCTGCTTCGGCAAGTTGGTGACCGCCGTACGCCGCGCCACCCGAACTATTTCGAAGATCATTACGGGACAGCCCTTTGCTGCGGGAACTGGTGGCGTCCTGCCTGGAGAAGAAGCCCGATCGTCGGCCAATCCCGTCGCAACTCCTGGATTGATTCGCCGAGTTGGCTGAAGCGGCGACGTCATACCGACTCGCTCCCCCACCCCCGCCCATACCCCCGTGCATTCCCACCACCTCCGTAGCGGGGATCGAGGCTCCGGACAGGTGCCCGTCCCGGACGACGAGGCATTCATCGCGGCGGACACGGACTCCAGCATCGTGGTCGATGCCGACGGGGTACTCCTGACACTCCATGGGCGCGGGATACCGCTGGACCAGATCGAAACCGATGAGGACCTCGACCGGGGAGGCGCGGAGACCGAGTTGCCCTGGTCAGAGATCGCCGATGTCACGCATTACGTCGTCCCCAGGTCCCGGCTGCATGTCACGGTCACGCTGCACAACGGCTCGACCTTCGAGGGCGAGGTCAACGCCCGCCGGACTTCCCGTGTTCAGGGGTGGCACCACGACCTGACGAAGGCGGTCATGCGGTACCTGATCCGCTGACGCCCCAGCCACCACGGCACGGCACGGCACGGCACGATCGCGTTACTGACGTCGGCGCTTCAGGGTGATGGTGCTGGGAGGTCGAGGGAGAGGCCGGTTGCCGCGAGGAATCCGTCGGCGTCGTGGCCCACGCGGGCTTCGGCGCGGCAGTCTCCCTGCGCCAGCACCTCTCGGCGGCGATCGGCGCCTCCCCGACGGTCTACCGGCGGGCCTTGACGGGCGCCCTGCCGCTGGTCTGACGGCCGCGGGTCTCAGGCGTCGATGCGCACCCAAGTACGGCCAGCGCGGAGCCACAGGGTGCCGTCGCGGCCCTGGCCGCACTTCATGACCACCCGCCCGGGCACCCGCACCCGCTCCTGGCCGATGGCGACGCACACGTCGCCGACCAGTTCCGCGCGGGTCACGGTGGTCCTGCGCTTGTAGTGGTCGCGGCTGGTCAGGACCACCCGCGTGCCGCGCACGGCGAAGCCGTCCGGATCCTTCACCGGGCTGCGGTAGCTCGCGACTTCGCCGGTGGAGGGTGTGATCCGGGTGAGGAAGGTCCCTTTGGGGCTATACCAGACCAGCCACACCGACTCGCCTTCCGTGGCGGCCGTGCAACCCTCCAGCGGCCAGTCGGGAAGTCTCCCCTTCGGCGCCCACGTCGCGACACCCTGGGTGTTCCAGCCCGCCAGGCCGGCTGCGGACTCCGGGTGGCCGCCGTAGATGCCCTCGTCGCCGTAGGCGGTCCAGATGCCCCCGCTGCGGTCGGTGACCAGGGCCGGGATGTCGTCACCGAGGCAGAAGGCACCCTCCGGCCGGCCCTCGGGGGAGTACACGACGGCGTTCTCCCGCCAGGCTCCCTCCGCGTCCGGGCTGGTACGGCTCGACGCCAACAGGAACCGGGACCCGGGGAGCAGGGCCAGATGGCTGGGCCGCATGTCGATCCCTTCGACCGGGATCCGCCGCTGCTCCTGTCCCGAGGTGATGACCAGCTCTCCGTCGAACGGCGTCTCGGCACGCCATCCGATCCACCCACGGGGATACTTGTCGCGGCTCAGGTACCGGCGCTGGACCAGCATCACGGCGAGTTCGCCGTCCGGTCCCACGGTCCACCACAGCGCACGCCACCCCGCCTGGACGTCCTCGGGAGACAGCTTCCACGCGACGGGCAGCTCATCGATCGTCATGGGGATTCACCTTTGGGACTCCGAGGGCCTACGCCGCCCGAAGATCACCACGTTACAGGTCGGGGCAACCCCCCACTCCTGCCGGGGGAGCGAAGACCAGCCCTTCACGCCGTCCTATGCCATGTCTGACTTCAGCTCGTCAGGGAGAAGGTGGGTCGTGGAGGGTCAGGCCAGTGCCGGCTATGAAGCCGTCGAGGGTGTGGGGCCGGTACTGGAGGCGTTTGAGCCTGTTGCGGACGAGTGCTTCGAGGCGGTCAAGGGCCATGATGGCTGCCGCCGATTGGCGGGAGTGATGGCACATGCGGTCAGCCGGACAGGACTTTCCTGCGCGCCGGAGGTTGCCAGATGAAGGCATCGGCGATCTCGCCCCGGAGTGGATCCCTGGTAGCCAGGTCGAGCCCCTGATCCGAGGTGCCTGAGGCGCCGGTCATCCGTACGGCCCACCGCGCGTGCGGCACGCGCCGGTGCCGGGGATGGTCGAGGGGGCGGGCGACCGGAGGAGGAGCCTTGACGGAACTGGCCCGGATCCCATTGGCGGACGGCGGCACCCTCCTCGTCGAGGCGCCGGCCATGGCGCGGGGGCCCCTCAAGGCGGGGCGCTTCGGCGATGCCGTTCACCAGCTGCCCCAGACCCTCCAGGAGGCCCTGGGCTCCGTCACGGAGGCGGCGCGCGCCACCCTCGACCAGCTGCGCAAGGCCGGGCCCGACGGGATCTCGTTCGAGTTCGGCGTCGACCTCGCGTTCGAGGCCGGGGCCGTGATCACCAAGAGCACGGCCAACTGTCACCTGAGGGTGACCATGACCTGGGAGCGGGACGCGCCGGGCCGTCGGGCCGGGGACGAGCGGCCGGCGCCGGGCTGATCGCCTGGGCGTCTCCGGCGTGGCCGGGTCCTCGTCCGGACCGGCCGGGCCGTCGGCCGCGGCTTCGCGCCCCGCAGCAGCGGTCGGCGTGCGCGCGGGACGGGTCAGCCGGCCGGGGCCGTTCCGCCCAGGGTGGCCGCGTAGGCGGTTTGGGGGCCGAATTTCCAGGCGGGGCCGGCGTTCCACGGGTTGGGCATGGCCGCGCTCGTCGCGTACGCGTAGCCGGCGCCGCGGGTGAAGGCGGTGCGGAGGGCGGCGCGCATGGCGGCGGTGTCGGGGACCTCGTGCACGAGGTGCCAGAACGCGGTGCCGGTCGGGTCGAGTTCGGCGCCCTGGCGGTAGGCGCCGTGGGCGTCGAAGACGTTGCCGTGCCATCCGCCCGTCGTGTAGGCCGCGTACGTGTTCTCGTAGGTGACGAAGACGTCGGCGGTGCGGTGACCCGGCTCCAGGTAGCAGTCCGCGATGGCGGTGCCGGGGTTGTTGACGACGAGGCCGTCCACGTCCGGGTCGGCGGCGTGCATGGTGTCCTGGACGTAGCGGCGCAGTGCCGCGTAGTGGTCGCGGGTGGCGTTGCCGGGGCCGCAGTCGCGGCTCACGACGTCGAAGAAGATGCCGTCGACGTGCAGCCGGCCGTCCCCGTCGCCGGAAGGCCGCAGGTAGTTGTCGACGGAGGCCCTGACGGCCGCCGGGTCCCGCCGGCCGTGGTCGGTGTGGACGTAGCCGAGCACCTTGACCCTCTCGCCGGTGGCGGTGGTCCTGGCACGCAGGGCGTCGGCGCGGGCGCGCCAGCGGCCGTCGAAGGGGGCGTCGCCGTTGCCGGGGTTGAGGACGACCACGGAGGCGGCGGGGGTGGTGGCGGTGAGCGCGGCCAGCATCGGGGCGTCGGCCCGGGCGTAGGCGGGTACGCCGATCTCCAGGCCGCGTACTCCGGGTATCCGGGGGGCGGGCGTGGCCGGCGGCGCCGTCTGTCTCGCGGAGGCGGGCACCGCCGGCGCCGGTGCGGCGAGCAGCACGGTCACGGCGACGGCGTACAGGGACCTCAGTACGCGGGCGGGGGTCACGGATGTTCCTCCGGCTGCGGCGGTGGCGGGACCCCAGGAACACTAGACGCGCGGAATCCTGGTGAAAGGCGAACCAACCGGATCGGTATGAGGAACAGACAAGCGACTTGTCACCATGCCCCTGTCATACGGCGGGCAGTCCCACGGAGTGCGCCAGCTGCCCGGCGGCGTGCGCGAAGAAGGCCTCCCGCTCCTCCACGACCCGGTTGAACTGGCCGAACAGCTCGAAGGAGACGAGGCCGACGAGCTGCGCGCAGGCCGCGACCAGCGCGGCCGTCACCTCCGGGGGCAGGCCTTCGGCGAAGTCCGCGGTCATCCGGTGGGCTTCGGCGCGCAGGGGGGCGGGCAGGGGCGGCAGGGCGAGGCCGCGGCCTTCGTAGGCGGTGCGGAGGATGCCGATGAGGACGTTGGCCACGCGGGCGGCGGGGCCGACCGTGTCGAGGGGGGCGGTGTAGCCGGGGACCGGCGAGCCGTAGATGAGGGCGTACTCGTGCGGGTGGGCCAGCGCCCAGGTACGGACGGCCGCGCAGGCCGCGGTCCAGCGGGCGCGGGGCGGGTCGCCGGCGGCGAGGGCGGTGGTGTCGGCGGCTTTGACGGCGGATCCCAGGCTGTCGTAGGCGTCGATGATCAGCGCGGTGAGCAGCTCGTCGCGGCTGGGGAAGTAGCGGTAGAGGGCTGACGAGACCATGCCCAGCTCGCGGGCGACGGCGCGCAGTGAGAGTTTGGCGGCGCCCTCGGCCGCGAGCCGGCGGCGGGCCTCATCCTTGATGGCGGCGGTGACCTCGATACGGGCCCGTTCCCTGGCTCCTCGCACGGTGCTCATGCGGATCAGTGTGCCACGGGAGCAGAGCAGTGCACAAAAAACAGAGCGATGCTCATCACAGAGAGCAGTGCTCTTGTTTGGGTGCGGCGATCCGTGCACACTGATCTCAAGCGAGAGCAATGCTCTCCCAATGGGTCCCGGAGGCCACCATGAACGCGCCCGCCCCCTATTACGCCCAGGCCGGCTGCTTCGCCGTCCGCTTCAACGCCCTGCTCGGCAAGCTCGGCCGAGCTGTCGGTGCGCGGCCGCACCTCCGGCCGGATGCAGCGCATCCCCGTCAACCCGCACACCCACGAGGACGACCAGTACCTCGTCTCGGCTCGCGGCCACTCCCAGTGGGTCCGCAACATGCGCGCGGCGGGCGGCGGGGAGCTGCGCGTGGGCCGCAAGGTCCGCCCCTTCACCGCCGTGGAGCTGACCGACCCGGTGGAGAAGGCGGCCGTCCTGCGCACCTACCTGGAGAAGTGGGGCTGGGAGGTCAACCGGTTCTTCCAGGGCGTCACCGCGAAGTCCACGGACGCCGAGCTCCGGGCGGCGGCCGTGGACCACCCGGTCTTCCGCGTCACGGTGTCCCGCTGAGCCGCGCGCACCCCGCCGGGCGCCCGGACCCACCAGACCCCGCCGGCTGCCACCGGACCCCGCACTGACCCCGCACGGCCCCCGCCGGGCACACCGCCCGACCCCCGCCCGGACCCCGCCCGACCGCCCCGGACGGGATTCCCCCTCCCGGACGTGCCGAGGCGCCGGCCCCGGCGGACCCCGCGCGGCGGAGCGCACCTGATCGGTGCCCCCGCGCACGCGGGCGCCGCCGGTGCCGGCGCCTCGGCGTGGCTGTCTCCCCGCGCCTATCCGCGGCGGCCCCGCGCGTGACGGTCGTCCACCAGGTGCAGCGCCTTGCGCGCCAGCGGGTGCGTACGGACCAGGTCGGGCAGGGTCGTCGAGCCGCGGGTGATGCGGGCGAAGGCCGTCCAGGCCGGCCGCAGGCCTGTGAGCGCGGCGTGGATCAGGCCCGGGCGGGCCTCGAAGACGGACAGCATCCGCTTGCCGACGGCCATTTCCACGCCCAGCCCGGCCTTGACCGCGAAGGCGTAGTTGAGCGCCTGGCGGCGCGCGTCCACCGCGTCCTGCGCCTCGGAGATCTTGACCGCCCACTCGCCCGCGAGCCGTCCCGAACGCAACGCGAAGGAGATGCCCTCCCGCGTCCACGGCTCCAGGAGACCGGCCGCGTCACCGGCCACCAGCACCCGGCCGCGCGAGAGCGGGGAGTCGGGCTTGCGGCACCGGGTCAGGTGACCGGAGGAGACGGCCGGTTCGAAGCCGGCCAGACCCAGGCGGGCGATGAAGTCGTCGAGGTACCGCTTGGTGGCGGCGCCCTCGCCCTTCGCCGAGATGACCCCGACGGTGAGCGTGTCGCCCTTGGGGAAGACCCAGCCGTAACTGCCGGGCAGCGGACCCCAGTCGATCAGGACGCGGCCCTTCCAGTCCTCGGCCACCGTCTCCGGTACGGGGATCTCCGCCTCCAGGCCGAGGTCGACCTGGTCCGTCTCCACACCGACGTGGGCGCCGATCCGGCTCGCGCTGCCGTCGGCACCGACCACGGCCCGCGCCAGGACGGTCTCGCCGTCGGCGAGCACCACAGCGACCGTGCGGCGGTCCGGCACGGCCGCGCCGTGCTGCTCGACCCGGGACACGGCCGTGCCCGTACGGAGGGTCGCGCCGGCCTTCTCGGCCTCCGCGACCAGGGCCGCGTCGAACTCGGGCCGGTTGATGAGCCCGAACAGCATGTGCTTCGAGCGGCGGGTGCGGGCCAGCCTGCCGTTGAGGGAGAAGGTGACCGCGTGGATGCGGTCCTTGAGGGGCAGGGCGAAGCCCGGGGGAAGGGCGTCGCGCGAGGGGCCGATGATGCCGCCTCCGCAGGTCTTGTACCGGGGCAGCTCCGCCTTCTCCAGCAGCAGGACGCTCCGCCCAGCCGCGGCCGCGGCGCGCGCCGCGGACGCTCCGGCCGGTCCGGCGCCGACCACGACGACGTCCCACACCTCTCCGGCGCCCTCGGCGGCCTCCGCGGCCGCCCCTTCGGCCGTCTCCCCGGCCGCCTCTGCCGGGGTGCCCTCGTCCGCCCCCCGAGCCGCCTGCTCTGCCCTTGCGCCGTTCACGTCGTCGTCGCTGCTCACGATGTGCGTCTGCTCCTGATCACCCGGTTGCTCCGATGCCGTGGAAATCCTACGGCGAGCCGCCGCCTCGTCCCTCTGTGCGAGGATCGTGACAGTCTTTCGCCTTGCATTCGCCGTACCCCGGCACTCATCACAACGTCGCACCCACGAGGAGCGTGCCCATGTCCCAGAATCCGATCGCCGAGACCGTCGCCTCGCTCATGCCCCGCGCCAAGGCGGAGCTGACCGAGCTGGTGGCCTTCCAGTCGGTCGCGGACTGGGCCCAGTTCCCGCAGAGCGAGAGCCAGGCCGCCGCGAACTGGGTGGCCGACGCCCTGCGCGCCGAGGGCTTCCAGGACGTGGCGCTGCTCGACACCCCGGACGGCACGCAGTCCGTGTACGGGTTCCTGCCCGGTCCCGAGGGTGCCCCGACCGTTCTGCTGTACGCGCACTACGACGTGCAGCCGCCGCTGGACGACGCCGCCTGGATCTCCCCCGCCTTCGAGCTGACCGAGCGCGACGGCCGCTGGTACGGGCGCGGGGCCGCGGACTGCAAGGGCGGGTTCATCATGCACCTGCTCGCACTGCGCGCCCTGAAGGCCAACGGCGGGGTGCCCGTGAACGTGAAGGTGATCGTCGAGGGCTCGGAGGAGCAGGGCACCGGCGGCCTCCAGCAGTACGCCGAGGCCAACCCCGAGCTGCTGGCCGCCGACACCATCGTCATCGGCGACGCGGGCAACTTCCGCCTCGGGCTGCCGACGGTGACGGCCACGCTGCGCGGGATGACCCTGATCAAGGTCAGGATCGACACCCTGGGCGGCAACCTGCACTCCGGCATGTTCGGCGGTGTCGCCCCAGACGCGCTCGCCGCGCTGATCCGCCTGCTGGACTCGCTGCGCTCCGAGGACGGTTCGACGACCGTGGACGGTCTGGCCTCGGACGCGGTGTGGGAGGGTCTGCAGTACCCGGAGGCGGACTTCCGCGCCGACGCGAGGGTGCTGGACGGTGTCGAGCTGATCGGTGAGGGCACGATCGCCGACCGGCTGTGGGCCCGTCCGGCCGTCACCGTGCTCGGCATCGACTGCCCGCCGGTGGTCGGCGCGACCCCCTCGGTGCACGCGAGCGCGGGCGCCCTGATCAGCCTGCGCGTGCCGCCGGGCGTGGACACCTCCGAGGCCATCAAGCTGCTGGAGGCGCACCTGGTGGCGCACACCCCGTGGAAGGCCCGCCTCGAGCTGGAGGTCGTGGGCCAGGGCCAGCCCTTCCAGGCGGACACGAGCAGCCCGGCGTACGCGTCGATGGCGGCGGCCCTGCGGGAGGCGTACGACGGCCAGGAGATGCAGATCAGCGGCATGGGCGGGTCGATCCCGCTGTGCAACACGCTGACCTCGCTGTACCCGGGGGCGGAGATGCTGCTCATCGGGCTGAGCGAGCCGGAGGCGCAGATCCACGCGGTGAACGAGAGCGTCTCCCCCGAGGAGCTGGAGCGGCTGTCGGTCGCCGAGGCCCTGTTCCTGGTGAACTACGCGGCGTCCAAGGCCGTCTGACACCGGCAGCCGGCGGGACACTTCGTACGCCCGGGGCGCGGTGCGCCCCGGGCGTGCTCTGCTTGTGGCTAAGTCGCGTGCCCGCGGCGGCCCCGGCTGTCTACGGTCGTCGTCATGGATCTCGTAGAAGTACTCCCGGACCGGCTCCACATGCTGCGCTTCTCCATCGGCCAGGCCTATCTCTGGCAGGACGGCGGGGCGCTCACCCTGATCGACGCCGGCCATGCCGGCTCCGCCGACGGCATCGAGCGGGCGATACGTTCCCTCGGGCTGGCGCCCGAGCGGCTGGAGCGGATCGTGCTGACGCACTGCCACCGCGATCACGTCGGCGCCGCCGGTGAGCTCGCCGTCCGCTGGGGTGCGCGGGTGCTGGCCCACCGGCTGGACGCCCCGGTGGTGCGCGGTGAACGGCCGGTCCCCGAACCGGTGCTGCTGGACTGGGAAGTCCCGCTGTACGCGCACGGGCTGACGGCCCCGGAGGCGCCGCCGACCTGGGTCGACGGGGAGCTGGAGGACGGTGACGTGCTGGACTTCGGCGGCGGGGCGGTGGTGGTCCACGCCCCGGGCCACACGCCGGGCAGCATCGGTGTGCACCTGCCGGCGCACGGGGTGCTGTTCACGGGGGACTGCGTGGCCGGGGTGGGCCGGGTGATGCTGGGCGTCTTCAACGTCGACCGGGCCGGGGCGGTCGCCTCCTTCCGCCGGCTGGCCGCCCTCGCCCCGGCCGTGGCCTGCTTCGGGCACGGTGACCCCTGGACCGAGGACACCGCGAAGGCGCTCCACGCGGCGGCGGAGGCGGCCACGGCCTGAGCCCCCGCCCGGCCATGACCGGGCCGGCGCCGCGCCGCCGGTGTCACGGGGTGGGGCGGCCCGACTCCAGGTAGAGCGGGTGGCCGCGCTCGCGGGCGCGCAGGGCCCAGCGCAGCCGTTCGTAGCGCTGCGGCGGCAGGAGTGCGGCGGCCTCCTCTTCCGTGACGAAGCGCCAGGCCCGCAGTTCCGGTCCGGGCAGCCGCAGCCGGGCGGTCTGCGCCTCCGGCAGCCGCCCGCCGTCGAACAGCAGCCGCAGGCCCCCGTACGCCGGGGAGCGGGGCGGCTCCCAGTCGACCACCAGCAGTCCCGGGACCCGCTCCAGCGCCAGGCCCAGCTCCTCCGCGACCTCCCGTACGCCCGCCCGCGCCGGGGCCTCGCCCGCCTCGACCACCCCGCCCGGGAACTCCCAGCCCGGCTTGTACGTCGGATCCACCAGGAGGACCCGGTCCCGGTCGTCGAAGAGCAGCACCCCCGCCGCCACCGTCTCCCGCGTCGGCTCCGGGGTCTGCACGATGTCGCAGACGGCCGCCGTGTCGGTGCGTACGGCGTCGGCGATCCGCTGCGCCGTCTCCCGGACCGTCAGGTGCCCGTTGTCGATGAGGTGCGCGTCGGCCGCCAGCCACCCCAGCGCCTGCCGGTACGCCGGGATGTGGTCGTACGCCCACTGGCGGACCCGTACGTCCACCTCCTGCGGCGCCCCCGGCTCCTGGCGGGTGGCGATGCGCTCACGCAGGATCGTTTCCTCCGGGACGAGCAGGACGTGCCGCACCGCGATCCGGCGCGCCGCGAGACCGCCGAAGATCTCGTCGCGGTACTCCTGCCGCAGCAGCGTCATCGGCACGACCAGGGTCCCTCCGAGCTCCGCCAGCATCGCCGCCGCCGTGTCCACGACGAGCCGCCGCCAGCTCGGCAGGTCCTGGTAGTCGTCGACCTCCGCGAGGCGTTTGGCCGGCAGGAGCCGCCGCAGCGCGTCACCGGTGAGCTCCGGGTCGTACAGGCTGCTGTCCGGCAGGAGTCCGGCCAGTTCGCGGGCCGTGCTGGTCTTCCCGGCACCGAAAGTGCCGTTGATCCAGACAATCACGTCTACCCCTCTCCCTATGGCTCGCCTCCGAACCCCCCGGTGCCTGCCCGCCCCACCCTGCCACGGAAACCCACCCGCCGGCCGAGTGCTTATCCTCGGGGGCGGAGCCGAGATCACAGCCGAGGTCAAAGCCCTTCCGCACCACCGCCACCTCCGGAGGTTTCCCCACCGTGCCGCAGACCCGCCCCCCGTCCGAGCCCCGCTACGGCAACCGGCCGACCATGAAGGACGTGGCGGCCAGGGCGGGCGTCGGCCTCAAGACGGTCTCACGGGTCGTCAACGGCGAGCCGGGGGTGACCCCCGACACCGAGCGCCGGGTGCAGGAGGCCATCGAGGAGCTCGGATTCCGGCGCAACGACAGCGCGCGGGTGCTCCGCAAGGGCCGTACCGCCACCGTCGGGCTGGTTCTGGAGGACCTGGCCGACCCCTTCTACGGTCCGCTCAACCGGGCCGTGGAGGAGGTGGCCCGCACCCACGGCGCCCTGCTCATCAACGGCTCCAGCGCCGAGGACCCGGACCGCGAGCGGGAGTTGGCGCTCGCGCTGTGCGCACGCCGGGTGGACGGGCTGATCGTGATCCCGGCCGGGGACGACCACCGCTACCTGGAGCCCGAGATCCGGGCGGGGGTGGCGACCGTGTTCGTGGACCGCCCGGCGGGGCGGATCGAGGCCGACGTCGTCCTGTCGGACAACTTCGGCGGCGCCCGGGACGGGGTGGCGCACCTGATCGCCGCCGGGCACCGGCGAATCGGGTTCATCGGCGACCACCCCCGCATCCACACCGCCACGGAACGCCTGCGCGGCTACCACGAGGCCATGGAGCGGGCGGGCCTGCCGGTGGCCGGGGCCTGGGTCTCCCTCGGCTCCACCGCACCGGACCGGGTGGCGGCGGCGGCCGCGGCGATGCTGGCGGGCCCGGAGCCGGTCACCGCCGTCTTCGCGGGCAACAACCGGGTCACCGTCACCGTCGTACGGGCCCTCGCGGCGCTTCCCCGGCCGGTGGCGCTGGTCGGCTTCGACGACTTCGAGCTCGCCGACCTGCTGCGCCCGGGCGTCACGGTCGTCGCCCAGGACCCGGCGGCCCTGGGCCGCGTGGCCACGGACCGCCTCTTCCAGCGCCTGGCGGGCAGCAACCTCCCCCCGGCCCGCATCGAACTCCCCACCCGCCTCATCCCCCGCGGCTCGGGCGAGATCCCGCCGGTCACCGGATGAGCGACCGCAGCCCGGCCACGGCCCCGCCGGCGGCGGTGAGCCCGGCGAGGACGGCGAGCGGAGCCGGCACCCCGCCGAGGTAACTCAGCCCGCCCGTGACGGAGCCTGCGAACAGGGCGCCGAGGAGCACGACGGCGGCGTGCAGGGTCAGGAGGGGCGGATCGGTGTCGTGGGATGTGGTCATGCCGTGATTCCACCGCCGTTCCTGCCCGCACCCCGCTCCCACCGGACGAACCCGTACCGCCCCCGGACACCTCCGGACAGCGCCGTATCCCGTCCCTGACCGGCACTGTTCGGGATTGTCCGGCGGAGCGCGGGGGACGGCCCTAACCTGTGCGGTGATGGACAGCGTGCGTGCATTCAGCGAAGAACTGGATTCGTTCGCGGCGGACTTGCGTCGGCTGCGGCTCGACCGGGGCAATCGGTCGTACCGCGAGCTCGCCGCGCGTGCGGCGAAATCCCGGACCGGGATCCGGCTTCCGGTGTCCACCCAGAGCGACGCGTTCCGCGGGGACCGCCTTCCGAAACTGGACAGTCTGATGGGCCTGGTCCGGATCCTGCACTCCTACGACGAGTTCGGCCAGGAGCGGGCAGCCGTGCCGCCCCACAACTCCCCCGAGCTGGAGCCCTGGCGTCGCCGCTGGCGTGACCTGGCCGCCCTGGGGCCGGTCCGGCGCTCCCGGGTGCACGAGCCGGTCGCGAAGGAGCACGTGCCCATGCCCGTGCCCGCGCCCGCGCCCGTCCCCGTCCCCGTCCCCGGCTTCACCCTGGCCCACGTGCTCGCCCTGCGCGCGGACAACAACTGGTGCGTGGCCTTCTCTCCCGACGGCCGGCTCCTCGCCGTGGCCGGGCAGGACCACACCGACCCAGTGGTTCAACTGTGGGATCCCGTCCAGGGGGTTGCCGTAGGCGAGCTCCTGAACAGGCCCCTCGCTTTTTCGCTGGCGTTCTCCCCCAACGGCCGCCTCCTGGCCGTCGGGGATTGCGAGGGGGAGGTGACCCTCTGGGAAACCGCGACCCTCCAGCGGGCCGGACCACCCTTACCCGGCCACCACGGCCCCGTCGACATGGTCGTCTTCGCCGCGGACGGCCGGACATTGGTCACGGCCGATGACGAGATCGTCCACCGATGGGACACGGCGACGGGAGACCTTGTCGGACCACCTCTGTTCGGCGAGATCGAGGCGGCGTTCTGCCGCCCCGACGGCAGTGTCCTGGCCGCGCTCAGGACCACGCGGACGCTGCGCCTGTGGGACCTCGTGACGGGTGGGAGTGTCGGCGGCCCCCTCATCGAGGACGTCGACGGACCCGTCGAGGCCGCGTTCTCCCCCGACGGCGCCCTGCTGGCCACGACCTGCGGCGGAGAAACCCTGCTGTGGGACACGGCGACCGGTAGCCTCGTGCGCAAACTGCCCGAAGCAGCCGGGCGCGGGGCCACCATGGCCTTCTCCCTGGACGGCCGCCTGCTGGCCACCATGAGCGACCACGGCACCGTACGGCTGTGGGAGCCTTCGACCGGAGCCCCTCTGGGCCCGCCCCTGGCGGAGCACAAAGGCCCGTTCGACCGGCTGGCCATGTCCCCCGACGGCCGCATGCTCGCTCTCTGCGGCGAGGCCGACGCTCTGGTCGTGTACCACGACGAACCACACGCGGCGCCCTCGCCTTCTCGGCCGCTCGCGGTACGAGCCCTCGACACCGCCTTGCGCAAGCAGCAGGCCGTGGCCCTGCCTCCGCTGTCGAGCGTGAACGGAGTCGCTCTGCGCAGGCTGGCCTTCTCCCCGGACGGCAGCCGTCTCCTGGTCCGCGCCAATAACGGCCGGATCCTCACCTGGGATCCGGCGTCGGGCCTCATGCTGTCCGAGAGTCTGCCCGCGCCGGCCGGCATGCTCCCGTGGGGACTGGACTTCCCCGCCGATGGCCGGCCGGCCGAGCTGTGGGCCCCCGGCGGGCCGCCGGGCCGCCCCGTGTCCCTGGTGCAGCACCTCGCGTTCTGCGGCGCCACCCGTCAGATGGCCGTGATCGGTGCTGAGGGGCGGGTGTCCGTGCAGAGCACGGCTGACGGCCGCGGGACCGGATACGTCCCGGACGGCGTTTCGGACGCGCTCGCCCTCGCCGCCACTCCGGACGGGACCCTCGTGGCCGCCGCCATGGGCGAGCGGGTGGTGCTGTGGGACGCCTCCGCCCCGGAAGCGCCGCACCTCGAGCTGGCGGCCCACTTGAGCACCGTCGGCGCCATGACCTTCGCCCCGGAGGGGCAGCTTCTGGCGACCGGCGACGCCAACGGAGGCGTCCTGCTGTGGGACATACGCGCCCCCTCCGCCCCCGTCCACCCTCTGTCCGGGCACGTCGGCCCCGTGTACGACCTGGCGTTCTCCCCGCAGGGGCACCGGCTCGCCAGCGCCGGCGCGGACGGCACCGTGCGGCTCTGGGACACCACCACGGGCCGGCCTGCCACCAGCCTGCCTCTGACCGGCCACACCGGCGCCGTCCGGGGTGTCGCCTTCTCCTCCGACGCGAGCCTGCTGGCCTCCGCCGGGGGCGACGGCACCCTCCGCCGCTGGCTCCTGCCGGCCCCGCACGGACCGACGGCCCGGCCCCGGTGATCCCGGGCCGGGCCGTCGGCGGGGTCGGGTCAATCAGGCCGTTGCCGTCAGGGTCGCCGAGCGGCGCGGGATGGCGAAGGCGTCCAGTTCGGCTCGGGTCAGGCCGGTGAGGGCGGTGACCTCGTCGGTGCCGACCGCGCCGCAGTCCAGGCCGCGGACCAGGTAGCCGGCCAAGGCCTTCGCGGTGGCGGGCTCGTCCATGACGTCGCCCTCGATCTTGGCGACGTACGCCTTCAGGCGCGCGGCCGCGGCCTCCAGGCCCTCGCGGTAGAAGGTGAAGACGGCCGCGTAGCGGGTCGGCAGGTGCGCCGGGTGCATGTCCCAGCCCTGGTAGTAGGCGCGGGCCAGGGCGCGGCGGGTGAGGCCGTAGTGCAGCTTCCAGCCCTCGTGGACCTTCGCGGTGGTGCCGATGGGCAGCACGTTCGTCGAGCCGTCGGAGACGCGTACGCCGGTGCCGGCGGCGGCGACCTGCATGATCGCCTTCGCGTGGTCGGCGGCGGGGTGGTCGCTGGCCTGGTACGCGGCGGAGACCCCGACGCAGGCGCTGTAGTCGAAGGTGCCGTAGTGCAGGCCGGTGGCGCGGCCCTTGGAGGCCTCGATCATGCGGGCCACGGTGGCGGTGCCGTCGGAGGCCAGGATGGACTGGCTGGTCTCGATCTGGATCTCGAAGCCGATGCGGCCCGGGCGCAGGCCGCGGCTGGACTCGAAGGCCTCCAGCAGCTTGACGAAGGCGCTGACCTGCTCGGCGTAGGTGACCTTGGGCAGGGTGAGGACGAGGCCGTCGGGCAGACCGCCGTGCTCCAGCAGGCCGGAGAGGAAGATGTCGGTGGTGCGGATGCCCCGGTCGCGGACGTTGGACTCCATGCACTTCATGCGGATGCCCATATACGGGGCGTTCGTGCCGTTGGAGAAGGCCTCCGAGACGAGGCGGGCGGCGCGGGCCGCGGCCTGGTCCTCCTCCTCGTCGGAGCGGACGCCGAAGCCGTCCTCGAAGTCGACGCGGAGGTCCTCGATGGGCTCGGTGGCGAGCTTGGCGCGGACGCGGTCGTAGACGGGTGCGGCCAGCTCGTCGGAGATGCCGAGTACCTCGGCGAAGGTGGCGGCGTCCGGGGCGTGCTCGTCGAGGGCCGCGAGGGCCTGGTCGCCCCAGGAGCGGATGGTGTCGGCGGCGAAGACGTCACCGGGGACGTAGACGGTGTGGATGGGCTGGCGGGTGCCGGGGTCGCCCGGGTAGTGACGCGCGAGTTCGGCGTCCACCGGCGCCAGGGAGGCGCTGATGCCCTCGCTGACCGCGCCTGCGAGGCTCGTCGCCACCTTCTCCTGCTGACCCATCGTGCACTCTCCTCTTTTCCGCTTCACGGAAGCTTAGATCCGCATAGCAGAATTTAGCCACGGGGTTCCGCTCAGTCAATGGTCCCTCCGCCGCGTGGGACAAACGACTCGGGGCCGTGCGGTGACAATCACCACACGGCCCCGGAGGCCACGAGACGCGCAGGTCAGGACCGGCGCGGGGGTCAGCCCTTGCGCGCCTTGATCTCGCCCGTCAGCTGCGGGACGACCTCGAAGAGGTCGCCGACCACGCCGTAGTCGACCAGGTCGAAGATCGGGGCCTCGGCGTCCTTGTTGATGGCCACGATGGTCTTCGAGGTCTGCATGCCGGCCCGGTGCTGGATCGCGCCGGAGATGCCGGAGGCGATGTACAGCTGCGGGGAGACCGACTTGCCGGTCTGGCCGACCTGGTTGGAGTGCGGGTACCAGCCGGCGTCGACGGCGGCGCGCGAGGCGCCGACGGCGGCACCGAGGGAGTCCGCGAGCTCCTCGATGATCGCGAAGTTCTCGGCGCCGTTGACGCCGCGGCCGCCGGAGACCACGATCGCGGCCTCGGTCAGCTCCGGGCGGCCGGTCGACTCGCGCGGGGTGCGGGAGACGACCTTGGTGCCGGTGGCCAGGGCGCCGAAGGTGACGGCGAGCGCCTCGACGGCGCCGGCGGCCGGGGCGGCCTCGACCGGGGCCGAGTTCGGCTTGACGGTGATGACCGGGGTGCCCTTGGACACGCGGGACTTGGTGGTGAACGACGCGGCGAAGGCGGCCTGCGTCGCGACCGGACCCTTGTCACCGGCCTCCAGGTCGATGGCGTCGGTGATGATGCCGGAGCCGATGCGCACGGCGAGACGCGCGGCGATCTCCTTGCCCTCGGCGGAGGACGGGACGAGCACGGCGGCCGGGGAAACGGCCTTGTACGCGGCCTCCAGCGCGTCCACCTTCGGGACGACGAGGTACTCGGTGAACTCGGGGGCGTCGGCGGTGAGGACCTTGACGGCACCGTGCTCGGCGAGCACCGCGGCGGTGGCCTCGGCACCGGCGCCCAGGGCGACGGCGACGGGCTCGCCGACGCGGCGGGCCAGCGTCAGCAGCTCGAGGGTGGGCTTGCGGACGGCACCGTCCACGTGGTCGACGTAGACGAGAACTTCAGCCATGGGACTGTCTCTCCTGCTGTTGCGAAGTGTCTGGGGGCTTGAGAGGGGTGGCCGAAGCTCTTAGATGAACTTCTGGCCGGCCAGGAACTCGGCCAGCTGCTTGCCGCCCTCGCCCTCGTCCTTGACGATCGTTCCGGCGGTGCGGGCCGGACGCTGGGCCGCGGAGTCGACCGCGGTGTAGGCACCCTCGAGGCCGACCTCGTCGGCCTCCAGGTCCAGGTCGGACAGGTCCCAGGACTCCACCGGCTTCTTCTTGGCGGCCATGATCCCCTTGAAGGACGGGTAGCGGGCCTCGCCCGACTGGTCCGTCACCGACACGACGGCCGGGAGGGAGGCCTCCAGCTGCTCGCTCGCGGAGTCGCCGTCGCGGCGGCCCGTGACGGTGCCGTCCTCGACCTTGACCTCGGAGAGCAGGGTGACCTGCGGGACGCCCAGGCGCTCGGCCAGGATCGCCGGGAGGACACCCATGGTGCCGTCGGTCGAGGCCATACCCGTGATGACCAGGTCGTAACCGGCCTTCTCGATCGCCTTCGCGAGGACCAGCGAGGTACCGATGACGTCGGTGCCGTGCAGGTCGTCGTCCTCGACGTGGATGGCCTTGTCGGCGCCCATCGACAGCGCCTTGCGCAGCGCGTCCTTGGCGTCCTCGGGGCCCACCGTCAGAACGGTGATCTCGGCGTCGTCCGCCTCGTCGGCGATCTGCAGCGCCTGCTCGACGGCGTACTCGTCGAGCTCCGACAGCAGACCGTCGACGTCGTCGCGGTCGACGGTCAGGTCATCGGCGAAGTGCCGGTCACCGGTGGCGTCGGGCACGTACTTCACACAGACAACGATCCTCAGGCTCACGCCGGCTCTCCTACCGCATCGTCTTTTTCTGATACCGCCTTGTGCAGGCAGCATAGGCGCCTTGTCGGGCGGATCCCGGTCGGGGCGGCCCGCGCTCCGAAGGGAATGTTACTCGTCAGTACACAGTGGGTCTTCCCCGGTTGCAAGGCCGCCGAACTGTGATCTGTCCAACGCCGCCCGAACCCGTCCCAGCAGGGACGATTCAGTCCCGCAACGCGTTGAAGCGCCCTTGGTGGTACAGCAGGGGGCGCCCCTCCCCCGCCGGGTCCCCCGCCACCACCTCCGCGATGACCACCCGGTGCTCCCCCGCGGGCACCCGCGCGACCACCTTGCACACCGTCCACGCCAGAACCCCGCCGAGCAGCGGCACTCCGTGCGGGCCCGGGGCCCACTCGGTGCCGGGCCCGAAGCGGTCGGCGCCGCTGCGCGCGAAGAGGCCGGCCAGCTCCCGCTGGTGTTCGCCGAGTATGTGGACGCCGAGGTACGCGCTGTCGCGCACGGCGGGCCAGCTGGAGGCGCCGGTTCCGATGGTGAACGAGAGCAGCGGCGGGTCCGCGGAGACCGAGTTGAGCGAGGTCGCGGTGAAACCGGCGGGCCGGCCCCCGCTCTCCGCGGTGATCACCGCGACGCCCGCCGCGTGCTGCCTGAAGACCGAGCGGAGCAGCTCGGGAGAGCCGGGCAGGGGGGCACCGGCCGCCTGTCCGCCCTCGGCGGAACGACCGGCGTCGAAGGGGTCGAAGGAGCCGAGGGATGCGGGCGGGGCCGTCGGGGCCGTCATGGGAATGCTTCCTTCTGCCGCGGGGGCGCGGGCGCGTGAGAGGGGATCGGGGGCCGGGGGGCCGGAGGGGCCTTCAGCGATCCCGACAGCGCGCGCTCGCATGGCGGACGAGGTCCACGTGGAGCCGCCCGTAAAGCAGGAGTTCATACCGCATGCCGCCAGCGTGGCGATCTCACGCGTACACAGTCAAGCCGCAGCGGGCAGATGTCAGGCGCGTCACGCTGCGTGCGGGCGCGCGTACCGGCGCCCCGGTCACACCGCGGCCCCCAGGGCGGCGATCACGTCCGCCTTGCGCGGCATCCCGGCCGCGCGGCGGACGATGCGCCCGGCGGCGTCCAGGACGAGGACGGTGGGGGTCTTCTCGATGCCGAGGGCGCGCACGAGTTCGAGGTTGCGCTCGGCGTCGATTTCGATGTGCGCGACGCCGTCCACCATTTCGGCGACTTCGGCGAGGATCCTCCGGGTGGCCCGGCAGGGCTGGCAGAAGGCGCTGGAGAACTGGACCAGGCTGGCGCGCTCCCCCGGTGGCCTGCCCAGCTCGGCCGCACCGAGGGGACGCTGACCGCCCGGTCGCCGCGCTTCGTCTCCGTGCACCCGCACACCCGCTCCCGTCCGCTCCGTCCCGCATCTACGTACCCTGGTGCGAGCATCCGTCCGGCGCGCGGCATTCCCCGCGTGACGAGAATCTCTCCCGGCGGGGTCGTCTGGGCTGGCCAGCGGGCCGCGTTTGGGGCACGATCCCCATGGCCGCGTACCTACGCTGCCGTAACTTCCGGCCGGGAGCACCTCCCCAGGCAGAAAGCGGGGTCTCCCCCAGCATGGCTGAGCTCGTATACCCCCCGGTGATCGGTGCCGCGCACACCCTCTTCCGTGCGCTGGACATCCGGATCGACATGAAGGGCACCGAGAACATCCCGCGCAAGGGCGGGGCGGTCCTGGTGTCGAACCACATCGGCTACCTCGACTTCATCTTCGCCGGCCTGACCGCGCGGCCGCAGAAGCGTCTGGTCCGCTTCATGGCCAAGGAGTCGGTGTTCCGGCACAAGGTCTCGGGCCCGCTGATGCGCGCGATGAAGCACATCCCGGTGGACCGCGAGCAGGGTGAGACCGCGTACCAGCACGCGCTGGACTCGCTGCGCTCGGGCGAGATCATCGGGGTGTTCCCGGAGGCGACGATCTCCCAGTCGTTCACCCTCAAGAGCTTCAAGTCGGGTGCGGCGCGCATGGCCCAGGAGGCGGGCGTCCCGCTGATCCCGGTGGCCCTGTGGGGCACGCAGCGGCTGTGGACCAAGGGCCGCGCGAAGAACCTCAAGCGCAGCCACATCCCGGTGACGATGCGCGTCGGCGAGCCCATCGAGGCCCCGGCGGACCAGTACGCGGGCGCCATCACCCGCCGCCTGCGCGAGCGCGTGCAGGAGCTGCTGGACGCGGCGCAGAGCGCCTACCCGGGCAAGCCGCAGGGTGCCGAGGACTCGTGGTGGCTCCCGGCGCACCTCGGTGGTACCGCCCCGACGGCCGCGCAGGTCAAGGAGCGCGAAGGGAACTGACCTCGTCCCGGGCTCGGGCCCTTTCCGGCCGTACCGCGTCCGGCCGGCGTAGCGTCCTGTCCGTTTGACGAGGTCACCCGGCGCGGAGGGGGTTCGCTGATGGGCGGGTTCGGGCGGTATCTGGCGGCGGCACTGGCCGCGCGCTTCGCGTCCGAGGGGATGGGCATGGCGGTGGTGCTGCTGGCGCTTGAGCGCACCGGCAGTGCCGCGCACGGGGCGTTCGTGCTGACCGCCTGGCTGGCGCCGCACGTGCTGGCCGCGCCACTGGCGGGGACCGCCGCGGCCCGGACCCGGCGGCCGAGGCTGTTCTACGCGGGCGCGCTGGCGGGCTTCACGGTCGCGGTGGCGGCGCTGGCGGCCCTGCTGGGGAGGGCTCCGGTGCCGGTGGTGCTCGTGGTGGCGGTGCTCGGCGGGGCCTGTGGGCCGGTGGTGACCGGCGGGCTCTCCAGCCTGGTCGCGGGGCTGCTGCCGGCGGGCCCGGCGCGGGACCGGGCGTACGGCTGGGACGCCTCCACCTACAACGCGGCGGCGGTGACGGCCCCGGCGGCGGTCAGCGTGGTCGGGGCGCTGGCGTCGGCCGGGCCGGCGATGGCGGTGCTGGCGGTCTCGGGGGCGCTGGCGGCGGCGCTGGCCGCCTCCCTGCCGTACGAGGACCCGGACGCGGCCGCCTCTCCGGGCGGGCCCCGTGCCGGGGCGGGCGCGGGGCTGGCGGCCCTGTGGCGGGTCCGGAAGCTGAGGGCGATCACCTCGGCGACGACCCTGGCCTTCGTCGGCATCGGGGCTCTGACCACCAGCGCGGTGCTGCTGGCGGCCGGGCTCGGCAGCCCGGGCGCCGGCGGGGTGCTGATGACGGCGTTCGCGGTGGGCGCGCTGGCTGGCTCGCTGACGCTGGGCCGGACGACCGGTGTGCCGCCGGGCCGGCTGGCCCGCTGGGGCCTGGCGGGGACGGGGGCGGCCCTGGCGGTGGCCGCGTTCACGCCGTCCGTGGCGGTGGCGGCGGTGGCGTTCGCGGTGGCCGGCTTCTGCGACGGGCCACTGCTGACGGCCACGCTGCGGATCCGCTCGGAGCACGCGCCCGCGGCGGTGCGGCCGCAGGTGTTCACGCTGGGGGCGGGGCTGAAGATGACGGCGGCTTCGACGGGCGCCGCCCTGGTGGGGCTGGTCGCCGCCGCGCCGCCGTGGACGCTGCTGCTCGGGATCGCCGTACTGCAGCTGGTGGCTGCCGCGCTGCACGCGCTGGTGGCGGGCCGGGAACCGGTGCCCGCCCCGGGGGTCACAGGGCCGTCGGCAGGTTCCGCCACAGCTGCGCCAGGTCGGCGGACTCCCGGAGGGCCTTGAGCGTCGCGGGGTGCGGGGCGGCGTACAGCTCGGGGTGGTCGATCTCGCCGAGCTCGGGCCGCACGGGGAAGGCGAGCCGCTCCCGGTCGAGGCTGAACCGGGCGTCGACGCCGGGCTTGTTGCCGCGCGGGTCGACGCGGGCCCAGGTCTCGGAGCCGGGCAGTCTGACGGCGACGAGTCCGTGGACGACGGGGCCGGATCCGTCCTCCTCGCCGAGGAGCTGGTAGCACAGGGCGGCCGGGATGCCCTGGGCGCGCAGCAGGGCGGCGAGGGCGTGGGCCTTGGCGTAGCAGATGCCGTTGCGGGTGGCGAGTACGTCGGAGGCGCGCCAGGAGACGCGCGCGTCCCCGGAGTCCGCCGAGTGCGGGATGGTGTCCCGGACGAATTCGTAGGCCACCTTGGCGTATGAATATGCGTCACCGGTGGCGGTCCAGAGGGCGTCAGCGGTGTCCTGGACCAGGGGGTGCCAGTGGTCTATGGCCTCGTCGGAGGCCAAATAGGCGCGGATGTCTGGGTTCTGTTGGATCAGCTGCATGAGCGGGAGCATAGGCATGCCACTGACCGTAGATCAATAGATTTACGGTCAGTGGCATAGCTATTCACTTCTCCGGCCAGGGCCCGGCGGAGCGGGTCCCTAGCGGGCCAGCTCCTCCTTGAGGGCCTGGAGGAAGCCGTCCACGTCCTCTTCCTGGGTGTCGTAGCCGCACATCCAGCGGACGTGACCGGCGGCCTCGTCCCAGAAGTAGAAGCGGTACCGCTGCTGGAGCCGGCGCGACACCTCGTGCGGCAGCTTCGCGAAGACGGCGTTGGCCTGGACCGGGTAGAGGATCTCCACCCCGTCGGTCTCGCGGACGCCCGCCGCGAGCCGCTGCGCCATCGCGTTGGCCTGGCGGGCGTTGCGCAGCCAGAGGTCCTTCGCGAGCAGGGCCTCCAGCTGCACCGAGACGAAGCGCATCTTGGAGGCGAGCTGCATCGACATCTTGCGGATGTGCTTCATCTGCCGGACGGCGTCCGGGTTCACCACGACCACGGCCTCGCCGAACATCATGCCGTTCTTGGTGCCGCCGTACGAGAGCACGTCCACGCCCACCGCGTTGGTGAAGGTGCGCATCGGCACGTCGAGCGAGGCCGCGGCGTTGGCTATCCGGGCACCGTCGAGGTGCACCTTCATGCCGAGGCCGTGGGCGTGCTCGCAGATGGCCCTGATCTCGTCCGGGGTGTAGACCGTGCCGAGCTCGGTGTTCTGGGTGATCGAGACGACCTGGGGCATCGCCCGGTGCTCGTCGTCGAAGCCCCAGGCCTCCTGGTCGATCAGCTCGGGGGTGAGCTTGCCGTCCGGGGTGTCCACGGCGAGCAGCTTGATGCCCGCCATCCGCTCCGGGGCGCCGCCCTCGTCCACGTTGATATGGGCGGTCTTGGCGCAGATCACGGCGCCCCATCGGTCCGTCATCGCCTGGAGGGCGGTGACGTTCGCACCGGTGCCGTTGAAGACCGGGAAGGCCTCCGCGTACGGACCGAAGTGGCTGCGGATCACCCTCTGCAGGTGCTCGGTGTACTCGTCCTCGCCGTAGGCGACCTGGTGACCGCCGTTGGCGAGCGCGATGGCCTCCAGGATCTCCGGATGCACCCCCGCGTAGTTGTCGCTCGCGAAACCGCGGACCGCCGGATCGTGGTGGCGGCGGGCATCGGTCTTCACGGTTGTGGAGTGAGCCACAGACGCTGTCCGTTCACTTCGGGGGCGGGCCGCTCCCACACGTCGGCGATGGCCTCGGCCAGCTCCTTGACGTCGGTGAAGCCCGCGAACTTCGCATTGGGACGCTCGGCGCGCATCGCGTCGTGCACCAGTGCCTTGATCACCAGGATCGCAGCGGCGGCCTGCGGCCCCTCCTCGCCCCCCGCCTTGCGGAAGGAGTCAGCCATGGCCAGGGTCCAGGCCTCGGCGGCCGCCTTGCCGGCGTTGTAGGCGGCGTTGTTGGCTACCGGCTTGTGCGCACCGGACTGGCTGATCAGCACGTAGCGTCCGCGGTCGCTGCGCAGCAGCGCGTCGTGGAAGGCGAGCGAGGTGTGCTGGACGGTGCGGATGAGGAGCTTCTCCAGGAAGCCCCAGTCGGCGAGGTCCACATCGGTGAAGGTCTTGCTGCCGCGCCAGCCGCCCACGAGGTGGACGACGCCGTCGACACGGCCGAACTCCTTCTCGGTGCGTTCGGCCCAGGCCTTGGTGGCCTCCAGGTCGAGCAGGTCGACGGTGTCGCCGGTGACGGTGGCGCCGCCGTGGGCGTAGCGGGCCGCGTCGACGGCCTCCGCCAGGCGTCCCGCGTCCGCGTCCGAGGCCACGACGGTGGCCCCCGCCTCGGCGAGGCGCATCAGCGCGGCGCGGCCGGCGGGGCCGCCGGCCCCGGCCACCGCCACCACCGCTCCGTGGAGCTTCCCGTTGCCGTTCATCCCTGCAGCCTCCTGTGCGCGGTCGCTCATGCGGCGGCCCGCTCGGTGTCGTCCGCGTTCGCCGGGGTGATGCCCTTGGTCGCGGCGATGACACCCTTGAGCTTCTTGGCGAGGGCCTCGTAGAACATGCTGAGGGGAAACTCGTCCGGAAGCACGTCGTCGACGAGCTTGCGCGGGGGCTGCGTCAGGTCCAGGGCGTCGGGGCCCTTGGCCCACTTGGAGCCCGGGTGCGGGGCCAGGTAGGTGGAGACGAGCTCGTACGCCTTGAACCAGTGGACCAGCTTCGGGCGGTCGATGCCCGCGCGGTAGAGGTCCTCGATCTCGGCGCACAGCTGGTTGGTGACCTGCGGGGCGCGCATCCAGTCGATCTTCAGCTTGTTGTCCGTCCAGCGCACGACGTCGTGCTTGTGGAGGTACGCGAAGAGCAGCTGGCCGCCGAGACCGTCGTAGTTGCGGTTGCGGTCGCCGGAGACGGGGAAGCGGAACATCCGGTCGAAGAGGACGGCGTACTG
Source organism: Streptomyces sp. NPDC012794 (assembly GCF_042901085.1). Lineage (NCBI taxonomy): Bacteria > Bacillati > Actinomycetota > Actinomycetes > Kitasatosporales > Streptomycetaceae > Streptomyces > Streptomyces sp. NPDC012794. Next base: position 232,182 of record NZ_JBIBCI010000005.1, read on the forward strand.
CACGTCACGGCCGTGCTCGTTGCCCTCGGACTCCAGCTTCACGGCCTCCTTGAAGGCGGTGAGGTCGCAGCGCAGCTCCTCCAGGCCGTACATCCAGAACGGCTGGCGCTGCTTGATCATGAAGGGGTCGAACGGCAGGTCGCCGTGGCTGTGGGTGCGGTCGTGGACCATGTCCCACAGGACGAAGGCCTTCTCGCAGCGCTCCTGGTCCTCGACCATGCGGGCGATGTCCTCGGGCAGCTCGATGCCGAGGATGTCGACGGCCGCCGCGGTGACCTTGCGGTAGCGGGCCGCCTCGCGGTCGCAGAAGATGCCGCCCCAGGTGAAACGCTCGGGGGCCTCGCGGACGGCGATGGTCTCGGGGAAGAGCACCGCCGAGTTGGTGTCGTAGCCCGGGGTGAAGTCCTCGAAGGTGATGCCGAGGAAGAGCGGGTTGTCGTACCGGGTGCGCTCCAGCTCGGAGAGCCAGTCGGGCCACACCATCTTCAGGACGACGGCCTCGAGGTTGCGGTCCGGGTTGCCGTTCTGCGTGTACATAGGGAAGACCACGAGGTGCTGCAGCCCGTCGGCGCGCTGGGACGCCGGGTGGAAGGCCAGCAGGGAGTCGAGGAAGTCCGGGACGCCGAAGCCCTCGGCGGCCCACTTGCGCAGGTCGGCGACGAGCGCGGCGTGGTAGGCGGTGGCGTGCGGCAGCAGCGGCGACAGCTCCTGCACCGCACTGGCCACCCGCTCCACGGCGGCCTCGACGTCGACGCGGGCGGGGGCGCCCTCGGCGTCGAAGTCGATCGATCCGTCCTTGGCCTGCCAGGGGCGGATCTCCTCCACGGCGGCCTTGAGCGCGGGCCACGCAGGGTGGTCTACCACCCGCGCGCCAGCGGTTATCACGGCACCGCCGGAGCCCGGCACAAGAGTTTCCGTCATGTCACTTCCTCCACAGGAGAACCTCGCGTTAAGACAGCGTATGCATGCGAGGCTCTTCCGCTCAAGAGGCAACTCGGGAAATTATCCTGTGCGACCCCCAGCTCCACCGGAAGTCTTCCGGTAACGCACGGTGGAATCAACCACTCCGCCTAGTAGTTGGAGTATCGGGCCGCCCTCCGGCGGGGCGCGAAAAATATGAGGAATCGGTGGGCCGGGCGCTCGACCGGGACGCCGGCCGCGCGCCGGGCGGGGCCGGACGGCGGTTCCGGGCCCCTCCGGCCGTCCGGCTCCGCCCGTCCGGCCCTCCGCCCGTCAGGCTCCTGTGCCCGTCCCGCGGTCCGGCCCGGCGCTCAGGCTCGGACGGCGGCGCGCTCCGCACGGAAGTGCGGGATGACCTTCTCTCCCCACTGCCGCAGCGTCTCCAGGCAGGCCTCCTGCGGCACCGTGCCCATCTGGACCAGGCACATCACCTCGTCCGCGCCCGCCGCGCGCAGCCGTTCGACGTACGCGATGGCCTCGTCCGCGCTCCCGTAGGCGTGGTCGGCGTTGAAGGTGGCCGTCGAGGCCGGCCGCACCGGGATGTCCTGCTCGTGCAGCCGGGCCACCACCTGTTCGGCGGCCCGGCGCATCTCCGCCCCCTCGTCGGCGCCCGCCACCACCGCCTCGTCCGGGACGCCCGCACCGCCGTACCAGTGCCCGATGGACTGCGCGAAGAACCGCTGCCCCCGGACGCCGATCCGGCGGGCCTCCTCGGCGTCGTCGAGCACGATCGTGGGGCAGAGCACCGAGAAGTGGTCGTTGACGGCCGTGGACACGAAGCGGCTGCCGTCGCGGCCCGCCACGGCGGCGTCGTACACCGCCCGCATCCCCGCGATCGACTCCGGACCGGCGAAACCCATCACCAGGGCCCCGATGCCCAGCTCGGCGGCCTGCACCAGGGTCTCGCCCCGGCTGCACGCCAGGAAGAGTGGCGGATGGGGGCGCTGCGCCGGGCGCGGCAGGATCGGGTGCGGGCCGATGTCCAGCAGCTCGCCGTGGTGCTCCAGCTCCTCCTCCCGCCAGGCCTTCCCGATGATCCGCAGCGCCTCCTCCACCTCGGCGGCGGTGCGGTCCCGGTCCACCCCGCAGAGCGAGGTCTCCTGCTCCGTGCCCCCGCGACCCGCTCCCAGGTCGAGCCGCCCGCCGGACAGCAGGTCGAGCATCGCGGCCCGCTCGGCCACGCGTACCGGGTGGTTGAAGTTGAAGGGCATGCACACGACGCCATGGCCGATGCGTATGGTGTTCGTCCTGGCCGCGACGAAACTCAGGAAGACCTCCGGTGCGCTCAAGTGAGCGAACCACTTCAGCGAGTGGTGCTCGACGGCCCAGATCCGGTCGAATCCCATGCGTTCGGCGAGGACCGCCTGCTCGACGCAGTCACGGATGACCTGGTGTTCCCGTTCCACGGTGGGATCGGCCAGCTGAGCCTCGAAGATCACGGAGAATTTCACGATGCCTCCAGGAATGCGTCCCGTGCCCGGTCTTGCTTCGATGAGAAATATGACTAGTAGTCAGATCTCGAAGAAGCAAGACCTCCCGCCGACCGCCTGGGCGGTACTCGGTCTCCTGTCGTTCCCCGGCGAACGCACGGGTTACGAGCTGAAGAAGTGGGCGGACTCCTCCCTCCGCTTCTTCTACTGGTCGCCCGCCATCAGCCAGATCTACGCCGAACTGCGCCGCCTTGAGGACCTGGGGTACGCGGCCTCCGTGCGCTCGGGGCCCGAGGAGGCCCGCGCGAAGCGGCGCTACGGCATCACGGCGGCGGGCCGCGAGGCCCTCTCCGGCTGGGCCTCCGACACAGCGGACGCCGGGCCTCCGGTCCTCAAGCACGGGCTGCTGCTGCGCATCTGGCTGGGGCACCTGGCCGACCCCGAACGGCTGCGCGCGATGGTCGAGGACCACGTCGAGCGGACCCGGGGCGAGCTGGCCGCCGTGCGCGAGGCGATGGCGCACGCGGCGGACGTACCGGAATGGGCCTTCCCGGTCCTCGCGCTGCGCTGGAGCGAGCGGCAGCACCTGGCCGAGCTGGAGCTGGCCGGCGCCCTGCTCACGGACCTGCGCGAGGCCGGGATCCGGGCCGCCGGGGCCGGCCGGGAAACCCCCGCGGGCGGCGCGCGGGCCCCGCGGACGGCCGCCCGTCAAGCCGGCGGGGACGCGCCCACGCAGGGGTGACGCGACACGGCGGCCCCCGCCCGCCGTGCGGCGCACGCCCCTGGCGGGAAGCGGCCGGAGGGCTTCCGCGGGACCCCGCACGACCGGTCCCATCCCGACCGGGGCGCACTAGCATGCGTCCTCACCGCGCGCGGCCGGTCGGGACACCGCGACCGCGCGGGGAGCCGCCCTCGACGGAAGCGAGAGAACCTTGACTTTCCTCACCATCGGTCACCGCGGGGTCATGGGTGTCGAGCCGGAGAACACCCTGCGGTCGTTCGTCCGCGCCGAACGCTGCGGGATGGACGTCATCGCGCTGGACGTCCGCCTCAGCAAGGACGGCGCCCTCGTGGTGCTGCACGACGCCGAGGTGGACCGCACCACGAACGGCGCGGGCGCCGTCGCCGACCTCACCCTGGCCGAGCTGCGCGAACTGGACGCCGGCCAGGGCGAGCGGGTGCCGGTCCTGGACGAGGTCCTGGAGGCCGTCCGGCTCCCGCTCCAGGTGTCGGTACAGGATCAGGCCGCCGCGACGGCGCTCGCGGAGCTCATCGTGCGCCGGGACCTGGCCGCCCGGGTGGAGGTGGCCTCCGGTGACGGCGACGTGCTCGCGACGGTCGCCCGCCACGCCCCCGGCGTGCGGACCACCCTGCACCCGAGGCGGCCCGGGGCGGCCGCCGAGGACCTCGTGGACCTCGCCCTGGCGGCGGGCGCGCGCACCGTGGCCCTGGACATCCGCCGGCTCACCCTCGAAACGGTGGAGGCGGCGCACGCGGCGGGGCTGCGGGTGACGGGCTGGACGGTCAACACCCTGGATCAGCTGCGGCTGGCGCGGGCCCTGCAACTCGACGGCGCCGCCACCGACTTCCCGGAGATCCGCAGCACCGGCCGGTTCACCGCCTGAGCGGCCGCGGCCGGGCCCGTGGACCTCAGAGGGGCTTGACGAGCAGCTCGAAGGCCAGGTCGTCGCGGAGCGGGACGCCGAAGCGCTCGTCACCGTACGGGAAGGGGCTCAGCTCGCCCGTGCGCCGGTAGCCCCGGCGCACGTAGTAGGCGATGAGTTCCTCCCGTACGTTCACCACGGTCATCCGCATCTCCTTCGCGCCCCAGGCCTCGCGGGCCCGGCGCTCGGCCTCGGCCAGGACCTCCTTGCCGAGACCGGCGCCCTGGAGCCCGGGACGCACGGCGAACATGCCGAAGTAGGCGTGGTCCCCGCGGTGTTCGAGCTGGCAGCAGGCGACGAGCTCGCCCGCGCGCTCGACGACCAGCAGGATGCCGTCCGGGTCCGCGATGATCGCGCCGACGCCCTCGGGGTCGGTGCGCTGCCCGTCCAGGAAGTCCGCCTCCGTCGTCCAGCCGGCCCGGCTGGCGTCGCCCCGGTAGGCGGACTCGACGAGCGCCACCAGTTCCGGTACGTCCGCCTCCACGGCGCTGCGGAAACTCGTGGCGGCGGGCTGGGCGGTCGACATCGGGCGCTCCGTTCATCGCGGCGGCATATGACATGCCTGGTACGGCACGCAGAGCCTAACCCGGGCCGGCGTGAGGGCGGCGCGAGCAGGGCATCCCTTCTGCGACGCCGACGAACCGGGAGGTTCCGCCGTGCACGGATCCGCGATGCCGCTCACCCTCGCCTGGATGCTCGTGGCGCTGTGCGCCGCCACCGGCGGGTACTGCCTGCTGCGGGCGCGCAGAGCGGACCGGCGTACGCGCGGGGCGGCCGTGGGCGAGGTGGTGATGGGCTTCGGGATGGCGGCGATGGCCGTCCCCGCGGGCATCGGGCCGTGGGGTCCGCAGGTCCTGCTGGCGGTCTTCGGCGGGGCGACGGTGCACGCGCTGTGGCTGCTGCGCGGCGGGGTGCACCACGCGCACCACCTGGTCGGCTCGCTGGCGATGGCGTACATGGCACTCGCGATGGCCCTCGGGCAGGGGCACGGGCGGGCGGGGCTGCCGGCGGTGACGGGGGCGCTGCTCGTGTACTACGCCGGGTACGTGCTGCTCGGGGGGGCGCGGCTGCTGACGGCGGGGGGCGGGGCCCGGCCGGTGGCCGTGGCGGCGGACGGGGGCGGCGGCGGGACCGCGGGAGGGGCCGGGGACCTGACGCGGGCCTGCCGACTGGCCATGGGGACGGGGATGTTGGCGATGCTGCTGGCCATGTGAGGCCGGTGGCCGGGGTACCGGGGGACTGGACGTGTCCTGCGTCACCAATGCCCCGAGCCCGTACCCGGAGGCGGTGCCGCGCTCATAGGCTGGCGGACATGATGGTCTCCGCCGCTCTTCTGATGCTCGGCGCACTGACCGCGGTGCTCGCGCCCCGCCTGCTGGCCCGGGCGCAGTGGCCCGAGCGTGAACCGGTGGTCGCGCTGTGGGTGTGGCAGTGCGTGGTGGCCTCGACCCTGCTGTGCCTGGGGCTGTCGATGCTGCTGAGCGCGGCCGCCGCCTGGCAGGCGGTACGGGGCCGGCTGTTCGCCGTGGCCCCGCACGGGGTCGTCGACGCGTACGCGCTGGGGGCGGAGGGCGGCCCCTGGGCCACGGGCACGGCGCTGGCGCTGGCCGGCGGCGGGCTGTGGACCGGAGCGATGCTGGCGCGGGAGGTGCTGCGGGCTCGGTCGGGGCGGCGCGCCCGGGGGGCCGAACTCCTCGTGCGGGCCCCGCTGATGCCCGGGGAGGACCCGGCCGCCGCGCGGCTGGTGGTCCTGGAGGGTCCGCGTCCCGAAGCTTGGTGGCAGCCGGGGGCGGCGCCGCGGCTGGTGGTGACGACGGCGGCGCTGGGCCGGCTCAAGGGCAGCCAGCTCGACGCGGTGCTGGCGCACGAGCAGGGGCACGTGGCGGCCCGGCACGACTGGCTGCTGCACTGCTCGCGGGCGCTGGCGCAGGGGTTCCCGCAGGTGCCGGTGTTCGCGGCGTTCGAGGCGGAGATGCACCGGCTGGTCGAGCTGGCGGCCGACGACGTGGCCTCGCGGCGCTACGGGCGGCTGACGGTGGCCCTGGCCCTGGTCGGGCTGAACGAGGACCGGGGCGTCTTCGGTCCGTGCGGGCCCGAGGAGGCGCACGTCCCGCAGCGGGTGCGGCGCCTGCTGTCGGCCGCGCCGCGCCTGTCGCCGGCCCGCCGGCTGCGGCTGGCGGCGATGGCCACGCTGGTTCCGGCGGTTCCGCTGCTGGTGGCCTTCGGACCGGGGCTGAGCGCGCTGGCCTGAGAGGGCGGCCGTGTGCTGACAGGATCGGGGGCATGCGGAACACGTGGCTTTCGAGGGCCGGGGTGGGCTGCGCGCTGCTCGCGGCCGCGCTGACCCTGCTGGTGGTGGCGGGCTGGCCGCCCCTGATCTCGTACGACGACCGGGTCGCCCGGGGCCTGCACCCGTACGCGGTCGCCCATGACGGGGTCACGGGTGTCATGCGGGTCCTCTCCGACTGGGTCTGGGACCCGTGGACGATGCGCGCCCTGGCCGCCCTGGCCTGTCTGTGGCTCTGGCGGCGCGGGGACCGCTCGCGGGCGGTCCGGGTGGGCGGGGCGGCACTGGTGGCCTCGGGGGTGCAGCAGGGATTGAAGGCGCTGCTGGGGCGCGCCCGTCCGGTGTGGCCGGATCCGGTCGACTCGGCGTACTACGCGGCCTACCCGTCGGGGCACGCGATGACGGCCACGGTGGTGTGCGGGCTGCTGCTGTGGCTGCTGCCGGCGAGGACCCCGCGCGCGGTGGTGGCCGGGGCCTGGGCGGTGGCCGCCGTTTCGGTGCTCGGGGTCGGCTTCACCCGGCTCTACCTGGGCGTGCACTGGTTCACGGACGTGCTGGCGGGCTGGCTGCTGGGGGTGGCCGTGGTGTCGCTGGCGGCGTTCCGGCATGCCTGCCCGGGGCGATCCCCCGCGTCGCCCCGAGCAGACGGTCCCGCGCGCTGAGTATATTGGCTCAGAGCCAGTCAACGCAGGAGTAAGCATGTCCCCGCGCAGCGCATCGGTCAATGAAGAATTGCGCAGACGTTCCCGGGAGCGGCTGTTGCAGGCGACGGTCGAACTGGTCGCCGAGCGCGGTTACGAGGCCACGAAGCTCGGCGACATCGCCGACCGGGCGGGTGCGGCGCGCGGCCTGGTCTCGTATTACTTCCCCGGCAAGCGCCAGCTGTTCCAGTCCGCCGTGCACCGGCTGATGCACCTGACCCTGGAAACGGCCCTGGAGCGCGAGCCCCGCAGCGAGGACGGCCGGGAGCGGCTGGCCCGGGCGATCGACGCGATCCTGGGGCTGGCCCGGGATCACCCCCGGCTGATGCGGACGCACATGGGGGGCATCCTCCAGGCGGAGGGGTTCATCCAGTGCCCGGAGCAGCAGCGCCTGGCGGAGCTGCTGCGGGACACCGTCGACCGGTACGGCTCGGCGGACGTGGACACGGATTACCCGCTGCTGCGGGCGCTGCTGATGGGAGCGGTGGTCGCGGTGCTGCTGCCGGGGGCGCCGATGCCGGCGGCCCGGCTGCGGGCGGAGCTGTTCCAGCGGTACGGGCTGGACTGGGAGCTGGGGGTCCCGCCGGACGGGGGGCCGCCCGGCGGAACGTTTCCCCGCTGAGCGGGGTGACGATCAGCGGTACTCGGGCTGGGTCTGTACGTTGAGCCGGTCCATCCGTACCCACTTGGCGCTCTCGGTGCGCCAGTCGTCGATCCTGAGCACGTCGAGGCCCTTGGCGATGTCGTTCGAGTAGATGTGGCCGTTGTAGTAATACGCGGACCACGAGCCCCCGAGGCCCAGCTTGTCGGTGCTCAGCGGGCCGCGCTCGAAGTAGCCGATCTCCTTGGGGGCCGCGGAGTCGGTGAAGTCCCAGACGGAGACGCCGCCCTGGTACCAGGCCTGGACCATGATGTCGCGCCCGCCGCCGACCGGGATCAGCGAGCCGTTGTGGGCAACGCAGTTCTCGGTGGCGGCCTGGTGCCGCGGGATCTTGAAGTAGCTCTTGAAGACCAGCCGGCGCTGGTCGCCGCGGCCGGCGATGTCGTAGATGCCGTCGGCGCCGCGGTCGGGGCCGGTGGCCTCGTTGCAGGTGGCGCCGCCACCTCCGCCGAGCTCGTCGGTGAACACCACCTTGTCGGCCCGCTCGTTGAAGGTCGCCGAGTGCCAGAACGCGAAGTTGACGTTGTCCTGGACGCGGTCGATGACCCTCGGCCGCTCCGGCTCGCTGATGTCGAAGAGGATGCCGTCGCCCATGCAGGCGCCGGCGGCCAGGTCCTTGGACGGCAGCACGGTGATGTCGTGGCAGCCGGTGGTCTTGGAGACGCCGGGGTTGGCCGGCGCGCCCGGGTTGCCGCCGTCCGGGAAGAGCACCGGGAAGCCGACGACGGCGGCCTGGGTCGGGGCCTTCTTCGGGACCTTGATCACGGAGATGCCGTCGTGCGGCGGCTTGCAGTCCGGGAAGGCCTCGTTGGGCGAGTACGAGGAGACGTAGACGTAGACGTCGCGGCCGCCGGGCACCAGGGTGTGGGTGTGGGATCCGCAGGCGGTCTCGACGGACTTGACGTACTTGGGGTTCCGCTTGTCCTTGATGTCGAAGATCTTGATGCCCTCCCACGAGGACTTCTCCGTCGCGGGCTGCGAGACGCTGTTGCAGGAGTCGTCGCTGCGGGAGGAGTCGGTGGAGAGGAAGAGCAGGTCGCCGGAGACCGAGATGTCGTTCTGGCCGCCCGGGCACAGGACCTGGGTGACGACCTTGGGCGACTTGGGGTTGGCGATGTCGTAGATGGTGAAGCCGTCGTAGCTGCCGGCGTAGGCGTAGTCGCCCTGGAACGCCAGGTCGGAGTTGATCCCGGCCGGGTTGGCGCTGGGGATGTTGGCGAGGTGTTTGACGTTGGCGCTGTGCACGATCTCGTCCTGGCCCGGGATCTCCCCGGGGGCGAGTTCGCGGCCTTGGGCGGGGCCGGCGTTCTGCCGGGCTCCGGGGCCCGGGGTGAGGTCGCCCGGGTCGGGGGTGGCGGCCGCCGGTCCGGCGGTGAGGAGGGTGGTGAGGAGTCCGGCGGCGGCCAGGGCCGCCCCCAGACTCCGGTGATGCACTCTGACGCTGTGGAGCAGGGTCACTGTGCCTCCCGTGGGGGCCCGTACGTTTCGCTCCTCATGGGAACGGAACCTGGACCCCGGCAGTATCGTGCTTTTCATGGACATGGCAAATGCATTAGTCGGCCGATTCCTGGGGGCGGCGCTGACCGCCGGTCTCCTCCTCACCGTCACCGGCTGCCAGGACGGCGACGCGGGCGCGCGGGCGGCGGGTGACGACGGGCCCGCGATCGTCGCCCCTGGCCGGCCGGGCGGCCCGGCCCGCACCCTCACCCCCGAACAGGCCGCGAGGGAACGCCCCGACGACAGCCCCAACGCGGCCGACCACGCGTACGTGCGGCGCATGACCGAACACCACCGGCAGGCCCTCACGATGAGCGCCCTCGCCCCCGGCCGGGCCTCGGCGGAAGGGGTGAAACGGCTCGCGGAGCGGATCGCGGCCGCACAGCGGCCCGAGATCGGGGCCATGGAGAAGTGGCTCTCCCGGTACCCGGCGCCCGGCGGCGGCACCGGCGAGCACGAACACGGCGCGATGCCCGGCATGGCGACGGAGCAGCAGCTGGCGGAGCTGACCGCCGCCAAGGGGGCCGACTTCGACCGGCTCTTCCTCAGGATGATGACCGCCCACCACGAGGGGGCCCTGAAGATGGCCGGCGAGGCGCTGGCCGGGGGCAACAACGTCGCCGTGGAGGAGATGGCGAACGAGGTCGTGGCCACCCAGAGCGCCGAGATCGAGCGGATGCGCGCCATGAGCTGACGGGCCGGGGACCCGGTGGCATGCTGGGAGCACCTTGCGGGAGGAGTACCGCCGTGCTTCGTGTCGCCGTCGTCGGTTCGGGCCCCAGCGGGGTCTACGCCGCCCAGACGCTGGTCCAGCAGCGGGAGGTGCCGGGCGTGCGCGTCGACGTACTGGACCGGCTGCCGGCCCCGTACGGCCTGGTGCGGTACGGGGTGGCCCCCGACCACGAGAAGATCAAATCGCTGACCGGAAACCTCCGGTCGGTGCTGGAGGACGACCGCATCCGTTTCCTCGGCAACGTGGAGGTGGGCGGCGAGGGGCTGCCGACCGCGCGGCTGCTGGAGCTGTACCACGCGGTGGTGTACTGCGTGGGCGCCGCGCGCGACCGGATGCTCGGCATCCCCGGCGAGGAACTGGCCGGGGTGCACTCCGCGACGGCCTTCGTGTCCTGGTACAGCGGCCATCCCGACGCCGGCTCCTTCGACCTCGGCGGGGTCCGCTCGGCCGTGGTCGTCGGCGCCGGCAACGTCGCTGTGGACGTGACGCGGATGCTGGCCCGGGGCGTGCCCGAGCTGGAGCCCACCGACATGCCGCAGCCCGCGCTGGGCGCGCTCGCGGAGAGCGGGGTGCGGACGGTGACGATGGTGGCCCGGCGCGGGCCCTCGCAGGCCAAGTTCACCACCAAGGAGCTCCGCGAACTGGGCACGCTGCCCGGGGTCGGCACCCGGGTGGAGCCCGCCGAGCTGGCCCTCGACCCGGCGTACGCGGGCGGGGCCGCGGCGGCGCTGCCGGCGGTGGCCCGGCGCAACCTGGAGGTGCTCCGCGGCTGGGCCGGTGCCGGGCCGGACGGCGCGGACGCGGCCGTGGACGCGGCCCGGGAGATCCGGCTGCGCTTCTACCTGAGGCCGGTGGAGGTGCTCGGCGGGCCCGACGGCCGGGTCCGCGGGCTCCGCTTCGAGCGGACCGCCCCGGACGGCCGGGGCGGGGTCACCGGGACGGGCGCGTACGAGGACGTCGAGGCGCAGCTGGTGCTGCGCTCGGTGGGGTACCTGGGGGTGCCGCTGCCGGGCCTGCCCTTCGACGCCGCCACCGGCACCGTGCCCCACGCGGCGGGCCGGGTGGTGCGCGGGGGCCGGGCCTCGGTGGGCGAGTACGTGGCGGGCTGGATCAAGCGCGGCCCGACCGGGGTGATCGGCACCAACCGGCCGTGCGCCAAGGAGACGGTGTCCTCGCTGCTCCAGGACGCGGGGGCGCTGGCCCGGCGGGAGCTGCCCGGAGACCCGCTGGACGCCCTGCGCGTCGCGGGCCTGCGCCCGGTGGAGTGGCCGGGCTGGCTGTCGATCGAGGCCGCGGAGGAGGCCCTGGGCCGTTCCCTGGGCCGCCGCTCGGTGAAGATCCCGGACTGGGCGGGTCTCCGCTCGGCGGCCGGGATCGGGTAGGGCGACCGGTCGCAGGAGCCGGTCACGGACGACCGGTCGCGGAGGTCGGCGCTAGGACGCGCCCTCGGGCCGCGTCGGCTCGGCCGCGGCGGCCGTCAGGATGCTGTCCAGGAGGCCGGGGAAGCGGGACTGGAGGTCGTCGCGGCGCAGGCCGTTCATCTTCGCCGTCCCGCGGTAGGTCTGGCGTACGACGCCGCTCTCGCGCAGGACGCGGAAGTGGTGGGTGGTCGTGGACTTGGTGACCGGCAGGACGAAGTCGGAGCAGGCCAGTTCGGTGTTCGTGGAGGCGAGTTCCCGGACGATGGACAGCCGCATCGGGTCGGAGAGGGCGTGCAGGACGTCCTCCAGCCGGATCTCCCGCGGCTCGGGGTGGGCGAGGGCACGGGCCGTGTCGCGTTCCGTCATGTCCTGCTCCGCTCGTTCGGCTCGGCTGCGGGTCCCATCGTACGAGAAGTGTCGTAGGAAGGAGGGCGGCGCGGAGGGGAGGGGCTGATGCCCACGTGCCCGGCCGCGCCGCACGCGGTGTCACCAGCTGCGGTGGTACTGGTCCGGCGTGGGGATCTCCGCGCCCAGCTCGGCGGCCGCGCGGCGGGCCCAGTACGGGTCGCGCAGCAGCTCGCGGCCGAGGAGGACGGCGTCCGCCTCGCCGTTGGCCAGGATCTTCTCGGCCTGCTCCGGCTCGGTGATCAGGCCGACGGCGGCGACGGGCAGGGTGGTCTCGGCCTTGACGCGGGCGGCGAAGGGCACCTGGTATCCGGGGCCCGCCGGGATCCTCACGTGCGGGGCGAGCCCGCCGGTGGAGACGTCGAGCAGGTCCACGCCGTGCTCCTTGAGCAGCCGGGCCAGCCGGACCGTCTCGTCGGCGGTCCAGCCGTCCTCCTCCAGCCAGTCGGTGGCGGAGATCCGGAAGAGCAGCGGGAGTTCCTCGGGCCACACCGCCCGTACGGCGTCGACGACTTCGAGGGGGAAGCGGGTGCGGTTCTCGAACGAGCCGCCGTAGGAGTCGGTGCGCCTGTTGCTGTGCGGGGAGAGGAACTCCCCGATGAGGTAGCCGTGGGCGCCGTGGATCTCGAGGACCTCGTAGCCGGCCGCGAGGGCGCGTCCGGCGGCGGCCGCGAACTGGCCGGTGATCTCGTGGATCCGCTCGGTCGTGAGCTCGTGCGGCACCGGGTGCCCTTCGTCGAACGGCACGGCGCTGGGGGCGACGGGCTGCCAGCCGTGTCCCTCGGGGCCGACGGGGCGGCCGCCCTGCCAGGTGCGGTCGGTGGACGCCTTGCGCCCGGCGTGGCCGATCTGGATGCCGGGGACGGATCCCTGGGACTTGACGAAGGCGGTGATCCTGCGGAGGGCCTCGACCTGGGTGTCGTTCCAGATGCCGAGGTCGTAGGGGCTGATGCGGCCCTCCGGCGCGACGGCGGTGGCCTCCTGGATGATCAGGCCGGTGCCGCCGGTGGCCCGGGCCGCGTAGTGCGCGAAGTGCCACTCCAGTGCCACGCCCGCGTTCGGGCCGAAGGCCTCGGCGCTGTACTGGCACATGGGTGCCATCCAGACGCGGTTCGGGATGGTGACCGAACGGAGGGTGTAGGGCTGGAACAGGGCGGCGAAGGCAGCGGGTGCAGCACTCATGGGAGCTCTCCAGATGTCACCGGACGTGCGCCGGAACCGGCGCCAAGTACGAGGAACACCGTACTACGAAATCTCTCGTAGTACGAGACCCCTCGTATGAAGGGGCTGGGGGATCGAACGGGTCTTCGGCGGCCCGGCCTGCCGGACCGCTGTCGGCTGGCGGGTGCAGACTGGCGGGGAAGCTGCCGTGAAGGACTACGACGTCCGGAGGTGTCGGCCATGACCGACGTGGTACTGCTCGCCGGGACCCGCAAGGGCCTCTTCATCGGCCGCCGCCGGGACGGCGGCCCCTGGGAGTTCGACGGTCCGCACTTCAACGCCCAGGCCGTCTCGGCGGTCGCCGTCGACACCCGGGGGCCGGCGCCCCGGCTGCTGGTCGGCGGGGACAGCACGCACTGGGGGCCGTCCGTCTTCAGCTCGGACGACCTGGGCGCGACCTGGCACGAGCCCGCCGCGCCCGCCGTCAGGTTCCCGAAGGACACCGGCGCCTCCCTGGAGCGGGTCTGGCAGCTGCACCCGGCCGGTCCGGAGGCTCCGGACGTGGTCTACGCCGGGACCGAGCCCGCCGCGCTCTTCCGCTCGGCCGACCGCGGCGAGTCCTTCGAGCTGGTGCGGCCGCTGTGGGAGCACCCGACCCGCTCGGAGTGGGTGCCGGGCGGCGGCGGTGAGGGCCTGCACACGGTGATCACCTACCCGGCCGACCCGGCCGCCGTGACGGTGGCGGTGTCCACCGCCGGGGTGTTCCGCACCCGGGACGGCGGGGCGAGCTGGGAGCCGTCCAACCGCGGGGTCTCCGCGGTGTTCCTGCCGGATCCCGACCCGGAGTTCGGCCAGTGCGTCCACAAGATCGCCCAGGACGCCGGGGACCCCGGCCGGCTCTACCTCCAGAACCACTGGGGGGTCTACCGCAGCGACGACGCGGGCACCCGGTGGACCGACATCGGCGCCGGGCTGCCCTCCGACTTCGGCTTCGCGGTGGCCGCCCACCCGCACCGCCCGGACACCGCGTACGTCTTCCCGCTGAACGCCGACTCCGACCGGGTGCCGGCGGAGCACCGCTGCCGGGTCTTCCGCACCCAGGACGCGGGGGCGACCTGGGAACCGCTCTCGAAGGGGCTGCCGGCCGGCGACCACTACGGCACCGTCCTGCGCGACGCCCTGTGCACCGACGACGCCGACCCCGCGGGCATCTACTTCGGCAACCGCAACGGCGAGCTGTACGCCAGCCACGACGACGGCGACAGCTGGCAGCTGCTGGCCGAGCACCTGCCGGACGTGCTGTGCGTACGGGCCGCCGTACTGCGCTGAGCGGCGGCCGGCTGTCGGTGTGGGCCAGTAGAGTGATCACCCATGGCAGCACGACCGTTGAACGAGATCGTCGAGCCGGGCTGGGCCCGGGCTCTGGAGCCGGTGGCGGGGCAGATCGCCGCCATGGGCGACTTCCTGCGCGCCGAGATCGCGGCAGGCCGGACCTACGTCCCGTCGGGGGCGAACGTGCTGCGCGCGTTCCAGCAGCCCTTCGACGAGGTGAAGGTACTGATCGTCGGGCAGGACCCCTACCCGACCCCGGGACACGCCATGGGCCTGTCCTTCTCGGTCGCCCCCGAGGTGAGCCCGTGGCCGCCCAGCCTCGACAACATCTTCCGCGAGATGCACGCGGACATCGGGACGGGACGGCCGCTGAACGGCGACCTCACCCCGTGGACCCGGCAGGGCGTGCTGCTGCTGAACCGTGCGCTCACCACCGCCCCCCGCAAGACCGGCGGTCATCGCGGCAAGGGCTGGGAGACGGTCACCGAGCAGGCGATCCGCGCCCTCGTCGCGCGCGGAAAGCCGCTGGTGTCCATCCTGTGGGGCCGCGACGCCCGCAACCTGCGCCCCCTGCTGGGGGACCTGCCGGCCGTGGAGTCCGTCCACCCCTCCCCCATGTCCGCCGCCAACGGCTTCTTCGGCTCCAGGCCCTTCAGCCGGACCAACGAGCTGCTGGCCGGCCTCGGCGCGCAGCCCGTCGACTGGCGCCTGCCGTCAGTCAGTTGAACCGTATATGATATTCAACGTACGACATTCAATGGATAAATACGGACAGATGCCACCCGAGTGGGCCCTGCCCGAACACGTGGTTCCGATAAGCCAGTAGCATGCGGCGCCATGAGCTCCCCCACTGGGCCCGCGAATGGCCTGCCCGTACGAATGCCGCGACCCCGCCAGACCGGACGGCACCGCCGGCCCGAGCCCGCGGTGGCGCCCGAGGGCGCGCCCGCGCTGGTGCTCGCCGTGCCCGGTGCCCCCTCGGCCGCCTCGCGGGGGCTCGCCGAAGAGGTCATCAGCATCGGCCGCTCCGAGCTGCCGGGCCTGGACGCCCGCATCGGCTTCCTCGAGGGTGAGGACGGCGAGGAGAGTGAGTTCCCCTCGCTGTCGGGCGTACTCAACGCCGTCGCCCAGGAGCGGACCGCCCGGGCGGAGTTCGCCCGGGCCGCCGGTCTTGAGGTGCCCGCGCCGACCGGCCCCGACGCCGTGGTCGTGCCCCTGCTGGCCGGTCCCGACGGAGGCCTGCTGCGCCGGGTGCGCCAGGCGCTGATGGACTCCTCGGCCGCCGCCGAACTGGCCGACGTACTCGGCCCGCACCCGCTGCTCGCCGAGGGCCTGCACGTGCGCCTCTCGGAGGCCGGCCTGGCCCGCGCCGACCGGGCGCGCCTGTTCACCGTGGCCACCGCCGCCGACGGCATCATCCTGGCCACCACCGGCGGCGAGGAGGCCGTCCAGGCGGCCGGCATCACCGGCATGCTGCTGGCCGCCCGGCTCGCGGTGCCCGTGATCGCCGCCGCGCTGGACCAGGAGGGCTCGGTGGCGGCGGTCGCCGCCGAGCTGCGCGGTTCCGGTTCGGTCCAGCTGGCACTGGCCCCGTACCTGATCGGCCCGGAAGCGGCCGAGGGCCTGCTGGACACGGCATGCAAGGAGGCCGACTGCTCCACCGCCGAGGTCCTCGGGGCCTACCCGGCACTCGGCAAGCTGGCCGTCGCGCAGTACAGCGCCGCCCTGGGGCTCCAGCTGGGCGCCGCGGCCCAGTAGGCCCGCAGGCGTGACGAGGGCCCGCCCGGAATCCGTTCCGGGCGGGCCCTCTCCGTGCGTCCGGACGGCTTCGCCCAACCGGACGGCTTCGTCCGGGCAGAGGCTTCGTCCGGGCGGACGGCTTCGTCCGGGCAGAGGCTTCGTTCAGGCGAAGACCACGCAGGCGGCCGCGGGGACGGCCACCGAACCGGCCCGGCGGGGGTGCCCGGTGAGGGCGTCCACCTCGAACCAGGTGACGTCGCCGGACCACTCGTTGGCCACGTAGAGGCGGCGCCCCGAGGGGTCGGCGACGAGATCGCGCGGCCAGCTGCCACCGCACCCCGTCACATCGGTGACCTGCGGCTTCTCCGGCCCGTCGGCGAGCGAGAATGTGGCGAGGGTGTCGGTGCCGCGGACGGCGGCCCATACGAAGCGGCCGTCCGCCGAGACGGCGACCACCGAGGGGTAGGCCCGCGGAGCGTCCGGGGCGCCCTCCGGAAGGAGCGGGACCTCCGAGACCGGTTCCAGCTCCCCGGCGGCCGCGTTCCAGCGGCAGACGGTCATCTGCGGCTCCAGCTCGTGCAGGACGTACACCACCTCCCCGTCGGGATGGAAAGCGAGGTGGCGGGGCCCCGATCCGGCCCGGAGCACGCTCTCGGCGTGCAGGCGCAGCTCCCCGGTGTCCGGGTCCAGGGCGCAGACCCGGACGGAGTCCGTCCCCAGGTCCACGCTCAGCACCCAGCGGCCGCTCGGGTCGGGCCGGACCTGGTGGGCGTGCGGGCCCTGCTGCCGCTCGGGGTCCGGGCCGCCGCCCCGGTGCGCGAGGACGGCCGCGGGGCCGGCGGGGGCGCCGTCGGCGTCGAGCGGCAGGGTGCTGACGCTGCCGGAGGTGTAGTTGGCGGTCAGCAGCCTGCGGCCGGCCGTGCTGAGGTGGGTGGGTCCGGCTGCCCCGACCGGCACGGGGGCCCCGAGCGCTTCGAGGCCTCCGGGTCCGGTGCGGAAGGCGAGCACGGCGCCCCGGTCGGCCTCGCTGACCGCGTAGAGGACGCGATGGTCCGGGCGAAGCGCGAGGCACGAGGGGTTCTCGGGGGTGGGGGTCACGGCGACCGGTGTCAGCGCCCCGGTGGCGGGGTCGACGGCCGCGGTGGTGATGCCGCGGCCGCCCCCGGAGGTGAAGGAGCCGATGTAGGCGAGATCGGGGGTGCTGTGCGCGGCCCCTCGCACATCGGTCCCGCCGGGTGCGCCGTCCACACCGTCCGCGCCGTTCACGTCGTCCACAGGTCGCCCTTCCGCCGTTCCGCGCCGTCGGGGCGACCGTAACAGAAGGTCTAGACCAAGTCCCGTCCCTCGGCCCGTTCCCGCGCGCCGTCGTGGTGTACGTACCCCGTGGAGCTGGGGCTGTCATCGTACGTGCGGTGGAAGACCGGCGTGGCGGAACCGGAGATCGGCGGGACGATCCAGGACCAGTCCGCGCCCACCTCGCGGCCCCTGCGCTCCTCCCGCTCCAGGTGGGTGAGGAAGCGCCGGGACTCGGTGTGGTGGTCCGCGATGGTGACCCCGGCCCGGTCGAAGGAGTCCAGCACCGCCCGGTTGAGCTCGACCAGCGCCCGGTCCTTCCACAGCGAACGGTCGCTGGAGGTGTCCAGCCCCAGTCTTCGGGCGACGGCGGGGAGGAGGTTGTAGCGGTCGGTGTCGGCGAGGTTGCGGGCGCCGATCTCGGTGCCCATGTACCAGCCGTTGAAGGGGGCGGCGGAGTAGTGGATGCCGCCGATCTCCAGGCACATGTTGGATATGGCGGGCACGGCGTGCCAGCGCAGACCCCAGTCGCTCCAGTCGTCGCCCTCGTCGGGGTGCCGGATGGGCACCTCCAGTACGGCGTCGGCGGGGGTGTCGAACCAGCGGGGCTTGTCGTCGACGCCCTGCACGACCAGCGGGAGGAGGTCGAAGGGGGTGCCGGCGCCGCCCCGCCAGCCGAGTCCGAGGAGGGCCTCGGTGAGCGGTGCGTTGCGGGCGTCGCCCACCGTTATGGAGTGGTGGTCCCCGTAACCGGCGTAGCGCACCAGCTGCTCGCTCCAGATCAGCGGACCGGGGCGGTCCGGGGTGTCGGGGGCGAAGACGGTGATGGTGGGCCGGACCCTGCCGCCGTTGGTCGCCTCGCGCAGGTGCTCGAAGCATTCGGCGGCGATGTCCTCGGCGGCGGTCAGCCCGCGCCGGTCGCGGACCCGCAGGGAGTTCCAGTAGAGCCGGCCTATGCAGCGGTTGCTGTTGCGCCAGGCCACGCGGGCGCCGTGGACCAGCTCCTGCGGGGTGTGCCGGTAGGTGCCGGTCTCCGCGAGCTCGGCCCGCACGGCGGCGAGGCGGGCACGCGGATCACCGGCCTGCGGATTCTCCCGGTGGAAGAGCCGGATGAACTCCTCGGCTTCCTCCCACACCTGAGCGGCGCTCGAGTGCTTCTGCAGAATTTCCATCCCGGGCCGTTACCCCCTGTCCGACCAGATCCATCCGGTACGTGCCGGATGAATGTGCAATGAACACTCACCCGTTGTACACGGGGCAGGTCAGCCCGGTGCCGCTGGAGCCTCCGGAACACTCGTCCGAGTGGTCTCACCCTATCGGCCTGCGGCAAGGGGCCTTGCGGGCGTATCCTCCGCGGCATTCCGGCAAGGTGAGGACCGAGGGCCCGGAGGCGGGGTCAGCCGCAGGGGCGGCTCATGAAGAGGGCCTGCTCGCCCGCCGCCGGCGTGCCCTCGTAGAGGGCGGTGTCCAGGCCGCAGAGCGTGAACCCCATGCGCCGGTAGGCGTGCACGGCGGGGGCGTTGACCGAGCTGACCTCCAGCCACAGGTGCGCGGCGCCCCGTTCGCGCGCGAAGCCGGCCGCGAGCTCCATCAGGGCCCGTCCGACGCCGCGCCCCCGGTGGGCGGGGGCGACCTCGATGTCGTCGACGGTCAGGCGCCGGTTCCAGGGGGCGTAGGTGACGGTCGCGAAACCGCAGACCGATCCGGCGGCGACGGCGACGAAGGTGCGGGAGCACTCCTCGCGGCCGTCGCCCACGTCCCCGTCGTCGTCTTGGTCGTCTTCGTCGGCTTCGTCGTCCTGATCGGGCGGGAAGACCTTGCGCAGCGGCGGGTCCACCGCGACCTCGCGCAGGGCGAAACCGAAGCCGTCCACGGGCCGGGTCACCTCGAACACGGTGGACGTGACGAAGGAACCGTCGAGGGCTTCGATCGCCTCCCGGTCCTCGGGGCGGGCGGTGCGGTACTCGAACGCCGGGGCCTGTGGGTTCGTCATGGACCTGACCGTACCGCCCGCGCGGGGCGGGCGGTTGAGGCGGTTCGGGCGGTTCAGGCGGTGATGGCCAGCGGGGACCGGGGGTCGGTGCGCAGGGGAGCGGCCAGGGCGACGAGGGCCTGCTCCAGCCCGTGCAGGTGGGCCAGGGCCGGTTCGGCGCCCGCGTCCCGGGCGGGGGCGCCCGGCGCGGCGGGTGCCGGGGCTCCCCCGGGTGCGGTGAGCGCCTCGACGGCGGCCTCCACCCGCCAGCAGGCGGCGGCGAGCCGGGCGTCGTGGGAGGCCTGCGGGTCCGCGGCGACGGCCGCCAGCCCGCGTACCTCCCGTGCGCAGTCGTCGAGCAGCGCCATGACCTGCCGGGCCCGGGCCTTGCGGGCGCGCAGGGGGCTCAGCGGGTGGACGAGCGGCGCGAGGGCGATCCGGGCGCGGCCCAGGAGGAGTTCCAGCTCGGCGGCGTGCGGGGCGGGGTCGGCCCCGGGGTCTCCGGCGAGGCGGTCGAGGGAGGCGGCGGTGGCTGCGCGTACGCAGTGCAGGGCCCGCTGGATCCAGGCCTCGTTGGCGCCGTGCGTGGTGACGGGGAGGATCAGCAGCACGGCGAGGGCGGCGCCGAGCGCGCCGACGGCGGTTTCCTCGAGGCGCAGGAGCAGCAGCCCGGGGTGCAGTACGCCGAGGAGTCCGTAGAGCAGCCCGGCCATGACGGTGACGAAGAACATCATCCAGGAGTAGGAGGGGGCCGCCGTGTAGAAGATGCCGAAGACGCAGACGGCGACGAGGGCGGCGGTGGGCGCGGGCGCGCCGTGCAGCGGTACGGCGATGAGCAGGCCCGCGGCGATGCCGACGACGGTGCCGAGGACCCGGCGGAAGCCGCGGACCAGGGTCTCGCCGCGCGAGGCGGTGTTGACGAAGATCCACCAGGCGGTGCCCACGGCCCAGTACCAGCGGTCCTCGGACAGCACCTGGCCGACGGCGAGGGCGAAGGCGCAGGCGGCGGTCGCCTGGAAGGCCTGGCGGGTGGTGGGCCGGGCCAGGCCGGTGCCGGGCAGCGGCGGCGGGGCGGCGGCGGGGGGCGTGCGGCGCTCGATGGGCCACAGCACGAACCGAACGGCCCCGGCCGAGAGCAGCGCCAGGGCCACGGCGGCGAACAGCTCGGGCAGCTGGGCGGGGCGGGCGTGCAGGAACTGGGTGACGAAGAACATCATGAAGCCGAAGATGCCGAGGGCGTGGCCGCGCGGGCCCCAGCGGCGTGCGTAGACCCCGGCGAAGACGACGGCGAGGAAGGCAGCGTCGCGGACGGGCGGCATCCCGTGCAGTCCGGTGGCCAGCGCCAGGACGGGGAAGCCGGTGGCGGGCAGCAGGGCGGTGGTCACCCGCTGGGCGCGGACGTCCGCGTCGAGGACGGTGAACAGCGCGAGCAGCGCCGCGAGGCCGCCGGTGATGGAGGCGGTCAGCGACAGCCCCGACAGTTCGGCCACGGCGACGGCGAGCGCCGTGCCGATCACCGCGCGCAGCGAGTTCCGCAGTCTGGTGCGCCCCGGATCCGGAGCAACGAACATCCTCTTCATGGCGGTGTGCCGCCCCCCTCGGAGTCACGCGCGCCGGCCCGGCGTCCGCCCGGGGGTGGTGGGCGGCGTACGGGCACGGCGAAGGCACCGCGCTCCGGACCGGCGTCGTTGCCGTCCGGCGCTGCGCGGCGCCGAAAGTACATGGATATGACACAGATAAGCATCCGGAGGGGCAATGGCTCAAGCGACGTTCGTCACGCTGGACCGTTGGCACATCCAGGAGGGGGCGATTCCGGCCAGTGGGAGACCAACGGACCCGGCGCACGTCCATCCGCCGCAGCCGCGCAGGGCATGAACATCGGGCCGTACGTCCCCGCGCTCGCCGCGCAGGCGGACGGGTGTCCCGCGGGGCGGCTCACGGCGTACGCGGTCCTCACCGAGGGCGGGACCGCGCCCGCCGGGGTCGCGTGGCCGGTCTACCGGGACCGGCGGGGCGAGTTCGCCCGGCTGTACGGGGTGCGGGAGCCGACGGCCTTCGTGGTGCGGCCGGACGGCTGCCTGGGGGCCCGGCTCTGCCCGCCGACGACCGAGGACCGGCCGGATGCCTGGCGGGCGTGTTCGACGGCTGACGGTGGGCCCGGGCCTCCGACAGCCGGGCTCAGGAGCCGGCTCCCTCCGTCGGCACGCACAGCACCGGAACGGGCGACAGATGCAGGAGCTTGTGCGGGGTGGAGCCGAGCAGGGCGCCCCGGATCGGACTGTCGCCCCAGCTGCCCACGATGATGACCCGCGCGTGGTGGCGTTCGGCGGCGGCGAGCAGGGCCTGGGCCGGCTTGTCGTCCACCACCTCCACCGTGGAGGGCACGCCCGCCTCGTCGGCGGCCTCGACGGCCCGGGCGAGGGCGGCCCGCCCGGCCTGGAGGACGGCTTCGCGGTGCGCGCGGTACTCCTCCCCCGTGGGTCCGGGCGCGGCGGCCCCGTACACCAGGACCAGGGGTTCCCCGAAGGCGGTGGCCACCTCCAGCGCCACCCGCAGGGCACGCTCGGCGCCGGGGGACTCGTCGTACCCGAGGACCACGGACATCGGGCCTCCTCAGCTCTTCCCGCCGCGCACGAGAGCCGGATCGACCACCCCGCGGCGCTCCTGCCAGAACCTGCCGTCCCGGATCCGCCGGACGCACATGAGGAGCACGCCGAGGGCCGCGATGCCGATGCCGATGACCAGCGGCGGGCCGAGACCGAACCAGGAGATCCCGCCGGCGGAGTTGCGGGGGTCGGACATGTCGATGACGGACTCCACCAGCAGCCAGGCCAGCAGGCCCGCGCCGACCAGCGGGCCCACGCCGATGAGGAAGAGGTTGTGCGCGTTCTCCAGCAGGTGGCGGCGGTAGTAGACGGCGCATGCCACCCCGGTGAGCGCGTAGTAGAAGGCGATCAGCAGGGAGAGCGCGGTCAGTGAGTCGAGGAGGGCGTTCTCGCTGATCTGGTTGACGACGAGGTACCAGGCGATGGCGATGCCGGCCACCCACCAGGTGCTCACCTCCGGGGTGTGGAAGCGGGGGTGGATGTGCGCGAGCCGCGGCGGCAGGGCGTGCCGGCGGGCCATGGAGAGGGCGGTCCGGGAGGCCGGGATGATCGTCGTCTGGGTGGAGGCGAGGGCGGAGGTGCAGACGGCGAGGAGCACCATCCAGTCCCAGCCGCCCATCACCTCGTGCGCGAGGACGGCGAAGACGGCCTCCTCCTCGGCGGCGTTCTCGGCCAGGAACCTCGTCCCGGAGTAGCCGACGATGGCGAAGCCCACGGACAGGTAGGTGACCAGCAGCACCACGGTGGACCAGATGCCGGCCCTGCCGGGCGCGGTGGCGGAGTCCTCGACCTCTTCGGTGAGGTTCACGGCGGACTCCCAGCCCCAGTAGATGAACACGCCGAGCAGCAGTCCGCCGGTGAGCGCGGCGCCGCCCGCGCCGAAGGGGTTGAGCCAGGCGAGGGAGGGTTCGATCCCGTCGAGGGTGCTGGTGCCGGCGTACACGCGGTAGAGGGCGACGACGGCGAAGGCCAGGAGGAAGAAGACCTGGGCGAGGATGAGGACGTCCTGGAGGTGGGCGGAGAGCTCGGTGCCGATGACGCAGACGGCGGTCATCACGAGGATGACGACGACGGTGAGCGTCTGGCGGACCGCCTGGTCAGCGGCCCAGTCCTCGAGACCGGCGGCGAGCAGGCCGAAGTGGACGGCCACGTCGGCGAGGGAGCCGATGACGAGCACCCCGGTCATGGCGATGGCCCAGCCGCCGAGCCAGCCCGCCCAGGGGCCCATGGCCCGGGTCACCCAGGAGAAGGTGGTGCCGCAGTCCTGGTCGACCTTGTTGAGGTAGTAGAAGGCCGCGGCGATGAGCAGCATCGGTACGAAGGAGGCCAGCATCACGCCCGGCGCGTAGATGCCGGCCAGAGCCACGATCGGGCCGATGACGGCGGCCAGGGAGTAGGCGGGAGAGGTCGAGTTGAGGCCGATGACGAGGGCGTCGAGGAAGCCGATCGCATTGGCCTTGAGGCCCTCCTCGGCACCGGCGTCCGCCGTGCCGCCGCCCGCCTCGGCGCGGTCGCCGTCGTTCATGTACGCATCGTCACGCACGCGGCGGCCGGGCGCGAGGCGGGCGGATCGGTCCGGGTCAGTCGGTACCGGGGGTCTTGCGGGTGGTGACGTTCATCCGGTTCCAGGTGTTCACGGCGAGGACGAGCGCGATCAGGTGGGCCAGTTCCTCCTCGCCGAAATGCCGGGCGGCCTCGTCGTAGACGGCGTCCGATACTCCGCCGGGCAGCAGGGTGATCTCCTCGGTCAGGGCGAGGGCGGCGCGTTCCTTCACGGTGAACAGGCTGGAGTCGTGCCAGGCGGAGAGCTGGTGGATCCGCTGCTCCGACTCGCCGCCCTTGCGGGCGTCGCCGGTGTGGTAGTCGATGCAGTACGCGCAGCGGTTGATCTGTGAGGCGCGGATCTGGACCAGCTCCAGGAGGACCGGGTCCAGGCCCTCGCGGGCGGCGGCGTCGAGGGCGAGGACGGCCTTGAAGACGCGGGGTGCGACGGTGGAGAAGTCCATGCGCTGGGGAACCTGAAAAGTCGTCATGGGAGGAACCTATGGGCGTGATCGACCGGGCGTAGGGTGCATTTCCATGCGGAGATCATGGGTCAATCCGGCCGAGGAGGCGCGGGGTGGCGGCGGCGGTGCCCCCGCCGGAACGGGCAGCGACCTGCACCTGGACCTGAGCGGCGGGGGCAGCCTGCGGGCCCGGCTGATGCGCGCCCTGCGGGAGGCGGTGCACTCGGGGCGGCTGGCGCCGGGAACCCGGCTGCCGCCCTACCGGACGCTCGCCGCGGACCTCGGGATCGCCCGCAACACCGTCGCCGACGCGTACGCCGAGCTGGTCGAGGAAGGCTGGCTTGCGGCGCGCCAGGGGTCCGGGACGCGGGTCGCGGAGCGGGCCGTCCCCCTGGAGCCGGATGGCCCGCGCGCTCCGGCCCGGCCCGCGCCGCGGCGTACCGTCCACGATCTGCTGCCGAGCTCGCCGGACGCCTCGGCCTTCCCGCGCACGGCGTGGCTGGGCGCGGCCCGCCGGGCGTTGGCCGCCGCCCCTCAGGACGCCTTCGGGGTGGGCGACCCGCGCGGCCGGATCGAGCTGCGGCGCACGCTGACGGAGTACCTCGCGCGGGCGCGGGGCGTACGGACGGCACCCGACCGGGTCGTGGTCTGCTCCGGCTTCGCCCACGCGCTGGAACTGCTGGCCGGGGTGCTGACGGGCCCGGTCGCCGTCGAGTCGTACGGGCTGCCCTTCCACCGGGAGGTGCTGGCCCGGGCGGGGAGGGAGACGGTGCCGCTGACCGTGGACGGGCGGGGGGCGCGCGTCGGGGAGCTGGCGGCCACGGGGGCGCGGGCCGTGCTGCTCACGCCCGCGCACCAGTTCCCGACGGGCGGGCCGCTGCACCCCGAGCGGCGGGCGGCGGTGGTGGACTGGGCGCGGGCCTGCGGCGGGGTGGTGATCGAGGACGACTACGACGGGGAGTTCCGCTACGACCGCCAGCCGGTGGGCGCCGTCCAGGGCCTGGACCCGGAGCGGACCGTGTACATCGGTTCCGTCAGCAAGAGCCTGTCGCCCGCGCTGCGGACGGGCTGGATGGTGCTGCCGGGGCGCCTGGTGGACGAGGTGCTGGAGGCGAAGGGGCCGCGCGAGATGTGGTCGGGGGTGACGGACCAGCTCACCCTGGCCGAGTTCATCGCCTCGGGCGGCTACGACCGCCACCTGCGCCGGATGCGGCAGGTCTACCGGCGGCGCCGCGACCTGCTGGCGGCGCGGCTGGCGGCCGAGGCGCCGCACGTCCGGGTCAGCGGGGTGGCGGCGGGGCTGCACGCGGTGCTGGAGCTGCCGCCGGGCACCGAGGAGGGCGCCCTGCGCGCGGCGCGGCGGGCGGGCCTGGCCCTGGAGGGGCTGCGGCCGTACCTGCACCCGGACAGTGCCATGGCCCCGCGGGACGGGCTGGTGCTCGGCTACGGCACCCCGCCCGAGCACGCGTTCGCGGCGGCGCTGGACGCCCTGTGCCTGGCGCTGCCCGGGCCGCCGGAGCCCGATGGGTTTTGAGGGGCGGCCGGGGCGCGGGGGCGGGTCAGGGCCGGGGATCAGGGCCGGGTGTTCCAGCCCGCGATCACCGGGAGCCCGTGCTCCGTGGACAGCACGCTCACCGTGCCGGTGCGCAGGAGGAAGAGCCGGCCGTCCTGCGGGGGCAGTCCGAGGTAGCGGGCGGTCAGGACGCGCAGGAAGTGGCCGTGGGCGACGAGTACGACGTCGCCCCGGCCGGCGCGCAGGGACTCGCCGACGCGGGCGAGGACCCGGTCCGCTCGGGCGCCGACCTGCTCCGCGTCCTCGCCGGGGTGCCGTGCGTCTCCCGGCGGGACGCCGTCGGTCCACAGCGACCAGTCGGGCCGGGTCCGCCTGATCTCCGCGGTGGTGACGCCCTCGTAGCCGCCGTAGTCCCATTCGTGGAGCGCCGGTTCGGGGATCCCGTCGGTCAGTCCGGCGAGTTCGGCCGTGGCGACGGCCCGGCCCAGGGGGCTCGTCAGCACCAGGGCGGGCGCGCGGTCGCGGAAGTACGGGGCCAGCGAGAGGGCCTCTTCGACGCCCCGCGCGGTCAGCGGCACGTCGGTCAGCCCGGTGTGGCGCCCGTTGGCGCTCCATGCCGTCTCGCCGTGCCTCACCAACAGCAGATCACTCATGCCCGGACCCTATGGCGGTGAGCCGGCGCCCGGCATGCCGGGCCCTGGAGCCGGGCGGGCGTGTCACGTCCGGGAGCCGCGCGCGGACCGGTACGCGGGAGCGCCAATCGATGCGGAAACGGTGCAAGTGGATTCCGCCCGCCCCGTCTCGGGAGGCTGGGCCCATGGACACCGTTCTCCCGCAGGACACCGCAGGTACCGCCCTGGAGGCGGGGTTCGCCGCCGGGGACGAGGCCTGCGCGGAGGCCGTCTTCCGGCGCTGGCGGCCCCTGGTGCTCGCGCTGGCCCGGCGGGGCCTGGGTGATCCCCGCGAGGCGGAGGACGTCACCCAGCAGGTGTTCCTCGCCGCATGGCGCGGCCGGGCGGGATGCCGTCCGGGGCCGGGCGGGCTCGGGGCGTGGCTGACCGGCATCACCCGGCACAAGGTCGCCGACGCGCTGGAGGCCCGGAGCCGGCGGGCCCGGGTGGCGCGGGCCGAGGCGCGGGGCGCGGAGGAGCGGTGGGGCACCGGGGCGCGGGGGCCGGCGCCGGAACAGGCCCTGGACCGGGTGCTGGTCCTCGGGGAGCTGGCCCGGCTGCCGGTGGCCCAGCGGCGGGTCCTGTGGCTGGCGTTCTACGCGGATCTGAGCCAGAGCCAGATCTCGGAGCGCACCGGGTTTCCGCTGGGCACCGTCAAGAGTCACACGCGGCGGGGCCTGGATGCCCTGCGGCGGTCGCTGGAGCCCGTCCCGCCAACAGTTCCGCGATGACGGCGAGCCCGGATCGCAGCCCGGACAGCCGCCCGATGCGCGGCCCCTGGGCCTCCGGACCCCAGCCGGGTCCCGCCAGCAGGAGCGCCGAGCGGCCGCGCGCGCCGCGCAGCCCCCATTCGATGCCGGCGACCGAGCGGGCCAGGGCCCGGTCCGCGGTGGTGCGGGACTGCGCCCAGAGGACGGCGGCACGGGGACCCGTACGCCGTACCGCGTCGCACAGCGCCCCGGCGGGCAGGGCGGCGCCGAACATCCGGACCGGCACGCCCCGTTCGCCCAGGGCGGCGGCCAGGGCCTCGAGGGGCAGGCTGTGCAGCTCCCCCGGCACGCACGCGAGGAGGACCGGGGGCACGCGCAGCGGTTCCGGCGCGGGGCGGACCCGGTGCAGGGCGGCGGAAATCTGCCAGGACAGCAGGTGCTCCACCTCGATGTAGCGCTCCCCCGCCGAGGCCCACTTGCGGCCCACGGCGTGCAGGGTCGGCGCGATCACCTCCTCCCAGGCCGCGACCGGTCCGTGGTCCGCCAGGGCGGCCTCCAGCAGTTCCGCCACCGCCGGCGCGTCCAGTCGTACGGCGGCCCGTGCGAGCCCCCGGCCCTCCGGCCGCACCTCCCCGAGGGGGAGGGCACCGGGCCCGCCCGGCGTCACGCCGGCCGCCCGCCCCGCCGTGCGGGTGCCGGGGGCTGCGCCGAGCGCGACCCTGGCCGCCTCCGACGGGGGAACGCCCCTCGCGGTGAGCCGGCACATCTCCTCCAGGCGGGCGATGTCCCCGGGCGTCCAGCGGCGGTGCCGGCCGTCCTCACGGTGGGCCGGTCCGATGGCGTAGCGGCGCTCCCAGGAGCGCAGCGTGGTCGGCGACACCCCGAGGCTGCGGGCGACGGCGCCGGTGCTGAGGGCGGGTTCGGGGTCCACCGGCCTACGGTACGCCGACCGGTGCGGCACCGGGCCGCGCCTGGCGGAAGCGGCCGAGCGCGTCGGCGAGGTCCACCAGCGGCGGCGGATAGTCGTACCGGGCCCGCTCGGGCTCGGGCAGCCGCCAGGGTTCGTGGACGCGGGGCGCGGCCAGGTCGGCCAGTTCCGGCACCCAGCGGTGGACGTAGCGGCCCTCGGGGTCGTAGCGCATGCCCTGGCGGACGGGGTTGAGGACCCGGTTGGGACGGGTGTCGGTGCCGGTGCCGGCCACCCACTGCCAGTTGAGCTGGTTGTTGGCGAGGTCCCCGTCCACGAGGAGGGCGAGGAAGTGCGCGGCTCCGGTCCGCCAGTCCACGTAGAGGCTCTTGGTGAGGAAGCTCGCGGCGAGCAGCCGGGCGCGGCCCGGCATCCAGCCCTCGTGGCGCAGCTGGCGCATGGCGGCGTCTACCACGGGGTAGCCGGTGCGGCCGTCCTTCCAGGCCCTGAGCTCTTCCTCGGCGGCGGGGCCGGTGCGCCAGTGGTCGTGGCGGGGGCGGTAGTCGGCGGCGGCGGCGTCGGGGCGGGCGGCGAGGACCTGGTGGTGGAAGTCGCGCCAGCACAGCTGCCGGACGAAGGCTTCGACTCCGGGGCCGCCGACGGCGCGGGAGCGGTGGACGGCCTCGGTGGGCGAGAGGGTGCCGAAGTGCAGGTGCGGGGAGAGCCGGGAGGTGGCGTCGGCGGCGAGGTCGTCGTGGGTGTCCTCGTAGTCGGTGACGCCGGAGCGGAGCCAGTGGGTCAGCAGCCGACGGGCCTCGCGTTCGCCGCCGCGCGCGAGGCCCGGGGAGGTTCCGGTGACGGCGTCGCGGCGGGGCAGTGGCTCGGAGCCGATGTCCTCGGGTACCCGTACCCGGCGCGGGGCGGGGGCCGGGGCCCGCTGGGGCAGTGCCGTCCAGCGGCGCAGGTACGGGGTGAAGACGGCGAAGTGGCCGGCGCCCGAGCCGGTGGGGAGGACCGCCCCCGGGGCCACCGCCGTGACCACCGCGTCGTGGGTGTACAGCCGGCGGCCCTGCGCCTCCAGGGCCTCGCGCAGCCGTTCCTCGCGGGCCCGGGCGTAGCCGCTGACGCCGGCGGCCATGTGCACCTCGTCGGCGTCGGCCTCCCGCACCAGGGCGCAGACCTCGGCGACGGGTTCCCCGGAGCGCACCACGAGGCGTCCGCCGCGCTCGCGCAGGCCCGCGTCGAGGTCGGCGAGGCAGTCGGCGAGGAAAGCCAGCCGGTTGGGCACGGCGAAGCCGGAGTCCTCGATGGTCCGGTCCCGGACGAAGAGCGGGACGACCCGGTCGCAGGAGGAGAGGGCGGCGCGCAGCGGTGGATGGTCGTGCAGGCGCAGGTCGGAGGTGTACAGGACCACGGCGGTGTTCATGGCGCTCGGCTCCGTGTCGGGGACTGTGCGGCGGTGGCGGGGGCGGGGGCGGCGGCCGCCGGGCTGTGGCGGCGGCCTCCGCCCTGTTCTTCGGCGCGGGGGACGCGACCGGATGCGGTCGCGTCCGGTCCGGACGTCCGGGGGCGGGCCGGTGGTCCGGCGCCCGGGGGTGCGGGCGGCGCAGGCCGTCGGGCGGCGGGACCGTCGGGCGGTCCGGAACCGTCCGGTGACCCGGAGCGCCGGGCGGCCAGGACCGTACGACGGCTCGAACCATCCGACGGCCCGGACCGCCCGACGGCTCGAACCATCGGACATTCCAGGCCATTGGTACAGTCCTGACATGGCGGTGGACGAGCTCGACACCCGGATCCTGCGCCTGCTGATCGAGCAGCCGCGCACCAGCGTCCGCGAGTACGCCCGGATCCTCGGCGTGGCCCGCGGCACCCTCCAGGCCCGGCTGGACCGGCTTGAGCGCACCGGGGTGATCACCGGTACGGGTCCGGTGCTCTCCCCCGCCGCGCTGGGGCACCCGGTTTTGGCCTTCGTGCACATCGAGGTCACCCAGGGGCACCTGGACGAGGTCGGGGACGCGCTCGCGGCCGTGCCGGAGATCGTCGAGGCCTTCTCGATCACCGGAGGCGGGGACCTGCTGACGCGAGTGGTGGCCCGGGACGCCGGCCACCTGGAGGACGTGATCCAACGGCTGATCCGGCTGCCGGGCGTGGTGCGCACCCGGACGGAGGTCGCCCTGCGCGAGCGGGTCGCGCACCGGCTGCTGCCGCTGGTGGAGTCCGTGGGGAGGGCGGCTCGCACACCCTGACAGGATGCCCCGGACAGGTACGCGACCGGCAGGACGGGCACAGCGGATGATCTCCGTCATATTCGATCTCGACGGCACCCTCGTGGACAGCGAGCCGAACTACTACGAGTCGGGCCGCCGCGTCCTGGAGCGCCACGGCGTACCCGGATTCACCTGGGAGGAGCACTCACGCTTCATCGGCATCGGCACCCTGGAGACGCTGGAGCTGCTCAAGGACCGCTACGGACTGCGGGCCCCGGTCGAGCAGCTGCTGGCGGAGCAGAACGCCGCCTACCTGGAGCTGGCCCGCACCCGCACGGAGGCCTTCCCCCGGATGCGGGCCTTCGTGGAGCGGCTGCACGCGCGGGGCGTCCCGATGGCGGTGGCCTCCGGCTCCTCGCGGGAGGCGATCGACGCCGTCCTGGAGGGCACCGGCCTGGCCGCGCTGCTGACCACGGCCGTCTCCGCCGAGGAGGTCGAGCGCGGCAAGCCCGCCCCCGACGTGTTCCTGGAGGCCGCCCGCCGGCTCGGCGCCCGGCCCGCGGACTGCGTGGTCGTCGAGGACGCGGCACCGGGCGCGCTGGCCGCGCGGGCCGCGGGGATGGACTGCGTGGCGGTCCCGTACGTGGCGGACACAGCCGGCGATCCGGCCTTCGCCGCGGCGGGTCTGCTCTTCGCGGGCGGCCAGCGGGAGTTCAGCGCCGACACCGCCGAGGAGTGGCTGTTCTCCCGGGGGACCGCCGGCCCCGCCTGACGTCGGCCGGTGAGCGGCGGGCGGGGGCTCGCGGACCCGGCCTCCTTCAGCGCATCACCCTCGGCAGGCGCAGGCTGAGCAGCGCCGTCACGGCGATCAGGCCCAGCTGGACCAGTAGGGTCACGGCGAGGGCGTCACGCATCCCCAGCGATCCGGCCAGCGCGAGGAAGAGGCTGCCGATGGTCGCCACGCCCAGGGCCAGCGAGGACTGCTGCGCGGTGATCATGACCCCGCTGCCCACGCCGGCCCGGTCCGCCGGGACGTCCGAGAGCATCAGCCGCATCAGCACCGGCAGCTGGAGGCCCTGCCCGAGGCCCGCGACGGCGACCCCCGGAGCCAGCCCGGCGAGACCGAGGTCCGGCCAGCCGTACCGGACGGCGGCCAGCACCAGGGCGATGCCGAGGGCCTGGATCAGGGCGCCGGCGGTGACGACCCGGCTGCCGAACCTGCCGACCAGCCGGGGTCCGGCGAGGGAGGCGCCGAAGAAGGCCAGGGCCATCGGCACCAGTGCGAGCCCCGCCGCCACCGGGCCCATCCGCAGGCCCTGCTGGAGTGCGACGGCGACCACGAACATGAACCCGCTGAAGCCGACCGAGAACGGCAGCAGCATCACCAGTCCGCGGCGCAGTGACACCAGCCGCAGCAGGCTCGGCGGCACGAGCGGGGTCCGCCCCAGCCGGTCGGCACGGCGCTCGGTCAGATAGAAGGCCAGGGCCGCGAAGGGGGACACGGCCAGCGACACCCACGTCCACAGCGGCCAGCCGGCCGCCCGGCCTTCCGTCAGCGGCAGGAGCAGGGAGACCAGGGTGAGGCCGAACAGCAGCGTTCCGGGGACGTCCACCGACGCCGGACGGTCCGAGCGGGTCTCCGGTACGGCCCGGACGGCGAGCACCAGCCCGGCCACCGCCACGGGCACGTTGACGAGGAACACCGAGCGCCAGCCCGACCCGGCCACGTCGGCGGCGACCAGGAGCCCGCCGAGGATCTGCCCGGCGACCATGGACAGGCCGGCGGTGGCCCCGTACAGGCTCATCGCACGGGCCCGGCGCGGGCCCTGGGTGGTGGCCTGGATGGTGGCGAGCACCTGCGGCAGCATCAGCGCCGCCGCGGCGCCCTGGGCGACCCGGGCGCCGACGAGGGTCCAGGCGGTGGGCGCCAGTCCGCAGGCGAGGGAGGTCAGCCCGAAGGCCGCCATCCCGACGACGAAGAGCCGGCGCCGGCCGAACGTGTCACCGATCCGGCCGCCCAGCACCAGCAGCACCGAGTAGGCGACCCCGTAGCCGCCGACGACCAGTTCCAGCATGGCCGGCCCGGCGGCCAGGTCGGTGTCGATGGCCGGCAGTGCCACGTTGACGATGAAGAAGTCGATCAGGGGCAGGGCGGCGCCCAGCAGGACGGTGAACAGCCCGAGCGGCGTGAGGGCGGCGGGCTCGGCGGCCGCGGGCCCGGCGGTGGCCGGGGCGGTCGGGGCCGCGGGGAAGGACGGGGAGGGGTGGGTCGTGCGTACGGTTGTTTCGCTCACGGGAGAGACGATCCACCGCAGCTCAGCCTGGTACCAGAGTCTCGTCATCCTGGTACCAGGAGTACCTGGCAACGGGATGGGCGGTGCGGCACGCTGGTGCCATGACCACCGTTGCCCCCGAGAGCGACCTGCGCCGTCACGAGCTCGCCGACTTCCTGCGCAGCCGCCGCGAGCGGATCACCCCCGAACAGGTCGGGCTGGTCCGGGGCCCGCGCAGGCGCACCCCGGGGCTGCGCCGCGAGGAGGTCGCACAGCTCTCCGCCGTCGGCGTCACCTGGTACACCTGGCTGGAGCAGGCCCGCGAGATCCAGGTGTCCCCCCAGGTGCTGGACGCGCTGGCGCAGGCCCTGCTGATGGACTCCAGCGAGCGCGCCCACCTGTTCGCACTGGCCGGCAGCACCGACCCGGCGCCGAACACGCTCTGCCCGAGCGTCACCCCGGCGCTGCGGGCCATGCTCGACCAGCTCGATCCGATCCCGGCGTGCGTGCAGAACAGCCGGTACGACATCCTCGCCCACAACGGCACGTACGGGCGGCTGCTGTGCGACCTGGACGCGCTGCCGCCCGAGGACCGCAACTGCGTGTGGCTGGCGTTCACCAACGCGGACTGGCGCGCCTCCCTCGCGGACATGCCGGACATGAACCGGCTGCTCGCGGCCAAGTTCCGCGCCTCCATGGCCGGGCACCTCGCGGAACCCGCCTGGAAGACGCTGCTGGCCCGGCTGGAGGCGGCCTCGCCGGAGTTCCGGGAGATCTGGGCCCGGCACGAGGTGGTGGGGGCGGGCGGCAACACCAAGTACATCCGCAACGCCCACGTGGGGCTGCTGCGCCTGGAGCACACCAGCCTGTGGCTGGGCCCCGCGTCGGGGGCGCGGCTGACGACCTTCGTCCCGCTGGACGAGGAGACCCGCCTGCGTCTGGAACGCCTGCACGGCCTCTCCCGCGCCGCGGCTCCGGCGCGGGCCGCGCGGGGGTGACTCCGGTCGGGGAAGATCCCGCACCCCCCGCCAGTTAGTAGAACCGTGAACGAATCGCTGAGGGACCCGGCCGCCGTGGACGTGGTAGTCGTCGGGGCGGGGCAGGCGGGCCTCTCCACCGCCTACCACCTCACCCGGGCCGGAATCGGGCACGTGGTGCTGGACCACTCGCGCCGCCCGGGCGGCGCCTGGCAGTTCCGCTGGCCCTCGCTGACCTACGGCAAGGTGCACGGGATGCACTCGCTGCCCGGCATGGAGCTGACCGGCGCCGATCCGCTGCGGCCCTCGTCCGAGGTGATCGGGGAGTACTTCGCGGCCTACGAGGAGCGCTTCGGCCTGCCCGTACGCCGCCCCGTGGACGTCACCGCCGTACGCGACGGCGGTCCGGGCGCCGACGGCCGCCTCCTCGTCGAGTCGGCGTCCGGCAGCTGGTCGGCCCGGGCGCTGGTCAACGCCACCGGGACCTGGGACCGGCCGTTCTGGCCGCGCTACCCGGGCCAGGAGCTGTTCCGGGGCCGCCAGCTGCACACCGCGGACTACCCCGGGCCCGGGGAGTTCGCCGGGGCCCGGGTGGTCGTGGTGGGCGGCGGCACCTCGGCGGTGCAGCACCTGCTGGAGATCTCCGAGGTGGCGGCCGCGACCACCTGGGTGACCCGGCGGCCGCCCGTCTTCCGCGCGGGGGGATTCGGCGAGGCGGAGGGCCGGGCGGCGGTGGCCCTGGTGGAGGAGCGGGTCCGGCGGGGACTGCCCCCGCGGAGCGTGGTCAGCGTGACCGGGCTGGCTCTGACCGAGGGCGTACGGGCCGGGCTGGACTCCGGGGTGCTGGAGCGGCTGCCCGTCTTCGACCGGATCACCCCGGCCGGGGTCGCGTGGGCGGACGGGCGGAGCGTGGACGCCGACGTGATCCTGTGGGCCACCGGCTTCCGTGCCGCCGTCGGCCACCTGGCGCCGCTGCGGCTGCGGGAGCCGGGCGGCGGGATCCGGGTCGAGGGGACCAGGGCGGTGCGTGACGAGCGGGTCCACCTGGTGGGCTACGGCCCGTCGGCCTCGACCGTCGGGGCCAACCGCGCGGGCGGCGCCGCCGTCCGCGAGATCCGGCGCCTGCTGGCCCGGGGCGCGGCGGTGCCGGCCTGAGGATCCCGCCGTCCGGGGCGGTGCCGGCGGGCGGGCGTGGCCGGGCCGGGGCCGCCGCCGGCCGGCCGTGTTCAGTTCACCCGTCTGACGGGGACGACGGGAGCCGGCTCGTGCTCACTTCGCGGCGGGGCCCTTCGCCCGGGATCCGGCCTGGGCGCGGGCGGGCGCACCGGCGGCGGGTGGGCCGGCGGGCGGACCGGCGGCGGCGCGCAGCCGGTTGAACTCGGCGACGTGCGTCTTGTGTTCCTCGTAGGTCGCCGAGAAGCGGGTGTCCCCGGGCTTGACGGTGACGAAGAACAGCCAGTTTCCGGGCGTTGGCGCGACGGCGGCGGCCATGGCCCGCAGGCCCGGGCTGTCGATGGGGGTGGGGGGCAAGCCCTGGCGTTCGTAGGAGTTGAAGGGGTGGTCGATGCGGGTGTCGGCGAGCGTGGTGTCCAAGGTGGTGCGGTTGAGGGCGTAGTTGATGGTGGAGTCCATCTGGAGCGGCATCGACTTCGCCAGCCGGTTGTGGACCACCCGTGAGACCTTGCCCATGTCGGCCGGGTTGTCGGCTTCCGCCTCGATGACGCTGGCGAGGGTCGCCGTCTGGTAGGGGGTCATGCCGTGCGCCTTGGCGCCGTCCGCGACGGCCTTGGTGGCCAGCTTCTGGTTGGCCGTCCGCACCATGAAGGCGAGCAGCGCGGCCGGGGTGGACTGTGAGGTCACCGGGTACGTCGCCGGGAAGAGGTAGCCCTCCGGGTTGCCCTTCGCCTCCGCGGGCAGGTCGAGAGGCGCCGTGGCGACGGCCGTCTTGGTGGTGCCCGCGGGGAGTTCGAGCGCGCGGTCGACGGCGGCGTAGACCTGTGCGGCCCGCCAGCCTTCGGGGATCAGCAACTGGCGTGGTGTCTCGGGCGCCTGCTCCCTGGGCAGCAGGGGTTCGATCACCACGGTGGCGAGACCGATCAGGAGGAGCGCGCCGAGGAGGAGCACCACGCGGCCTCGCCGGGTGAGCCGGGAGCGGCGCGGTGGCGGCTGGTACGGCCGGTACTCATCAGGCATGCGGGCACGCTAACCTCCGAAACCCGACCTTCCGGGCATCACACCCCACTCCAGTCATACGATCACACGTTCACCGGAGTGGGTACCGGTTCCCCCGCCGCCGGCTCCGCGCCGGAGCCGTCCCGCTCGGGCGCCCGCGCGGCCTCCCGGTCCCGTCGGACCAGCGCTGCGTAGCGGCCTCCGGCTCCCAGCAGTTCCTCGTGCGTCCCGCGCTCGGCTATCCGGCCGGCGTCCAGGACCACGATCTGGTCGGCGTCACGGACGGTGGAGAGGCGGTGGGCGATGGTGATGGTGGTGCGGCCCTTGGAGAGGTTGTCGATGGCCCGCTGCACGGCGTGCTCGGTTCGGGTGTCGAGGGCGCTGGTGGCCTCGTCGAGGATGAGCACCGGCGGGTCCCGCAGAATCGTGCGCGCGATCGCCAGCCGCTGCTTCTCGCCTCCGGAGAAGCGGTAGCCGCGCTCGCCGACGAGGGTGTCGTAGCCGTCGGGCAGGGACTCGATGTGGTCGTGGATCTGAGCCGCGCGGGCCGCCTCGACGATCTCCTCGCGGGTGGCGTCCGGCTTGGCGAAGCGGAGGTTGTCGGCCACGGAGGCGTGGAAGAGGTAGGTCTCCTGGGAGACCACGCCTATGGACCGGGCCAGCGAGTCGAAGTCGAGGTCGCGTACGTCCACCCCGTCGAGGGCGACCCGCCCGCCGGTCACGTCGTAGAGCCGGGGCACCAGGTAGCTGAGGGTGCTCTTGCCGGAGCCGGTGGGGCCGACCACGGCGAGGGAGCCGCCGGCCGGGACGGTGATGTCGATGCCGGTGAGGGTGGGGCCGGCCTGGGGCTCGTAGGCGAAGTGCACGTCCTCCAGACGGATCTCGCCCCTCGCCCGCTCCAGACGCACCGGCTGGGCCCGCTCGGTGATGTCGACCGGCAGGTCGAGGTACTCGAAGATCCGGGCGAACAGGGCGAGCGAGGTCTGGATCTGCACCCCGGTCGACAGCAGGCTGACGGCCGGCCGGAACAGGCCCTGCTGGAGGGTGACGAAGGCGACGAGGGTGCCGACGGAGAGCGAGGGAGCGCCGGTCTGCAGGGCGATGCCCGCGGCCCAGTAGATCAGCGCGGGCATGGCGGCCATGACGATGCCGATGGTGGACATCCGCCAGCGCCCGGCCATGCTGGAGCGTACCTCCAGGCCGACGAGCTTCTCGGACTCCTCGGCGAAGGCGGCGGTGAGGGACTGCGAGCGGCCCATGGTGCGGCCGAGCAGGATGCCGCTGACCGACAGGGACTCGGTGACGGTCGCGGCCATGGCGGCCATCTGCTTCTGCCGCTGCGTGGTGATCCTCTTGCGCTCCCGGCCCACCCGCCGGCTGATCCACACGAAGACGGGCAGCAGCAGGAGGGAGACCACGGTCAGCCGCCAGTCGAGCGCGAGCATCGCGACGACGGAGGCGATCACGGCGGTCAGGTTCGACACGAGCGAGGTCGCCGTCGAGGTGACGGTGGCCTGCATGCCGCCGATGTCGTTGGCTATGCGGGACTGCACCTCACCGGTGCGGGTGCGGGTGAAGAAGGCCAGCGGCATCCGCTGGAGCTGGGCGTAGACGGCGGTGCGCAGGTCGTGCATGACGCGCTGGCCGACCGTGGTGGAGATCAGGGTCTGGAGCACGCCGAAGACGCTGGTCACGACCGCTGTGAGGATCATCCCGAGCGCGAGCAGGCTGAGCAGGCCGGTCCGGCCCTGGGGGATCGCGACGTCGAGGATCTCCTTGAGCAGGAACGGGGAGGCCACGCCGACCAGCGAGGACGCGCCGACCAGTACTCCGACCACGGCGAGGCGGCCCCGATAGGGGCGGAACAGTCCGAGGATCCGGCGCAGCTCGCGGGGGCGGTCCGCCGGTCCCGGGCGGCTCGGGTCGAGAGCTTCGTTCGATGGTGTCCACTTCGGTTCGTCGTGGCGCATGGGCCTCCTTATGACGGAACTCGCATGAGCATAGCTCATTGTTACCTATACTCACAATGAGTCCGGTCCTGATACTGTTACCAGTATGAGCACCGGTTCCGAGAGCGACACCCGCGATTCCACCGACGGCGTCCTCGCCGAGCAGCTGCTGCGCCTGACGCGCCGCCTCCACCGCATCCAGAAGCGCCACATGGAGCCGCTCGGGATCACCCCCGCCCAGGGCCGGCTGCTGCGCCTCGTCTCGCACTACGGCGGGGACCAGCCGCCCCGGATGGCCGATCTCGCGACGCGCCTCGAAGTGGTGCCCCGTGCCGTGACCACGCTCGTGGACGGGCTGGAGGCCGCCGACTGCGTACGCCGCGTGCCCGACCCCGCCAACCGGCGCGTCATCCGGATCGAGCTCACCGAAACCGGCCGCGCCACGCTGCGCCGTCTGCGCAACGCGCGGACCGACGCGGCAGAGGAGATCCTGTCCCCATTGACCGCCGAACAGCGCGAGGTGCTCGGCGGTCTGCTGAACGCGCTGGCGGACGCTCCCGCGGAGCGCCGCTGCTGACGGGCGGCCCGGCGCCGGCGCGCGGACCGCGACACACGAGGGGCCTGCTCATGCCGCTGCTCGAACCGAAGCCCGGAGCCCTGCGCCCGCGCGGACCCCGCGCCCCCGCCCCCGACCGGGTCCCCGACCGGCTGGCCGGCGGCACCCCGCCCGCCCTGCGCGAGGAGCTCAGCGAGCTGCTCGGCGCCGAGAAGGTGCTGTGGAAGGTCTCCGACCTGGTCCGCTACGCCACCGACGCCTCCCCGTACCGGTTCGTGCCGCAGGTCGTGGTGGTCGCCGAGGACATCGACGACATCTCCGCGGTCCTCTCGTACGCCCACGGCAGACAGCGCGAGGTGGTCTTCCGCGCCGCCGGGACCTCGCTGAACGGCCAGGCGCAGGGCGAGGACATCCTGGTCGACGTACGCCGCCACTGGGCCGGCGTCGAGGTCCTGGAGGAGGGCCGGCGCGCCCGGATCCGGCCCGGCACCACCGTGTTCCGGGCCAATGCCGCCCTGGCGCGGTACGGCCGGATCCTGGGCCCCGACCCGGCCAGTGCCGTGGCCTGCACCCTGGGCGGGGTCGTCGCCAACAACTCCTCCGGCATGACGGCCGGGACCACGAGGAACGCGTACCGCACCCTGTCCTCCCTCACCCTGGTCCTGCCGACCGGCACCGTCGTGGACACCGCCGACCCGCTCGCCGACGAGGAGCTGGCCCGGGCGGAACCGGCCCTGTGCCACGGGCTGATGGAGCTCAAGGGGGAGATCGAGGCCGATCCGGCCCTGGTCGCCCGGATCCGCGCCAAGTACGAGATCAAGAACACCACCGGCTACCGCCTCGACGCCTACCTGGACGGCACCACGCCCGTCGAGATCCTGCGCGGTCTGATGGTCGGCTCGGAGGGCACTCTCGGCTTCATCGCGGAGGTCGTCTTCGACACCCTCCCCCTGGACCGCGAGCTCACCACCGCCCTGCTCTTCTTCCCCTCCCTGCCGGCCGCGGCCGCCGCCGTACCGCTCTTCAACGACGCGGGCGCCCTCGCCGTCGAGCTGATGGACGGGAACACCCTGCGCGCCTCGGTCAGCGTCGCGGGCGTGCCCGCCGACTGGGCGGAGCTGCCCAGGGACACCGCCGCGTTGCTGGTGGAGTTCCGGGCCCCCGACGCGGCGGGCCGGGCCGCGTACGAGCGCCGCGCGGCCGCGATCCTGCCAGCGCTGGAGCTGGTCGCGCCGGTCGCCTCCGTCACCAACGCCTTCACCGGCGACCCGGCCGCCATCGCCGGCTACTGGAAGGCCCGCAAAGCCTTCGTCACCGCCGTCGGCGGGGCCCGCCCGCCCGGCACCACCCTGATCACCGAGGACTTCGCCGTTCCGCCGTCCCGCCTCGCGGAGGCCTGCGAGGCCCTCCTGGCGCTCCAGGCCGAGCACGGCTTCGACGCGGCCGTCGCCGGTCACGCGGCCCACGGGAACCTGCACTTCCTGCTCGCCTTCGACGCCGCCGAGCCCGCCGACGTCGAGCGGTACGCGGCCTTCATGGACGCCTTCTGCCACCTCACGGTGGAGCGGTTCGACGGCTCCCTGAAGGCCGAGCACTCCACCGGCCGCAACATGGCCCCCTTCCTGGAACTGGAGTGGGGACCCCGGGCCGCCGACCTGATGTGGCGCACCAAGCGGCTCATCGACCCGGACTCGGTCCTCGCCCCGGGCGTCGTCCTGGACCGTGATCCGCTGGCCCACCTGCGGGGCCTGAAGACGATCCCGAGGGTGGAGGAGGTGGCCGACCCGTGCATCGAGTGCGGTTTCTGCGAACCGACCTGCCCCAGCGGGGACCTGACGACCACTCCGCGCCAGCGGATCGTGCTGCGGCGGGAGATGATGCGCCAGCAGCCGGGCTCCCCCGTGCTGGCGGGGCTGCTCGACGCCTACGGCTACGACGCCGTCGACACCTGCGCGGGCGACTCCACCTGCAGGCTCGCCTGCCCGGTCGGGATCGACACCGGTGCGCTGATGAGGGACTTCCGCCACCGCAGGCACGGCCCGCGCGAGGAGCGGGCCGCCGAACTGGCCGCCCGGCGCTTCCGTGCCGTCGAAGCCGGTACCCGGCTGGCCGTGGCCGCCTCCGACCGGATCACGCGTGTGCTCGGGGACCGGGTACTCGTCGCCGTCACGGCCGCCGCGCGCAAGGCCGTAGGTCCCGACCTGGTGCCGGAGTGGCTGCCACGGATCCCCGGGGCCGCTGCCCGGCGCCTGCCCATGACCCGGCGGGTGGGGGCGGCGGCCGTGTACTACCCGGCCTGCGTCAACCGGATCTTCGGCGGTCCCGAGGGCCACCCCGGCCCCTCGCTGCCGGAGGCGGTCGTGGCCGTGTCGGAGCGGGCAGGGAAGCCGGTGTGGATCCCCGGCGACGTGGCCGGGACCTGCTGCGCCACGATCTGGCACTCCAAGGGGTACGAGGCCGGCAACCGGCTGATGGCCAACCGCGTCGTCGAGGCCGCCTGGGGCTGGACGGCCGGGGGCCGGCTCCCCTTGGTGGTGGACGCCTCCTCCTGCACCCTGGGCCTCGCGCACGAGGTGGTCCCCTTCCTGACCGCGGACAACCTCGCCCTGCACGCGGAACTGCGGATCGTCGACTCCGTCGTGTGGGCGGCGGAGGAACTGCTGCCGCACCTGGAGATCCGGCGCACCGTCGGCTCGGCGGTCCTGCACCCGACCTGCTCGATGCGGCACCTGGGCGACGAGGCACAGCTGCGCGCGGTGGCCGGGGCCTGCGCCCGGGAGGTGGTGGTACCGGACGACGCGGGCTGCTGCGCCTTCGCCGGTGACCGGGGGATGCTGCACCCGGAACTGCCGGCCTCGGCGACGGCGCGGGAGGCCGCGGAGGTGACGGCACGGCAGTTCGACGCACACCTGTCGGCGAACCGGATGTGCGAAGTGGGCATGGACCAGGCCACCGGCCGCCCCTACCACTCGGCACTGATCGAGCTGGAGCGCGCCACGCGCCCTTGAACGCACCGGCGCACGCGGAGGTGGCAGCCGTCGCGCGCGCCGGAGCGGGCGCCGTACGCGCGCCCCCCGGGTCGGAAAATCGATTGCCCGGGCCCGGTCGGGAGGACGAACCTTGCGCGGGTTGCAGTCATCGACCAGTTCGTGGGGCGTCATGCAGATCAGCGATCTTCCCTATCCGGATCCCGGGGTACCCGACGCCCGTTCCGGCCCCCGTTTCCTCTGGTGGCTGGGGAGGGGCCAACTCGGCGGCCAGGCCCGCAGCCTGGCCTGGGGCCTCGTGCACTTCTGCGGGATCGCCGGGCTCCCGTACACGGTCGGCCTGGGCGTCGAGGCCGTCGTGGACCGCGACGGCGGGGGGCTGCTGCTGGCGGGCGGGCTGCTCCTGATCCTCGGCGCGGCCGTCTCCGTCGGCGACGCCATGCTCCACCGCACCGCCGTCACCAACTGGATCACCGCTGCCGCGCGGGTGCAGCAGCTCCTCGCCCGCAAGACCGCCGAACTGGGCTCCGCGCTGACCCGCCGGGTCGCGGCCGGAGAAGTCACGGCGGTGTCCACGGGTGACGTGGAGAAAATCGGATGGTTCGTCGAGGCCGTCTCCCGGTTCCTCGCCGCCGCCTTCGCGGTCGTCGCCCTCTGCGTGGGCATGGTCCTCTACGCACCCGCGATCGGGGTGGTCGTCGCGGCGGGCGTGCCGGTGCTGGCCCTGTCGGTACTGCCGCTGCTGCCGCGTGCCACCCGGCGGGCGGACCTCCAGCGGGAGAAGGCCGGCAAGGCCACCGAGCTGGCCTCCGACACGGTGGCGGGCCTGCGGGTGCTGCGCGGGATCGGCGGTGAGGAGCTGTTCCTGGGCCGCTACCGCGAGGCCTCGCAGGAGGTACGCGAGGCCGCCGTGCGCAGCGCCCGGATGTGGGCCCTGATCTCCGCGATCCAGGTGCTGCTGCCGGGTGCCCTGCTGATCACCGTGGTCTGGTACGGCGCGCTGCTCGTACTGGACGGCCGGCTGGCGGTCGGTGAACTCGTGGCGGCCTTCAGCGCGGTGGCCACGATGCTCTACCCCCTCCAGCACTTCCAGGAGATCGCGATGGCGTACTCCTTCTCGCGGCCCTCCGCCGAGCGGGCGGCCCGGGTGCTGTCTCTGACGCGCTCGCAGGAGGGGGCGGACGGCCCGGTCACCGGCCGGGCGGCCGCTCCGGCGCCGGGCGGGGACCTGTACGACCCGGGGACCGGGCTGCTGGCCCCGGCCGGGCTGTGCACGGCGGTCGTGTGCGGGGACCCGGACCTGGCGGGGCGGCTCGCGGAGCGCCTCGGCGGGCACCCCGTGGACGGCGACGGCGGGACGCCCCCGGTGCTACTGGGCGGGGTCGCGCTGGACGAACTCGCGCTGGACACGGCGCGCGAGCTGGTCCTCGTACAGGACAAGGACCCGGTGCTGCTGTCCGGGACGCTGCGCGAGCTGTTCGACGTACCGGCCTCCGGGTCGGTCACGGCGGGGGCCGCGCTGGCCGCCGCGCAGTGCGGTGACGTCCTGGACGCGCTGCTGCAGTCGGCGCCCGACGGCGTGGAGGACCCCATGGACGCGCGGATCACCGAGCGCGGCCGGTCCCTGTCGGGCGGGCAGCGCCAGCGGCTGGCGCTGGCCAGGTCCCTGGTCACCGACCCGGAGGTGTTGGTACTGGACGAGCCGACCTCGGCGGTGGACTCGCACACCGAGGCGCGGATCGCGGACGGGATCGCGGAACTGCGCGCCGAGCGCACGACGGTGGTGCTGGCCTCGTCACCGCTGCTGCTGGACCGGGCGGACCGGGTCGTCCTGGTCCACGAGGGCCGGGCGGTGGCGGCGGGCAGCCACCGGGAGCTGCTGAGGGACGAACCGCGCTACCGGGCGGTCGTCACCCGGGAGACGGAAGAGGAACAGCGGCCGGCGGGGCCCGGCGCGGCCCGGCCGGCCGAAGAGCAGGAACTCACAGGGATCGAGGAATCGGCATGATCGGCGTGGCTCCGCCGCACTACGATCCGGCGGCTCCCGAGACGGCCGCGACCCTGCCCGTGGGCACGTCGGCGACCGTACGGGACTACGTGCGCGGGCTGCTGCGACGGCACCGG
The DNA here is from genome assembly GCF_042901085.1 of Streptomyces sp. NPDC012794. Classification (NCBI taxonomy): domain Bacteria; kingdom Bacillati; phylum Actinomycetota; class Actinomycetes; order Kitasatosporales; family Streptomycetaceae; genus Streptomyces; species Streptomyces sp. NPDC012794. The sequence continues at coordinate 275,097 of NZ_JBIBCI010000005.1, forward strand.
CGGGCCTTCACGGTGCTGGTCGCGGTCAACGCGGCAGCGGTGACCGCCTCGATGGCCGGCCCCTACCTGCTGGGCAGGGTCGTCGACGGGCTCTCCGCGGGGACGCGGGATCTCCATCTGGGGCGTGTGGCGCTGCTGTTCGCGCTGGCGCTGGCCGCGCAGACCTGCTTCGTGCGGCTGGTGCGGCTGCGCGGGGCGATGCTCGGCGAGGAGATGCTGGCCGATCTGCGCGAGGACTTCCTGGTGCGTTCGGTCGGTCTGCCGCCGGGCGTCCTGGAGCGGGCCGGCACCGGCGACCTGTTGTCGCGGATCACCACCGACATCGACCGCCTGGCCAACGCGATGCGCGAGGCCGTGCCGCAGCTGGCGATCGGCGTGGTCTGGGCCGGGCTGCTCTACGGCGCGCTCGCGGTCACGGCGGCGCCGCTGGCGCTGGCCGCGCTGGTGGCGCTCCCGGTGCTGGTCATCGGGTGCCGCTGGTACTTCCGGCGGGCTCCCTCGGCGTACCGGTCGGAGGCGGCCGGGTACGCGGCGGTCGCGGCGGCGCTGACGGAGACGGTGGACGCGGGACGCACCGTCGAGGCGCACCGTCTGGGCGGGCGCCGGACCGAGCTGTCGGAGCGGCGGATCAAGGAGTGGACGGCCTGGGAGCGGTACACCCTCTTCCTGCGGACGGTCCTGTTCCCCGTCGTGAACGTCACCTATGTGACGATCCTCGGCTCGGTGCTGGTGATCGGCGGCTACTGCGTGATGCGGGGCTGGATGTCGGTGGGCCAGCTGACCACCGGGGCGCTGCTGGCACAGATGATGGTCGACCCGATCGGGCTAATCCTGCGCTGGTACGACGAGCTGCAGATCGCCCAGGTGTCGCTGGCGCGGCTGGTGGGCGTGCGGGAGATCGAGCCGGACGCGGGTGACCGGTCGGTCGCCCCTGAGGGCCGGGACGTACGGGCCGAGGAGGTCCGCTTCGGCTACCGGGAGGGCGTGGACGTCCTGCACCGGGTGTCGCTGTCCGTGCCGCCGGGCACCCGGATTGCGCTGGTGGGGCCGTCGGGGGCGGGCAAGTCCACGCTGGGCCGACTGCTGGCGGGCGTCTACGCGCCCCGGGCGGGTGAGGTCACGCTCGGCGGGGCCCGGCTGTCGCGGATGCCGGCGGAACGGGTCCGCGAGCACGTGGCGCTGGTCAACCAGGAACACCACGTGTTCGTCGGCACCCTGCGGGACAACCTGCGCCTGGCCCGGGCGGGTGCCGTGGACGCCGAGCTGTGGGCGGCGCTGGGCGCGGTGGACGCGGACGGCTGGGCGCGGGACCTGGAATCGGGGCTGGACACCGAGGTCGGATCCGGCGGGAGCGCGCTGACGCCGGCGCAGGCCCAGCAGGTCGCGCTGGCCCGGCTGGTGCTGGCGGATCCGCACACGCTGGTGCTGGACGAGGCGACCTCGCTGCTGGACCCGCGTGCGGCCCGCCATCTGGAGCGCTCGCTGGCGCGGGTGCTGGACGGCCGTACGGTGATCGCGATCGCGCACCGCCTGCACACCGCGCACGACGCGGACGTGATCGCGGTGGTCGAGGGCGGGCGGATCAGTGAGCTCGGTTCGCACGACGAGCTCGTGGCCGCCGACGGGGCGTACGCGGCCCTGTGGCGGTCCTGGCACGGCTGAGACTCCGCGCCGGGCGGAAGCCCCCGCCCGGCGCGGGCCGCAGCGGGGGCCGGTGAGCGGGCGCGCGCGGGCGGGCCGGTGACGGGGCCGGCCGGTGGTCTCAGATGAAGCCGAGGGCGGTGGCGCCGCCCATGCCGCCGAGCAGCATGAAGACCGGCATGAGCACCTTGAGCTCGATCCAGCTGCCCGCGCGGAAGCGCATCATCTTCGGCGGGCCCAGCGCGTACCAGCGCTTCCCGGCGATGGGCAGGGGCCACAGGATCGGGCAGCCGGAGACGGTCAGCGCGTCGCCGATGTCGTGGACCAGCGCGCCGAGCATGATCGGCAGGCCGAGCCAGAGGTACTCCTGGCCGGGGCCGCTGAACAGCCAGTCCGCGCCGTTGCCCGGCTCGTCGAGCACCCCGGCCAGGATCCAGGCGCTGGTCGCGCCGAGCAGCCAGACGAGGACGTCGCTGGACATCCGGGCCGCCCGCCACAGCAGCCCTTCGACGGCCAGCACCAGATGTACGAAGAGCAGCCCCAGCACGCCCCAGCGGTCGAAACCGACCGCGACCGCCGAGGAACCGGCGCCTATGAGGACGGCCCAGAGCCAGGTGTGGGTCAGGGTGCGGTGGCCCCCGCTGCGGCGGGCGTCGCGCGGGGTCCGGGTCGCCTTGTACACGGCGTACGACGTCTTGTCGACCACCTCGCACAGGCCCCGGGACAGCGGTCCGAAGGCACGTGAGATCGTCGCCGACTTGTGGTCGAGGTCGGGGGCGAGGGCCGCGCCGGCGCAGATGAGGGCACCCACGACCAGTACCGGCCAGGGCATCGGGTGTCCGGCGGCGGCCACCGCCGCGCCCACCCCCAGCCAGGCCGCAGCCCCGGACAGTGAGTGCGCCGGACCCATCATGCTCGTTTCCCGCCCCGGTCCTGTCGTGGTGGGGCCCTGTGGAGGGATTCGGTCGGGCCGCCTCGACGGCACAGCGTACCCGTGATGATCTTCGTTCCGTCCGCCGGTTCCCTCTTCCGGGGGGAAGCCAGGCAAGATGGGGGGCGTGACCCTCATTGATCAGCTCCCGCCGACCGCCGACCCCGACGCCCTCTTCGAGGCCTTCTCCTCGTGGGCGGAGGACCAGGGCATCACCCTGTACCCGGCACAGGAGGAGGCGCTGATCGAGGTCGTCTCCGGCGCGAACGTGATCCTGTCGACCCCGACCGGCTCCGGCAAGAGCCTCGTCGCGGCCGGAGCGCACTTCACCGCGCTGGCCCAGGACAAGGTCACCTTCTATACCGCGCCCATCAAGGCACTGGTGTCGGAGAAGTTCTTCGACCTGTGCAAGCTCTTCGGCACCGAGAACGTCGGCATGCTGACCGGTGACGCGTCCGTGAACGCCGACGCCCCGGTGATCTGCTGCACCGCCGAGGTGCTGGCCTCCATCGCGCTGCGCGACGGCAAGTACGCCGACATCGGCCAGGTCGTGATGGACGAGTTCCACTTCTATGCGGAGCCGGACCGTGGCTGGGCCTGGCAGATCCCGCTGCTGGAACTGCCGCAGGCGCAGTTCGTCCTGATGTCGGCGACCCTCGGCGACGTGAAGCGGTTCGAGGACGACCTGACCCGCCGGACCGGCCGCCCGACCTCGGTGGTCCGCTCCGCGACCCGGCCCGTACCGCTCTCCTACGAGTACGTGACCACGCCGATCACCGACACCATCACCGAGCTGCTGGAGACCCGGCAGGCGCCCGTCTACATCGTGCACTTCACGCAGGCCCAGGCGGTCGAGCGGGCGCAGTCGCTGATGAGCATCAACATGTGCACCCGCGAGGAGAAGGACAAGATCGCGGAGCTGATCGGCAACTTCCGCTTCACCACGAAGTTCGGCCAGAACCTCTCCCGCTACGTCCGCCACGGCATCGGCGTCCACCACGCGGGCATGCTGCCCAAGTACCGACGCCTCGTCGAGAAGCTGGCCCAGGCCGGCCTGCTGAAGGTCATCTGCGGTACCGACACCCTGGGCGTCGGCGTCAACGTCCCGATCCGCACCGTGCTGTTCACCGCGCTCACCAAGTACGACGGCAACCGGGTCCGCACGCTGCGCGCGCGGGAGTTCCACCAGATCGCCGGCCGGGCCGGGCGGGCCGGGTTCGACACGGCCGGTTTCGTGGTCGCACAGGCACCCGAGCACGTCATCGAGAACGAGAAGGCCCTCGCGAAGGCCGGCGACGACCCGAAGAAGCGCCGCAAGGTGGTCCGCAAGAAGGCCCCCGAAGGCTTCGTGGCCTGGTCGGACACCACCTTCGAGAAGCTGATCGCCGCCGACCCGGAGCCGCTGACCTCGCGCTTCAAGGTCACCAACATCATGCTGCTCTCGGTGATCGCCCGGCCGGGCGACGCCTTCAAGGCGATGCGCCACCTCCTGGAGGACAACCACGAGCCGCGCAAGGCCCAGCTGCGCCACATCCGCCGGGCCATCGCCATCTACCGCTCGCTGCTGGACGGCGGCGTCGTCGAGAAGCTCGACACCCCGGACGCCGAGGGCCGCACCATCCGGCTCACCGTCGACCTGCAGCAGGACTTCGCGCTGAACCAGCCGCTGTCCACCTTCGCACTGGCCGCCTTCGAGCTGCTCGACCCGGAATCCCCCTCCTACGCCCTGGACATGGTCTCCGTCGTCGAGTCCACGCTGGACGACCCGCGCCAGATCCTGGCGGCCCAGCAGAACAAGGAGCGGGGCATCGCGGTCGGCGCGATGAAGGCCGACGGGATCGAGTACGAGGAGCGGATGGAGCGCCTCCAGGAGGTGACCTACCCCAAGCCCCTCGAGGAGCTCCTGCTCCACGCCTACGACGTCTACAGCAAGAGCCACCCCTGGGTCCGGGACCACCCGGTCTCGCCGAAGTCGATCATCCGCGACATGTACGAGCGGGCGATGACCTTCACCGAGTTCACCTCCTTCTACGAGCTGGCCCGTACCGAGGGCATCGTGCTGCGCTACCTGGCGAGCGCGTACAAGGCGCTGGACCACACCATCCCCGACGACTTGAAGTCCGAGGACCTCGAGGACCTCATCGCCTGGCTGGGCGAGCTGGTCCGCCAGGTCGACTCCAGTCTCCTCGACGAGTGGGAGCAGCTGGCGAACCCGGAGGTGGAGACGGCCGAGCAGGCCCAGGAGAAGGCCGACCAGGTCAAGCCGGTCACGGCCAACTCGCGTGCCTTCCGCGTACTGGTCCGCAACGCGATGTTCCGCCGGGTCGAGCTGGCGGCCCTGGACCACGTCGGTCAGCTGGGCGAGCTGGACGCCGAGTCCGGCTGGGACGCCGACGCCTGGGGCGAGGCCATGGACGCGTACTGGGACGAGTACGACGACCTGGGCACCGGTCCCGACGCGCGCGGCCCCAAGCTGCTCCAGATCGAGGAGGACGCGGCGCACGGCCTGTGGCGCGTCCGCCAGACCTTCGCCGACCCCAACGGCGACCATGGCTGGGGCATCAGCGCCGAGGTCGACCTCGCCGCTTCCGACGAGGAGGGCCGGGCCGTCATCCGGGTCACCTCGGTCGGCGAGCTCGGCGCGCTCTGACCGGAATCCGCAAGCCACCGCGGGCGGCCCCGCCCGGCCCGCCGGAACCGACAGTGGAGAACCTCTGATGACGAACCCCGCAGAGAGACTGGTCGATCTGCTCGACCTGGAGCAGATCGAGGTCAACATCTTCCGGGGGGTCAGCCCCCAGGAGTCCCTCCAGCGCGTGTTCGGCGGGCAGGTCGCGGGCCAGGCGCTGGTGGCCGCCGGCCGGACCACCGAGAGCGACCGGCCGGTCCACTCGCTGCACGCGTACTTCCTGCGCCCGGGCATCCCCGGGGTTCCGATCGTGTACCAGGTGGAGCGGGTCCGTGACGGGCGCTCCTTCACCACGCGCCGGGTCACCGCCGTCCAGCAGGGCAAGACCATCTTCAACCTGACCGCCTCCTTCCATCACCCGGAGGAGGGCAGCATCGAGCACCAGCTGCCTCCCCGCCTCGACTTCCCCCACCCGGACACGCTCCCGAAGGTCGTGGACGAGATCCGCGAGCACCTGGGCGCGCTGCCCGAGGCGCTGGAGCGGATGGCCCGCCGCCAGCCCTTCGACATCCGGTACGTAGACCGGCTCCGCTGGACCCCCGAGGACCTCAAGGACGCCGACCCGCGCAGCGCGGTGTGGATGCGGGCGGTCGGCCCGCTGGGCGACGACCCGCTCGTGCACACCTGCGCCCTCACCTACGCCAGTGACATGACCCTCCTCGACGCCGTGCGCATCCCCGTCGAGCCGCTGTGGGGCATGCGCGGTTTCGACATGGCCTCGCTGGACCACGCCATGTGGTTCCACCGGCCGTTCCGTGCGGACGAGTGGTTCCTGTACGACCAGGAGTCGCCCATCGCGCACGGCGGTCGTGGCCTGGCCCGCGGCCGCATCTACGACGTGCGGGGCAGGCTGCTGGTCTCCGTGGTCCAGGAGGGCCTTTTCCGCCCGTACCCGGCCGAGAAGGCCAGGCCGGCCGTCTCGCCCCAGTAGCGACCGCGGTCCCGGCGACGCCCGGAGCGTCGTCGGTTCTCGTCTCCTTCCCCCGTCTCCTCACCGAAGAGCTGATCGCACCGATGCCCACCCCGGCCCTCCCCTGCCCCTGCGGGCTGCCCGCCTCCTACGCGGACTGCTGCGGCCGCTTCCACTCCGGCGCCCGGCAGGCGCCGACCGCCGAGCTGCTGATGCGTTCGCGCTTCAGTGCCTTCGCGGTCGGCGACACCGCCTACCTGATGCGCTCCTGGCACCCCTCGACCCGTCCGAACCGGCTCGACCTGGACCCGGACCAGCGCTGGGAGCGCCTGGAGATCCTCGCCACCGAGCGCGGCGGGATGTTCGAGACGGAGGGGTCGGTGGAGTTCCGCGCCCACTACCGCGAGGGCGGCCACACCGGCTCGCTGCACGAGCACAGCTCCTTCTCCCGCGAAAACGGGGCCTGGGTCTACGTCGGTCCCCTCTCCCCCGTCGATTTCACCTGACCTCGCGCGCGGGCCAGGGCGAAGTCCAGGCCCGCGCGGTACCACAGGGTCTCCTCCGGTGGCTCGGCCAGCAGCAGTCGCCGGGCCACCGCCGCGGCCGCCGGAACCCGGGGGTGGCCGTAGGGCGGGGGCGGCGCGAGCGCGGCGAGCACGATCCGCTCCGCCGGGTCGGGCACGGCGGCCCGTGCCTCGTCGTCGGGGAGCACCGAGGCCAGTACGGCCGCCCGCTCCCACAGGTCGGTGGTCCGTGCCAGCAGCAGCCCCACATGCCGGCCCCGCCACCTCCGCGGCCGCAGGTCCGCCCCGGCCGCCATCAGCTCCCGGTCCTGCGGGGGCGCGGCCCCGCTGAGCAGGCCCGGCTCCCTGGCGGCGAACTCCCGCAGCTCCGTGGCCAGGTAGAGCCAGACGACGGCCCGGTAGCGGTTGATCCGGTAGCCGACGGGCATGAGGTGCCCGCAGCGCGCGAGCCGGGTGAACCGGCTCGGACCCACCTCCAGCACCCGGGCGGCCGCGTCGGTTCCGGCCATCGTCTCGACCTGGGCGCGGAGCTCCTGCGGAAATCCCGGCGCCGCCCTGACCCGGTCCAGTTCGGCCCGGGTGAAGCGGGCGGCGCCGCTCGCCGCCCGGGGTCCCGCACGGACCAGCCCCAACTGGACGGCCCGGGCGAACTCGCCCCGGCTGAGTCCCAGTTCTCCGGCCGCGCCGATGCCGCTGAGCGACGGTTCGGGCCGCGCGTCCACTCGTACGTCCGAAGCCGGATCCCGGTCCGGTCCGATGGACGCGCGCTCCAGCGTCTGCACCTTCATCACAGTCCTCCCCCACACATGGCGATCACTCTGTGTGAAGACCGTAACCAAGGGTGACGGCATCGCGCGAGGCCTGTGGATAACTCAGCCTCCGGTGATCCGCCGCTCCGCGACCCCCAGGTGCTCGCCGACCCGGTTGACCAGCAGCGTCATCTCGTACGCCACCTGCACGATGTCGGCCTCCGCGGCGCTCAGCGCGCACAGGCAGCTTCCGGAACCGGCCGCCACGACGAAGAGAAACCCCTCGTCGTACTCGACCATCGTCTGGCGCACCTCACCCGCCCGGAAGTGCCGCCCCGAACCCTTCGCCAGGCTCTGCAAACCGGCCGCGACGGCCGCCAGGTGCTCCGCGTCCTCCCGGGCCAGTCCCGCGCTCGCGGCCGTCACCAGCCCGTCGTTGGATAGGACCACCGCGTGCCGGACCTGCTGGACCCTGCGCGTCAGATCGTCCAGCAACCAGTCGAGCTGCTTGTCCAGTGCCATTTCCAGCCCCTCCCCGTTGACCCGGCCGACGTGGCCGCGCCCCACCCCGCTTGGTCGTCCCGCCAGCCTTCCCCACCAGGGGCTTTCCGGCAAGGAGGACGGACGCATGGCACAGAAGATGACTCAAGAGGACTGCCGGGTGTTCGGCAGGCACTGCACGCGCACCGGAACCCCGTCCACGGACCTGTAGGGCGGAAGCCCGCACACCGCTCCCATCTGGTCGGTTCCCGACGGCGGTTCACCTTCCTTCGCCACCGGCCCGATGACCGTCAAGGGGCGGAATCCGGCCCTGCCCGGGTACCGCGGGTAGCGGGGGCCGGCCCCACCCCCGATCGAGCCGGACAGCCGGATGGCCCGGTGGATCCCGTGTCGGCGACGGTGGGACGGATGACCCCGGACGAACTCTTCGCCGTGGGGCGCTGACGGTGACGGCGACGGCGCCCCCGAACGGGCCTTCGCACAGGTCCGCCCGGGCAGCGTCCGGCCCGACGGGAAGCTCGACGCCAAGGTCAAGAAGTTCGTCGTGGAGCGCGACCTCAAGAACGGCCGGACCCTCCAGGACTTCGCCGCCGGGCGGATCAGCCACGCCGACCTCCCCGGCGGGCAGGGCTACCTGCGGATCTCCGGCTTCGGCGGCTACGCGGGCGGCGCGGCCTCCTACGCCGCCGAGCCGGCCGAGCTCGACAGGGCGCTGGACACGGTCCTCGACCAGGAACGCACCCGGCAGCTGAAGGGCCTGGTCATCGACCTGCGGATCAACTGCGGTGGCTCCGACGCCCTGGGGCTCCACATCGCCGGGCGGCTGACCGACACTCCCTACCTCGCCCACGCCAAGCGGGCCCGCAACGATCCCGCGGACCCCACCCGGCACACGCGCCCCAGCCCTGTATGTCACGCCCGCCCAGGGCCCCCGCTACACCGGACCGGTCGCCGTGCTGACCGGCGGCTCGACCGTCAGCGCGCGAGAGACCTTCATCCAGGCCCTCATGGACCGGCCCGGCCGTACCGTGCGGATCGGGCAGCCCACGCAGGGCGTCTTCTCGGACGACATGGTGCGCAGGCTCCCCAACGGCATGTCGGTCTGGCTGCCGAACGAGGAGCTGCTGAGCCGGTCGGGCAGGACCTTCGACGGCACGGGCATCCCGCCGCACCTCACCGAGCCGGTCTTCACCGCGGAGGAGTTCGGCCAGAACAAGGACTCGGCCTTCGACCGGGCCGTGACGGTCCTGCGGGACTGGGGTCCGAAGAAAACGCCCTAGGGCCCCACCGAGTCGAGCAGCCGGGCCGTGTGGACCCGGCCGGCATATTCCACCAGCCTGATCAGCACTTCCTTCCCCGAGTCCTTGTCCCTCGCGTCACACAGCACCACCGGTGTCCCCTGCTCCAGGTCCAGCGCGCGCGACACCTCGTCCGCACCGTAGCCACGGGCGCCGCTGAAGCAGTTGACGGCCACCACGAAGGGGATCCGCCGGTGCTCGAAGTAGTCCACCGCCGGGAAGCAGTCCTCCAGCCGCCGGGTGTCGGCGAGGACGACCGCTCCCAGCGCGCCCTGCGCGAGCTCGTCCCACAGGAACCAGAAGCGGTCCTGGCCCGGGGTCCCGAACAGGTAGAGCGACAGGCCCGCCCTGATGGTGATCCGGCCGAAGTCCATGGCCACGGTGGTCGTGGTCTTGTGGTCCGCTCCGCCCGTGTCGTCGACGAGCCGGCCCGCCTCGCTCAGCAGCTCCTCGGTGCGCAGCGGCCTGATCTCGCTGACCGCGCCCACGAGCGTGGTCTTGCCGACGCCGAAGCCGCCGGCCACGAGGATCTTCAGGGCCAGCGCGGCGAGTTCCTCCTCGTAGTCGGAACTCCCGGCGCTCGTCGTGCCGTTGTCGTACGGTCCCATCACAGTGCTCGCAATCCCTCGACGACTTCCCGCAGAATCCGCTCGTCCGGCAGTTGGGCGGGCGGCACCGGCCGGCTGACCCGCACGTGTCCCGCCTCCAGCAGGTCGCCCAGCAGCACCCGCACCACACCCACCGGGAGGTCCGCCTCGGCGGCGAGCTCCGCGACCGACTGGGTCTCCGAGCGGCAGAGCCCGAGCAGCGTGCGGTGCTCCGGGCCGAGCAGGGCCTCGTCCCCCGCGCCGGCCGCCTCCGGATCGACCACGACCAGGGCGATCAGGTCGAAGCGGACCCCGTGGGGGCCCGGTTTCGTACGCCCTCCGGTCATGGCGTACGGGCGGACGAGCGGGCCCGCCTCGGCGTCGTACCACTGGCCTTCCACGTGCCCGTCCGCCGCCCTCACCCGGCGGCCGGGGGGCGGACCGCGAAGCGGGTCGGCGTGTCCAGGTGTTCGCCGACCCGTCTGACCAGCCGGGCCATCTCGTACGCGATCAGCCCGATATCGGCACTGGCGGCGCTGAGGACGGCCAGACAGGAGCCGTCCCCGGCCGCGGCGACGAAGAGGAACCCCTCGTCCATCTCGACCATCGTCTGGCGTACGCCCCCGGCGTGGAAATGGCGGCCCGCGCCCTTGGCGAGGCTGTGGAAACCGGACGCGACCGCCGCCAGGTGCTCGGCGTCCTCCCGGCTCAGGGCAGTGGAGGAGCCCACCGCCAGCCCGTCGTTGGACAGCACCACCGCGTGCCGGACTTCCCGGACCCGCCGGACGAGGTCGTCCAGCAGCCAGTCCAGTTCGCCGGATCCCCGGATCCCGTCGAGCGCGGTCCTGTGGTGTTCGGTCATCGCACTTCTCCTTCGCTGCCTGCGTGGGGGGAGTCGTCCTGGGAGCCGCGTGCCCACCCCGCCCGGTAGGCGGCCATCCGGTCCCGTGCCTGCTCCGGGCTTCGGTCGGGGGGCTCCGCGGGGGCCCGCGAACCGGTCGGGGCCCGGTCGGCGGCGGGGGCCTCCCGCAGCTGCGGGACCAGGCTGGCCTGGCGCACCCGGCGCGGCAGTCCGGTCACCGGGGCGGCGGGGACGGCCGGCTCCGGCGCGGGTGCCGGCGCGGTACGGATGACCGCGCCGCCGGGTCCGCGCGGCCGCGGCGGCGCCACCGGGGCGGCGACCGGATCCTGCCGCGGCCCGTCGCCCCGCCCGAAGGCGGGCACGGGCGCCGGCACGGGCCCGGGCTCCCGCCCGGCGGCGGGCGGGGCACCGGCCGCCGCCTGGAGCAGGGAGTCGGGCAGCAGCACGACGGCGGTGGTGCCGCCGTACGGCGAAGGCCTCAGGTGCACCTGGATCCCGTGGCGCGCCGAGAGCCTGCTGACCACGAACAGGCCGAGGCGGTCGCTGTCGAACAGGTCGAGGTCCTCGCAGTGCTCGATCCGGCGGTTGGCCTCCGCGAGTGCCTCGCGGCCCATGCCGAGGCCGCGGTCCTCGACCTCCAGGACGTAACCGGCGCCGACGGGTTCGCCGCTGACCCGGACCATGGTGTGCGGCGGGGAGAACTGGGCGGCGTTCTCGATCAGTTCGGCGAGCAGATGGGTGAGGTCGGCGACGGACGCGCCGGTGACGGCGGCCTCGGCGAGCCGCCGGACCTCCACGCGCGGGTAGTCCTCGATCTCGGATACGGCGGCGCGCACGACGTTCGTCAGCGGCACCGGCATCCGCCACGCCCGGCCCGGGGCGGCGCCCGAGAGGATGATCAGGCTTTCCGCGTGGCGGCGCATCCGGGTGGTGAGGTGGTCGAGCTCGAAGAGGTCGCCGAGCTCGCCCGGGTCGTCGGCGCGGCGCTCCATCGAGTCGAGGAGGTCGAGCTGCTTGTGGACCAGGACCTGGCTGCGGCGGGCGAGGTTGACGAAGACGCCGCTCACCCCGCCGGCGAGTTCGGCGCGCTCGACGGCGGCGCTGAGGGCGGCCCGGTGGACGGTGGACAGGGCCTCGCCGACCTGGGTGATCTCGTCCTCGGCGGGAGGCCCGGGCGGGGCCTCTTCCTCGACGTCGATGTCGGCGGCTCGTCCGGCCCGGAGCCGTTCCATGGCCTGCGGGAGCTTCCGGTGGGCGATCTCCAGGGCGGTGTTCCGCAGGGACACCAGCTCCACCACCACGGCGCGGCCGATGCGCACGGAGATCACCAGCGAGGCGGCGACCGCCAACAGACCCAGCAGGACGGCGGCGCCGGCCGGGCCGAAAGCCCCTCCGGCGAGCGGATCGGCGCGCTCGGCGGCCCGGGCGTGCGCGGCCTGCCGTACCTCCCGCATGGACGCGCTCACCGCGGCGTGGGCGGTGTCCCAGACGGCGGGGACCGCGTGCGCCTCACGGGGCGGCGAAGCCGCGGACGCCGCCCCGGCGGGAACGTGAGTGACGGCCAGCGCCTTGTCCTCGGCGGCGGTGAGCTCGGCGTAGGACGCGCCCTTCGAGACGGTGTCCCAGGCGGACCGCTGGTCCGGGGGCAGGTCCCGCGCCGCGGCGGCGGTGAGGGTGCGGCGGGTCTCCACGGCGCCGGCCAGGCGGCGCAGCGCGTCGGCGGTGCGGGGGCCGGGCAGGGCGAGGAGCGCGTCCTCCCGGGACAGCAGCTCGCCGGCCCGGGCGAACTCGAGCAGGACCCGTGCGTCGGCGCCGAGTTCGGAATCGGCGCCACCGGAGAGGGCGCCCTGGGCGGCGAGGGCGGAGTCGGCGACGCGGGTGTAGGTCTCGTAGGCGCCCTCCGGGGTGGCACGGCGGGCGGTGATGTCCTTCCGGGCATGGCCGAGCGCCTCCGAGGCGGCGACGAAGGCGCCGAGCCGCACGACCGTGTCGGTGCGGTGGCCGCCGGAGTCGGCGACGGTGTGACGGTCGCCGAGACGCAGCCGGCGTACGGCTTCGTCGGTGCGCCGGGCCTGCTGCCCGAGGGCGGACGCCTCGCCGGGGGCGGCGTCGGCCAGGAAGCGGACGGCGGCACGGCGTTCGGCCTGGATCTCGGCGAGGGCGGCGTCGAGGGGCGCGCGTATCGCGGCGTCGGCCTCGCGGACGCGGCCGAGCCGGGCCATGTCCTGGGCGGTGCCGACGGTGGCGAAACCCCAGAGGGCGAGCAGCGAGACGACCGGGACCATCAGCAGCGAGACGATCTTCGCTCGGACGGTGGCGGGCCGCAGCCGGGTCCACGGCCCGCCCCGGGCCAGGGCGCCTCCGGCCGGGGCGGGGCGCCGGAACCCGGGCTCCGGCGGTTCCGTCGCGGGGGGACCGGCGTGTGCGCGGCGGCCGCGCGAGGCGGGCGCGGGGAGCCGCGGCGGCGCCGGCTCCGGTCTTCTGCGGGGTGTGCGCATGGCTCCTCGTTCCGGGGCGGTACGGATCCACGGGGGGGTGGGCGGGGTGTCAGCGGGAGGGGACGGTGCCCTCCCCGAGGCGCCGGGCAGCGGGCGCGGAGCCGGAGCGCGGCCTCGTGCCCGCACCCGAGCCGGGCCCGAAGCCACGACCGGACCCCGCATCGGAGCCGCGAGCCGCGGCGGCCGGAGCCGGCGCCCCCGGTGCGGACGCCCGGGCCGACGCCGCCCGCCGGGACGCCGGCACCGTCCGCCCGTCCGCCGTCGGGGAGAGCGCCACGAAAGCGGCGGTGATGAAGAGGTAGGACCCGAGCCCGACCGCGAGCGGGAAGATGAACTGCATGGCGGTCGCCCCGGGCAGGCCCGCGTCCGAGGGCATGACGCGGACGGCGACGGCCGTCATCCCGGTGTAGTGCATGCTGCTGACGGCGACGCCCATGACGAGGGAGGCGACCGCGACGGCCAGCGGTGAGCTGATGTTGAGGGCGGCCCAGAGCGCGGCGGTCGCGGCGACGACGGCGATGGCGACCGAGAGCCCGACGGTGAGCGGGTCGTACTCGATCCGGCCGTGCAGGCGCAGGGCGGCCATGCCGAGGTAGTGCATGCTCGCGACCCCGAGTCCGGTGGTCAGGCCCCCGAGGACGAGGGAGCGGCGGCGGTCCTTGCCGTAGCCGACGGCGAACACCCCGGCGCCGACGACGGCCATGGCGACCAGCAGGCTGAGGAGGGTCGTCGGCACGTCGTAGTGGATCTCGGTGCCGGTGACGTGAAAGCCGAGCATGGCGATGAAGTGCATCGTCCAGATGCCGGTGCCGATGGCGGACGCGGCGGTGAGGAGCCAGTTGCGGCGGGAGGCGCCGGTCGCGGCGAGTGCGCGGACGGTGCAGCGCAGGCCCAGGGCGGCGCCGATCGATGCCATCACATATGACAGTGCGGGTGTCAGCCAGCCATAGGCGGCGTGGTCCAGGTGTCCCATGGCCACGGGACGCTAGTCCGGGTGAGGGCACGAACAAGGGGAGCATTTCGAAAGCAGCTGTAACTGCTGGAATATGACAGAGAGACGTTCATCTCCGATCACACCACGTGCCACCTTGCGCACGGCCCGCAAGGGCCGGGGCCGGTGCGGGATCATGGAGGCATGAGCCGAATGAGCCGTACGAACGAAGACCACACACATGTGCAGGAGTTCTTCGGGGCACGCGCAGCCGCCTGGGACCGCAAGTTCCCGGACGACGGGCCCGCCTTCGTGACCGCCGTGGCGGAGTTCGGCGTGGGGCCCGGGGACCGGGTGCTCGACGCGGGCTGCGGGACGGGCCGGGCACTGGTCCCGCTCCGGGCGGCCGTCGGGCCGTCCGGAACCGTGATCGGCGCGGACCTGACCGGGGAGATGCTGACCGAGGCGCGGCGGGCCGGGCGCGACCGCGCGGGGGCGCTGCTGCGCGCAGACGTGGCCCGGCTGCCGCTGCGCGACGGGGCGCTGGACGCGGTCTTCGCCGCCGGGCTGATCGCCCACCTGCCCGATCCCGCCGCGAACCTGCGCGAGCTCGGCCGCGTCGTCCGCCCGGGCGGCCGGCTCGCACTCTTTCACCCGGTCGGGAGAGTCGCGCTCGCCGCGCGCCACGGCCGCGAGCTGACCCCGGACGATCTGCGGGCCGAGCACAACCTGGGCCCGCTGCTGTCCGGTTCCGGCTGGCGGATGACCTCCTACGCCGACGAGGACACCCGCTTCCTGGTCCTGGCCGAGCGCGTCCGGTAATCGGCACGACGCCCGGGGAGACCATTTTCGTACGCCGGCCCGCGCGCCCGCACCCGCCCGGCCCCGGGGGCTACGCCGGGGGCTGGGCGTCGGCTCCGGCCGGACGGCGCGGGTGCGGCACGGGGCAGCCGCCCGCGCCGGGCACGGGGAAGGTGCCGAGCTCGCCGACGTCGTAGCCGTCGGGGTATCCCTTGATCTCCGGGTTCTGGCGGGCGTAGTGGGGGGCCGTGCGCGGGGGCAGCAGCCGTACCGCGCGGCCTCGCAGCCGGAGGGCGCCCCGGACCAGCCGCCGGACGGCGGGGCTCGGGGTCTCGTACCGGAAGGCGCTCAGCAGCGGCTCGTCGAGCAGGGCGAGGCTCGCGCCGCGCACCGCGGGGGCGAGGGGCGCCGGGTACCAGGAGGCCATCAGGTCGAGGGTGGAGTCGGCGACCTTGCGGCCCCCCTCGTCCCAGCCGAAGTGGGCTTCCTCGTAGGCGTTCAGGGTGGCCTCGAACTCCTCGTAGGAGCCCGGGATCTCCGTGATGCCCATGCGTCGGCCGAGTGCGGTGTAGTAGTTGGCGCAGGCCCGGCGCTCGTGGTGGGTCAGCGGGCGCCAGCCGTAGACGTCGAGCCAGCGTGCGGGAATCACCACGAACGTGCACAGGACGTAGCGCATGTCGTCGTTGGAGATGTCGTAGCTGCGGTGCATCTGGTTGACGCGGCGGATCGCGGTGCGCGCCGTGTCGCTCTCGAAACCGTGCTCCACGACGGCGTCGAGGAGCAGCGCGGTGTCGTCGTAACGCTTCTGCGCGCGGTCGGTGAACTCGGCGGTCTCGGCGAGGAGCGCGCCGATGGAGGGGACGGCGTAGGTCCGGAACAGGGCGAGCTCGAGGGCGCGGGTGAAGTCCCAGGGGAACTCGTAGGTGGCGGTGAGCCGGTAGATGGCCAGGAAGTCCTGGTCGGGGTCAAGCCGGAGGATCTCCCTCAGCCGGTCGTAACGCTGCACCGGACTCCCTTTCTGTGGCGGGGCCCCAACTCTACGTGTAGGTAGCGGCCTTGGAAATCGTCCCCCGTCGGGTCTCGACGTGCGAGTTACCCGCTGGTTAAGGTGCGCCGACGAGAACGCGATCGGGAGGCCACGTGTCCGACGAGGAGGACGGGGGCTCGCTGTACGTGCTGACGGCCGTGCTGCTGACCCCCACGCAGTTCCCGGCGGTGCTCGGCGACGATTTCCCGGAGGCCTGCGGGCTGCTGGGGGTACCGCCGGTCGCCGACGGGTACGGGCTGGTGCTGGGGCAGGACGAGGAGGGCGCGCGCTGGACGGTCGTCGTGGACGACGTCTCGCTCGTGGCCGCCGCCATCGCCTCCTGGGACTGCGGCATGGACTACGACCTGTCGCCCGACGAGCGCACGATCGTGGCCTCGCTGGCGGGCTGGCCGCTGGAGCTGACGGTGTCGACGGCGGGCATTCCGGAGCCCCACGACCCGGAGCAGGGCGCGGACGGCACGGGTCGGGTGCCGCTGTCACCCCCCTCGGCGCAGGGTTGGGGGCCGGTGCAGCGGCGTCTGGGCGCGGACCAGGTCGGCCGGGAGTGGGCTGACTGGAGCGAGCGCGTCGCGGAGGACGGCGGGGCGGCGGCAGCCGTGCACCCCGGGCTCGCGCGGGCGCTGCGGGAGGCCGCCGGTTACGCCCGGCAGGCACCGCCGCCGGGGCGGGTTCGGTCGGCCTTCGCGGGCGAAGGCGTACGGGCCCTGCGGGCCGACGGGCCCGGCTGGTCGCTGGTGGCCCGGACCGGCGGCCCGGCCTTCGTCCTGCTGGACGAGGAACCGGGCGCGGTCCTGGCCGTCCCCAGCGAGGGGGACTCGGGGCTGCCGGAGCTGGCCGGCCTGCTGGCCGCACTGGACGGCGTGGCCGTACGGCCGGCCTGAGCGCACCCGGTACGGAACACGGGAACGGGAGACGGGGGCACGCAATGGTGGAGTCGCAGCCGGTGGGCGTGGTGGTCGGCGGCCGGGCGGAGGTCGTCGACGACGACTGGGGACGGGAGCGGGCGGTGATCCGGCTGGACTCCGGCCGGTTCGGCCCCGAAGCCCTCTACGGACTGCAGGACTTCTCGCACGTCGAGGTCGTCTACCACTTCGACCGGGTGCCGGTGGAGAAGATCGAGACGGGCGCCCGGCACCCGCGGGGGAACCGGGACTGGCCCCTGGTGGGCATCTTCGCCCAGCGCGGCAAGAACCGTCCCAACCGCATCGGCCTGTCACGGTGCAGGGTGCTGAAGGTGGACGGCCTGGACGTGCACGTCGAGGGCCTGGACGCGGTGGACGGCACCCCCGTGCTCGACCTCAAGCCGTACATGGAGGAATTCGGCCCGCGCGGCGAGACCCGCCAGCCGGAGTGGTCGACGGCCCTGATGCGGGACTACTACTGACCGTCGCTCCCACCGCGGGGGGGGCCGCCGCCGCGCCCCTCCCGTCAGACGCGCTCGAGCGGTATGTGCGGCAGCGGCGGGAGGGTGGCGGTGATGGTGTCACCGGGGCGGACCGTGCCGCCCCGGTGGACCACGCCCATGATCCCGGCCTTGCGGACCACGCGGCCCTCCTCGTCCCGGCCGACGACCTGCTTGAGCAGGCCGTCCTGGAAGGCGTTGATCTGCGGGCACGGGTTGCGCAGGCCCGTCACCTCCACCACCGCCTCCTCGCCCAGGTGCAGCAGCGTCCCCGTCGGCAAGGCGAGCAGGTCCATGCCCTCGGTGGTCACGTTCTCCCCGAGCCGGCCCGGCTCGACGCCGAAGCCGGCCTCCGCCACCTCGTCGAAGAGTTCCCGGTGTATCAGGTGCACCTGACGGAGGTTCGGCCGCGTCGGGTCCTGGGCCACGCGGGAGCGGTGCTTGACGGTGACCCCGGCGTGCACGTCGGCTTCGACGCCGAGGCCGGCGAGGAGCGTGATGCTCTCCCGGTTCGGCTTGCTGAACGAGTACACGGCATTGCTGCTGACGGCCACGACGCGCGCGGCCTGCGCCCCCTCCCCCGCGACGGCGTGCCCGGTGCTGACGTGCTCGGTGCTGATGTGCTCGGTGCTGTGCTCGGTGCTGTGCTCGGTGGTGCTCATGAGAAAGGCCTGCGTCCCCCCTGCCGCCCCCGGCGGCCCGCGAGTGCTTCCGCCATGGTCAACGCGCCGGGACCGGAGGCGGTTCCCCGGGGGCCGTACTCAGCGTGCCTCCAGCAGCGCCGAGAGGGCCGCCAGGTCCTTGCGCTGGGCGCGGCGCATGGCGGCCGTGATCACGGGGGCCCCGAGCGAGGCGAATCCGCTGGGCTCGCCCCGGTTGCGCAGGGTCATGCGGGTGCGGTCCCGGTCTTCCCCGTACTGCTCCCACGTATAGGTGGTCTCCATGGGGAACGGCCCCTGCTCCGTCCGCATCACCATCCGGCGCCCGGGCTCGTACGCGGTGATCTCGTACGTGTAGGCCAGCCGTCTGCCGAGGAAGCGGGCGACGAAGGCGATCCTGGAGCCGATCGCCACGGGTGGCGGGGTCCGCCATTCGACGGAGGTGATGTTGACGTACCACGCGGGCGCGTTCGCGGGATCGGCCGCGTAGGCGGCGACCCGGGCGCAGGGGGCGGCGATGACGGCCTCGGTCAGGACGTCGACCTTCATCGGAGCCTCCGGGACTGCGAGGGCGGAGCGTGGTTCCAGGATGTCAGGGGTTCACGGACCGGCCCCGTCCGCCGCCACCGGTGGGCCGCGTCGCGCACGCGGCGACGGGCACCGGGCATCGGGTACCGGGCGCCTGGTGCGCGTCCGCCACCCGCTTCGGGCGCGAGCGATGAGTTCGGGCGGCGGGCCGGGTCTGCCCCGGCATGACTCGAATCATCGCTGGGAACTCCCGTCACGACCGGGGCCACCCGCTGTCACCGCGCCTCGGGCCCGTCGCACCGGGCGCCGGAACACCGCTGTCCGCCCACGACCGCCCGGGGGTGATCCGATGACCACGGTCGACGTCAACGGGATCGCCTTGGGCATCGAGTCGTTCGGTGACGACGACGCGGCCCTCGTCCTGCTCGCGGGCGGACCGACGATGCTCTCCTGGCCGGACGCGCTGTGCGAGGGCCTCGCCGCCGGCGGGCGCCGGGCGGTGCGCTACGACCTGCGCGACAGCGGCGAGTCGACCACGGCGGATCCGGAGGCGCCCGCCTACACCCTGCGCGACCTCGCCGCCGACGCGGCGGCCCTCGCCGGCGCGCTCGGTGGCGGGCCCGCGCACCTCGCGGGGATCGGCGTCGGCGGGATGGTCGCCCAGGTGGCCGTGCTCGACCATCCGGGCGCGTTCTCCGCGCTCACCCTGGCCGGCACCCGCGCCGTCGCCCCTGGTCCGCCCGACGACGACCTCCCCGACCACGACCGGGCGACGATGAGCCGGCTGTTCGCGCGTCCGCTGCCGGATTGGAGCGACCGCGGGGCCGTCGTGGAGTTCGCCGCCGCGGGCGCGGAGATCCGCGGAGACGACCCCGTCGCCGCGCGGGCGGTCGCCGCGCGCGTCTGGGACCGCACGCCCGGCACCGCGCCCCCGGTGCAGATGGCCAACCAGCTGGGCATGGTGTTCTCCAGGCTCGACTGCGCACCCCGCTGGCGCGAGCGCCTGCCCGGGATCGCGGTTCCCACGCTCGTCGTCCACGGCCGCCGCGACCGGTTCTTCCCCGTCGGCCACGGCGAGGCCATCGCACGCGAGATCCCCGGGGCACGGCTGCTCGTCCTCGACGCGGCCGCCACCGCGCTCCCCGAAGCGGCGGCCGGCGAGGTCGCGGAGGCGATGCTCACGCTCGGAGGGAGGACGACACCGCGCGCGCAGGGTGCAGCACGCTGGGGACGCCCGGGAAGGCGGGGGCTACGCGGCCGGCCCCGGCCGCAGGACGGCCTCCGGTGTGAGGGTGCGCCGTAGGAGCCGGTCGGCGGCCTCGGTCGGGCGCCGGCCGTGCGCCGCCGCGTACGCCGTGAGGTGCCGGACGCCGGGATGACGCCCGTCGCGGCCGCGATCATGCCGGCCGCGGTGTCCACCACCGCCTTGCCGGAGAGGGCGCTCTGGCGGTGGGGCGTGGGCGAGCAGGTTGAGGGCTCCGACCTGCTGGTGGCGCACCCGCAGGGGCAGGGCGTGCGCGGCTCGGTATCCGGCGGCGGCCGCGAGGGGCGTGAAGTCCGGCCAGCGGTCCTCGTGCTCGGCGAGGTCCCCCGGCGTGGACCGGCTCTCCCGTGGTGAAGGCGTCGACGCAGGGGCCTGGGCTGTCCGCCCGACGTCACCTCCCCGGCGTGGAGGGCGAGCAGCGCGGTGGTGATCGCGTCGGCCGCCGGGAGGGCGAACGACCGGTCCCGCTCCGACAGCGGCCGGTAGACGTCCAGGGTCTCCACGGCGATTCCCCCGCCTCCCAGGGCAGGGGGAAGAGCGCCTTGACGTCCGGGGACACGGCCTGCTCGGCGCACATGGGCCGGTGGCGGGCGTCCTGGCCACCGGTCAGGTCCTCGGCGAGGACCGGCGCGGCCAGTGCGATCGCCGTGCGGCACGGCCCGTCCCCGAGGGTGTGCTGCGCTTCGGCCAGCCGGGCGGGCCCGCTCGTCGGAGGACCACCACAGCACGCGCGCGTCCGCGTCCCCGGCGAGGGAGACGGACGCCCCGGTGATGTCCAGCAGATGGACGCAGGCACGGCACAGCGCGGCGGGGGCATCCCGTCGCGGCACGCCCGCCACGGCTCCCGCGAAGGCCTCGGGCAGCCGCCGTACACGGGCGGCCGCACCGCCCGCGCGGAGCGCGGGGAGGGCCGGCCGTGCCGCCGGCCCGTACGCGTGGGCCCGCCGGCGGCTCAGGCCGGGGCCTCCAGGCGGGCCAGGAGCCGGCTCCGGTGGAGGTCCGCCACCGGGGCCAGCAGGTCGGGATGGCGCAGCAGCTCCGCGCCCCGGTGGTCGTACGGGTCCGGCTCGGTCAGTCGGCGGAAGGAGACGGGCACCGCCCCCACGTGCTCCGTGCCGGTGACCGCCCGCGCCGCCGCCTCGGCGAGGGACGGCGTACCCAGCAGGCACGCGGCCCAGCTGGCGACCACCTCGTCCACCCAGGTCCGCCAGGCGAAGGCCCGCGGGTCGGCGGTCTCCGCCGCGCGGGCGAAGTCGGATCCGGTGATCCAGTCGAGTCTGCCCGAGCCGCCGGGACCGGTCAGGGCAACCAGGTGGACGTCGAGCCGCGTCGGATAGCGGAGCCAGGCGGCGAGCGTGACGGCCTGGCGGGACTGGGCCTGGGCGAGGCCCCGCTGGAGCGCGCCGCGCCCGGACGGGTACGCGCGGTCGAACCACTGCGCCGTGGCCGCGATGAGCGGCGCCAGCGCGCTGTCCGTGGACACGGCGGCCTCCAGGGCGGGGTGCGGGCTTCCTCCCCTCACCTTAATGACCGAATAAATGACATCGGAATGGAAAGGCGCGGCCTATTCCGACCGATCGAGGAGGGACACGATGGGACACGGCGGCGACGTCATCGCAGAGCTGACCACCGACCACCGGGAAGTGGAGGAGATCTTCGGCAAGATGGAAGCCCTGCCTCCGGGCGATGCCCGCAGGAAGGAGTACGCAGACCAGGCGATCATGGAACTGGTCCGCCACTCCGTGGCGGAGGAGTCCTATCTGTACCCGGCCGTACGGGAGAAGCTGCCGAACGGCGACGCGCTGGCCGACAAGGAGCTCGCGGACCACGCCGCGGCCGAGCGCGTCATGAAGGACCTGGAGGGCTGCGAGGCGGATGACCCCCGCTTCGACGTGCTGGCAGCGAAGCTGATGGCGGAGATCCGCGAGCACATGGCCGACGAGGAGCAGAACCTGTTCCCCCGGCTGCGGACCGCGTGCGGCCCGGAGATGCTCGGCACGCTGGGTGACAAGGTCCGGACGGCGAAGAAGACCGCGCCGACCCGGCCGCACCCTTCGGCTCCCGACACTCCGCCCGCCAACAAGCTCCTGGCGCCGGGCCTGGGGCTGGTGGACCGCTTGCGCGACGCGATGAGCGGGCGCGGCAAGGAGTCCTGACACCGCTCGCCGGCCGGCGTTCCCGGCCACAGGAGGGAGCCGTGCGCGGCACGGCTCCCTCCGCCGCGTTCGGGTGCGCGGGCGTTCAGGTGCGCAGGCGGCTGTTGGCGCCGTCGTGGCCGTCGGCGCCCTCGTCGTTGAACCAGTAGTCCCCGGCGGCCAGGTACCGGAAGGCGTGGGTGCCCTTCGCCGGAAGCTCGACGGTCACCGCTCGCCTGCCGTCGGGGCGGGGTGCGAGCACGTGCGTGCCCGGCCGCCAGTCGTTGAACGTCCCCACGACGCTGACCGGCCCCGGCGGGTCGCCCTCGGGCAGCACGAAGGTGACCTCGGTGGCGTTCTTGCGACGCTTTCGTTCCAGCACGGAGTGCTCCTTGTCGGTGTCGGGGCCGGGGACCGGTGGGGCCGGCCGGACGCCCGCCATCGTCGCGGTCCGGGCGGTCCCCGTCAGGCGACCCGCCGGGGCGGGTGCTGCGTCACCCGTCCGGACACCGCCGATCAGGCCTGTGCCGGCCGGCCGTCGCGACCCGCGCCGGCCGGCCGGCAGGGCTCCTCAGGCGGCCGGCGCGGGGAACCGCTCCCAGACCCGGTGCTTCTCCAGTGCACCGGTGAGCGCGTCCAGCACCGAGGATCCCGAGTCCCCGACGATGACTCCCGGCTCGTCGGCGGCGATGCCGGCGGCCTCCAGCGCCCGCTCGCCCCCGTTCCAGCCGGCGATGGCCTTGCCGTGCCGGTAGGCCTCGGTGATCAGCAGCAGTACGCGCGGGTCGACTTCCGTCGCGCCGGGCGTGCCCGCCTTGGCGTCGCGGGCGCCCCTGGCGTCGGCGGCGGGCCGGGGGGCGCCGGCGAGGACGATGGCGTCGTACTCCACCGACCGCGCCGTCGCGAAGGTGCGCTGGACGGCCACCGGCTCCCCTTCGGCGTCGAGCGTGCCGCCGTTCGGGGCGATGACGAGCGGGAGCAGGCCCCGGGCGGAGGCGGCCCGCTGTACGGCGCGCACCTCGGCGGATTCCCCGGCGGGATCGGCGACGATGCCGATCACCCGGCCGTCGACGGGCCAGGTCCGCCCCAGCTGGGACAGGGCCGGGCTGGGTTCGACCTCGGCGAGCGGGACGGTGGGGCCGGGAGCGGGCAGCCCGAGCCCGGCGGCCACCTGGGCGCACAGTTCGGGGTCGATGTTCGCGAGGTTGCCGAGCATCCGTTCCTTGACGGCCTGTTCGTAGCACTTGCCCAGTTCGAAGCTGTACGCGGCGATGATGTGCTCGCGCTCCGGCGGGCTCATGCTGAGCCAGAACATGCGCGCCTGGCTGAAGTGGTCCGAGAAGGAGGCGGCGGCCTCGCGGCTCTTGCTCGCCGCGGGCACCCGCACGGGCGCCTCGATGTAGGCGGCGGATTCCGCGCCCGCCAGGAAGGGGCAGCCGCCGTCCAGGCTGTTGGGCCGGTACGGCGCCACGCCGGTGTGCACGGCGGTCTGGTGCATGCCGTCCCGCAGCATGTCGTTGACGGGGGCGTGCGGGCGGTTGACCGGAATCTGGGCGAAGTTGGGGCCTCCGAGGCGGCTGATCTGCGTGTCCAGGTACGAGAACAGCCGGCCGGCGAGGAGCGGATCGTCGGTGATGTCGATCCCCGGCACCAGGTGCCCGGGGTGGAAGGCGACCTGCTCGGTCTCGGCGAAGAAGTTCTTGGTGTTGGCGTTCAGCGTGAGCCGGCCGATGGCCTGTACCGGGGAGAGTTCCTCGGGCACGATCTTGGTGGGGTCGAGGAGGTCGATGCCCTCGAAGGTCTGCTCCGGGGTGTCGGGGAACACCTGGATGCCCAGTTCCCACTCGGGGAAGGCACCGGACTCGATGGCGTCGAAGAGGTCGCGGCGGTGAAAGTCCGGGTCCGTCCCGCCGATCATCTGCGCTTCCTCCCAGGTGAGGGAGTGCACGCCCAGCTTCGGCTTCCAGTGGAACTTGGCCAGTACGCTCTCGCCCGCCTCGTTGACCAGCCGGAAGGTGTGGACCCCGAAGCCCTCCATCATCCGGTACGAGCGGGGGATGCCCCGGTCGGACATGTTCCAGAGGGTGTGGTGGGTCGCCTCGGTGTGCAGGGAGACGAAGTCCCAGAAGGTGTCGTGCGCGCTCTGGGCCTGCGGGATCTCCCGGTCGGGATGCGGCTTGCCGGCGTGGATGACGTCGGGGAACTTGATGGCGTCCTGGATGAAGAACACCGGGATGTTGTTGCCCACCAGGTCGAAGGTGCCTTCCTCGGTGTAGAACTTCACCGCGAAGCCCCGGGTGTCCCGCACGGTGTCGGCGGATCCGCGCGAGCCCAGCACGGTGGAGAACCGGACGAAGACGGGCGTCTCGACGTCCCGGCCGAGGAAGGCCGCCCTGCAGACCTCGCCCGCGGTGCCGTAACCGCGGAAGACCCCGTGCGCGCCGGCCCCGCGGGCGTGGACGACGCGCTCGGGGATCCGCTCGTGGTCGAAGTGCGTGATCTTCTCGCGCAGGTGGTGGTCCTGGAGGAGTACGGGCCCCCGGGGCCCCGCCTTCAGGGAGTGGTCGGTCTCGTACAGCCGGGTGCCCTGCGCACTGGTGAGGTACGCCCCGCTCTGGGCGTCGCGCGCTCCTTCCGCCCCGGTGGCCTGGCCGGTGGGACTGACCGTCTCGGGGCCCTCCTGGTCCGCCTTGGGAGGCAGCGGCGGGCGCGGACTGGTCGGTTCCTCCCTTTGGGGGGAGGCGGCGGCGGGTTTGCCGGGTACGTGGTCCGCGGGGGTCTCGGCGGCCATGGGCTGCTCCGGCTCGTACTTCTCGGGCATTCTCTCTCCCGCTGGTTCGGTGGGGGCGCGGTCCTGGGCATCCGCACCCGGGCGGCCCGGGGCCCCGCGTCCGCGGAGCCCGACGACGCTCATGGTGCCCCGTCTGCCCCGGCTTCGCCGCCGGACACCAGGTCGGTGCCGGTCTCCTCGGGAAGTCCGCCCCGCCCGGCATGGGTGTCCGGATTACGGGGACACGCCCGACATGAGTACCCACAATCCTGACCCGGATCCCCGCACCACCCCCGGCCTGGAACCGGGCGGCTCGGTTCCGCCCGGCGAGACCCCTCCCGGCGAGGCGAGCACCTCCTCCGGCGCCGGCCCCTACCGGCCGCTGAAGCGCGGGTGGGCCAAGGGCCCGCTCGCGGTCATCGTCGCCCTGGCGGTCCTGGTGGCCCTCTTCTTCCTGGTGTTCGCGATCGTGCTGGCCCTCTGAATCACGGCCGCCGCTGCCCGCGCACGCGGGCGGGGCGGCGTACCGAGTACGAGGCGGTGCTTGTCATGGACGGACGGCTCAGGGCCGTGCGGCGCTCCCGCGAACGGCCCGCGGAGCCGGCGCGCCGGCATCCGCCGGCTGCCGGACGGCGCGCGAGCCCGGCGCCGTGGCGGGGACTGCCGTGACCGGCGCCGGCGGGCCGCGGCCCTTCGCTCCGCACACGGCCGTGGTGACCGGGTCCGACTCCGGGATCGGCCGCGCCATCGCGGTCGCGCTCGCCCGCGACGCGGGGACGGACGTCGGCATCACCTGGCACTCCGACGAAACCGGGGCCCGGGAGACCGCCGAGGAGGTGGCGCGGTCCGGGCACCGGGCCGCCGTCGCGCGGATGGACCTGTCGCGGCTGCCCGGAGCGGCTGAGGCGGTGGACGGTCTCGCGAGGGAGCTGGGGGGCCTGGACGTCCTGGTCAACTGCGCCGGCACCGGGGTGTCGGAGCCCTTCCTGGAGCTGGAGCTGGACACGGTGCGCCGGATCCTGGACGTGGACCTGGTCGGACCGCTGCTGTGCGGCCAGCGGGCGGCCCGCTGGATGATCGCGCAGGGGCGGGGCGGGCGCATCGTCAACATCACCTCGGTGCACGAGCACCAGCCCCGCGTGGGTACCGCTCCGTACTGCGCCGCCAAGGGCGGGCTGGGCCTGCTCACGCAGGTGATGGCCCTCGAACTCGCCGAGTACGGGATCACCGTGAACTCCGTCGCCCCGGGCGAGATCGCCACCCCGATGACCGGCCAGGAGGACGTCGACGTCCGCTCGGTCGCGCGGCCCGGGATCCCCCTCGGGCGCCCCGGTGACGCGCGTGAGGTCGCGGCGGTCGTCGCCTTCCTCGCGGGGCCCGGCTCGGGCTACGTGACCGGGGCCTCCTGGGCGGTGGACGGCGGGATGCTCCGCATGGGCCCGATGGCGGGCTCCCACCTGGAGACCGACGCCTGGCGCGAGCCGTGAGCGTCTCGGCACGGGTGCGGGAAGGCCCGAGGCGCACCCCGGGTCCGCGGGCAGGAGCCGCCCCGTGAACGCGCGTCGGCGGGAGGACCTGCCGGGCTCCGTCCTCGGCTGGGTGCTGGAGCGCTCGCACGACGCCTCCGCCCGCCAGGTACCGGCGCTGATCGACCAGGCCGCACAGCGGCTGGGGCTGGCCGGGACCCGCCTGTACGTGGCCGACGTGCAGCAGGTGCGCCTGCTGGCACTCCCCCAGCTCGCGGCCCCCCGGCCGGGCCCGGCGGAGGCCACCGAGGCCGACCGGGAGGCGGAGGCCCTCGACATCGACGGTTCCCTGGCCGGTCTGGCGTACCGCAGCCAGCGCACGCAGTTGTCCCGCGACCGCACCACCGCGTGGCTGCCGATGATCGACGGGGTCGAGCGGATCGGGGTCATGAAGGCCTCCGGAGCGGCCCTGGACGAGGGCGACCTGGAGGTCTGCCGGGCCCTGGCCGCGCTGGCCACGCTTATGGTCGTCTCCAAGTCCGCGCACAACGACCCCCTCGTCGTCAGGAGCCGCAGCCGGCCCATGACGCTCCAGGCGGAGCTGGTGTGGGGGTTCCTGCCGCCGCGCACGATCGGCACCAGCCAGGCGACCTCGACCGCCGTCCTGGAACCGGCGTACGACATCGGCGGTGACGCCTTCGACCACAACTTCAGCGACGACCTGCTGCACCTGACCCTGCTCGACGCCATGGGGCACGACCTCGCCTCCGGCGGCGCCAGCGCGGCCGGCCTGGCCGCCTGCCGGTCCACCCGCCGCTCCGGCGGCACGCTCACCGAGATCGCCGTCACCATCGAACGCACCCTCCAGCAGTGGATCCCGGACCGGCTGATGACCGGGATCCTCGCCAACCTCGACACCGGGCACGGAGACTTCACCTGGGTCAACTGCGGCCACCCGGCGCCCCTGCTGATCCGCAACGGCCACGTCCTGCCCGGAGCACTGGAACGCCCGGCCCAACTCCCCCTCGGGCTAGGCTTCCACGCCCAGGAACCTCCCCGGCAGGACCGGGCGCGGCTCCAGCCCGGTGACCGGGTGCTGCTCTACAGCGACGGCGTGATCGAGGCCCGCTCCGCCGCGGGAGAGCTGTTCGGCGAGAACCGGCTGGCCGACACCGTCATCCGCTCCATGGCCTCGGGCGCCACCGCCCCCGAGGCCTTGCGCCGCCTGGTCCTGGACCTCCTCACCCACCAGGGCCAGCGGCTGCACGACGACGCCACCATCGTCCTGTCCGAATGGCACCCCACCACCTGAACGACCGTCAGGAGCCGCCCGCACGCGGGCGGCCGGCACCCGCCCTGTCACCGGTCCTGGATCCGCCGGAACGGACGCTCCGCCTCCAACTGGAACGCGACCTCCAGCAGGGTACGTTCGCCGCCGGGGCGGGCGGAGAACATCACCCCGACGGGCAGTCCGTCCTCCGTGGTCGTCTCGGCGGGGAGCGACACCGACGGTGTGCCGACGACGTTGTCGACCGGCGTGAACGCCACGTACGCGAGGATCCGCTCGATCAGCGCCGGGTAGGGAACGGCCGGGCCGAGGTGGCCGATCGGCGGCGTGGTGTGGGCCAGCACGGGGGACAGCACGAGGTCCCGCCCGCGGAAGGCGGCCGCGTACGCCTCCCTCGTGTGCTTGAGCCGGCTGAGCACTCCGGGCGTGCGGCGCCAGTTCTCCAGGTACGTTTCGCGCAGCCCCCGGCTGAGGCCGTCCATGCGGCCGCGGTCGAAGTCCGCTCCGAGGGTGCGGCCCGTGACGCCGAGGAGGAAGGACAGCATCCCCCAGTACGTGAGGAAGTCGTCGGTGAACCTGGGGTCGATGGCGATCTCCACCGGCTCCACCGTGTGGCCGAGCCCTTCGAGGGTGGCCGCCGTCCGGCTGACCGCGGCCCGGGTGGCGGGGTCGGAGCGGACGCCGTTCGGGGAGTCCAGCAGGAAGCCGATGCGCAGCCGTTGCCCGGAGGGCCCCTCGGCCAGGCCGACGGGCGGCAGCCCGGGGTTGCGCCAGTACGTCTCGGCGGCGGCGAGGAAGGCGGCGGCGTCGCGGACCGACCGGCTCACGACGCCGTCGGTGACGAGGTCGATCGGGAGCCGGCGGCTCTGCTCGTTCGGCACGACCCGGCCGCGGGTCGGCTTGAGGCCGACGAGCCCGCAGCAGGCGGCGGGGATCCGGATCGAGCCGCCGCCGTCGTTGGCGTGCGCGACGGGCACCGCTCCGGCGGCGACGAGCGCCGCGCTGCCGCCCGAGGAGCCGCCGGCGGAGTGGCCGGTGTGCCACGGGTTGCGCACCGGCTCGGCGCCCTCGTACTCGGTGGTGGGGCTGAAGCCGAACTCGGGCATCCGGGTCTTCCCCAGCACCGTGACCCCGCTGCTGAGGAGCTGCCGGGCGAACGGCGCGTGCCGCCGGGCCTCCCTGGGCCGGAAGGCGGCGCTGCCGTGGCCGGTGGGCAGCCCCCGGTAGTCGGTGTTGTCCTTGACGAAGGTCGGCACCCCGGCGAAGGGGCCGACCCCGGGGCCGGTGCGCGCGGGGGTGTCCGCGTACGCCTGGACCGCGTGCAGCCGGGCCTCGACCCCCCGTACGCGTTCCCGCGCGTCGCGGGCGGCCTCCGCGGCGGAGACCTCGCCCCGCCGGATCGCCGCGGCGAGGCCGACGGCGTCGTGCTCGCCCAGGGCGTCGTCCCGGAACGCGTGCACCGTGGCCCGTTCTTCGAAAGTGGTCACCGCTGATCAGCCCCCGCCCTCTGAGTGGTCGCCCGCCATCATCGCTTACCGCGGAGTAACACGGGAGGGGGACGGACGGTGCGGCGCTCAGGGTCCGGGGCCGGGGTCCTCGTCGGGGACGGGCATGAAACCGATGCATTCCACGTCGATCTGGTCCGCGTAGGCCGTCAGCAAGCCCGCCAGGCGCAGGGTCGTTCCCGGATCGAGTTCCGCCCCGCCCCGGCTCACGGTGTGCAGCCACTCCCCCGCGACGTACCGCAGCAGGGCGGTCACCTCGTCGGCGGGGATCAGTACCCGGCCGTCCGGTACGGAGATCAGGGGGATGGACGCGTTCACGACGGCACCACCTCCCTTCCTCCGGCGACGGGCGCGCTTCAGGTGTCCGGCTCGGCGGCCGCGATGGCGGCGAGGGCCGAGCCCGGGTCGCTTTCCACCGCCAGGTCGCCGAGGGTGACGACGCCCACCAGTTCTCCGTCCTCGGTCTGTACGGGCAGGCGGCGAAGGGCGTTGCGGCGCATCAGGGCGACGGCCTGGTGGACGTCGTCGCCGGGTCCGACCGTGAGCAGTTCGGTGCTGCAGATCGCCTGCACGGTCGTCTCGGCCGGGTCCCGGTTCTCGGCCATGCCCCGGATGACGAGGTCGCGGTCGGTGACGATGCCGTGCAGCCGGCCCCCGTCGACGACGAGGACGTCCCCGATGCCGGCGTCCCGCATCACGCGTGCGGCTTCAGCCAGTGAGGTCAGCTTCTCGACCGTCACCGGGTTCGAGGTCATCACCTCGTGGACGCTGCGGGTCATGGCTCCTCCGGCTGCTGGAAGCGGCTCCTGCCGGGCGCCTACCCGCCCCGGCGGGCGGTACGCCACCCCGCCCGGGCCCCCGGACCGGCGGCGGGGCGAGGGCTCCGGGCGGCGGTGGCCGGAACTCGGCGCCCTGCCCGGGTGACCGGGAGACCGCGCTCCCGGCCGCCGTCGTGCGGCGGGTACGGTTCCGGCATGGACGTTTCCACAACGAGTTCGAACGCCGAAGACACGGGTCGGGCGGCCGTGGTCAAGGACGCCGCCCGTGCGCAGTTGGCGAAGCTGGGGGCCGCGGGGCTGACCCCGGAGGCCGTGGCGCACGAGAGCGGTCTCGCCGTCAGCGAGGTGGAAGCCGTCTTCCCGCACCGGGACGACCTGCTGACCGCCCTGGTCATCGACGCGTACGACGCGTCCGGCGCCGCGATGGAACGGGCCGACGCGGCCGCCGCGGCCGAAGGGGCCCCGGCCGGTGCGCGTCTCCTGGCGGCCACCCGGGCCCTGCGGCAGTGGTCGTTCGAGTACCCGGCCGAGTTCACGCTGATCTACGGCTCGCCCGTGCCCGGGTACCACGCCCCGCAGGACACGGTCCCGCCCGCCTCCCGTACGCCCGCGGTGCTCGCCGGGATCATCCGGTCGGCACTGGAGGCCGGTGAACTCACCCCGCCCCGGCGGACGCCGCCCGCCCGGCAGCTGCTCCTGCCCGAGGCCGTGGCCGCCTTCGGCGGGGTGCCCGGGGCTCCGTTCTCGGACATCATCGAACGCGGCATCGTCCTCTGGAGCAACCTGATCGGCCTGCTGGTCTTCCAGGTCTTCAGCCGCACCCACGACAGCGTCAGCGACGAGGCCGCCTTCTTCGACTACGCGATCGCCGTCGCGGCCGAGGCCATCGGCCTCGACGTCCCCCTGGCCGGGACGACCGACTGACCGTCAGCCGCCCCCGCGGCACCCGCAGAAAATCCAGGACGTGAACACCACCAGAACCCTCTGCTTCGTCATAGCCGCGCTGTCGTCGTACGCGGCGCTCGTCTACCGGCTGTGCCAGGCACGGCGCAGCTGGAAGGACAGCGCCTACCGCGCGCTGATCACCACCCTCCTGCTCCAGTGCCTGACCTTCACGATGGGCGCCGTCGCCATGGGCGGCGGCAGCTTCCTCGGCGTCGGCAACCTCGCCATCCTCCTCATGCACCTGGCGGCGGTCGCCTTCTGCGTGAGCTCGCAGATCATCCTGCTGAAGTGGGCGGACGCCGACGAGGAGGCCATCCGCAGGGCCCGTTGGTGGACGGTCACCGGCATCGGCCTGAACGTGCTCCTCGTCGCGCTGTTCCTGCTCGCCGACGGCCCGGGCCGGCCGTCGTCGGACTTCGACACGGGCAGCGGCCAGCCGCTGGTCCTCACGTACCTCCTGGCCTTCATCGTGTCGCAGGCCGTTCCGTGCGTCACGATCTTCCGCCAGTGCGGCCCCTACGCCCGGATGACCGACAACGCCTCGCTGCGGCAGGCGCTGCGGATGCTCCGCGTCGCCGCGGTGGTCCTCTTCCTGTACTGCTCGGCGCGGACGGTCAACATCCTCACGTCGGCGGCCGGGATCGACATCGGCGTCTGGAAGCTCGCGTCGAACATCTTCAGCGCGGCGGGCATCGTGATCCTCTCGCTGAGCCTCACCAACTCGTCCTGGGGCCCCTCGGCCACCAGGCTCCTGGGCTGGGCGCGCAGCTACCGGTCCTACCGGGCCCTCTACCCGCTGTGGCGGGACCTGTACGAGTCCTCCCCGGACATCGCGCTGGAGCCGCCGGGCGCCTCGGTCTCGGAGATGGACTACCGCCTCCACCGCCGGGTCGTCGAGATACGCGACGGATGGCGCGATCTGCGCCCCTACATCGACCGCACCGCACCGGGTGACGGGGGTCCGGGCCAGGAGGCCAGCGAGGAGTCGCGGCAGGCTTTCACGGAAGCGGCGCAGATCAAGCAGGCTCTGCTCGCCAAGCGGAACGGGACCGTCCCTCACGACAACAAGGACGCCGGCGATTTCGACGACCGCGACACCGACAACTTCACGGCGGAGGTGGCATGGCTCACCCAAGTAGCGGCCGCCTACAGTAAGCTCGGCACCGCGAGTTGAAGCTCCCGCCCGGTTTGCATCCCCCGTCAAACCGGGCGGGCAGCTCCCCCGTTGCCCCCCGTCTCCGCACGGGGCGGGACGGCGGACACCGCCCGGACTGGCCCGGCCCATCCCCCGAGGGCCGGGCCAGTCCGTTTTTCACCGGCAAGCCAACCGACGAACCCCCGTGAGTCGAGTTAACTGCCAGCTATCGGCGAGACCCAACGTTGGCGGAGTCCAGCCCAATTGTCAACTGGCCGCTAATCTGTGAAACTGACGTATAGCCAAGGGCTATACCGAGGAGGTGACGGGAGGAAGGATCACCAATGACCGAGACCGAGACCGAGGCCGGCGACCGGCCCCTGCTCGCAGTGCGCCTCGACGACCTCTTCAAGACCGTTCGCCCCAAGGGCAAGCACTGGACCAATGCCGAGGTGGCGGAGGAGCTCAAGCGGGCCAATCCCGAGCTCAAGGTCGGCGGTGTGTACCTGTCCCAGCTGCGGACGGGCAAGCGCTCCAACCCCTCGCCCGACCTGCTGGCGGGCCTCGCGCGCTTCTTCGGCGTCTCGGTCGCCTACTTCTTCGACGACAAGGTCGCCGAGTCCGTGCTCAGCCAGGTCGCCGCCATCGAGGCGCTGCGGCAGTCCGGGGTCCGCGCCGTGGCGATGCGGGCGGCGGGGATGAAGAAGGAGAACCTCCAGGCCATCACGGCCATCATGGACCAGTACCGGCAGTTGCAGGGCCTTCCCCCCGTCACCGACTCCAGCGAACCCGAATGAGGGGCGCCTGGAAGGAACGGGCCGCCGACCACGACCGCCGGAGCCGGCTCAAGAAGCTGCGGAAGGCCGGAGCCCGGCGGATCGCCGAACTCGACCTCCCCGAGGCCCCCGACGTGGCCGAGCTCTGCCGCCACCTCGGCGAGGTCCGCGACCGCCCGATCATCCTGGTCCCGATGCAGATGCCCTCGTCGCACCCCTGCGGCATGTGGGTCGCCGCCCGCGACGAGGACCTGATCTTCTACGACGCCAACACCACCAGCGCGCATCAGGAGCACATCATCTTGCACGAGCTGGGCCACATCATCTGCTGCCACCGCGGGGCCGGCGGCCTGGACGAGGCGGCCGCCCGCCTCCTCTTCCCCGACCTCGACCCCGACATCGTGCGCGACATGCTGCTGCGCGCGACCTACGACGACGTCCAGGAGCAGGAGGCGGAGATCATCGCCTACCTGCTCTCCCAGCGGATGGGCGGCGCCGAACAGCGGCACGGCACCGACGCGGACCCGCAAGAGGGCGACCGGCCCGCCAAGAGCGCCACGCTCAGCCGCATCGAACGCACCCTGATCTGAGATGGGTTTACCTCCCGGCGGACGCCACCTCCTCGGCCAGCACGGCGACCGCGCGCCGGATGTCGTCCTCGCGGTGCTCGCTGGTGATGAAGAAGCGCAGCCGCGACAGCCCCTCCTCCACGGCGGGGTGGAAGATCGGATCGGCGACGACACCCCGTCCGAAGAGTCCGCCCGCCACGCGCAGCGTCTTCGCCGAGTCCCCCAGGACGCACGGCACGATCGGCGTTCCGGCGCTGGAGCCCGTAGCCAGGCCGGCCTCGGCGGCGAGGCCCAGGAAGAGCTCGGAGTTGCGTCTCAACGCCCGCACCCGCTCCGGCTCCGCGGCGATCAGCTCGGTGGCGGCCAGCGCCGCGGCCGCGTTGGCCGGGGTGAGGCCGACGCTGTAGACGAAGCCGGGGAGCGTGTGGCGCAGCCAGCGCACCATCCGGGCCGAGCCGCCGAGATAACCGCCGCAGCTGGCGAAGGCCTTGGAGAGGGTGCCCATCCACAGGTCCACATCGGAGCGGTCGACGCCGAAGAACTCGCCGACGCCCCGGCCGCGTTCGCCCACCGTTCCGATGCTGTGCGCCTCGTCCACCATCAGCAGGGCTCCGTAGCGCTTCTTCAGCTCGATCACGGCGGGCAGGTCGACGAGGTCGCCGTCCATGCTGTACGCGCCCTCCACGGCGATCAGGACCCGCCGGAACCGGGACCGGTTGAGCCTCAGCATCTGCTCGAGCCGGCCCATGTCGTTGTGCTCGAAGGGACGCCGGGCGGCACCGGACAGGGCGCAGCCCTGGAGGATGCTGTCGTGGGCGAGCGCGTCGTGCACCACGAGGTCCCCGGGGCCGACGAGGTGGCCGATGGCGGTGACGTTGGTGGCGTGGCCGCTCACCAGCGCCAGGCAGTCCCCGACGCCGAGGAAGTCCGTCAGTGCCCGCTCCAGGCGGACGGTGAGGTCCCGTTCGCCGGAGAGCACCCGGCTCGCCGAGACCGAGGTCCCGTAGCGGTCCACGGCCTCGTGCACGGCCTCGTTGACCGCCGGATGGCCGGAGATCCCGAGGTAGTTGTAGCTGCCGAAGGACAGGTACGGGCGGCCCCCGATGACCGTGGTGTCGGAGATGGTGCCCTCGTGGACGCGGAAGTACGGGGAGCCCTCCGTGCTGCCGGTGACCGCCGCCAGCCGCTCCTCGAACCGGGCCACCTCGGGGAACGCGTCGATGTCGGCGGTGTCGGCGCTCCACGTCGGCGGTGCTCCGGCGGGAACCGGTTCCGTGACGGGGACGGCCGTCGCCGTGCCGTCCCCCTCACCGCGGGCCAGGGCGATCAGCCGGCCGATGGTGAGGTCGGCCGAGAAGAGCTCCTCGGTCCGGAAGCCCGGCACGCGCTTGCCGATGGTGACCTCCAGCTCCTGCAGCATGAGGGAGTCGAAGCCGAGGTCGCTCACGAGCGTCATGCCGGGGTGCAGGTCGGAGAGCGGGAAGACGCCTGCCCGCGACACCTCTTCGAGCACGGCGGTGGCGATGGACCCGCCGCCGGAGGAAGCCGGCCGGCCCGCCCCGTACGCGTCCCCGTACGCGTTCACGGGCGCGTCCGGGCCCGACAGCTCGCGCGCCGACTCGTCCACGGCCCAGTGGCGGCGCGGGGCGAGCGGGCTCGGCGGCAGCGTGCACGGGGGTATGCGTTCCCCGGGTACCGGCAGCGGCCGCGCGACGGGGTCTCCCGTACGGCCCGCCTCCACGCCCGCGGCGGCTTCGGTCAGCCGTGCGACGGCGTCGGCGGTGTCCTCCACCACCAGGGTGAGGCGTTCCCCGAGGGGGGTGCGGCGGGCCAGGGTGTCCGCGACCGCGGCCGGCTCCGGCCGGTCCTCGGCGATGACCTCCGCCAGTTCCCGCGCGTGGCGGGCCAGCCCCGCCCGGTCGCGGGCGGTGAGCACCAGCACGTGCGGGCCCTCCGCCCGCGCCGTACCCGCCGCCGGCGCGGGGGCCTCCTCCACCACCATGTGGACGCCGGTGCCGCCGAAGCCGAAGGCGCTCACCCCGGCCCGCCGCGGTCCGCCGCTCTCCGGCCAGCGGACCGGCGCCGTGGGGACGGTCAGCCGCGCGCCGTCGAGCAGGGAGGCGTCGGCCGGCTGGAACTCCGGCTGCGGGGGTATGACGCCCCGGTGCACGGCCAGCACCGACTTGATGAGCCCCGCCATGCCGGCGGAGTTCAGCGAGTGCCCGACCACCGCCTTCACCGCCCCGAGGTAGGCCGGCGGGGCCTCCTCGCCGCGCAGTTCGCGCAGGACGGCGAGCTCCACGGGGTCGCCCACCGTGGTGCCGGTGCCGTGCGCCTCCAGGTAGCCCACCGCGTCCGGCGTCAGGTCCGCGTCGCGGTAGGCGCGGCGCAGGGCCCGGAGCTGGCCGGCGGCCTGGGGGTGCATACCGCCCTGCACGGTCCCGTCGTTGGCCGTGCCCACGCCGCGGATCACCGCGTAGACGCGGTCGCCCGCGGCCAGGGCGTCGGAGAGCGGCCGCAGGACCAGGACGCCGGCGCCCTCGCCCAGGACGAAACCGTCGGCCTTCGCCCCGAAGGGCAGGCACCGGCCGCTGCGCGAGATGGCGCCGATCCGGCACAGCCCGACGAGCAGGTCGGGGGTGAGGACCAGTTGGGCGCCGCCGGCGAGCGCGATGCGGGAGCGGCCGGCGCGCAGCGCGTACACGGCGTTGGCCACGGCCATGAGGCCGCCGGAGCAGGCCGAGTCGAGGGCGTAGCTCTCGCCGTGCAGGTCGAAGACCGAACTGACCGTGTTCGGGCCCATGTTGAGTAGCAGTCCGGCGGCGGAGGTGCCGTGCAGCCCGTCGACCGCGCGGACCGTCTCGTGCCAGCCGGGGTCGGCCGCCCGCGCCCCGAACTCGCCCCCGGCCAGCTGGCGCATGCGCAGCCGCATGGTGCTGAGCTGGCGGTAGCCGCTCTCGGTGAGCGCGGTGATGACCGAGGTCTCCTCGCGGTCGAAGCCGTCCGTCTCCCATCCCGCGTCCTGCAGGGCCTCGCGGGCGAGGTCGATCAGCAGCCGGTGCTGGGGGTCCATCGCCCTGGCCCGGCGCGGCGGGATGCCGTAGTGGGCGGCGTCGAAGCGGTCCACGTCCGGCAGCAGGGCCATGGTGTCGGTGTAGGCCGCCGAGGTGTCGCGGAAGTCGTCGCTGACGAAGGCGGCGGCACGCCACCGCGAGTCGGGTATCGGGGAGAACTGGGGGCGCGGGTCCGTCAGGAGCCGCCAGTACTGGTTGACGTCACGGGCGCCGGGGAACCTGCACGCCATGCCGAC
The DNA here is from genome assembly GCF_042901085.1 of Streptomyces sp. NPDC012794. Taxonomy (NCBI): domain Bacteria; kingdom Bacillati; phylum Actinomycetota; class Actinomycetes; order Kitasatosporales; family Streptomycetaceae; genus Streptomyces; species Streptomyces sp. NPDC012794. Next base: position 311,598 of record NZ_JBIBCI010000005.1, read on the forward strand.
GACGGCTATGTCGTCGCGCGTCACGGTGGCCGGCGCCGTCATCGGGCGGCTGCCAGTCGCTCGCGCCACCACGCCACCGTGGCCTTCACCTGCTCGTCGACGGGGGTGGCCCGCTCGGTGAACGCGGCTTCGTAGGCGCTCGCGTCGACGACGAACGGGCGGTCGAACTGGTAGCGGATCTCCTTGAGCTCGCGCAGCAGCGGGGAGAAGAGCGACCCGATGCCCAGGACGGCGGGAGGAAGCCCGCGTACGGCGACGGGACCGGTTCCCGCCTCGGCGGCCATCCGGCCGGCCATCTCCCGGACGGACAGCGGCGGCGCGGTCGGCACGTGCCAGGCCCGGCCCCAGGCCCGCTCCTCGCCCGCAACCTCGGCCAGGGCCCTGGCCACGTCCGGGAGGTAGGTCCAGCTGTGCGGGGCGTCGGGGTCGCCGAGGGCGGAGACCGGCTTGCCGCGCAGCAGCGGGGGAACCACCCGGGCGGCCAGGTGCCCGCCGTCGGTGACGCCGGGGCCGAAGAAGTCGGAGGCCCGCACCTCGACGGCCTTGACGCGGCCCTGTTCGTGGAGGGCGCGCGCCCGTTCCCAGCCGGCCGCGCGGACCCGCCCCTTGGGACCGGTCGCGGCGAGCGGCAGATCCTCCGTCATGGGGACGTCCACCGGGCCGTACCCGTAGAGGTTGCCCAGCATGACCAGAACCGCACCGGTGGCCTCGGCGGCCGCGCACACCGACGCGACCAGCGCCGGCCATTCGCCCGCCCAGCGGTGGTAGGGCGGTGCGGCGCAGTGGTAGAGCGCGGCCGCGCCGCGCGCCACCTCGGTCAGCCGCCCGGTGTCCCGGGCGTCCAGCGCGACGTGCTCGATGCCGGGCTCCGGGGCCCGGCCCGAGGCGGTGACGACCTTGACTGAGTGGCCCCGTTCGGCGAGCAGCCGAGCGGTGGCGGCTCCGGCGGGCCCGAAGCCTATGACGACATGAGAGTTCACGTACGCACACTAGCGCGAGGGGTGCCGCCACCCGGCAGGTCTCCGCCGGGCCGCACCGGTCTGTTTGGCCGGAAGCAGCCCTGCCGCGCGCGCCGTTGAGGCGGGCTTTGCGCTGCGGAACGAGCGCCGGCAGGTGCCGGACGGCGCCTTCCTCGGGGCGCCGGCCCCGTACGCGCCGGTGGGACCGCCGCGTCGGCCCGCGGGCCCGCCGGCGGGCCGGTCAGGAATCGAGAAGCGCCGGTGCCCGGACCCCGCATAGCGTGGCTGTCGGACGGTGCGGCGGCCACGCCGCACCGGCGCAGCCGGAGCAGACATACTGCTCGAAAGCGGCCGGACCGAACGATGGAGACACGAAGAGCATGGCCAAGAGGACGGAGACGCGGTCGCCCGCGCCCCACATCGCCGACAGCCACGGTCTGATCCGCGTGCACGGCGCGCGCGTGAACAACCTCAAGGACGTCGACATCGAGATCCCCAAGCGCCGGCTGACCGTGTTCACGGGCGTCTCGGGCTCGGGCAAGAGCTCGCTGGTGTTCGACACGATCGCCGCCGAGTCCCAGCGGATGATCAACGAGACCTACAGCGCCTTCGTGCAGGGCTTCATGCCCGCGCAGGCGCGGCCGGAGGCCGACGTACTGGAAGGGCTGACAACGGCCATCATCGTCGACCAGCAGCGGATGGGCGCCGACCCGCGCTCCACCGTCGGCACCGCCACCGACGCCAACGCGATGCTGCGCATCCTCTTCAGCCGCCTCGGCCGGCCGCACATCGGCCCGCCCGGCGCGTACGCCTTCAACGTGCCCTCGGTCCGGGCCAGCGGGGCGATCACCGTCGAGAAGGGCTCCAAGAAGACGGTCAAGGCGACCTTCAACCGCACCGGCGGCATGTGCACGCGCTGCGAGGGCCGCGGCAGCGTCTCGGACATCGACCTGACCCAGCTCTACGACGACTCCAAGTCCCTCAACGAGGGCGCGCTCACCGTTCCCGGCTACAGCATGGACGGCTGGTACGGCCGGATCTTCGGCGGCTGCGGCTTCTTCGACCCGGACAAGCCGATCCGCGAGTACACCAGGAGGGAACTGGACGACCTCCTCCACAAGGAGCCGACGAAGATCAAGGTCGACGGCATCAACCTCACCTACGAGGGGCTGATCCCGAAGATCCAGAAGTCGATGCTGTCCAAGGACATCGACGCGCTCCAGCCGCACATCCGGGCGTTCGTGGAGCGGGCCACGGCCTTCGCCACCTGCCCCGAGTGCGAGGGCACCCGGCTCACGCCCGAGGCCCGGTCCTCGAAGATCGGGCGGATCAGCATCGCCGACGCCTGCGCCATGCAGATCAGCGACCTGGCCGCATGGGTCCGCGGCCTCGACGAGCCCTCGGTCGCACCGCTGCTGGAGAAGCTGCGGCACACCCTGGACTCCTTCGTGGAGATCGGTCTGGGCTACCTCGCGCTCGACCGGCCGGCGGGCACGCTGTCGGGCGGCGAGGCGCAGCGCGTCAAGATGATCCGCCACCTCGGCTCCGCGCTCACCGATGTCACCTACGTCTTCGACGAGCCCACCACGGGACTGCACCCCCATGACATCCAGCGGATGAACGAGCTCCTGCTGCGGCTGCGCGACAAGGGCAACACGGTGCTCGTGGTGGAGCACAAGCCGCAGACGATCGCGATCGCCGACCACGTCGTCGACCTCGGCCCCGGGGCGGGCACGGCGGGCGGCACGGTCTGCTTCGAGGGCTCCGTGGCGGGACTGCGAGCCTCCGGCACGGTCACCGGCCGCCACCTGGGCGACCGCACCGGCCTGAAGAAGGCCGTGCGCAAGTCCGCGGGCGCCCTGGAGATCCGCGGGGCGGACGCGCACAACCTGCGCGGGGTCGACGTGGACGTCCCGCTCGGTGTGCTGGTGGTGGTCACCGGGGTGGCCGGCTCGGGCAAGAGCTCGCTCGTGCACGGGTCGATCCCCGCGGAGGAGGGCGTGGTCCGCGTCGACCAGGGCCCGATCCGCGGCTCGCGCCGGAGCAACCCGGCGACGTACACGGGACTGCTCGACCCGATCCGCTCGGCGTTCGCCAAGGCCAACGGCGTGAAGCCGGCCCTGTTCAGCGCCAATTCCGAGGGTGCCTGCCCTTCCTGCAACGGCGCCGGGGTGATCTTCATGGACCTCGGGATGATGGCCGGCGTGTCCTCCACCTGCGAGGACTGCGAGGGGAAGCGCTACCAGGCGTCCGTGCTGGACTACCGTCTCGGGGGCCGTGACATCAGCGAGGTGCTGGCGATGCCGGTGCGGGAGGCCGAGGAGTTCTTCGGGTCCGGCGAGGCCCGCGTCCCGGCCGCGCACCGCGTCCTCGGCCGGCTCTCGGACGTCGGGCTCGGCTACCTGACCCTCGGCCAGCCGCTCACCACGCTGTCCGGCGGCGAGCGGCAGCGGCTGAAGCTTGCCACGCACATGGCCGACAAGGGCGGGGTCTACGTCCTCGACGAGCCGACGACCGGCCTGCACCTGGCCGATGTGGAGCAGCTCCTCGGCCTGCTCGACCGGCTGGTCGACTCCGGGAAGTCCGTCATCGTCGTCGAGCACCACCCGGCGGTCATGGCGCACGCGGACTGGATCATCGACCTGGGTCCGGGCGCCGGACACGACGGCGGCCGGATCGTCTTCGAGGGCACGCCCGCCGACCTCGTCGCCGCCGGTTCCACCCTCACCGCGGAGCACCTCGCGGCTTACGCGGGCGTCTGAACGGTCGCCCGTTCCGGGCCCCCGCAAGCACCGAGCCGTCCGGTCACCGGTATCCCCATACCGGAGGCCGGACGGCCCCTGTGGTGCGACCGGAAACGGCGCGCAGCCCCGGCGCACGGTCTTACCCCCACGGTGGACCGTGCTCCGGCCGGCGCGCCGTCGGCCGTAGGCCGGCTCCGTCGCATCACCAGTCTGTGCCCGGCCGACTCCTCCGGGGGTACTTCCTGACATCCCCTTCGCGCAAGCAGACCGATCTTTGACACGGCCCTGACGTGCCCGTCCGGCGCGGGAGCGGCTCCCGACCCGACCGGAACGGGCCAGGCCGCGCCGTTCTGGCGACCGGGCTCAGCGCCAGTCGTCCCAGGGCGGATCCTCGTCGAGGTCGTAGGGCGGCTCCTCGCCGTACGGCGGCTCCTGGGGCGGCGGGGGCTCGGCGGCGGCGTCCACCGTGGCCGGGAGCGGGGCGGGCGTGGCCGCTGCCGCTGCCGGGCCCAAGCCGGCCAGGGCCTCGAGGACCCCCTCGCCGTACTTGGTGAGCTTGGCCTCGCCGACCCCGCCGACGCCGGCCAGTTCCCCGACCGTGCCGGGCAGGCGCGTGGCGATCTCCCGCAGCGTGGCGTCGTGGAAGACGACGTACGCGGGGACGCCCTGCTCGCGGGCCGTCGCGGCCCGCCAGGCGCGCAGGGCCTCGAAGACCGGCACGGCGGCGGCGGGCAGGTCGACCGGTACCCGGGCGCTCTTGCCGGAGCGCGAGCCGGCCTCCTTGCGGGACGGGGCGGCCGGCGCCTTCTCCTTGCGCAGCTGGACGGTGCGGCGCCCGCCCAGCACCTCGCCGCTGGCGTCGGTCAGCACGAGGGTGCCGTAGTCCCCCTCGACCGCCAGCAGTCCGAGCGCCAGCAGCTGGCGCACGACTCCGCGCCACTCGGCGGTGCTCAGGTCCGCGCCGATCCCGAACACCGACAGGGCGTCGTGGTCGAACTGGATGACCTTGGCCGTCTTCTTGCCCTGGAGGATGTCGATGATCTGGCCGGCGCCGAACTTCTGGCGCCGTTCCCGCGCCAGCCGCCACACCGTGGACAGCAGCTTCTGCGCCGCGACCGTCCCGTCCCAGGACTCGGCGGGCGTCAGGCAGGTGTCGCAGTTGCCGCAGGGCTCGCCGGTCTGCCCGAAGTACGCGAGCAGCCGGACGCGCCGGCAGTCGACGGTCTCGCACAGCGCCAGCATGGAGTCGAGGTGGGCGGCCAGGGAGCGGCGGTGGTTCTCGTCGCCCTCGGAGCCGTCGATGAGCTTGCGCTGCTGGACCACGTCCTGGAGGCCGTAGGCCAGCCAGGCGGTGGCCGGTTCCCCGTCGCGGCCGGCGCGGCCGGTTTCCTGGTAGTAGCCCTCGACCGACTTCGGCAGGTCCAGGTGGGCCACGAAGCGCACGTCCGGCTTGTCGATGCCCATGCCGAAGGCGATCGTGGCCACCACCACGACCCCGTCCTCCCGCAGGAAGCGCGACTGGTTCGCGGCACGCGTACGGGCGTCCATGCCGGCGTGGTACGCCACGGCGTCGATGCCCTGCTCCACCAGGAAGGCGGCCGTCTTCTCCACCGAGGCCCGCGACAGGCAGTAGACGACTCCGGCGTCCCCGTCGTGCTCGGTCCTGATCAGCTCCAGCAGCTGCGCCAGCGGCTTGTCCTTGGCGACGATGCGGTACTGGATGTTCGGCCGGTCGAAGCTGGCGACGAAGTGCCGGGCGTCCTCCAGGCCCAGCCGCGCCGCGATCTCGGCGTGGGTGGCCTCGGTGGCGGTCGCGGTGAGGGCGATCCGCGGCACCTTCGGCCACCGCTCGTGCAGCATCGACAGGGCCAGGTAGTCGGGCCGGAAGTCGTGGCCCCACTGGGCGACGCAGTGCGCCTCGTCGATCGCGAACAGGGACACCTTCCCCCGGTCGAGCAGCCGCTGGGTGCCCTCGGTGCGCAGCCGCTCGGGCGCCAGGTAGAGCAGGTCCAGCTCGTCCGCGAGGAAGGCCTGCTCGACGGCCTGCCGCTGGTACGGGTCCTGCGTGGAGTTGAGGAATCCGGCCCGCACCCCGAGGGCGGTCAGCGCGTCCACCTGGTCCTGCATGAGTGCGATCAGCGGGGAGATCACGATGCCCGTGCCGTCCCTGACGAGGGCCGGGATCTGGTAGCAGAGCGACTTGCCGCCGCCGGTCGGCATCAGCACGAGGGCGTCGCCGCCCCCGGCGACCTGCTCGATGATCTGCTCCTGCTCGCCGCGGAAGGAGCTGTATCCGAATACGCGGTGCAGTACCTGCAGGGAGTCGGAGATCTCGGGGGAAGCGTCCGGAAGGGCCATTCGAGAAGCCTAGCGGCCCCCGCCGACACCCCCGTCCCGCCCGCGGTCGCCAGCGGCCGGGCCCAGCCGCCACAGCGGCCCGGTGCGGCGGTCGTCCAGGGCCGCGAACAGGCCGCGGGCCTCCCCGGCGCTCAGTCCGAGCTCCTCGGTGATCCTGCGGGTGGTGACGTACGCGATCCCGTCCGCCAGCGTCGCGTGCTCCCAGGCGGCGAAGCGGGCCCCGACCCGGATGGGGTCCCGGTCCGGGAGCGGGGCGGGCGGGGCGGCGGGCAGGGCGGCCGCGCGCCGGCGTTCCCGCTCGATTTCGGAGAAGCCGCACACGGCGCGGGAGGCCTCCTCGGCTTCCTCCAGGCCGCGGGTGCCGGCCAGCGCCCGGGCGAGGGGGCTGAGGGCGAGGACGCGGTCCAGGGTGAGCCGGTGGACGCCGGCGGCCCGGGCGTCCAGGTGTACGGGCCGGGGTGCGTCCCGGGTGCCGCAGACCCCGCGCACCCCGCGGGCGGCGGCGACCAGCAGGGCACCGGCCTCGGAGGGGTGCCAGTCGAAGACCCCGTTCACTGGCTCGGTGTGCGCGGCGTCGAGGGTGAAGGCCGGCTCGCCGAGCCGCGGCAGCAGGGCTGGCGGGGGCACCTCGTTGTCGAGCCCGGGCCCGGCCACGTGCACGCGGACCGGCAGTCCCGTGCCCGCGCAGGCGGCGACGGCGAGGGCGTCCCCGAGCGGGCTGCGCAGGGTGGGCTCGTCGCCCCGCGCCACGATGTCGCCGCCCACGTCGACGAGGTCGATGCGGTCGGCCCGGCACCAGCGGGCGGCCGCCGCGATCTGGCGGGTCAGGCCGAGCGCGCCGCCGTAGGGGTCCAGCAGCCCGAGCCGCGGCCGCAGTTCGCCGGACAGGCGCGGGAGCAGGGAACCGGCCGGGGCGGCGGGCCGCGTCGCGGGGGTGACCAGGGCGAGGTCGGGCGCGACGGACTCGGTGCCGTGGAAGTCGGTGGTGCGCCGGGGCCCGGGGACGGGGTCGACGACCAGCCGCTCCCACGCGTAGGTCAGGACCAGGGCCGGGGTGTCCGCACCGTGCAGGGCGGCGTGGACCATGGCGGCCGTGATCGCGTCGCCGCCACCGCCGGCGGCGACGAGGAGTCTCCGCGCGCTCTTCGTGCCGCCCGTGCTGCCGGCGCTCTTCGTGTTCTGCGTGTTCTTCGTGCTCTCCATGCCGGACACGGATACCCCAGCACCCGGTGCCGCCGCGAGCGCGGTGGATTCCCATACCGGGCCGTTCCGGTACGGAACCCCGGCTTCCACAAAAAGTACATATGAAGCTCTACACGCCGAAAGCCGGTTCATGGGAATTGCACTACAGAAAACGGCCCGAGCACGAACCTAAGGTGACGCCCTGTCACCAAGCGTGACGTCATTCGCGTGAGATCCCTTCCGAAAGAGAGCCGATTCCCGTTATGACGACGCCTGTTCTGCTTCCGACGCCGGCCTTCCCGGGCTCCTCCTCCGACACCGATCCCGAAACCCCGTACGAGCAGTACGTGTACGCCTACCCGCACCAGAAGGCGTACCGCCTGCTCGAGAACGGCCCGCTGCTCAGCGACCTGTGGGCCGGGGAGCGCCTCGACGCGCTCTCCCTCTACGCTCACGTCCCCTTCTGCGAGATGCGCTGCGGCTTCTGCAACCTCTTCACCCGCACCGGAGCCCCCGAGGAGGTCACCCGCGGCTTCCTCGCCACCCTGGAGCGGCAGGCGCGCGTCACCCGCGAGGCGCTGGAGGCCAAGGGCGAGCCGATCCGCTTCACCCTCGCCGCGTTCGGCGGCGGCACCCCCACCTACCTCACCGCGGACGAGCTCACCCGCCTCTGCGACATCAGCGAGAACATCATGGGAGCCGACCTCAAGGCCGCCTCCTGGTCCGTGGAGACCTCCCCGGCGACCGCGACCGCCGACCGGATCGCCGTACTCGCCGAACGCGGCGCGACCCGGCTGAGCATCGGTGTGCAGAGCTTCGTCGACGAGGAGGCCCGCGCGGCGGTACGGCCCCAGAAGCGGGCCGAGGTCGAGGCGTCGCTCGCCCGCCTCAAGGAGGCGCGGTTCCCGATCCTCAACATCGACCTCATCTACGGCATCGACGGCCAGACCGAGCGCACCTTCAGGGTCTCGCTCGACGCCGCCCTCGCCTGGGAGCCGGAGGAGATCTACCTCTACCCGCTGTACGTGCGCCCGCTGACCGGGCTGAGCACGCGCCACGCCAAGACCCTCCGGGACTGGAACGACCAGCGGCTGCGGCTCTACCGCTACGGCCGTGACCACCTGCTGTCCGCCGGGTACGAGCAGACCTCCATGCGGGTCTTCCGCCGCTCCGGCACCGCCGCCGTCGAGGACACCGACGGGAGCAGCATCAGCGAGTACAACCAGCAGGCCGGCATGGTCGGCCTGGGCGTCGGCGCCCGCTCCTTCACCACCGGCCTGCACTACACCACCGACTACGCGGTCGCGGTGCCGGAGGTGCGGCGGATCATCGACGACTACATCGCCACTCCGACGGAGCGGTTCCGGCGCGCGCAGTGGGCGTTCGCGATGGACGACGGCGAGCGGCGCCGGATGTACGTCCTCCAGCACCTGCTGGAGTCGACGGGCCTGCGCACCGGCGCCTACGAGCAGCTCTTCGCGACGCGCTTCGAGGACGACTTCGGGCCCCAGCTCGACTTCCTGCTGAAGCGGAACTGGCTGCGGGAGAAGGGCGGCACGCTGGGACTGACCCCGGACGGCATGGCCTGGGCCGACGCGATAGGCCCGATGTTCTTCTCCGACCGCGTCCGGACGAACATGACCGCCTACCACGACCGCTAGACCGGCTCCCGCCGCGACGGCTGCGACTGCTGCGGGTGCTGCGGGTGCTGCGAAGGCCGTGCGGGGGCCCGGTGCCGCTCCGGCAGGGACACGAGGACCAGGCCAAGCAGCATCAGCGCCGCACCGGCCGCCGCCGGCGGGCCGGGCCTCTCGCCCAGCACCGCGACCCCGAGCACCGTCGCCACCAGTGGCTCGGTCAGGCTCAGCGTCCCCGTCGTGGCGGCGCTGAGCCGGCCGACGCCCCGGGTGAACAGCAGGTAGCCGAGGGCGGTGGTGCCCAGGCCCAGCCAGCCGATCAGCGCCAGCGAGCGGCCGGCGGCCAGCTCCTCGGGAGCCACCAGCAGGTACGGGGAGACCAGCAGCCCCGCGCACAGCACGCTCACCGGGGCCGCCGCGCCGAGGTCCGCGCCCCCCGCGGCCAGTCGCTTCGACGCGGCGATGTACACGCCGAAGCTCGCCCCGGCCACCACGCCGAAGGCCACGCCCGCCAGATCGGCGCGCGCCCCGCTGCCGGGCAGCAGCAACAGCGCGATGCCCGGCACGGCGCAGCCCGTCCCCCACAGCCAGCGGCGGGTGAGCCGCTCACCGGAGAGCCGGCGGGCGCACAGCCCGCCGGCCACGGGCACGGTCCCGAAGGCGACGGCCGTCGCCAGGGCCGCCCCGCCGCGTTCCACCGCCTGGAGGAAGCAGACCTGGAAGGCGGCCGTCACCAGCACGCTCAGCCCGAGCCACCGGCCCGTTCCGGGTCCGCGCAGGGTGCGCAGCCCCGCCGGACGCACCGTCAGCAGGCTGAGCACGAGCCCGCCCAGAAGCATCCGGCAGGCTCCGAGCGAGACGGGGTGCACGCCGGCGTCCGCCCACAGCTGGGCGGGCCCCACCGTCCCCCACAGCACCGCCGCCGCCAGTACGGACGCCACTGCTCCCACGGCTTCCCCCCTTCACCACGTGCAGAACCCGGCGAACGTACCGGGGCGGGATCCTCCAGACCCACTGGGGAAAACCATGGGATTTCCCTTCGGCACACGGCCCGCTCCGTGCCTTCGCACAAAAGCGGCGGGGACGGTCAGGGCGCGTACCGCCCCAGCGGCAGCAGGTACTGGAGGGGCTGCTCCAGGTCGTCCAGGCCGAGGAGTTCGTGGGCCAGGTCGTCGTGGAAGCCCCCCAGCGGGGTGCCCGCCAGGCCGAGGGCGGCTCCGGTCAGGAGCAGGTTCTGGGTGAGGTGGCCGGCCTCCAGCAGGGCGAGGCGCAGGGCGCGCAGCCCGTAGCGGCGGCGCAGCCGGCCCAGGTCCGCGTAGACGGCCAGGACGGCGGGCGCCCCGTCGACGCCGATCCAGTGGGGGTCCGTCTCCGGCCGGGACAGGTACGTGGAGAGCGCCCTGAGCTCCGCCGGGGCCGGCGCCGGGCCGACGGGGCGCAGCGTCCGCCGCTCCGGCACGCAGTCGTACGTGCCCTGCGGGAGGCCCGCCACGTCGAGCACCAGCAGCCGCACCCGGGCGGTGTACAGGGCGCCCGCGCTGGGGTAGGGGCGGTGCGCCGGGGGCGGGCCGTCGGGGCCGGGCCGCCCGGTGGGCGCGCTGTCGGACAGGGAGTGCCACAGCAGCGAGCCCAGGGTCCCGGCGTCCAGCGGTCCCCGGAGCGGGCCGCGCAGCGAGGTGCGGGCGGCGAGCGCGGCGCGCAGCGACACCTCGGGCAGCGGGTGGGCGGGCAGGGCCAGTTCGGACCCCGCCGCCGGCGCCGGGGCCGGCTCGTGCGGCAGCGGGCGCAGCGCGCTGTCCTCGTTGCGGCCGATCCGGAACTTGCTCCTCTCCAGGTACTGGACGTCGGCGGCGGTGTGTCCGGGCGGGAAGAACCCGGGCGGTTCCTCGGTCTCCAGCAGGGTGCGGGCGGCCAGCCGGCACACCGCCCGCTCCTCGTCGGGGGTGATCCCGAGCCGGTTGAACAGCATGTGGAGCTGTGAGCCCCACACCAGGAGCCGCGGCCCCTCCCCCAGGTCCGCCAGCCGCTCGTCGGCGGCGCGGACCGCGGCCGCCCACCGTACGAGCCAGGGCGGGGCGGTGCCCGCAGCGAGCCGTTCCCGCAGGCCGGCGGCCCGCCGCCGCAGGCCGGTACGCTGCGTCGCGTACACGGAGTCGACCCGTGTGTGGACGGCCGCGCCGGGCAGCAGCTCCACCTCGGTGACCCACCGCCAGCCGGCGGCGTGCCGGCGCAGCCAGCGCGCCGCGGTGAGCGGGTCCAGGCCGAGCGCGTGGACCGTCGTATGGGCCAGGTCGGCGGCGGTGGTGAGCCGGGCCCCCGTTCCGCCGCCGTCGGGCAGGGCGCGCACGGCGTCGAGGGTCACGCGGGTGGAGGCTTCGAAGACCTCTTCGGCGACGGGCAGCGCCCGCGGTCCGCCGTAGCGTTCGGTCTCCGGTTCGTAGGCGACGGCGCGGACCTCGCCGTGGCGGGACGGCCAGGGGCCCGGCACGGCGGGCACCGCCTTGGCCGCGCGGGCCAGGTCGCCGGGCAGGGTGGCGGCGGCCGCGGCGCTCAGGCCGCGGACCCGGACGCGTACGTGGGGTCCTCCTTCCCCGTAGCGGATGAAGAACCATCCGGCGGCCTCCCCCGCCGCCACCAGGCCGTCGAGGAGCGGGGCGGCGTCACGGAGCAGGAAGGCGTCGGTGTCGTCGGTCGCGGAGTGCAGGAAGAGGTGGTGGCTGTGCCAGGTGTCGGAAGTCGTCACGTCGTCACGTCCGGTCGTCGTCCGGTTCAGGGGAAGGGGTGCGGGTGGAGCGCGAGGTCCTCATGGCGCAGCGGCCGCCGCGTGCGGCCCAGCCGGTGGGGCACCTCCAGGAGCCGGGGCAGGCCGCGGGTGCGGCGGTTGACGTGTCCGAAGGTCATCGGCAGGGAGCCGGGGACGACGGTCTTCACGCAGTGCAGGCCGAGCCGTCGGCGCAGGCCCGGCTCGGTCTGGTCGACGGTGATCACCTCCAGGCCGGCCTGCGACAGCCGTCGCACCGTGGCCGTGAGCAGGGCGGAGAGGTCGCCCACCGGCCGGGGTGCTCCCGGCCAGGTCTCGGCGACGGTCAGGCACGGGGTGTCGGCGAAGAGGAACTCCAGGCGCGGGGCCGCCTCGGGGAGGGCGTTCAGCCCGACGTGGTCGTCGAGGGTGACCACCAGCTCGGGGTGGTCCAGCATGGGCCGAAGCCGCGCGGGATCGCGCGGACCGCCCTCGGCGAGCGCGCGCTGCGCGGACTCCAGGACGTTGGTGACGACCTCGGCGACGGCGGAGCGGATCGCCGCCCGCGGGTCGTGGTGGGCACCCGCGGCGAGGAACATCCGGGGCGCGTCGGGATGGGAGCCCTCGTAGCGGCAGACGGCGACGACGGCGGGGATGCCGAAGTCGTTCGTCGCGTCGAGCAGCAGCAGCCGGTAGCCCGCCAGGGCCGCCCGGTCGGCGAGCAGGGCGGTGTCGGTGTCCCGCGGCGGGGGCTGGACGCGGCGCAGCGGGGTGGCCGCGTACCAGGCCATCAGGAAGGCGTCGCGTTCGGCGACCTCGAACAGGCCGTAAAGCGCCGCCTCTTCGGGACTGTTGCCGAGGCCGCAGCCGTTGGAGGACTCGTACACCACGCGCGGCCGGCCCTCTCCGGGCGGGTCCCAGTACGCCACGTGCTCGGGGACGGCCACCGCCCGCTGCCGGGTGAGGGACCAGCCCCCTGCCCAGTCCATGCGCAGGCCGGGCGTGTAGGGCACGGTCGGCGAGGCCGGGTGCCCGTGGTGGGCGGGGTCGGGCAGGCCGAGCCGCTCCGGGTCCAGGGCGCGTTCGGGGCCGAGCTCGGCGAAGGAGGCCCGCAGGCCGGTGCGCCGGCCGGTCGGGCGCATCCCGGCGTACCGTTCGACGGCCTCGAAGAGGGCGATCCGCTCGCTGTCGGCGAAGTCCCCGGCCCGGCCGTGGCCGCCGTCGTCGACGGGGCGGCCGTCGGTCACGAGGGCGGTGGTCAGGCAGAAGGCGGAGTCCTCGGTGCGGAACAGCCGGCGCACCGGGCCGAACCGCTCGTCGTGCAGGGCCGCGCGGAGCCCGTCCGCCGTGGTGCGGGGGTTGGGGGCGCGCAGCAGGTACGGGTCGGGCAGCGGGCGGGGCGCCGAGGGCAGCGGGACCGCCTCGGCGGCGGAGTCCAGGGGCAGGGGGTGGCAGACGGCGCAGCCGCCGACCGGGCGGACCCGGTGGCCGGACCAGGTGCCGCGCCCCTGGTGGAGGAGGTAGACGGTGGCCGCCGGCGGGTCCTGGGCGGGCGAGGGCGGTGCGTGGCCGTCCAGGAGGTCCCGTACGAGCGCGCCCAGGGACTCGGCCAGCGCCGGGGACGGTAAGCCGGCCAGCGCGAGCTCCGGGCTCTGCCGGGGCACGCGTCCGCCGGCCGTGGCCAGCCGCTGGTACTCGGCGCAGCTCAGGCAGGCCGGCGCGTCCGGCGCGAGCAGCGGCCCGACCAACGCCAGCGGCCCGTCGAAGCGTACGGGGACCAGGGCCACCGGGTGCGCCAGCGCATGCCGGCTCAGCTCCTCGGCGAGCCCCGGGGTCCATTCGGTCAGCAGTACGGCGGCCGGTCCGGCGGTGGCCTCCAGCGCGGCCGCGGCGTCGAGGACCGGGACGGGCAGGCCCGGGAAGAGGCCGGCCACGGTGGGAAAGGCCGGGGCGGCGAAGGCCGGGGCGGCGAAGGCCGGGGCTGCTGCGGTCATGACGGCTCCTCGGGGGTGTGCAGGACGGTGAAGCCGAAGGCCCGCAGCCGGGCGAGGAGCGCGGGGTCCCGGACCGGGGCCGGTGCGCCGGTGGCGGGGGGCGGCCCGGCCAGTCGGCGCAGCGCGTCCTGGAAGGCCTCCTCCCGTCCGGCGGCGTCGGCGAGCCAGCGACCGGTCCAGCCGGCGTCCTCCCAGCCGGCCGTGCGGACGCCGGCGCAGGCCAGCGGGGCGACGGCCCCGCCCGACGGCGGGGTCCGGCCTGGGCCGGGCCGCCCGGTACGGACGGCGGCCACGGCCGCGAGCGCGGCGAAGGCGGCCGCGTCGCCCGGGGTGGCCTCCACGGCCTCACCGAGCACCGGGGCCGGTCCTCCGGCGCGGCGGACCACGGCGTGGTACACCCCGTCCGGCCCGGCCCGGAGCACCTCAAGGCGGGCAGGCACCTCCAGACGGGCCGTCAGGGTGTGCCACCAGTGCCGGAACTGCGGGTGCCCGGCCCACAGGGGCGCGGCGACGGGCACCGCCCGGCCCGCGTCCCCGCCGGCCGGCGGTGGGCCGGTGGGACGGGGTGGCGGGGCGCCGGTGGGGCCGGTGGCGCCGGACGGTGGAGCGTCGGTCATCCGGGTCGCCGGGCCGGGGGGCAGGGCGTCCGCCGGGCCGGGAGGCGGTGCGTCGGCCGCGCCTGCCGGCGGGGCGCCCGTCGGCCAGTCCCCCGGGCATGCCGGCGGGGCGCCGGTGGGGCCGGACGGCGGAGCGCCCGTCGCCCGGGCCGCCGGGCCCGGGGGCGGAGCGTCGGTCATCCGGGCCGCCGGGCCGCCCGGCGGAGGGGCGGCCGGCGTCCCGCCCCCGTTCGCGTCCACCGCGCCGGCCCGCTCCTCGGCCGCGCGGCCGTCGTCGGCGGCGCGGCGGGCGAAGGCCGCGCGCAGGGCCCGGCCCCGGGCGTGCCCGGGGTTCGCGCCGACGGTGAACCCCGGCCCGCCCAGCAGCAGTTCCGCCGCGCGGCAGAACACCTCCAGGCGGGCCAGGTCCAGCCTCGGCGCCCCGGCGACCAGGCGACCGCCGGCCGGCCCTTCCCCGGGGAGTCCGCAGGCGGCGAGCGGCACCGGCAGCTGGCGCAGGTCCGCCGGGAGCGGCGCGGGCAGGGCCCCGCACCACTCGTCGCCCAGGGCCGCCAGCCGCCGCAGCGCTTCGCCGAGGGTGCCCGCCGGGGGGAGGTCCGTCCGCCGGTCGGTGTCCAGCCGGCCGGGCCCGAGCCAGGTGCGGTACTCGGCCCTCGGCGGTGCGGCTTCGGCCAGGAGCACCGCCGGTAGCCCGGGCAGCAGCCGGTCGTCGCCGCCTTCGGCCGCCGGGTCCGGGAGACCGGCGGCCGCGCAGAGCAGCCGGTGGGCCGCCGCACCCCCGAGCAGGGAGGCGAGCGCCGGCGAGCCGTCCCCGTCCCCGTCTCCGGGGCCGAGCCGGGCTTCCAGGGCGGCCGCGTCGGAGCGGGCCTGGGCCGGGCTGCCGGGGGCGGTGGCGTAGCCGCCGCCGGCACGGAGTCCGGCGGCGAGGGCGCGTACCGGTCCGGTGCCGTGGAGCCGGAGCAGGACCCGGCCCGCCGGCAGGGCCGGATCGGCGGTGCGGGTGACGGGCAGCGCGCCCAGTGCCAGGGCCCGCGCAGCGGCCCGGGCCAGCGGCCCGTCGGGGTCGCCGGCCAGCACCTCGGCGCGGGCGGCGGCGAGCGCGGCCCGGGCGGCGGCGGGCCGCGCGGCGCCCGCCCGGAGCCACAGCGCCACGGGGTCACGGCCGTGATCTCCGGCGCACTGGTCCTCGTACCCGGCGGGCTCGGTCATGAGCAGGCCATGGGCCTCCAGCCGGCCGAGGAGGGTCCGTACGGCGGTGCGCAGGCGCGGGCCGGCTTCGGTCGCGTCCAGCAGGCCGTCGAGTCCGCCGTCCCGCAGCGGCCCCTCCAGCCACCGCCACAGCGCGGGCAGTGCGGTGCTGCCCTCCAGGGTGACGCTGCCGTCGCGGCCGCGCAGGTGGAGGCCGGCCCGCAGCGGGGTCACGGCGACGCCCGGGCGGAGCCTGCGCACGGTACGGGCGGCGGGGGCGGCGCCCGTCGTCCGGTCCCCGATGGCCGTCATGCGCCACGCTCCACGGCGGCCACGGCTGCGCGGAGCTCCGTGCGCCAGTCGGAGCCGGTCAGCGCCGGGACCGTACGGACCACCAGGTGCGCCGCCAGGTACCGCTCCAGCGGGCGCACGTCGCAGATGGCGAGGAGCCGGTAGAGGGCGTTGGTGCAGACCCGGTGGACCACGTAGCCGGGGTCGGTGAACATCGCCCCCTGCGGGTCGGCGCGGCGCAGCAGCCGGTGGAACTCGCTGTAGCGGGTGCGCGCGTCCGGGTCCCAGCGCTCGGCCGCGGCCCGGTCGCCGGTGGCGGCGGCCCGGTCCCGGTAGGCGGGCGGGCTGCCGTGCAGGTCGGCGCCGGCCTCGTACCGGGCCCGCGTCCGGTTCCGGGCGGCGGCGGAGAAGCCCGCCCAGGCCCGTTCCCAGCCGTGCGGGCCGCCGTCGGCGATCCGCCCGACGAGCGGGGTCAGGGTGTCACCGGCGCGCTCCCACTGGCGGTCGAAGGAGGCGCGCAGCCGTCCGTCGGGGTCGTCGTGGAGCAGGAAGTCCTCCAGGTGGGACACGTACGAGTAGTGGCCGCCGGCCAGGCCCCCGGGATGGGCGGCGGCGTGTGCGGCGAGCGCGGTCACCGCGAGCCGGACCCGTGCGGGGGCGGTGTCCGCGTGGTCGGCGAGGAAGCCGGCGCCGGCCCGCAGCGCGCCGAGCCCGTCGCGCAGCAGGTCGTCGCGCAGGGCGGCGCCGTCGTCGCCGAGCAGGGCGCGGACCGGGGACCGGTCGGCGGGCTCGACACGGACCGTGTTGTCCGGGGCGAGGGGCCCGTAGGGCGGGGGGACGAGTTCGGCGCGCCCGTTCACGGCCGCCGCCTCCAGCAGCTGCGCGGGGGTGAGGTCGCTGCGCGAGGGGCACAGGCGCAGCCAGTCCCGGATCCGGGAGGCGGCGGATCCCGCGGCGGCCTCCACCCGCACCGCCGGGCCCCGGAGGCAGAGCCGCAGGTGCGGGCCGTGCAGCCAGTGCCGCTCGACGTGGGCGGACAGGCCCTGCCGCGCGCAGCTCGCGGCGAGGGGCAGCAGCGCCTCGCGCAGCAGGGGGGCCTTGACGGGGTGGTGGTGGTAGGCGACCACGTCGAGGGCACGGCCGCCGGGGCGGCCGCCGGGGAGTGCCGGCATGGTTCCTTCCTCCGCTGTCGGGGGGTGGGTCATCGGGTCCGCCCGGCCCGGTAGACCTCGAGTACGAGTTCGACCGCGCGGGCGGGCGCGGTCTGGGCGCCGGGTGCGGGCAGCGCCTCCTCGAGGAGGGCGCCGTCGTCGTGGCGGGAGAGCCACTTGGCCAGGCAGCGCAGGTGCAGGGCGTTGCCGAGGTCCACGAACTGCGGTTTGGGGCGGCTCAGCCCGTTCAGGAAGTCCTCGGCGGGGCGCCCGGTGGGGGCGGGGGCGGCCGGGCGCAGGAAGAGCTGTTCGGGGAGGTCCAGCCGGGCCCGCCAGTGGGCGGCGGTCTCCGCGGGGACCGGGCCTCCGGCGGCGAGGCCGGCGCGGAGTTCGCGCACCGCGTCGGGCGGCAGCAGCCAGCGCCGTCGGCGGAGCACCACGTGGCGGTGGCGCAGTCGGGGCGTGTGGGTGACGCGGCCGCCGCCCGGTGCGGGGAGGATGCTGCGGGGCACGAGGGGGCCGAGGTCGACCATGCCGTGGGGGTGGTCGCCGAGGTGGGCGCCGAGGCGGCGCGGCAGCAGCACCGGGGAGAGGAAGCCGGGGTAGAGCACGTCGAGGAGTTCGCCGGTGCTCCGCAGCCGGATGCGCACCTGGTCGTCGGCTTCGTCGTGGACGAGTTCCAGGTCGGCTTCGCCGAGGGAGGCCCAGCGGCGGTCGGGGCCGATCTCGTCCGGGACGAGGAGGGGGTGGAGGTTGGCGTTGAAGCCGCCGACGGGCCTGATCTGGGCGGCGCGGGCGCCTGGTCCGAGGCCGCGCCGGACCTGCCGGGAGACCTCGGTGGTGGCACGGGGGTCCAGGGCGTCCAGGAACCGGCTGGTGAAGCGGCCCCAGCCGCCGTAGACCTGGTTGACGCAGAGGAGGTGGTGGCGGGGGTCGCGCTGGAGGAAGTACGCGTAGCTCAGCGGGCGGGCGAGGGCCCAGTCGGGCAGCCGGTCGCCGAGTCCCGCGAGGAGTTCCGGGGGCAGGACGAGCTCCGCGGCCGCGGCGGGACCGCCGCCCGGGGCGCCGTGAACGGCGGCCACGGCTTCGGCCCGCAGCTCCGCCAGCACCCCGGTCCCGGTGGGGAGGTCGTCGGCCGGGCCGAGGGCGGCGAGCCGTCCGGCGGCCGCCCAGGCATCGGCGATGTCGGTGCCGAACTCCCACGGGTGCGGGCAGCGGCCGCCGGGGCCGTAGCGGGCGACGAAGCGGTCGCGGACGATCCGGCGCAGGAGGTGGCCGAGGTCGAAGAGTTCCGCCAGCGCGGTGACCTCGCCGAGGGCTTCGTGGTCGGTTGCGTCGAGGAAGCCGTCGAGGGCGAGCGGCCGGGGGGCGACGACGTCCTCGGAGACCACGCTGAGCGGGGCGGACACGGCCGGGACGGGGCGCCCGGCGGCGGCCAGCGCCTCCGTCCAGCGGTGGGAGAGGCCGGTCAGCAGGGCGGGGCGGCCGGCGGCGGGGGTGCCCGCGAAGTCGGCGGTCATGCGGGCGATCGCACGCAGGCGCCCGGCGTGGGCGGCGTCGTCCGGGGCGCCGTCCAGGGCGGTCAGCCAGTCCGCGATGCGGCCCAGCGGGTCAGGGTCGTGCGGCGGGACCGGTTCGACCGGCACCAGCAGCCCGGCCTCCGCGAGCCGGCCGAGGAAACCGGCCGCGGCGGACCGGACGTCACCGGCCGCGCCCGGCAGCGCGGCGGCCAGCAGCCCGGTCAGCTCGTCCAGCGGTACGGGGTCCCCGGCCCGCTCGGTGACCAGGCCCAGCGGGCCGGTGAGGGCGAGTTCCGCCTCGTCCTCACCGGCCACGAGGTAGCGGCCCCCGGCGAAGGCGGTCCGTTCGCGGGAGTACGCGGCCCGGCCGCCGGTGATCCGGGCGGTGCTGGCGGTGCGGTGGGGCAGGGCGGACCGGCGGTGCGGGGCGTCCAGGAGGGCGAGGGTGAGGGCGGTGGTCAGCGTGCGGCTGGGCTGCACGACCGGGTGGAGCGGGCCGTCGAACAGGGGGGCCAGGCCCCACGCGGGGACGGCACGGCCGCGGCGCGGGCCGGAGGGCAGGGGCCCCCAGCCGACCGCCGTGAACCAGGACAGCGGGCTGGTCTTGGTGCTGGCCCGCAGGGCGTAGCGCAGGACGGCGGGTTCCTCCTTGCGGGCCCTGCGGTCCTGCGTTCCGGTGCCCGCCCGTTCCACGGCTCGCAGCAGGTCGGCGCTGGTGAGGGCGACGGCTTTGGCGAGGGCCGGTTCGCGGCACAGGGCCGCCAGCGCGCCGCGTTCGGCGGCGAGGGCGCGTTCGGCGGCGGGTCCGAGGCCGGCGAGGAGCGCGGTGCGCCGGGTGCGCAGGCCGAGCCAGTGGGCGAGCCGGGGCACCCGCTCGGGGAGGTCGCCGAGGCGGTCCAGCAGGGCGGGGCGGGGTTCGCGTCCGTTGTGCAGGGCTCGGCGCAGCGGGAGGACTACGTCGCGGTGGAGGGCGGCGGGGTGGCCGTCGCGGCTGTCGTGGAGGTCGCCGCAGAGCGGTGCGGCCGTCCGCGTGAGCTGCCGGTCGAGGTGGTGGAGCCGGGCGAGCTGGGCGCGGAAGCGGGCGGCGTCCGGGGTCTGGGCGGGGTGGGTCAGTACGGTGGCTCGGACCAGCGCGTACGGCGCGGGCCACACCCGGTAGCCGTCGGCTCCGTCCTCGGCCGCGGCCGGCGTGTGGTGCTGCTGCGGCGGCATGCCGGTCCCCCCTCCTGTAGGTGGTGGCGCGCGGGCTTCCCGCCGTACGCGGGGTGCGGCGGGAAGCGGTCCGCGTGGTGGTGGTGCGGCGGTTACATGGGGCTCGGTTGGGTCGGCTGGGCGCAGGACGAGGAGCCCTGGCAGGAGCACGAGCCCCAGGAGGCGCCGCCCTCGGGCAGCGCGACGGTGTCCCGCATCGAGGTCACGCTGAGGTCGCCGAGGTCGAGGTCGAGGTCCTCGAAGCCGGATTCGGGGGTGTGTGCGGTGTCGGACATGCGTGTCTCCCTCATGTGGAAACGAAAGCCGGAAGGTGCGCTGGGCGGAGTGCGCGCGCCGGTGGAGCGGCGCGGGCCGCGAAGGGGGAATGCCGGATTTCCTCGGGTTCCGGTCCGGCCGGACGGCGATGCCATCCGGCCATCGGAGCGGCCGACCCGGTCCTCAGCATCACGCAGGGCCCCGGGGACCGCTAGAGCGGGGATCCGGCCGCGGTTGCGGGCCCGTTCGGCAGATGGCTCGAATACGCGGAACGGCCCTCTCTGGCGGGCTCGTCCCGCGCTCGGTCAAGCCACCGTGGCCGGATCGGGACGGCGATGGCCGGTACGGACACGGCGACGCCCCCGGCCACGGGAGCGTGGACGGGGGCGGAGAGAGGAGCCGCGGGGCTGAATGTCAGTCGGAAATCAGCCCTTCCTCACGACGCTCGACTTGAGCTGCATGGAGCCGAAGCCGTCGATCTTGCAGTCGATGTCGTGACCGTCGACTCCGTCGACGAGCCGGATGTTGCGGACCTTGGTGCCCGCCTTGATCCCGGTCGGGTGGCCCTTGACTTTCAGGCCCTTCACCACGGTCACGGTGTCACCGTCCGTGAGGACGTTGCCGACCGAGTCCTTGATCACCCGCTCCTCGGAGGCGTCGCCGGCCTCGCCGGCCGCGGCGGGCCATTCGTGCCCGCACTCGGGGCAGACGAGGAGGGCGCCCATCTCGTAGGCGTACGACCCGGAGCATTCAGGGCAGGGGGGAAGGGCGTTCTCGGTCACCCGGTCAGTCTAGGCAACGCGGCGGTGCCCCGCCGACGGCAGTCGGCGGGGCACCGGATCACGCGCGTGGGCGGGATCAGACCTGCGGGACCGGGTAGGTCGGGTACTCCACGCCGGAGACGTGCTGGACGACGCGGATCACCTGGCACGAGTAGCCGAACTCGTTGTCGTACCAGAGGTAGAGGATCGCGTTGTCGCCGTCCACCTTGGTGGCGCCCGCGTCGACGATCGAGGAGTGGCGCGAGCCGACGAAGTCCATGGAGACGGCGTCGGGAGCGGTGGTGAAGTCGATCTGGCGCTTGAGCGGCGAGTGCAGCGAGACGCCGCGGAGGTACTCGAGGACCTCCGCGCGGGTGGTCTCCCGGCCCAGGCGCAGGCTCAGGATGGCGATCGAGACGTCCGGGACGGGGACGCGGATCGAGCTGCCGGTGATCGGGGCCTTGAGGTCGGGCAGCGCCTTGGCGACGGCGGAGGCGGCGCCGGTCTCGGTGATGACCATGTTGAGCGGCGCGGAGCGGCCGCGGCGGTCGGCCTTGTGGTAGTTGTCCAGCAGGTTCTGGTCGTTGGTGAACGAGTGGACGGTCTCCACGTGGCCGCGGAGCACACCGTACTCGTCGTCCATCGCCTTCAGCGGCGGGACGATCGCGTTGGTGGTGCAGGAGGCGCAGGACAGGACCCGCTCGTCCGGCTTGATGGTGTCGTGGTTGACGCCGTGGACGATGTTGGGGACGTCGCCCTTGCCGGGGGCCGTCAGGACGACCTTGTCGATGCCCGGGCGCAGGTGCTTGGAGAGGCCCTCGCGGTCGCGCCACTTGCCCGTGTTGTCGATGAGGATGGCGTCGTTGATGCCGTACTCGGTGTAGTCGACCTCGGACGGGTCGTTCGCGTAGATCACCTTGATGGTGTTGCCGTTGGCGAGGATCGTGCTCGTCGCCTCGTCCACCGTGATGGTGCCCTGGAACTGGCCGTGGATGGAGTCGCGGCGCAGCAGCGACGCCCGCTTCACCAGGTCCTGCTCGCCGCCACCGCGCACGACGATGGCGCGCAGGCGCAGACCGTTGCCCGAGCCGGCCTTCTCGATGAGCAGGCGGGCGACGAGGCGGCCGATGCGGCCGAAGCCGTAGAGGACGACGTCGCGTCCCTCGCGGCGCTCGATCTTGTTCTCGCCGGTGGCGCCGACGACGGCCTCGGCGGTGAAGTCCTCGACCGACAGACCGCGGTCGTCGGTCTTGTACGTGGCGGCGAGCATGCCGATGTCGATCTGGGACGGACCCAGGTCGAGGGCGGTGAGGGCCTGGAGGAACGGCATCGTCTCGGTGACCGACAGCTCCTCGCCGTCGATCTGCCGGGCGAAGCGGTGGGCCTTGAGAATGCTCACGACCGACTTGTTCACCAGGGAGCGGCTGTGGAGCAGGATCGTGACGTCCCGTTCCCGGTGCAGCTTCCCGATGAGGGGGATCATCGACTCCGCGATCTCCTCGCGGGTCTTCCAGTTGGCGAACGAGTCCTCGTTGACAGTCACAGACTTTATCTTTCGAGCTAGGCGGCGCTCATATGCTAACCCCCCGCCGGATCGTTCCTTCAAGGGGGACCGTCCGACCGTCGCCGGTGGCCCGGATCCAATCCTCCGCCGTGGAGAAAAGGCCGGTGGGCGGGACACCTCCGTGGACAGGTACGGGGCGGGCGGCGGGTTGCTACGTTGCGTCGGCCGCCGGTCCATCGGTCCGCCGGTCCGCCGAACACAGGAGCTGCCACACATGTCCGACATCCAGGTCCGTGCCGTCCGGCCCGGGGACTTCGCCCAGTGGCGCGCCCTGTACCGGGGCTATGCCGACTTCTACCGGGTGGAGCAGACGGAGGAGGCCGCCGGCACGGTGTGGGCGTGGGTGAACGACCCCGGGCACGAGGTGAACGCCCTGGTCGCCGAGGACGCGGAAGGCCGGCTGCTGGGGCTGGCGCACTACCGGCCGTTCGCCCGGCCGCTGTCCGCGACCGTCGGCTGCTTCCTGGACGACCTGTTCGTGGCCCCCGAGCACCGCGGCTCCGGAGCCGCCGACCTGCTGCTCGGGGCCCTGCGCGAGCTTGCCGCCGAGCGCGGCTGGAGCGTGGTGCGCTGGATCACCGCCGACGACAACCACCGGGCGCGGTCCAAGTACGACCAGGTGGCGACGCGGACCATGTGGGTCACCTACGACATGGCACCCGGCCGCTGATCATCCTTCGGAGGCGGCGTCGTCGCAGGCGGGGCAGACCCGGTCCGCGTGCTCCGGGGGGTACCAGTCCGACCCGGGGTGTTCGGCGGGCCGCCACGGGGCCGTCCCCATGGCGAAGGTGTCCTTGCCGCACAGCGTCCTGGGCCCCCGTACGGCGCTCTGCCCGGGGGCGGCGGGCGCCGCGTGCACGCGCAGGACCGGCGCCCGGTCCCCGGGAGCCGCTCCCGCGCTGTGGTCGTACTCGTACACCACGACCGTCCCGCTCATACCTCGACCTTAGGCGCCCCGGCCGCAACCCGCCGGTCGCACCGGAGAGGGGGAGGAGAGACGATGAGGGGGCGGTACTCGTGCCCGTCGCGTCCCGGTCCCGGACAGGGGGACCGGTTCCCGGGCTCCCGACGGCTTATCGTGCGGCCGGGGGCACCGGTTCGGACAGACGCCGACGGCCCTACCGGTAAGGAAGACCCATGACCCGGCGTACCCGTCTCCTCGTCATCGGCCCCCTCGTGGCCGCCTCGTTCATCACCGCCCCCACCGCTCTGGCGGCGCTCCCCCGGGAGCCGGCGGCCGCCCCGGCGGCGACGTGCTCGGTCTCCGGGATCCTCGACAACGGGAAGGTACACCTGTCCGGCGGCGGCTTCACCCCTGGTCCGGCCTACGTCTACGGCTCGGCCGGATTCGGCGGGACGATCGAGATCGCCCAGAACGGCGGCTTCCAGATCCTGAACGTGACGCCCGCCGAGTACAGCGTCCGCCAGGGCGGCGAACTGACCGAGTGCAGCGGCTTCAACGACTGAGCTGGAGCTCTCCGCGCGCCCGCCGGGGAGCACGGGACGGCCCTCGGGCCGTGTCGTCGAAGTCCCGTGCGGCCCCGCGCCACTTCGACGACGCGACGACCTAGCGGCACAGCTCCGCGACCCGTTCCGGCTCGTCCCCCCCCATACGGCCGCGTCGCGCGGTCCGACGTGCGGGGCGGCGACCGAGCGCACGCGGAAGCGGTTGCGCGGGGTGGTCTCGTCGGCCTCGCGGATCATCAGGTCCTGGAGTGCGAGGGGGATCGAGCGGTCCTCGGTGAACCGGAGGAACGTGCGCGGCACCCTGCCCCAGCGGTCCGCCGGCCCGCGGGAGTCGGCGGCTCCGATCGCCGAGGACTCGTCAGGCTCCAGGGTGTTGAGGAGCGCCCACACCTCGGCGTCCGGCCGGTCTGCGGCCAGCGCCTCCTTCATCACGGCGAAGAAGGCCGCGTCGGCGGAGCGCCAGTTGACCCGGTTGGCGACCGCGTTCAGCGTCGCCCCGCCCAGGCTCTGCCCGACCAGGATCACGGGACCGTTGCGGTGGGCGGCGCGCACGACGCCCTCGACGTGCTCCGCGAAGTCCGCCAGCGTGGCCTTGCCGATCGGTGAGGGCTCGGTGCTCAGCCGCTCCAGGTCCTGCGGCGCCTGGTAGGAGAGGGGGAAGTAGGCGCCGAGGCCGTGCCCGGGGAGGTCGACGGCGATCGTCCGGTGTGCGCGCAGGCCCAGTTCGGCGAGGACCGGGGCCCAGCCGTAGGAGTTGCTCGCGGAGCCGTGGACGAGGACGAAGGTGGGCGCGCCGCGCCCGCGGCCGTCGGCGTGCGCGGTGGAGGTTCCGGCGCCCACGGCGGCGAACGTGCCCGCGCCCGCCGCGGCGGCCCTCAGGGCTCCGCGGCGCGACCAGCCGCCGTCCTGGACGATGTCGTTCTGTTCGCTCGTACGGGCGACTCCAGGATCGGCTCCCGCCGGGACCGGTGGGTTCCGGCCACTGTCCGCTGTCCGGTCGCCTTCCCGCCTTGGGGGCCTCGCCGGCCGGCTCGGAGGCGTGCCGGCGGGCCGGGGACGGCCGCGAGGGGCGGACCGTAACCGCCCCCGGCCTTCGGCCCGTCGCCGGGTCACCGTCCGATCCGGTCGCGGCCGTGCCCGGCGGGCTCCGCGCGGGCCGACGCTCCATCAGGTCATCCGTCCCGGACCCTTGACTCCTTCGGGGGCAGTCGGGATTCTCGTCCCACCCTTGTGCGGGGCATGACAATTCGTGCCCGGATCCGCCCGCGCCGCATCCGCCGACCGAGACATGAGTGATGACCTTGACCCCACCGCCCCCACGGCCGTACCGCGGCGCCGCGCGCCGAGGGCGCCGCCGCATCGCGCTCCTGACACCGCTCGTGGCCGTGCTCGCCATGCTGCTCGGCCCCGCCCCCCTCTCCTCCGCCGACGGCGGCTCCACGGCCGACGCCGGCTGGTGGAACCCGGCCGCGCGGCCCCAGCCCGACTCGGAGATCAACGTCACCGGCGAGCCCTTCAAGGGCACCGACGCCCAGGGCCGGGTGCGCGGGTTCGTCGACGCGCACGACCACCTGATGTCCAACGAGGGCTTCGGCGGCCGGCTGATCTGCGGCAAGCCCTTCTCCGAGATGGGCGTCGCGGACGCCCTCAAGGACTGTCCCGAGCACTACCCCGACGGGTCCCTCGCCGTCTTCGACTTCATCACCAAGGGCGGGGACGGCAAGCACGACCCCGACGGCTGGCCCACCTTCAAGGACTGGCCCGCCCACGACTCCCTGACGCACCAGCAGAACTACTACGCCTGGGTCGAGCGGGCCTGGCGCGGTGGCCAGCGGGTCCTGGTCAACGACCTCGTCACCAACGGGGTGATCTGCTCGGTCTACTTCTTCAAGGACCGCGGCTGCGACGAGATGACCGCCATCCGCCTGGAGGCGCGGAAGACGTACGACATGCAGGCCTACGTCGACAAGATGTACGGCGGCCCGGGCAAGGGCTGGTTCCGCATCGTCACCGACTCCGGCCAGGCCCGCGAGGTGATCAAGCAGGGGAAGCTGGCCGTCGTCCTGGGGGTCGAGACCTCCGAGCCCTTCGGCTGCAAGCAGATCCTGGACGTCGCCCAGTGCGGCAGGGACGACATCGACCGCGGCCTGGACGAACTGCACGGGCTCGGCGTGCGCAGCATGTTCCTGTGCCACAAGTTCGACAACGCCCTGTGCGGGGTCCGCTTCGACGAGGGCGCCCTCGGCACCGCGATCAACGTCGGCCAGTTCCTGTCGACCGGCACCTTCTGGCAGACGGAACAGTGCACCGGCCCGCAGAAGGACAACCCGATCGGCCTCGCGGCGGCTCCGGCGGCACAGAAGGAGCTCCCGGCGGGCGTCTCGGTCCCCTCGTACTCCGCCGACGCGCGCTGCAACAAGCGCGGTCTGACCGAGCTCGGCGAGTACGCCGTCCGCGGGATGATGAAGCGCGGGATGATGCTGGAGATCGACCACATGGGCGTCAAGGCGGCGGGCCGCGCCTTCGACATCCTGGAGTCCGAGTCCTACCCGGGCGTCATCTCCTCCCACAGCTGGATGGACCTGGGCTGGACCGAGCGGCTCTACAAGCTGGGCGGATTCGCCGCCCAGTACATGAGCGGCTCCGAGGCCTTCAGCGCGGAGGCCAAGCGGACGGACGCCCTGCGCGACAAGTACGACGTCGGCTACGGCTACGGCACCGACATGAACGGCGTCGGCGGCTGGCCCGGCCCCCGGGGCGCGGACACCCCGAACCCGGTGAAGTACCCCTTCCGCAGCACCGACGGCGGCTCCGTCATCGACAGGCAGACCACCGGACAGCGCACCTGGGACCTCAACACCGACGGCGCCTCGCACTACGGCCTGGTCCCCGACTGGATCGAGGACATCCGGCTCGTCGGCGGCCAGGACGTGGTGGACGACCTCTTCAAGGGCGCCGAGTCCTACCTCACCACCTGGGGAGGCTCCGAACGGCACAGGTCCGAGGTGAACCTCGCCGCCGGCTCACCGGCGTCGGCCTCGTCCTCGGAGTGGTGGAACCCCTTCGTCGACTACTCCCCCGGCCGGGCCGTGGACGGCGACCCGGGCTCCCGCTGGGCCAGCGAGTGGAACGACGCCCAGTGGCTGCGTGTCGACCTCGGCTCCGCGCACCGGATCGGACGCGTCACCCTGGACTGGGAACGGGCGTACGGGAAGGCGTACCGGATCGAGGTCTCCACGGACGGCGCGAACTGGCAGACCGCCTGGTCCACCAGCGAGGGCGACGGCGGCCTGGACACGGCCCGGTTCGCCGGGGTGACCGCCCGGTACCTGCGCGTCCAGGGGGTCCAGCGGGCCACCCAGTGGGGGTACTCCCTCCACGAGCTGGGCGTCTACAGCAACTGACACCACGGGCGGGGCCGGCCGGACGACCCGGCCGGCCCCGCCGCCGTACCAGGCGGCCCCACCCAGAGGAGTCCCATGCCCCGGATGCCGTCGGCCGATCGGCGCGCCCAGCTGACCGAGGCGGCGATCCGCGCGATGACCCGCGACGGCGTCGCCAGGACGACGACCCGCTCGATCGCCGCCGAGGCGGGCGTGTCCCTGAGCGTCTTCCACTACTGCTTCGACTCCAAGCAGGAGTTGCTGGAGTCCGTCCTCGAGGCGATCACCGCGCACTACATCACGGTGGTGAAGGAGGCGATCCGGCCGAAACCCACCCTTCGCGAGACCGTGCGGGCCGGCTTCCACGCGTACTGGGACCACGTGGGCGCCCAGCCCGGCGAGCACATGCTCACCTACGAGCTCACCCAGTACGCGCTGCGCCGGCCCGGTTTCGAGCACCTGGCCCGCCGCCAGTACGAGCTGTACTGCCAGACCTACGAGGAGCTGATCGGGCAGCTGTGCCGGGACATGGGGCTCGTCCCGAAGGTGCCGGCCCCCGTACTGGCCCGGTACCTGACGGCCATGACCGACGGGCTGACCCTGAACGTGCTGGTCCTCGGCGACGAGAAGGCCGCCGGGGCGGTCCTGGACATGATCACCGAACACGTCGTGGGGCTGATGGAGGGCTGAGGGAGGGCTGAGCGGTCAGTCGGGCTCCGCCGCCCGCCAGACGGTGGTGATGTTGCAGAACTCGCGGATGCCGTGGCCGGACAGCTCCCGCCCGTACCCCGACCGCTTGACCCCGCCGAAGGGCAGGGCCGGGTGGGAGGCGGTCATCCCGTTGACGAAGACGCCTCCGGCTTCGAGGTCGCGCACGAAGCGCTCCAGGTCGGAGTCGTCGCGGGTCCAGACGTTGGAGCTGAGTCCGAAGGGCGTGTGGTTGGCCCGCTCCACGGCCTCGTCCAGGCCGTCGACCCGGTAGAGGGTGGCGACGGGCCCGAAGGTCTCCTCCAGATCGACGCGCATGGCCGGGGTGACGCCGGCCAGGACGGTCGGCTCGTAGAACCAGCCGTCCGGGCGGCCGGGCGGCCGCCGGCCGCCGCAGAGGACGGTGGCCCCGTGCCGTACGGCGTCGTCGACCAGCTCCTCCACGTCGGCGCGGCCGCCCTCGGTGGCCAGCGGTCCGACGTCGGTGGACTCCCGCATCGGGTCCCCCACGGTCAGCGCCTCCATGCCCTCCGTGAAGAGGCGGGCGAACTCGTCGTAGACGTCGGTGTGGACGATGAACCGCTTGGCGGCGATGCACGACTGGCCGTTGTTCTGCACGCGCGCGGTCACGGCGGTCCGCGCGGCCCGCGCGACGTCCGCCGAGGGCATCACGATGTACGGGTCGCTGCCGCCGAGCTCCAGGACGGTCTTCTTGACCTCGTCCCCCGCGACCGAGGCGACGGCGCGCCCGGCGGGCTCGCTGCCCGTCAGGGTGGCCGCCGCCACCCTCGGGTCGCGCAGGATGCCCTCGACGGGGCCCGAGCCGATCAGCAGGGTCTGGAAGCAGCCCTGCGGGAAGCCCGCCCGGTCGAAGAGGTCGCCGAGGTACAGGGCCGTCTGGGGGACGTTCGACGCGTGCTTGAGCAGGCCCACGTTGCCGGCCATGAGCGCGGGCGCGGCGAAGCGTACGACCTGCCAGAGGGGGAAGTTCCACGGCATGACCGCCAGGACCACGCCCAGGGGCCGGTAGCGGACCGTCACGGCGGAGGCGCCCGCGTCGCGCACGTCGGCGTCGGCGGGCCGCTCGTCCGCGAGGAGGGACTCGGCGTGGGCCGCGTACCAGCGCATCGCCTTGACGCATTTGGCGGCCTCCGCGCGGGCCGCCGCGAGGGGTTTGCCCATCTCGACGGTCATGGTGCGGGCGACGTCCTCCGCCTCCGCCTCCAGCAGGTCCGCCGCGCTGTTCAGCAGCGCCGACCGCTCGCCGAAGGTGGTGTGCCGGTACGAGGTGGCCGTGCGCGCGGCCAGGGCCAGGCGGCGCTCGATGCCGGCGGCGTCGAGGGCGTCGAAGGAGAGCAGCGTCTTGCCCGTCGTGGGGTTGACGGAGGCGATGGGCATGGTCCGGCCTTCCTGCGAGGGAACCGCCCCACCGACCCTGCCCGCCCCGGCCCGCCCCCGCAACGCGAGGGCCGGCCCGCCCGCCCGGCACCCCGCCGGGGCGGAGGAAAGACCAGCGGTTTCACCGCACGCCCTGGCGTCCCAGGAATTCCTCGACCACGGTCGCCAGGTCCTCCGGGCTCTCGTCCGGGGCGAAGTGGCCGGCGTCGTCGAAGACCTCGAGCTCGGCGTTCGGATACCACCGCAGCCAGGTGGACCGCATGGTGTCGGGGCCCATCGCCGGGTCGTGCTCACCGGCCACGACGAGCACCGGGGCCGGGTTGCCCTCGATCCGCTCGCGGAGGTCGGGGCCGCGCGTCCAGGATTCGAGGTACGAGCGCAGGGCCGCCCGCGAGGAGCGTTCCGAGCCGCGCACCCTGGCCTCGAGCCACGCGTCGTCGTGCCGGCCGCCGGTGGTGACGTCGAAGATCGTCCTGCGGTTGCCGGAATCCTCCACGGCTCCGGCGAACAGCTCCCACATCTCCCCTTCGAGCGGGAACCCGGACGCGGGTACCGGCGAGACGCCGACGATCGAGCTGACCCGCGAGGGGGCGTCCAGCAACAGCTGCTGGGCCGCTTTGCCGCCCATGGAGTGACCGACCACCGAGAAGGTGTCCCACCCGAGGTGGTCGGCCACCGCGAGGGCGTCCGCCGCGACCTCCTCCATCGTGTAGGCCCCGGGGGTGTCCGTCGCCTCGCCGTACCCCCGGCAGTCCACGAACGCGTAACTGAACGCGCTCCCGTCCAGGTACCGCCTCAGGTGCCCGAAGCCCGACCTGTCGCTGAGCCAGTGGTGGAGCGCGAGGACCCGCATGGGGCCGTTGCCCTGCACCTCGTACGGAATCACGTGCCCTGCCGCATGAGCTGTCACGATGCTGGGTCTCCCCCTCCGCACCGGGCCCGAAAGCCCATCGGCCCGAGGCTTCGCCCCAACGGCGCAGCGGCGCGGGCGGGCGCCCGAAGGCGTCGCGGACAGGATGAACCCCGCCGGTCGGGGACCCCTAGCGGCGGCCGCGCGGCTTGCCGCCGCGCTTGGCGGCCGGCTTGCCGCCCGACCGGGCCGCGGGCTTGCCCGTGGTCCTGGCGCCGCCGGTCTTCGCGCCGCCCGCCTTGGCGCCCGTCCTGCCGCCGGCGCCGCCGGCGGTCTTGCGCTGCTTGGGCTGCGGCGGGGTGGGCTGGCGGCCGCGGGTGCTGTTCACGGTCCTTCCGCGGACGATCCCGATGAACTCCTCCACCAGGTCGGTGGTCTTCTCCTCCGGCCAGGACAGCGCGATCCGCGACGCGGGGGCGTCGGAGACCGTCCGGTAGGTGAGGTCCTTGCGGTGGTGCAGGCGGGCGAGGGACTGCGGGACGACGAGGACGCCGATGCCCGCCGCGACCAGCTCGATGGCGTCCGCCGTGGTGGCGGGCCGTTCGAAGGCGGGGCGTCCGGGCAGGGTTTCCCAGTCGAGGACGTCGTCGAGGGGGTGCAGCACGATCTCGTCGGCCAGGTCCTCGGTGGTGACCTCCTCGACGGCGGCCACGACGTGGTCCTTGGGGACCACCACGACGGTCGTCTCGGTGTAGAGGGGGATCGCGCTGAGGTCCGCCCCGTCCACGGGCATCCGTACGAAGCCGGCGTCGGCGTCGCCTGTGCGCAGCGCGGCGAAGGCCTCGGCGGCGGGCACGCCGACGAGGGTCAGCGGGACGTCGGGCAGCCGCTCGTTCCAGATCCGCACCCACTTCGTGGGCGTCACTCCCGGGACGTAGGCGAGCCGGAAGGAAGGGGGTACATCCGAGCCTGTCACCCCGCCAGGTTACCGGTCGTGGTCGGAGGTAGCGCACATGCTCGATACCCTTGACTCCATGACGTCGCACCAGAGCACCCAGACGATGAAGCCCGCGACCGCGGCGAAGAAGCTGGGTGTGTACCTCGAGGCCACCCCCGCAGAGTTCCAGGAGGGTGTCATCTCGCGCACCGAGCTGAACGCACTCCAGGCCGAGCCGCCGGCCTGGCTGGTGGAGCTGCGGCGCAACGGCCCGCACCCGCGTCCGGTGGTCGCCTCGAAGCTGGGCGTCTCCATCGCCGGTCTCGCGCGCGGCGGGGTCACCGAGGCGCTCACCACCGAGCAGATCGAGGCCATCAAGCAGGAGAACCCGGAGTGGCTGCAGAAGGAGCGCGCCACCCAGGCGGAGGTCCGCAAGGAAGCGGTGCGGATCAAGGAGAAGCAGGCGGAGGAGGCCGCTCGGCGCGCCGAGAAGCAGGGCTGATCCTCCTCCCCGCACGCTGACGGCCGGGCCGGGTCCTTTCGGGGACCCGGCCCGGCCGCGTATGCGTTCCCGCGGCCGGCGCCCCGCGCGGGGCCGCGCTCGCGTGGAGGCCACTCGCGTGGCGCAGCGCCGCCACGCGCCGCTTCGTACACGTGTCCAATACCGCCTCCGGGTGGCCTTCCCGCCTCCTCCCGTCCGCGCACCCGGGCGGGTGGGCGGCCCCCGGCAGAGGCCGTCCGGCCCCCGGCCCGGCTGCACCCCTCCGCACGACCGCCTGAAACCCGTTCGCCCGTACGGCGTTAGAAGGACGTACGGACCGGCGCGCGCGCCCCCGCCCGCGCCGGTCCGCGCGACCGCCGACCACGAGCGACACGAGTACGAGGAGCGAGATGACGGACCCCAGGCCGGCCGGTTTCGGCCGAAGGAGACTGGCCGCCCGCTGCCGCGGCATCACCGAGGCGCCGTCGTTCGGGATGGGCGTCTTCGCCGTGATCATGCTCAACGCGGCGCTGATGGGCGTGGAGACGTACAGCGGGCTGGCCGCCGCGAACCGTCACCTGCTCCAGATCGCGGAGCAGTCCTGCCTCACCCTCTTCACGCTGGAGATGCTGCTGCGGGCGGGCGCCCACGCCGACCGGCCGAAAGCATTCTTCCGTGACCCCTGGAACCTCTTCGACCTGCTGATCCTGACCTCCGCCTTCCTGCCGTTCCTGCGCGACAACACCACCGTGCTGCGGCTGCTGCGCCTCGCCCGCGTGCTGCGCACCGCCCGCTTCCTGCCCCACCTGCGGATCCTGCTGCTCGCGGTCGGGCGCAGCCTGCCGGGCACGGCCAGCTTCCTGTTCATCGGCGCGCTGGTGGTGTACGTGTACGCCATGGTCGGCTGGGTCTGCTTCGCCTCCTCCGACCCGCAGCACTACGGCTCGATCGGGCGGGCCGCGCTCACCCTGTTCCTGCTGACCACCCTGGACGGGCTGACGGACGCGGTCCGGGCGGGGCTGGAGATCTCCCGGTTCAGCATCCTCTACTACGCCTCGTACGCGCTCCTCGCCTCCTTCGTCCTGGTCAACGTCCTGATCGGGGTCGTGCTCAATTCGCTGGACGAGGCCCGGGAGATGGAGGAGGCCGACGCGCGGGCCCGGGAGCGCGCGGCGAACGCCATGGACCCGGCCGACGAGGTCCGGGACCGGATCGCCGCCGCCCGCCTCGCACTGGACGATCTGGAGGCGAGCCTCGAACTGGCCAAGCCCGTGCCGCCCTCCGCGCAGGAACGGGACCGCCCGGCGGACCGGCAGCTGGAGACCGCCGTGTAGCGGACCGCGCCGCGGTCCGCTCGGGGGTCAGCCGCCGTCACGGACCGCGACGACGCCGTTGAACACGCCGACGTACGCGGTGCCGTCGGGGCCGAGGGTGATCGGCGCCCAGTTGTTGTCGTGCAGGGGGCCGGTGCCCGTCAGCCGGCGCCGGCGGCGTTCGCCGGTGCGGAAGTCGACGGCGGTGAGGTACCAGGCGTCGATGCCCCAGGCGTTGGGCTCCTTCTCGTAGAAGTACACCAGCCCGTTCCCGGTGGAGAGCTACGGGACCACGGAGGGAGCGCGGATCGCGCATGGACGGGCCGGATGATTCACGAAGGCGCAACGGACGCTCAACCGCCGGTGATGTCGCTCCAGTTCGCGGTGCGGTCGCACCAGCGGCCGAGCAGCACCGGATCGTGCCCGACGGCCAGCAGGCCGGCTCCGGTCCGGCGCCGGTACGCCTCGACCACCCCGACCAGGGCCGCCGTGGTGGAGGCGTCGAGCATCGCCGTCATCTCGTCGCAGACCAGCCAGCGGGGCCGCAGGACCAGGGCCCGGGCCACGCAGGCGCGTTGCAGCTGGCCGTCGCTGACCTCGTGGGGGCGCCGGGTGAGGAGGTCGGCGCCGAGGCCGACCAGGTCGGCGAGCTCCCCCACGGCGGATTCCGCTTCCTTACGCCGGCCCGTGGCGCGGAGCGGTTCCGCGACGAGGTCGTACAGCCTGAGGCGGGGGTCCGCGGAGAGACGGGGCTGCTGGAAGACCACGCCGACTTCGATGCGCAGGGAGCGCGGGGCCCGGTGCCTGAAGCCCGTCACCGCGCGGCCGTCGAGGGCCACCGTCCCCCGGTCGGGCCGGTGCAGCAGGGCGGCGACCCGGGCCAGGGTGGACTTGCCGCAGCCGCTGGGGCCGAGCAGACCGACGGCCTCGCCGGGGCGGATCGCGAGGTGCGCGTCCCGCACGACCGGGCCGCGGCGGTCGTAACCGGCGGTGATGCCCTTGAGCTCAAGCATGGTGGCAGGCCACCCCTTCGGTCAGCGGGGGCCGCCCGGACCGGCAGGTGCTGTCGGCCAGGGCGCAGCGGGCGGCGAAGGCGCAGCCGGGCGGCAGGTCGCCCAGCTCGGGCGGGGCGCCGGGGATGGGGGTGAAGGCGCGCTCGGGCAGGGCGTCGAGCAGGCCGCGGGCGTAGGGGTGGCGGGGTCCCGGCCGGCCGAAGAAGGCTTCGGCGGGCGCGAGTTCCACGATCCGGCCCGCGTACATGACGGCGACGGTGTCGGCGATGCGGCGGGCCGCCGCCAGGTCGTGGGTGATCATCAGGAGGGCGCGGCCGGCGTCCCGGGTGTGGGCGCGCAGTTCGTCGGCGGTGCGGTCGACGAGCTCCCGGTCGAGGCCGGTGGTGGGCTCGTCGGCGAGGAGCAGGGGTGCGTCCCCGATGAGGGCGAGGGCGGTGGCGGCGCGCTGGGCGAGGCCGCCGGAGAGCTGGTGGGGGTAGTGGTCGAGGTGGCTCACGGGGAAGGCGGCCCGTGCGGCCGCGGCTTCGGCGGCCGCGCGCGGGTCACCGGGGCCGGTGAGCTCGCGGACGGCCTCCTCCAGGTGGGAGCGGACGGTGCGGACGGGGGTGAGGTGCGCGGCGGGGCTCTGCGGGACCAGGCCGACGCGGCGTCCGCGTACCGTGCGGGCCAGGGTCCGTTCGTCGGCGGCGAGCAGGTCGAGGCCGTCGGCGAGGCGGGCGGAGCCGGCGGTCTCGGCGTTGGCGGGGAGCAGGCCGAGCAGGGCGGAGGCGAGGACGGATTTGCCGCAGCCGCTCTCGCCGACGAGGGTGAGGCACTCGCCGGGCCCGAGGCGGAAAGCGGCGTCGGAGACGGCCTCGACGTACCGTCCGCCACGCATCCGGAAGCGGACGGACAGCCCCTCGACGCGCAGGACCTCCCCGGCGGGCGGGGCGGCGGAAGGGGCGGCGGCGGAAGGGTGCGGGCTCACAGGGTCAGCTCCGAGCGGCGGCGGGGGTTGAGGCGCTCGCGCCAGGCACCGGCGAGGCCGGCGATGGCCAGCGTGGGGGCGATCAGGAGCAGGCCGGGGAAGAGGGTGGGCCACCAGTCCCCCGCGAGCAGCGAGCCGCGGCCGGCCTGGACGAGGGTGCCGAGGCTGGCCTGGTGCGCGGGCAGGCCCAGGCCGAGGAAGGACAGGGCGGACTCGTGCCACATGGCGTGCGGGATCATCAGCACCGCCGCCAGCCCGGCCTGCGGCAGCACCCCGGGCAGCAGGTGCCGGACGAGGACCCGCCGGCGGGAGGCGCCGCCGGAGACGGCCGCGTCCACGTACGGCCGGCCGCGCAGCGACAGCACCTCGGCGCGCACGATGCGGGCGGTGGACAGCCAGTGGGTCAGCGCCACCGAGACCACCACGGGCCAGACGCCGGGGCGGAACAGGGCCACGACGAAGATCCCGAGCAGCAGGTGCGGGATGGCCGACAGGGTGTCGACGGCCCGCATCACGAGCCGGTCGGTCCGGCCGCCGAGCGCTCCGGCGGCCGCGCCCACGGCGGTGCCGAGCACGGTGGCGGCGAGCGCCGCGACCACGCCGACGAGCAGCGAGACGCGCAGCCCGTAGACGCAGCGCAGCAGCAGGTCGCGGCCCACGTCGTCGGTGCCGAAGGGGTGGTCCCAGGCGGGTGGCAGCAGCTTCGCGGAGAGGTCGACGGCCTGCTGGTCCAGCTGGACGAGCGGGGGCACCAGCAGGACGGCGAGGGTGAGGAGGGCGGTGACGGCGGCCGAGGCGCGCACGCGCAGGGCGCGGGTGGAGCGCCGGTCCCGGCCGTGGCGGCGCCAGGCGGTGCCGGCCGCGGTGTCAGCCATCGAAGCCCACCCTCGGGTCGGCCAGCCCGTACAGCAGGTCGGAGAGCAGGTTGCCGGCCAGCACGGCGGCGGTGGCCAGTACGGTCAGCGCGGCCAGCAGCGGGAAGTCCACCGAGGTCGCGGCGGCGACGGTGGCGGCGGCGACGCCGGGCCAGCTGAAGACGGTCTCGACCAGCAGGGCGCCGGTGATCAGCTCGGGTACCCGGGAGCCGATGAGGGTGAGCATCGGCAGCATCCCGGAGCGCAGCCCGTGCCCGAGCAGGACCCGCCGCTCGGACAGGCCCCGCGCGCGGGCCCCGCGTACGGGGTCCTCGCCGAGGGCGTCGGCCACTCCTTGCCGGGCGTAGAGGAAGAACCAGGGCAGTTGCGAGATGCCGAGGACCAGTGCGGGCAGCACCAGGTGGGAGGCGACCGCGCCGAGGGTGACGGTGTCGTCGGCGGCGTCGGTGAGCCCGCCGGAGGGCAGTACGCCCAGCCGTACCGAGAAGAACCAGACGGCGAGCAGCCCGAGCCAGAAGGCGGGGGCCGCCTCCAGGGTGTAGGCGAGGCCGGTCGCGGTCCGGTCCAGTGCCCCGCCCGGCCGGCGGGCGGCGAGCACTCCGAGCGCCGTGCCCAGCAGCACGGCGACGGCGAAGGCGCAGCCGGCGAGCAGCGCGGACCAGCCGACGCGTCCGGCGATGACGTCGGCGACGGGCTGGCGCAGCACGGCGGAGTCGCCGAGGTCGCCGGTGAGCGCGGAGGTGAGCCAGTCCCACCACCGGGCGGGGAAGGGCCGGTCCACGCCGAGGTTGGTGCGCAGCTGGTCGAGTTCGGCCTGGGACGCGGTGAGCCCGGCGGTGCCGGCGTACGCCTTGACGGGGTCGAAGGGGGACAGCGCGGCGACGGCGAAGACCCCGAAGGTGACGACGAGCAGGACGGGGGCGGCGGAGAGGGTCCGCCGTCCCGCCATGCGCGCCATCGGTCCCCAGGGCGGGCCCGGACGGCGGGACGTCACTTCTGCTTCGGCTTCCAGCTCTCGATGTTCCACCAGGGGCCGGTGCCGAGGCCGTGGTCGTGCGGTTCGACCTGGGTGGAGGGGCCGTCCCACTTGTCGTTCACCACGTAGAGGTGGTCGATGTGGGTGAGGAAGACGTAGCCCGGGTTCTGGACGAGTTCACGCTGCACGGTGTCGTACGCGGCCTTGCGGGCGGCCGGGTCGCCGCTGGTGCGGCCGTCGGCGACCGCCCGGTCGACGGCGGGGTTGGCGTACTGGGCCATGTTGTTGAAGCCGTCGCCCGCGAGGGAGGAGGTCAGCAGCTGGTACTGGTCGAAGTCGGGGTCGGCGGGGGAACCGCCGCCGGCGAGCACGGCGTCGGTCTTCATCCGGGGTTCGATGACCTCCCAGGTCCCGGCCTCGGTCCTGACCTCGATGCCGGCCTTCTTCGCGTCGGAGGCGAAGGCCAGCGCGTGGTCCTGGCGGATCTTGTCGCCGGAGGTGTACCAGAGGGGGAAGGAGGCGCGGACCCCGTCCTTGACGCGGATGCCGTCCCCGCCGGCCTTCCACCCGGCTTCGTCGAGGATCTGCTTGGCCCGTTCGAGGTCGTACGGGCGCTCGGTGCCCGCGGTGAACCAGCGGCTGTCGGTCGGGACGGGGCCGTAGGCGGCCTTGCCCGCGTCCTCCAGGAGCTTGTCGACCATGGCCTGGCGGTCCACCGCGATGTCGAGCGCGCGGCGGACCGCCACGTCCCCGGTGACGGGGTGGTGGGTCGGCAGGGTCACGTTGCGGTAGTCGAAGGTCTTGGCGGCGAAGGTCCTGCGCGCCTTGTCCTTCGCGAATCCGCGGGCGAGGTTCGGGGGCAGGACGGCCGCGTCGAGCTCCCCGGCGCGCAGCCGGGTGGCGCGGACGTCGTCGTCCTTGACGACGGCCATGGTGAACTTCTTCACGGCGGGCTCGCCGCCCCAGTAGCCGGGGTTGGCCTTGAAGCTGAGCTTCTCGCCCTTGGACCAGCCGGTCAGCAGGTACGGGCCGGTGCCGACGGGCTTGGTGGCGAACTCTCCGCTGTTGACGTCCTGCCGGCCCGCGATGTGCTCGGGGGCGATGGGCAGTACGGTCCGCTCGGCGAACGGGGCGTAGGGGTACTTGAGGGTGAAGACGACCCGGTCGGGCCCCTGGGCGGTGACGCTCTCGATGGCGTCCAGCTCGGTCCTGGAGGGGTTGTTGGTCCTCGGGTCGAGGATGGTCCGGTAGGTGAACTCCACGTCCTTGGCGGAGAAGGGCGCTCCGTCGCTGAACTTCACGCCCCGGCGCAGCTTGTACGTGTACGTGCGGCCGTCCGCGGAGACCTCCGGCAGGGCCTCGGCCAGCGCGGGCTTGAGCTTCATGTCCGCGTCGTGGGTGAGCAGACCGTCGAAGATCTTGGAGTTGCCGTCCTTGCCGTAGCCGAGCAGCGGGCTGAGGCTCTCGGGCTCGGTCGCGATGCCGACCACCGCGGAGTCCGCCGGCGATGCGGTCGCCGAGGGGTTCGAGCAGGCCGCCAGGCCCGTGATGAGTGCGGTGGCGAGCATCGCGCCGCCCGCTCCCCGTGCTGTCCGGGCCGTCATGTCGTGCACATCCCTGTTCAAAATCATCCGTTATTGCAAACGGATCGCAATATTGCCAGACGAGATCAGACGAAGACGAATCCGCCCAGACCGGCGGCCCCCTCGGGTGGCCGCGGGACCGGGGGTCTTGTGGGTCCGGTCTCCTCGTGCCATATATGTCTAGACCAAGAGGAGGGCGGCCCGTTGCGAGGCACCACTTCCCCGCGTCGCGCACCGGCGGTGCTCGCCCTCGGCCTCGCCGCCGCCCTGACCGGGTGCGGCGCGGGCGGGGACACCCGGCCCCCGCACGCTCCCGCCGGTCTCACCGCGCAGGCGGGCAGCGCCACCTCGGTCCACGTGATGTGGCGGGCTCCTGACGCCGCCGACGGGGTCAGCGGCTACCAGGTGTTCCAGGGCGGCCGGCTGGTGCGGGAACTCCCCGCCGACAAGACCATGACCGACATCACCGGCCTCGCCCCGCGGACGGCCTACACCTTTTCCGTCCGCGCCGAGGACGCCGCCGGGAACCGCTCGCCGCTCAGCGCCCCGGCAGAGGTCACGACCCCGGACGCCCGGGCCGAGGACCGGCTGGCCCCCACGGCACCGGCCGCCGCCGACGGGCGCGCCGAGGGGCCGCACGCGGTCCGGCTGAGCTGGGACGCGGCCGCCGACGACACCAGCGTGACCGCGTACGACGTCTACCAGGCCGGGGTCCGCGTCCACACCGCCCCCGGCACGGACCGGGCCACCACCGTCACCGGGCTCCAGCCCGGCACCGCCTACGTGTTCACCGTCCGCGCCCGCGACGGCTCCGACAACTCCTCACCGGACGGCCCGCCGGTGGCCGTCACCACCCCCGCCGACCCCGGCCGGGCCCCGCACACGGCGCCCGGCTCGTTCACCGCCACCGCCTCGCCCGGCGCGGTGGAACTGACCTGGACCGCCCCGGACACCGGCCGCGCGACGAGCGAGTACCAGCTCTACGTCAACGACCTGCCCGTCACCGTCATCCAGTTCGGCGCCGGGGCCGTACCGCGCGGCCGGGCCTCCTACCGGCTCACCACGGCCGAACCGGCGGGGACCGCCTGGACCCTGAAACTGCGCGCCCGGCTGCCCGACGGCAACTGGGGTGCCTTCTCGGAGGAACGGCGGATCCTGCTGCCCGGCTGACCCCGGACCGTCCGCCCCTCGACGGGAACCGAAGCGAACGGCAGGTCCCGCGAAAGAAGATCGCGCACAATACATTCGTGTTCGGTGAGTACTCGGTCAACCACAATCAGGCAGACTCCGCGTGCGGAGAACCTGCGCCCGGCAGCGGCGCCAAGCCGGCCGGCCTGCCCGACCTGCCGGGGAACCTGCCTCCGGAAACCGCCGGCTTCATCGGCCGCGAGGAGGAACTCGACCGTCTCGACACCCTGTTGCGCGGAAGAAGACTGGTCACCCTGACCGGGGTCGGCGGCGTCGGCAAATCCCGGCTCGCCCTGCGCGCCGCCACCCGCCGCAGCCGCACCGCCCGGTCCGGCGGACCGTGGCCGGGCTCCCTCTGGCCCGACGGGATCTGGTGGGTGGACCTCTCGGCCCTGCGCGACCCCGCGCTCCTCACCACGACCGTCGCGCACGCCATCGGACCCGCCGGCCACTCCGTGCGCCCCCTGGACGAGGAACTGTGCGCGTGGATGGCCGACAAGGCCCTCCTCCTCGTCCTCGACACCTGCGAGCACCTGGTCGCCGAAGTCCGCCACCTCACGGGCGAACTGCTCCAGTCGGCACCCGGCCTGACGGTCCTGACCACCTCCCGGGAACGGCTCGACTCCCCCGGCGAGACGGTGCTCGAAGTCCGCCCGCTCGCCTGCGAGGGCCCCGACAGCGAGGCGCTGGCCCTCTTCCGCGCCCGCGCGCTCGCCGCGAGCCCGCGGACCTCCGCCGACTTCGCCGACCCCGAGCGGTGCCGCACCGCCGCCGAGGTGTGCCGCCGGCTGGACGGCATCCCGCTCGCCCTGGAGCTGGCCGGCGCCCGGATGCGGATGTGGAGCCTGGACGAGATGGCGCAGCGCCTCGGCGCGCGCCTGGAGGTTCTCTCCGGCACCCGCGCCGCGCGCCCGCCCCGGCACCAGACCATGCGGACCACGATCGGCTGGAGCCACGAGCTGTGCGAGCCGGTGGAACGGCTGCTGTGGGCGCGGCTGTCGGTGTTCAGCGGGGAGTTCGACGTCGCCGCCGCCCGGGCGGTGTGCGCCGGCGGGCCGCTGCCGGCCGCCCGGGTGGAACGGGTGCTGGAGGGTCTGGTCGCGAAGTCCGTCGTCCGGCGCTCCCACGAGCGTGGAGCCGGGGCCCGCTACCGGATGCTCGACACGATCCGGGAGTTCGGCCACGACTGGCTCACGGAACTGGGCGAGGTGCGCACCGTCGCGGACCGGCACGCCCACTGGTACGCCGCGCTCTGCGCCGCCGGCGACCGCGGCTGGCTGGGGCCGGGCCAGCTGGACTGGTACCGCAGGATGACCGCCGAGCACCCGCAGCTGCGCACCGCCCTGGAGCACCTGCTCGGCACCGATCCCGCGGCGGCCCTGGAGATGGCCGGGGCCCTGTGGTTCTTCTGGTTCTCGTGCGGGCACGTCCACGAGGGCCGGGCCTTCCTGGAGCGGGCCCTGCGCGCGGCCCCGCGGCCGGGGGCCACCCGGGTCCAGGCGCAGTGGGCGCTCGGGCTGACGCTCCTGCTCCAGGGCGACATGGACGCGGCCCGGGCGACGGGCGTCGAGTGCACCCGGGCGGCCGCCCTGGTCACCGACCCGGAACTGCGGCTGCGCGCCGCCCACCTGCATGCCGTGTCGGTCCTGATGCGGGGAGACCCGGCGGAAGCGCTCGTACTGGCCGGGCCGCGGGCGCGGGCGGCGCACGGGGGGCGCGATGACGGGGCGGGCCGGCTCCTGTGCCAGCTGGCCACGGCGTACGCCCTGTGCGACCTCGGGCGCTTCGAGGAGGCCGCCGAGGAGGCGCACGGGCTGCGCGAGGCGTGCGCGGAGCTGGGTGAGCGCTGGCTGCGGGCGTACGCGGACTACGTCCTGGCCGTCGCGGCCCTGGGTCTCGGCCAGCACGGCGAGGCCGCACGGCACGTACGGGCCATGCTGTCCGGCAAACGGCTGCTGGGCGACCGCTTCGGGATCGCGCTGGGCCTGGACCTGCTGGCGGCGGCGGTGGCGGCCCTCGGCGACGGGGAACTGGCCGCGCGGCTCCTCGGCACCGGACACGCCTGGTGGCGCACGGTGGGGCGGCCGCAGATGGGCTCGCCCTCGCTGACGGCCCTCCGGGACCGGGGCGAGCGGCAGGCCAGGGCGGCGATCGGCGACGCGGCGTACGAGACCGCGTTCCGGGGCGGTGCGGCGGCGTCCACCGGCTGACCGCGCCTCACGGGCGAAGGACAGCCGGTGCGCCGCGTAATGCCTGGACTCCCGTCAGTACGGGAGGGGTCTGCCCGACGGCGTGCGCAGGTCCAGGTCTCGGGGGGCGGGCTTGGGAACGGGCTTGCGGATCAGCTGCTGACGCATGCTGCCTCCTCGCTCAGACCAGGGCCGGCCGACGGGGTTCCACCGTCCGGCCTTCGGGGAGCAGTTCACCGGTGTCGTCGAAGACGACCACCCCGTTGCAGAGCAGGCTCCAGCCCTGCTCGGGATGGGAGGCAACGACCCGTGCGGCCTCGTGGTCGGCGCTGTCGGCGGACGGGCAGGGGGGCTGGTGGGAGCACATGGCGCACCTCCTCGCAGTGTGGGGCGGGAGGGCCGGTGGTCACCCGGTCGAATCCGCGATCCACGGTGGCGGTGAGTATTACTGATTGCCGCCCCCCGACGGAAGCCATATCCGAGGTCCGGTTCAGGGTGTGTATGCCCGCTTACCATGCGCTCATGCCCGTTGTCCGGATCATTCGCCGCACGCCCCTTCCGCCCGACGAGACCTGGAGGCGGCTGACGGACTGGGAACGCCACGGCGCGCAGGTGCCGCTGACCCGGACGGTCGTCGAGACGGAGCCCCCGACGCACGCCGGGACGCGCTTCACCGCGCGCACGGGAGTGGGGAGGGTCACGGTGGACGACACCATGGAGATCGTCGTCTGGGAGCCCCCTCGGCTGGTCCGCCTGGAGAAGCGCGGCCGGACGGTGACGGGCTGGGCGGAGATCGAGCTGCGCCCGGTCCCCGCGGGCGGCACGGAGGTCCACTGGCGCGAGGACCTGCGCGTGCGCCCCCTCCCCCGCGTCCTGGACCCCCTGGTGGCCCGCGCGGGCCACTACCTCTTCGGCCGGGCCATGACCCGCCTCCTGCGCCCCTGAGGGGCCGGGCTATGGTGCCGTGATCACCGCCCGGCCCGGATCACGGCACGGCCCGGATCACCGCCCGGCCCGGATCACGGCCGGGTGATCGCCGAGCCTTCGAGGAGGTCCCCTTGGCCACACCGCCACCGCAGTACGGCGCCGGCGGCCCCTACGAGTTCCCCGCCCGGCGGGTGGACGCCGCAGACCCCCACCTCCCGCCGTACGCCCCCGCGGTGCCGCAGCAGCGGGCGGAGCGCTCCGACGGGTACACGTGCCGCGTGTGCGGCTGCTGGCCCGCGGTTCCGGCCACCGTGCGCGGTCATCAGGGCCTGCTGGTCCTGATGCGGTTCCTGAGCGTGCCCGGGCCGTTCTGCCGCGACTGCGGCACAGCCACGTACCGCAGGATGTCCTCGGACACCCTGTGGCAGGGCTGGTGGGGTCCGCTGTCGCTGTTCGTCACCCCGGTCGTCCTGCTGCTGAACCTCGGCCGCCGGGCGGCTTTCCGCCGCCTCGGGGTGCCGTCGGGCGGGTTCCGGCCCCCGCTGGATCCGGGCCGGCCGCTGTGGCGGCGCCCGCCCGCGATGCTGTTCCTCGTACCGGCGCTGCTCCTGGCCCTCGGCGTCCCCGCCCTCGTCCTGGCCGGCCTGACGGCCGGCGACGACGAGCCGCCGGTCCTGACGGTGGGACAGTGCGTGCGCAACGTGGGCGACTGGAGCGACCAGGAGCTGCTGGTCACGGGCTGCGGCTCGCCGAAGGCGCAGTACCGCGTCAGCAAGCGGCTGACCGCCGGCGAGTCCTGCGCCCCGGGCGACTTCCTCTCCGCCCCCGAGTACGGCGGCGACGACTGGACCCTGCACTGCCTGACCCCGCTGCGCTGACCCGCGCCCGCCGCCCCGTGAGACGGGCTCCCGGGGCGGCGGCGAGGACCGCGGCTACCGGATCGGCATGCCGGAGAGCGTGCGCGCGATCACCAGGCGCTGGATCTCGCTGGTCCCCTCGAAGATCGTGTAGATCGCGCTGTCCCGGTGCATGCGCTCCACGGGGTACTCCCGGGTGTAGCCGTTGCCGCCGAGGATCTGGACCGCCTGGGCGGTGACCTTCTTCGCCACCTCGCTCGCGTACAGCTTCGACATGGAGCCCTCCGCCGAGGTGAAGGGCTTGCCCGCGACGGCCATCCAGGACGCGCGCCACACGAGCAGCCGGGCCGCGTCGATCTGGGTGCGCATGTCCGCCAGCTGGAAGGCCACCCCCTGGTTGTCGATGATCGGGCGCCCGAACTGGGTACGGGTCTTCGCGTAGTCGAGGGCGACCTCGTACGCCGCGCGGGCCGTGCCGACGGCCATGGCGCCGACGGCCGGCCGCGAGGCCTCGAAGGTGGCCATCGCGGCGTTCTTCACGCGCTCGCCGCCGCCCGCCGCGGCCCGCTCACGGGCCCGCGCGAGCCGCTCGTCCAGCTTGTCCTTGCCGCCGAGCAGGCAGGACCCGGGGACGCGTACGTCTTCCAGGACCACCTCGGCCGTGTGGGAGGCGCGGATGCCGTGCTTCTTGAACTTCTGGCCCTGGGTCAGGCCGGGGGTGCCGGGCGGCACGATGAAGGAGGCGTGGCCCTTGGTGCCGAGCTCGGGGTCGACGACGGCGACGACGATGTGGACGTTGGCGATGCCGCCGTTGGTGGCCCAGGTCTTGGTGCCGTTGAGGACCCACTCGTCCTTGGCCTGGTCGTAGACGGCCCGGGTGCGCATCGCGCCGACGTCGGACCCGGCGTCCGGCTCGGACGAGCAGAAGGCGGCGACCTTGACGTCGTCCGGGGTGCCGTACATCTGCGGGATCCAGGTGCCGATCTGCTCCTCGGTCCCGTTGGCGACGACGCCGATGGCCGCGAGGCCGGTGCCGACGATGGACAGGGCGATGCCCGCGTCGCCCCAGAAGAGCTCCTCCATCGCCATGGGGATGCCGAGGCCGGTCGGGTCGAAGAACTGCTGGGCGTAGAAGTCCAGCGAGTAGATGCCGACCTTGGCCGCTTCCTGGATGACGGGCCACGGAGTCTCTTCCCGCTCGTCCCATTCGGCGGCGGCGGGCCTGATCACATCGG
Source organism: Streptomyces sp. NPDC012794 (assembly GCF_042901085.1). Classification (NCBI taxonomy): domain Bacteria; kingdom Bacillati; phylum Actinomycetota; class Actinomycetes; order Kitasatosporales; family Streptomycetaceae; genus Streptomyces; species Streptomyces sp. NPDC012794. Next base: position 356,118 of record NZ_JBIBCI010000005.1, read on the forward strand.
CGGCGAAGCCGTGGATCCAGTCCCGGACCTGCTTCTGGTCGTCGTTGAGCTCCATGGTGAACTCCGCCATGTCCCCTCCAGCTGTCTCACAGGGTTACCGTTACTGCGGGTAACCCCCATCGTGGCCACAGTCTGTTACCGGCCGGTAAGCACTGTCAAGCGCGGCCGGTTCGGTGACCGGGGTACTCGGGGTGTTACGTTGCGTGGGCGTCAGGCACATCGCAAGGGCGGGGAGAGAAACACGTCATGGAGACCAGTCAGCAGGCGGGCGAGCCGGGAGCGGGAGAACGCCGTCGGCGCGAGCTGCTCGAGGCGGCGGACCGCGTCGTACTCAGGGACGGTCCGAAGGCCTCCATGAACGCCATCGCGGCGGAGGCCGGCATCACCAAGCCCATCCTCTACCGGCACTTCGGCGACAAGGCGGGCCTCTACCAGGCACTCGCCGTCCGGCACACCGACGCCCTGCTGGACTCGCTGCGGGCCGCGCTCGACGCCCCGGCCGAACGCCGGCGTCGGGTGGAGGCCACCCTCGACACCTACCTCGCCGCCATCGAGGCCCGCCCGCAGGTCTACCGGTTCCTGATGCACCCCGCCGAGGACTCGCAGAGCAACGAGCGCGGCTTCGACGTCGGCCTGCACTCCGCCCCGCTGCTGCGCCGGCTCGGCGAGGAGCTGGCGGAGGTGGTCGGGGAACGTGTGGACCTCGGTCCCGACGGCCGGCAGCTCGCCCGGATCTGGGGCCACGGCATCGTCGGCATGATGCACGCGGCGGGCGACTGGTGGCTGGGCGAGCGGCCCTGCGACCGGGCCGCTCTGGTCGCGGGCCTCACCGACCTGCTCTGGGGGCGTCTGGCCACCGCGGGCAACCGCGCGGACGGCCCCGGCTTCTGACCCGCCCGCGACGGCCTACCCCCGGGCACCGCCCCACGGGGCCTTGGCGATGGCCCGGCGCAGCCTGCGGGCGCGCAGCCCGGTCACCCGGTCCGCGTAGACCGTGCCGTCGAGGTGGTCGCACTCGTGCTGGAGGCAGCGGGCGAAGAATCCGGTGCCCTCGATCCGCACCGGGGTCCCGTCGGAGGTGACCCCCTCGACGACCGCCCGGTCGAAGCGGACGGTGCCCGCCTCCAGGCCGGGCAGCGACAGACAGCCCTCGGGGCCGCGGAACTCGTCCCCGTCGGCCTCCACCAGCCGGGGATTGACGACGTGTCCCACGTGACGGACGTCCTCGTCGTCGGGGCAGTCGTAGACGAAGACCCGCTGCCCGGTGCCGATCTGGTTCGCGGCGAGGCCGACGCCCTGGGCCGCGTACATCGTGGCGAACATGTCCTCGATGAGCCGCCCGAGTTGGGGGCCGAAGTCGGTGACTTCCGCGCAGGGCGAATGGAGCACCGGGTCGCCCAGCAGGCTCATGGGGCGGACGGAACCGGTGGTACCGGGGAGGGGACGCTGTCGCATGGCCGTAAGGGTACGACGGGCGAATATATGAGCAGATCCGCGGCGACCTGGGGCGCCGCGGTCAAGGCCACGGCCGGTACTGGATAGGCTGGGGCGACCGACGCTAGGAGGACAAGGGACGATGGCAGGCAACACGGAGCCGCTTTCGCCGCGGGCCAAGCTGGCCGTGACGGCGGGCAAGGCCGCGGCGGCGGTGTCGCGGGCCGCGGGACGCGGAAGCGGATCGGTGATCGGAGGCAAGGTCGCACTCAGGCTGGACCCCGATCTTCTCGGCGCGCTGGCGCAGCATCTCGACGTCGTCCTCGTCTCCGCGACGAACGGCAAGACCACCACGACCCGCCTGATCGCGGAGGCCCTGCGGGCCAGCGGTCCGGTCGTGTCCAACGCGCTGGGCGCGAACATGCCGGCCGGCATCACCTCCGCCCTGGCCGGCGGCTCGGACGCCAGGTACGGCGTCATCGAGGTGGACGAGAAGTACCTGGCCGGGGTGGCCCGGGACGTCACCCCCAAGGTGATCGCCCTGCTGAACCTCTCCCGCGACCAGCTGGACCGCGCGGCCGAGACCCGCATGCTCGCCGAGAAGTGGCGCGAGGGGCTCCAGGGCTCCAAGGCGGTCGTGGTCGCGAACTGCGACGACCCGCTGATCGTGTGGTCGGCCTCCTCCTCGCAGAACGTGGTGTGGGTCGCCGCCGGCCAGGAGTGGAAGGACGACGCCTGGTCGTGCCCCTCCTGCGGTGGCGTCATGCAGCGCCCGGGCGACGACTGGTTCTGCGGCGAGTGCGGTTTCCGCCGCCCGGCCCCGAGCTGGGTGCTCTCCGGCGACCACGTGCTGGACCCGCACGGCAGCGCCTGGCCGATCCACCTCCAGCTGCCCGGCCGCGCCAACAAGGCCAACGCCGCCACCTCGGCCGCCGTGGCCGCCGTGTTCGGCGTGCCGCCGCAGGTCGCGCTGGAGCGCATGTACCAGGTGCAGGCCGTGGCCGGCCGCTACGACGTGGTCAACTTCATGGGCCGTGAGCTGCGGCTGCTGCTCGCGAAGAACCCGGCGGGCTGGCTCGAGACGTTCTCGCTGATCGACGGACCTCCGGCGCCGGTGATCCTCTCGGTGAACGCCCGCGGCGCGGACGGCACCGACACCTCCTGGCTGTGGGACGTGGACTACCCGCGCCTCGCCGGCCACCCGATCTTCGTCATCGGCGACCGCAAACTGGACCTCGCGGTCCGCCTGGAGGTCGCGGGCCTGGACTTCCGGGTCTGCGAGACGCTCGACGAGGCCGCCCAGCTGGCGCCGCCCGGGCAGATCGAGCTGATCGCCAACTACACGGCCTTCCAGGACGTGCGCCGCCGCGTCGGCAACTAGTACCCAGACCTTCGAAGGACAAGAGCATGAGCGACAACAGCCTGCGTCTGGTGTGGGTCTACCCCGACCTGCTCAGCACGTACGGAGACCAGGGCAACGCCCTCGTGGTGGAGCGCCGGGCCCGCCAGCGCGGCCTGGACGTGCAGCGCGTGGACGTGCGCAGCGACCAGCCCATCCCGACCTCGGGCGACATCTACCTGATCGGCGGCGGCGAGGACCGGCCGCAGCGGCTGGCCGCGGAGCGGCTGCTGCGCGACGGCGGTCTGGAGCGCGCCGTCTCGAACGGGGCGATCGTCTTCTCCGTCTGCGCCGGGTACCAGATCCTGGGCCAGGAGTTCGTCAACGACCAGGGGCAGCGTCAGGAGGGCCTCGGCCTGCTGGACGTGGTGACCGTGCGCGGTGAGGGCGAGCGGTGCGTCGGCGACGTCCTCGGCGACATCGACCCGCGCCTGGGCCTGCCCCAGCTGACGGGCTTCGAGAACCACCAGGGCGTCACCCACCTCGGCCCGACGGCACGGCCGTTCGCCCGGGTGACGATGGGCCGCGGCAACGGCACCGGCGACGGCACCGAGGGCGCGTACAACGACACCGTCTTCGGCACGTACATGCACGGTCCCGTGATGGCCCGCAACCCGCTCATCGCGGACCACCTGCTGAAGCTGGCCCTCGACGTGAACGCGCTGCCGGCCATAGACGACCGCTGGTACGAGGCGCTGCGCGCGGAGCGCATCGCGACGGCCACGCAGCCGGCGTAGGCGGGCGGCCGCCCGCACCGCCCGGCCACCGGCCCGGATTCCCCCTCGGGAGTCCGGGCCGGTGTGCGTTCGTACGATCTTCTGTCTGTTCCGACCATCCTGTGGAGGATGGTTCAGTCCACCGGGAATCCGCTTGTAGGGTGACGGGTAGTTCCAACCGGACGACGTGGTCCGGTCGTCGGCCCACGTTGCAAAGGTTCTTCCTGCCATGCGCATTGGTGTGCTCACTTCCGGCGGCGACTGCCCCGGCCTCAATGCCGTCATCCGCTCCGTCGTGCACCGCGCCGTCGTCGACCACGGCGACGAGGTCATCGGCTTCCACGACGGCTGGCGCGGCCTCCTCGAGTGCGACTACCGCAAGCTCGACCTGGACTCCGTCGCCGGCATCCTGGCCCGCGGCGGCACCATCCTCGGCTCCTCCCGGGTCCAGCCGGCGCACCTGCGCGACGGTGTGGAGCGGGCCCGCGGGCACGTAGCGGACCTCGGTCTGGACGCCATCATCCCCATCGGCGGCGAGGGCACCCTGAAGGCCGCCAACCTGCTCGCTCAGGGCGGTCTGCCGATCGTCGGCGTGCCGAAGACCATCGACAACGACATCGCCTCCACCGACGTGACCTTCGGCTTCGACACGGCCGTGGGCGTCGCGACCGAGGCCCTGGACCGGCTGAAGACCACCGCCGAGTCGCACCAACGAGTGATGGTCGTCGAGGTCATGGGCCGGCACACCGGCTGGATCGCCCTGCACTCGGGCATGGCGGCCGGCGCGCACGCCATCGTCGTCCCGGAGCGCCCCTTCGACATCGAGGAGCTGACGACGATCGTCGGCGAGCGCTTCTCCGCGGGCAAGCGGTTCGCGATCGTCGTGGTCGCCGAGGGTGCGAAGCCCCGTCCCGGCACGATGGAGTACCAGGCGGGCGGCAAGGACCAGTACGGCCACGAGCGCTTCGCGGGCATCGGCAACATCCTCGCCGTCGAGCTGGAGCGGCGCCTGGGCAAGGAGGCCCGGCCGGTCATCCTGGGCCATGTCCAGCGCGGCGGCACGCCCACCGCGTACGACCGGGTGCTGGCCACCCGCTTCGGCTGGCACGCGGTGGAGGCGGCGCACCGGGGCGAGTTCGGGATGCTCACGGCCCTGCGCGGCACGGACATCGTGATGGTGCCGCTCGCGGAGGCCACCTCCACCCTGAAGACGGTCCCGCCGGCCCGCTACGACGAGGCCCAGACCGTTCTGTGAGGTTTCCCCCCTTCTGATGCCGCCCCCGGACGCGATCGCGTCCGGGGGCGGCATTACTGTGGTGGGGCGCCACAGTCAAGGGAGTGAAGGTATGGATCACAACGGTCACGGCATGGACATGAACATGGACCTGCCACCGTTCACTCTCGGGCGCGGACTGGAGTTCTCCTTCGACGCCTTCTTCCTGTTCGGCTCGCTGCTGGGGCTGGCCCTGTACGGGTGGGGCGTGCTGCGCCTGCGCGGCCGCGGGGACTCCTGGCCGCTGGGCCGCACGATCGCCTTCGTCACCGGTGTGCTGACGGTGGTCCTGGTGATGTGCACCAAGCTGAACGACTACGGCATGGTCATGTTCAGCGTGCACATGGTCCAGCACATGGTGATCAGCATGATCACCCCGATCCTGCTGCTGCTCGGGGCACCGGTGACGCTGGCCCTGCGGGCGCTGCCGCCCGCGGCGCGCGGCCACAGGGGCCCGCGCGAGCTGCTCCTGATGCTGCTGCACAGCCGGTACATGCGGATCGTCACCCACCCGGCGTTCACGATCCCGATGTTCATCGCGAGCCTCTACGCGCTGTACTTCACCCCGCTCTTCGACTTCCTGATGGAGAGCAGGCCCGGCCACATCGGCATGATGGTCCACTTCCTCGCCGTCGGCCTGATCTTCTTCTGGCCGATCATGGGCGTGGACCCCGGCCCGCACCGCCCCGGCTACGTGATGCGCATGCTGGAGCTGTTCGCGGGGATGCCCTTCCACGCCTTCTTCGGCATCGCGCTGATGATGGCGAGCGAGCCGATGATCAAGACGTACGCGAACCCGCCGGCCTCCCTGGACATCGACCCGCTGCTCGACCAGCAGTGGGGCGGCGGCATCGCCTGGGCGTTCAGCGAGATCCCCTCGGTGCTGGTGCTGATCGCGCTGATCTACCAGTGGTACCACTCGGAGCAGCGGATCGCGCGGCGCTCGGACCGGGCCGCCGACCGGGACGGCGACAGGGAGCTGGCCGCCTACAACGCGTATCTCGCCTCGCTCCAGCAGCGCGGCCAGTAGCGCGGGACCCGCCTCAGGCGCCACCATGGGGCATGACCGGATCCGTTAAGGCGATGGCGGTGACGACCTTCGCCGCCCTGGTGGCCGTCTCCACGTACTCGGTGGCGCTCGGCAGCAACGGCTGGCTGTGGTTCGGCTGGGTGGTGCTGGGGCTGCTGACCATGGGGCTGGCCGCTTCACGCAGCGCATGACCCTCCCGGCCGCGCGTTGACTTTCCGTAGGATGGCCGTGACATAGCGGCATCGACGGGAGCGGCCTGGTGTTCTACCACTTGCTCAAGCACGTACTGCTCGGTCCGCTGCTGCGGCTGCTGTTCCGGCCGCGGATCGAGGGGCTGGAGCACATCCCCGAGGAGGGGCCCGCGATCGTCGCGGGCAACCACCTGTCCTTCTCGGACCACTTCCTGATGCCCGCGATCCTCACGCGCCGGATCACCTTCCTCGCCAAGGCCGAGTACTTCACCGGGCCCGGCCTCAAGGGCCGGCTGACCGCCGCCTTCTTCCGCAGCGCCGGGCAGATCCCGGTGGACCGCTCCGGCAAGGACGCCGGGCGGGCGGCCCTGCGCGAGGGGCTGGGGGTGCTGTCCAGGGGCGAGCTGCTCGGCATCTATCCGGAGGGCACCCGCTCCCACGACGGGCGGCTCTACAAGGGCAAGGTCGGGGTGGCGGCGATGGCGCTGGGCGCGGGGGTGCCGGTGGTGCCCTGCGCGATGGTCGGTACCTTCGAGATCCAGCCGCCCGGGCAGAAGCTCCCGAAGATCCGCCGGGTCACGATCCGCTTCGGCGAGCCGCTGGACTTCTCCCGGTACGCGGGCATGGAGGGCGAGCGGGCCGTGCTGCGGGCCGTCACGGACGAGATCATGTACGCGATCCTCGGCCTCTCCGGCCAGGAGTACGTCGACCGGTACGCGGCCGACGTGAAGGCCGAGGAGGAGGAGAAGCGGAAGAAGGCCCGGCGCCTGACGCGCTGAGCCTTCTCCCGCCCGGGTCACCGGGGTGCTGTCACACCGCTCCCGCTTCCGGCGTCCTAGCGGACGGCCGGCAGCTCCTCGTGCTGCGGGAGCGCGGCGGCCGGGGCCTCCGCGAGGGACTTCGCCGCGGCCGGGGCCGGGGGCACCGGGGTGGCGTGCGGGGCGCAGGTGACGTTCTGGGTGTCGACCTTGCCGGTGAGCAGGTAGCCGTCCACGCGCGTGTTGACGCAGGAGTTCAGCAGGCTGGTGACGCCGTGCGAGCCGGCGTTCTGCTCGGTGATCAGGCGCGAGCCCGCCAGGCGGCGGTGCAGCTCGACGGCGCCCTCGTAGGGGGTGGCCGCGTCACGCTCGGACTGGACGATCAGGACCGGTGCGATGCCGCGCTTGGCACCGACCTCGACCGGGGTGCTCTGCTTGGACTTCCAGGTCGCGCAGGGCAGGTTCATCCACGCGTTCGACCAGGTCAGGAACGGGTACTTCTTGTGCAGCTCGGTGTTGTCCCGGTCCCACTTGGTCCAGCTGGTGGGCCACTTGGCGTCGGCGCACTCCACCGCGGTGTACACGGCGTTGCCGTTCTCGGAGGCGGCGTTGCCCTTGGTGTCGGACATGTCCGGCGCGATGGCCTCGATCAGCGGCTTCTCGTCACCGGCGGCCCAGGCGCTGAACGCCTGCGCGACCGGGACCCACGAGGAGTCGTAGTACGGGGCGCCCTGGAAGAAGCCGATCAGCTCGGCCGGGCCGACGACCCCGCCGAGCGGGTTGGCCTTGGCCTGGGCGCGCAGCTCCTGGTACTTGGCCTCGACCTTGGCGCGGCTGTCGCCGAGGTGGAAGACGCCGTCGTTCTTGGCGACCCAGTCCTGCCAGTCGTTCCAGCGCATCTGGAAGGCGACGTCCTGGTCCAGGTTGGCCTGGTACCAGATCTTCTCCTGCGACGGGTTGACGACGCTGTCGAGGATCATGCGGCGCACGTGGGTCGGGAAGAGGGTCGCGTAGACCCCGCCCAGGTAGGTGCCGTAGGAGACGCCGAGGAAGTTCAGCTTCTTCTCGCCGAGGGCGGCCCGGATGACGTCCAGGTCGCGCGCGGTGTTCGGCGTGGTCATGTGCGGCAGCATCTCGCCGCTGCGCTCCTTGCAGCCGTCCGCGTACTCGGCGGCGAGCTTGCGCTGGGCGCGCTTGTCGGCCTCGCTGGAGGGGACCGGGTCGGCCTTGGGGGCCTTCACGAACTCCTGCGGGTCGATGCAGGAGATCGGCGCCGAGTGGCCGACGCCGCGGGGGTCGAAGCCCACGAAGTCGTACGCCTTGGAGGTGTTGACCCACAGCGGGCTCTTGGTGGTGACCCGGCGCGGGAAGCGCATGCCGGAGCCGCCCGGGCCGCCCGGGTTGTAGATGAGGGCGCCCTGGCGCTCCTCCTTGGTGCCGGTGCTGACGGCGCGGTCGACGGCGAGCTCGATGGTCTTGCCGAAGGGCTTGGCGTAGTCGAGCGGGACCTTGACCCAGCCGCACTGGATCGGCTTCTCGAAGCCCCAGTCGGCGGGACAGTCCTTCCAGTCGATGCCCGCGCGCGCGGCGCGGGCAGCGGCGATCTGGACGCCGATCGCCTCGGCGCCGCCGTTGTCCCGGCCGGCCGGAGCCGCCGAGGCCGGCGGCGCGAGCAGCAGGCCTGCCGCCAGCGCGCCGGTGATGAGGGTGGCGGCGCTCCCCAGCGTCGCATTGCGTATCACGTGGTTGATCCCCCTGGTCATGTGCCGCCCGGAGCGGCGGGTTTGGGACAGGGGGATCCTTTCGTCTGACCGGTACCCGGCAACAGAGCACGGTGGAGTTCTTTGCCAACCCGATAACCGGAAAGGTGTGTACCGCTGAGCGGTGTCCCATTGTCCCGGTTCTGTCCCCCCGTCAGCGGCCGGGTCACCAGCCGTACGTGCGCTGGGCCCCGTCCAGCAGTTCGCGCAGCCGCAGCGCGTCCGGGGCCAGGGCCGTCACGAGTACGGCCGGCCCGGCCAGCGGGGTGGCCGCCGCGAACTCCCCCAGTACGGCGGCGCGCGGCGGGTCCGCCTCGAAGCGCGGGTCGACGACGAGCAGCTGGCCGAGGGCGCGGTGCCCCGCCGTTCCGGCCGGGCCGTCCCAGCCGCCCGGTGCGCCGGGGCCGCAGGACAGCTCCTGGTCCAGCAGGGGCCGGCCGTCCCGGGTGGCCGTGAGGCGGCTGCGCAGCAGGCCGGGGGCCTCGCCGCTGCGTCCCAGCACCTGTTCCTCGCGCAGCAGGAGGCGGGCGGCGGGGGCCAGTTCGGCGCGGGTGGTGGCGCGCAGGTCGCTGCCGCGCACGGAGACGAGCGGCTCCGGCAGCCAGCGCACCGCCGACCCCGCGGCCAGCGTCAGCCGTACGTCGTACCGCGCGGGCTCGCCGCCGCGGCCGGGCAGGACCAGGGTGGCCGCCGCCGAGCGCACGGCCAGACGGGCGCCGGGTCCCGCTTCGGCCTCCACCGTGAGGTGGTCGCCGCCGAGGGGGGCGCTCATCGCGCCGACCAGCGTCACCCCCGCCTCGGCTCCCTCGCCCCGGGTGCGGCGCAGGGCGAGCGGCCCCTCCCCGGCCAGCAGGGGCAGGGCGGTGCCGCCGCGGCCGTCGGCGGCGGCGCGGATGCGGGCGGTGGCGCGCAGGGAGGCCGGGTGGAGGGCGGCGGGGGGCGCGCTGGTCACCGTACGGCCCAGGCGGCGATCCGCTCCCGTACCCAGTCGGCCACCGGGGCCACGCCCTCGGCGCCGCGCAGGGACTGGAAGGCGACGGGCAGGTCCCCGCGCTGTGCGGCGGCGTCGCGGGCCATCCGTTCCAGGTCGGAGCCCACGTGGGGGGCGAGGTCGGTCTTGTTGACGACGAGGAGGTCGGAGGTGGTGACTCCGGGGCCGCCCTTGCGGGGGATGTCGTCGCCGCCCGCCACGTCGATGACGAAGATCTGGGCGTCGACCAGGCCGCGGGAGAAGGTGGCGGTCAGGTTGTCCCCGCCGGATTCGACGAGGATCAGGTCGAGGGGGGCATGGGTGCGGAAGGCCTCTTCCAGTTCCTCGACGGCCTCCAGATTGGCGGAGATGTCGTCGCGGATCGCGGTGTGGGGGCAGGCGCCGGTCTCCACGGCGCTGATCCGCTCGGGGGGCAGGACGGCTTCGCGCAGCAGGAACTCGGCGTCCTCGCGGGTGTAGATGTCGTTGGTGACGACGGCCATGGACAGTTCGGAGCGCAGGGTCCGGCAGAGGGCGGCGACGGTGGCGGTCTTGCCGGAGCCGACGGGGCCGCCGAGGCCCACGCGCAGGGCGCGGCGGCTGCCGTCGGCGCGCAGCGGGGCGGCGCCGTGGGTGTGGCGGTGGGGGTAGGTCACGTCGTGGTCGAGGTGCACGGCAGGTCTCCTTCGGGAAGCCGGTCGGGGTGCTCAGGAGGCGAAGAGGCGTACCGCCCAGTCGGCATGTGCCTCGGCCGCGATCTCCAGCAGCGGTGAGGAGGCCGCGGGCAGGGCGTCCGCGCCTTCGGTACGGGCGAGCAGGGCGGCCTGGGCCGCGCGGGCGGCGACGGCGTCGAGTTCGGGGGCGAGGCGGGCCAGTACGGCGCTCGCCTCGAAGGGGTCGAGGCCCAGCAGCCGTACCGTGGCCGTGGCCGGCCCGCTGACGCTCTCGTACGCCGCCACGTGCGCGGCGTCCAGCGCCCCGAGCCCGGCCGCCCGGGCGGTGAGGCCGAGGACCAGGGGCTGGTGGGCCCCGCGCGGGAAGGCGGCGGCCAGGGCGTCCAGTTCGGCGGCGGGCCAGGTGGCCCGGGCGGCCCGCAGCAGCTGCCGGCCGAGCCGCCGGGCGGCGGCGCGCAGCGCGGGCGAGGGGGTGCGGGCGTCGGCGGCGGCATCGAGTTCCGCCGGGTCGAGGCCGAGGGCGGCGGCAGCGGCGAGCCCCGCGGCGGTGAGCCCGGCGGTGTGCAGCCGGCCCCGGCAGAACTGGGCCAGGGTGGCGGCGTCGTGGATGCGGCCGGCCTTGCAGGCGGCCTCCGCCCCGCCGGAGTGGGCGTGCCCTCCGGCGGGGAAGCGGCCGTCCGCGAGCACGAGCAGCGCGGCGAGGCTCATGGCAGGGGGCCCTTCGGCAGGCTGGGCCCCATCAGAAGAGGAAGTATCTCTGTGCCATGGGCAGTTCGGCCGCGGGGGCCGGCTCCACCGTTTCGCCGTCGATGGTGACGGTGAAGGTGTCGGGGTCGACCTCCACCCTCGGCCGGGCGTCGTTGTTGCGCATGTCCGCCTTGCCCAGCTTGCGGGTGTTCTCGATGGCCGTGAACCTCTTTCCGAGGCCGAGGCGTTCGGGCAGGCCGTCGTCGAGGGCGGCCTGCGCGGTGAAGTTGAGCGAGTTGAGGGCCGGGGCCCGGCCGATGCCGCCGTACATGGGCCGGGGCAGGACCGGCTGCGGGGTGGGGATGGAGGCGTTGGCGTCGCCCATCTGCGCGTAGGCGATCTGGCCGCCCTTGACGACCAGTTCGGGCTTGACCCCGAAGAAGGCGGGGCTCCACAGCACCAGGTCGGCGAGCTTGCCGGTCTCGACGGAGCCGATCTCCCTGGCGAGGCCCTGGGCCACGGCGGGGTTGATCGTGTACTTGGCGACGTAGCGGCGGGCGCGGTGGTTGTCGGCGGGGCCGTCGCCGGGCAGGAATCCGCGCCGTTCCTTCATCACGTGGGCGGTCTGCCAGGTGCGCAGCACGACCTCGCCGACCCGGCCCATGGCCTGGGAGTCGGAGGAGATGATGGAGATGGCTCCGAGGTCGTGGAGCACGTCCTCGGCGGCGATGGTGGAGGGCCGGATCCGGGACTCGGCGAAGGCGAGGTCCTCGGGGACGGCCGGGTTGAGGTGGTGGCAGACCATCAGCATGTCGAGGTGTTCCTCGACGGTGTTGAGGGTGTGCGGCCGGGTGGGGTTGGTGGAGCTGGGCAGGACGTTGGGCTCGGAGACCACGGTGATGATGTCGGGTGCGTGGCCGCCGCCCGCGCCCTCGGTGTGGTACGAGTGGATGGTCCGCCCGGCGATGGCCTTGAGGGTGTCGGCGACGAAGCCGGCCTCGTTGAGCGTGTCGGTGTGGATGGCGACCTGGGCGCCGGTCTCGTCGGCGACGCTCAGGCAGGCGTCGATGGCGGCGGGGGTCGCCCCCCAGTCCTCGTGGATCTTGAATCCGAGGGCTCCGCCGCGCAGCTGGGAGAGCATGCCCTCGCGGGACGTGGTGTTGCCCTTGCCGAGGAGGCCGATGTTGACGGGGTAGGCCTCCAGCGCCGCGAACATCCGGGCCAGGTGCCAGGGCCCGGGGGTGACGGTGGTGGCCTTGGACCCCTCGGCGGGGCCGGTGCCGCCGCCGACGAGGGTGGTGATGCCGGAGGCGAGGGCCTCGTCGACGACGGTCGGGGAGATGAAGTGCACGTGGGCGTCGATGGCGCCGGCGGTGACGATCTTCCCGTTGCCCGCGATGATCTCGGTCTCGGGGCCGATGACGAGCGCGGGGTCCACCCCGTCCATGGTGTCGGGGTTTCCGGCCTTGCCGATGCCGCAGATGCGGCCGTCGCGGATGCCGACGTCGGCCTTGACGATGCCCCAGTGGTCGAGGATCACCACCCCGGTGATCACCGTGTCCGGGGCGCCCTCGGCGCGGGTGGTGCGGGCCTGGCCCATGGACTCGCGGATGACCTTGCCGCCGCCGAAGACGGCCTCGTCGCCGGAGTTGCCCGGTCCGCCGCTGAGGTCCCGCTCGATCTCGACGAAGAGGGCCGTGTCGGCGAGCCGGATCCGGTCGCCGGCGGTGGGCCCGAAGAGGTCGGCGTAGGCCCGGCGGGAGAGTTCAGCCATCGAGCGGTCCCCCGGTCTCGCCGCGCAGTCCGGGCACGGTGCGCAGTCCGCCGAGCGGTACGAGTTCCACGGCGACCGGGATGCCCGGCTCGAAGCGGACGGCGGTGCCGGCGGCGATGTTCAGGCGCAGGCCGCGCGCGGCCCGCCGGTCGAAGTCGAGGCCGGGGTTGGCCTCGGCGAAGTGGTAGTGGGAGCCGACCTGGACGGGCCGGTCGGCGGCGTTGAGGACGGTGAGGCGGGTGACGGGGCGACCCTGGTTGAGGCGCACCGGACCCTCCCCGTGGACGATCTCGCCGGGGATCATGCTGCCGCTCCCCCTCAGACGATCGGGTCGTGGACGGTGACGAGCTTGGTGCCGTCGGGGAAGGTCGCCTCGACCTGGACGTCGTGGATCATCTCGGGGACACCCTCCATGACTTCGGCGCGGGTGAGCACGGTGCGGCCGGAGGCCGTCAGCTCGGCGACGGTCCGCCCGTCGCGGGCGCCTTCGAGGAGGTGAGAGGTGATCAGGGCGACGGCCTCGGGGTGGTTGAGGAGCACCCCGCGCGCCCTGCGCTTCGCGGCCACGTCGGCGGCCACGTGGATCAGGAGTCTCTCTTGTTCGTGCGGTGTCAATTGCACCTGTATCACCAAGCTTCCGGGACATGTCTTCATCGCGCCGGGGCGACCGTACCGGCCGTCAACACCCTGTTGACCTGCGCTTGTCCGTGCCAAGCGCGTCTTTCCCCATACAGGACGAGGCTTTCCGTCCCGATCACCGCCGCTTTACCGGAGCGTGGGTGATCATTGGCCGAAGACCGAGGGCCATACGGTAGGGCCCGCATTTTTCCACCGCGTTAACCCAGGTTTCGGGAAGGCACGCGGTTTGGACTCCGCCCCGGTCCCGGCGGGGGGAGTCGTATACGGCGGGCGCGGGGTTGCCGCGCGCCGGGTCAACAGCCTCTGAGGGTCCGCGCGGAGGCGTCGGCGGGCCAGGGCAGGGTGATCCACACGGTCTTGCCGCCGTCCTCCGTGGGGCTGACCGAGAGCCGGCCGCCCGCCTCCGCCGCCAGCCAGCGGATGATGACCATCCCCCGGCCGTTGTCCTGCTGGACCGCGGCGGGGAGCCGCCTGGGCCAGCGCGGGTGGCTGTCTGTCACTCCGACGCGCAGCCACTCGTCACGTTCGAGGCGGACGTCGACGGTGAAGGTGGGCGACTGGCCGAAGGTGTGCTGCACCGAGTTGGTCGCGAGTTCCGAGACGATCAGCCGGACGGTGTCGGCGGTGCCGGCGTCCTCCGGCAGTCCCCAGTCGGACAGTACCTGTGCCACGTAGCGGCGGGCGGCGGCGACCGATACCGGATCGCTCGGCAGAGTGACGGATGCTTCCAGCTGATCTGCCATGGCGACGTCCCTTTCCCACCGGGACGAAGCCGCCCCGGATCTACGCTGAGCGCCAGAGTGCCACCCATCGTGCCGCCGTTTCCGCTGTTCCCCCAAGATATGCATATATCTGTCGCTCAATGCGGTGAACTCTGCTACGGAAGAGCGTATTTGGACGGCAGACTGGCGCGAGGTGTGCCGGTGGAAGGAGAGCGGGTATGCAGCACGGTCCCGCGGTACGTCGGCGCAAGCTCGGCGAGGAGCTCCGCGCGCTGCGCGACCGCTCCGGACTCACCAGCGGCGAGGTGGCCCGCATCGTCGGCTGGCACCAGTCGAAGGTCAGCCGCATCGAGACGGGCCGCAGCGGTGTGAAGACCGAGGACATCCGGCTGCTGCTCGACGCTTACGGAGGCGTGGTGAGCGCCCAGCAGCGGGCGCTGCTGGAGGCCCTCGGGGCATCGGCGGCCGGTCCGGCGTCGAGCGGGGACACCGCGCGCGGGCGGCAGTGGTGGCACGACTACCGCGGCCTGCTCCCGCAGGAGTACCGGGACTTCATCAGCCTGGAGGCCGGGGCCCGCGCGGCGCGCACGGTGGAGCTCTCCGTGGTGCCGGGGCTGCTGCAGACCCCGGACTACGCGCGGGCCGTGACCCGGGCCGCGCTGGGCGGGCTGCCGGAGCCGAAGGTGGACGCGCTGGTCGACGTACGGCTGGCACGGCAGGCGGTGCTGCGGGCGGATCCGCCCCTGGAACTCAGCGCGGTGCTGGACGAGGCGGTGCTGCGCCGGCAGATCGGCGGGCCGGAGGTGATGGTGGAGCAGCTGAGGCATCTGGTGGATGTGGCGCGGCTCCCCCAAGTGCGGCTGCAGGTGCTGCCGTTCACCGTGGGGGGTCATCTCGGCCTGACCGGACCGTTCGTCATTTTCTCATTTCCGAACATCGCCGATCTGGATGTGGTGGTGCTCGACCATTTGACGAGTAGCCTCTATCTGGAGCGGAAGGAAGACCTTGAGGCGTACAGCGCCGCGTTCCGCACCATCCAGGCGCACGCCCTACCGCCCCGTGACTCGTCGGATCTCATCAGCTCAATCGCTGACGACGCGTAAGGAGGCACCCCTGTGTCCGCAACCCCCTTATCCACCAGCGGACTTCTGAACAGCGCGCGGTGGCGGCGGAGCAGCCGCAGTACCGGAATGAACAACTGCGTGGAAGCGGCCGCCCTGACCGGCGGTCTGCTGGCCGTCCGCGACTCCAAGCGGACGGACGGCCCGGCCGTGCTCTTCACCGGGCCGGCCTGGGACGGCTTCCTCGCCTCCGTACGGGCGGACGGGCACGCGTGACGTGACGCCCTAGCGTTCCGTGGCTCCGGCCGGAGCGGTCGCGAGGACCGTGCCGACGGCCCGGCTGATCTCCTCCCCCGTGAGATCCGCCCGAGCCGTCAGCCGCAGCCGGGAGATGCCGTCCGGCACCGACGGCGGACGGAAGCACCCCACGGACAGACCTGCCTCGCGGCAGTCGGCGGCCCAGCGCAGTGCCGCCGAAGCCGACGGGGCCCGAACCGACACCACGGCCGCGTCCGGCCGGGCCGCGGTCAGGCCGGACGCGGTGAGCCGCTCGTACAGCTCGGCGGCCACCTCCCGGACCCGGGCCGCGCGCTCCGGCTCCCGGCGCAGCAGCCGCAGGCCCGCCAGCGCCGCGCCGGCGGCGGCCGGGGCCAGACCGGTGTCGAAGATGAAGGCGCGGGCCGTGTTGACCAGGTGCCGGATGACCTTGGCCGGCCCGAGCACCGCGCCGCCCTGGCTGCCGAGCGACTTCGAGAGGGTCATCGTGGCGACCACCCCAGGCGCTCCCGCGAGCCCGGCGGCGTGCAGCGCGC
This sequence comes from Streptomyces sp. NPDC012794, assembly GCF_042901085.1. Classification (NCBI taxonomy): domain Bacteria; kingdom Bacillati; phylum Actinomycetota; class Actinomycetes; order Kitasatosporales; family Streptomycetaceae; genus Streptomyces; species Streptomyces sp. NPDC012794. Next base: position 372,018 of record NZ_JBIBCI010000005.1, read on the forward strand.
CGCGGCCGCCCTCGCCCAGCACGCCCAGTCCGTGCGCGTCGTCCACGACCAGGGCCGCGCCCTCCGCCCGGCAGGCCGCGTAGTAGGCGGCGAGCGGGGCGGCGTCCCCGTCGACGGAGAAGACCGAGTCGCTCACCAGCAGGGCGCGGCCCTCGTGGCCGGTCAGGGTCTTGCGGGCCGTCTCGGGGTCTCCGTGCGGGGTGACCGCCACCTCGGCCCGCGAGAGCCGGCAGCCGTCGACGATCGAGGCGTGGTTGCCGGCGTCGGAGACGACCAGTGTGCCCCGGCCGCTGAGCGCGGTCACCGCGGCCAGATTCGCCGCGTATCCGGACGAAAGCACCAGTGCGGATTCGAAGCCCGCGAACGCGGCGAGTTCCCGCTCCAGTTCGGCGTGCAGCTCGGTCGTGCCGGTGACCAGGCGCGAGCCGGTCGCACCTGCCCCCCAGCGCTCGGCCGCCTCGCAGGCCCCGCGTACGGTCTCGGGGTGCCGGGACAGGCCCAGGTAGTCGTTGCTCGCCAGGTCCAGCAGGGGCGAGGAGGCGGGCCTCGGCCGCAGGGTCCGTACCAGCCCCGCCTGCTCGCGGACGCGCTCCGCGCCGTCGATCCAGGCGAAGACGTCCTCGGGTTGCGGGGTGTGCTGGGTCATCGGCGGTCCTCGCGTCGCGTCTCGCGATGTGTCTCGCGTTTTGTCGGCAGTCGACAGATCGGCTCGACCCTATCCGCCGTGACCGGAGGGGCTGGTGTGGCGATCCACACACTCCCTTCCGGCCATGTTGTCCGATCTCTCCTTGGCCGGGAGTGGTCGCGTGGGACAGGATCGGGCGCATGGACCTGCTGAACACCCTGGTGGAAAAGGGACTGCGGCGCGAGCTGCCGACCCGCGAAGAGGCGCTGGCCGTTCTGGCGACCTCCGACGACGAACTGCTCGACGTGGTGGCCGCTGCCGGCAAGGTGCGCCGCCAGTGGTTCGGGCGCCGCGTCAAGCTGAACTACCTGGTCAACCTGAAGTCGGGGCTCTGCCCCGAGGACTGCTCGTACTGCTCCCAGCGCCTGGGGTCGAAGGCCGAGATCCTCAAGTACACCTGGCTGAAGCCCGACGAGGCCTCCCAGGCGGCCGCGGCGGGCGTCGCCGGCGGCGCCAAGCGGGTCTGTCTCGTGGCCAGCGGACGCGGTCCGACCGACCGCGACGTGGCCCGCGTCGGCGAGACGATCGCCGCCATCAAGGAGCAGAACGAGGGCGTCGAGGTCTGCGCCTGTCTGGGGCTGCTCTCCGACGGCCAGGCCGAGAAGCTCCGCGACGCGGGTGCGGATGCCTACAACCACAACCTCAACACCTCCGAGGCCACGTACGGGGGCATCACCAAGACCCACACCTACGCCGACCGGGTCGACACGGTGCGGAAGGCGCACGCGGCGGGCCTGTCCGCGTGCTCGGGTCTGATCGCGGGCATGGGCGAGAGCGACGAGGACCTGGTCGACGTGGTCTACGCGCTGCGCGAGCTGGACTCCGATTCGGTGCCGGTCAACTTCCTGATCCCCTTCGAGGGCACCCCGCTCGCCAAGGAGTGGAACCTCACCCCGCAGCGCTGCCTGCGGATCCTCGCGATGGTCCGCTTCGTCTGCCCCGACGTGGAGGTCCGCATCGCGGGCGGCCGCGAGGTGCACCTGCGCTCGATGCAGCCGCTCGCGCTGCACGTGGCGAACTCGATCTTCCTCGGCGACTACCTGACCAGTGAGGGGCAGGCGGGCCAGGCCGACCTCGACATGATCGCGGACGCCGGCTTCGAGGTGGAGGGTGCCGGTACGACCACCCTTCCCGCGCACCGCGCCGACGCGGCGGCGGCCGCCGCCCGGGCGGGCGGCGTGTGCGGATCGGCGGCGGGCTCCGGCGGCTGCGGACCGGCCGACACCGAGACCTCCGGCTGCGGTTCCGCCTGCGGCGGCTGCTCCGGACACGCCGGGGAGACGCCGGTTCCCGCCCAGGCGGAGGCGGGAGAGGTCCGTTCGGACCTGGTGGCGGTACGCCGCCGGGGCGCGGGGACGGACATCGCCCCCAATGCGTGACCGGTTCCCCCTGCACGACCCGCTCGACCCCGGCTCGGCCACGGCGGACCTGCTCGCCCTGGACCGGCAGCACGTCTGGCACCCGTACGGACCGATGCCCGGGCGGCAGGAGACCCTGGTGGTCTCCTCCGCCTCGGGGGTCCGGCTGCGGCTCGCCTCCCCCGCCCAGGGGCAGGAGGAGCTGGTCGACGGCATGTCCTCCTGGTGGTCGGCGGTCCACGGCTACAACCACCCGGTGCTGAACGAGGCCGCGACCGCCCAGCTGGGCCGGATGTCGCACGTGATGTTCGGCGGGCTCACCCACGAGCCCGCCGTCCGGCTGGCCGCCCGGCTGGTGGAGATCACCCCCGCCGGTCTGGAGCACGTCTTCCTCAGCGACTCGGGCTCGGTGTCCGTCGAGGTGGCCGTCAAGATGTGCCTCCAGTACTGGCGCTCGCTGGGCCGCACCGGCAAGACCCGGCTGCTGACCTGGCGCGGCGGCTACCACGGCGACACCTGGCAGCCGATGGCCGTGTGCGACCCCGACGGCGGCATGCACGAACTGTGGCAGGGCCACCTGCCCCGGCAGGTGTTCGCCGACGCCCCGCCCGGGGACTTCGACACCCCCGTGGACCCGGCGTACACCGCCCACCTGCGCTCCCTGATCGCCGCGCACGCCGACGAGCTGGCCGCGGTGATCGTGGAGCCGGTGGTCCAGGGCGCGGGCGGCATGCGCTTCCACCACCCGGAATACCTGCGGGTGCTGCGCGAGCTGTGCGACGAGTACGGGGTGCTGCTGATCCTGGACGAGATCGCGACGGGCTTCGGCCGCACCGGCGCGCTCTTCGCCGCCGACCACTCGGGCATCACCCCCGACGTGATGTGCCTCGGCAAGTCCCTGACCGGCGGCTACCTCACCCTGGCGGCCACGCTGTGCACCGGGCGGATCGCCGATGGGATCTCGCAGGGCGAGGTCCCGGTCCTGGCGCACGGGCCGACCTTCATGGGCAACCCGCTCGCCACGGCGGTGGCGCTCGCCTCCGTCGACCTGCTGCTCGGGCAGGACTGGGCGGGAGAGGTCAAGCGGATCGAGGCGGGCCTGGGCGAGGGCCTCGCGGCTGCCTCCGCACTGCCCGGGGTCCGGGACGTGCGGGTGCTCGGCGCGATCGGCGTGATCCAGCTCGACCACCCGGTCGACGTGTGGGCCGCCACCCGGGCCTCGGTCCGGGAGGGCGTCTGGCTGCGTCCGTTCCGCGACCTGATCTACACCATGCCCCCGTTCGTCACCGGCGACGCCGACGTGGCCCGGATCTGCCGCGCGGCCGTCGCAGCGGCGCAGGAAGGCTGAGATGTCCGTAGTCGTCGTGTCCGGTACCGGCACGGAGATCGGCAAGACGGTGGTCACCGCGGCGGTCGCGGCCGCCGCCCTGGCCGCCGGCCGCTCGGTGGCCGTGCTCAAGCCCGCCCAGACCGGGGTCGGCCCGGACGAGCCGGGGGACGCGGCCGAGGTCGTACGCCTCGCCGGCCCGGCCGTGACCGCGCTGGAACTGGCCCGCTACCCCGAACCCCTGGCCCCGGACACCGCCGCGCGGCGCTCCGGCCTGCCCACCCTGACCCCGGCCGAGATCGCGGAGGCGGCCGCACGGCTGGCCGCCGAGCACGACCTGGTGCTGGTGGAGGGCGCCGGCGGGCTGCTCGTCCGCTTCGACGAGGACGGCCACACCCTGGCGGACGCGGCGCGGCTGATGGCGGCGCCGGTGCTGGTCGTGGCCGCCGCGGGGCTCGGCACGCTGAACTCCACCGACCTCACGGCACAGGCGCTGGCGGCCCGGGCGATCAGCCCGCTCGGGGTGGTCGTCGGCAGCTGGCCCTCCGCACCCGACCTGGCCTCGCGGTGCAACCTCGCCGACCTCCCCAAGTCCGGGCTCCCGCTGCTGGGGGCCGTACCGGAGGGCGCCGGAGGGCTGGCGCCCGCCGCCTTCCGCGCGGCGGCGCCGGGCTGGCTGGCGGCGCCGCTGGACGGGACTTGGACGGCGGGGTCCTTCCTCGCCGAGTGGCCCGCCTGACGCGGCGCTGACGGCGGGGGGTCAGTGACCCCCCGCCGGTTCCCGGCAGCCGCCCTCCACGTACACCCCGTGGACCTCGACGCGGGCGGGGGCGCCTGACCGCCCCGATACGCAGGGACCGGTGCCGGGCACCATCAGCGCGAAGCCGGGGCCTTCGGCGGCGTTGCCCTCGTACACGTCACCGCCGGCGACGGGGTAGCCCAGGCCGCGCAGCAGCGCGGTCAGTTCGGCGGGGTTCGCCGCGGGCGCGGTGGCCAGCTCCGCCCTGATCCGGGCCGCGTGGGCCTCCCCACGGCAGCGGGCGGCGGGGGTCAGCCGCGTCTGCTGCCGGTACGCGTGGTTCTCGGCGTACTTGCGCGACTCCGGGTCCGGCGGGACGGCCTCGCCCGCGGGCGCCGTGGGGGTGGGCGAGGCCGTGGCGGTGGCGCAGCGCGCGGCCACTTCCGCGAGGAAGGCGGCCTGGGGGTCGGCCGCGGGCGCCTCGGCCCGGGGAGCGGGGGCGGCGGCGGGGGCGGAGTCGCAGCCGGCCAGCAGGAACACCGCGGCGGCGGTAAGCAGGGCGGCGGTCGTGCCCCTGGCGGGGAACGTGCCCCGGGCCGGGGACGTAGGGGATATCAAGGTTCCGCTCTCCTCAAGTTGTGCCGCTTCACGTACGGGTCCGGGGTGCCGATTATGGCCCGCACCGCACGGACGGCACCGGTTTCGGGGCGGTCCCCGGCGGGGAACAGCCCGGGAGGGCACGCCCAGCCGTGTCGTCCGCCCGCCGCCGATCCGCGCCCGGAGGCCCGCCATGCCCACCGCCGCCCCCGATCCGGTCCACCACCCGTTCTTCGCCCGGTTCTACGCCCGCGCCAGCACCGCCGCCGAGACCCGCGCCGGGATCGGCGCCCTGCGCCGCGAGCTCCTGGAGGGGGTGTCCGGTCGGGTCATCGAGATCGGCGCCGGCAACGGCCTGAACTTCGCGCACTACCCCTCCGCCGTCTCCGAGGTCGTCGCCATCGAACCGGAGCGCACCCTGCGCCGGCTCGCCGCGGCGGCAGCGCTGCGCGCCGAGGTCCCCGTGGACCTCGTACCGGGTGTCGCCGAGGCGCTCCCGGTCAAGAGCGAGGCCTTCGACGCCGCGGTCGCCTCCCTGGTGCTGTGCACCGTACGCAACCTGCCGCGCGCCCTCGCCGAACTGCACCGGGTGCTCCGCCCGGGCGCCGAGCTGCGGTTCCTGGAGCACGGGCTGGCCCCCGGGCCGGGCATGGCCGCCGTCCAGCGGGCGCTCGACCGGACGGTGTGGCCCCGCCTGTTCGGCGGCTGCCACACGGCCCGCGACCCGCTCGCCGCGGTGGAGGCCGCCGGCTTCCGGATCGTCTCGCACCGCTCCTTCCGCCTGCCCGAACGCGGCCCGGCCCTGCCCACCTCGTACTGCGTCATCGGCTCGGCCCGCCGGCTGGACGACTAGGCCGTCTAGCGTCCCGGGGCGGACGAAGGGCCGGCCCGCGAGACGGACGCCGGGCAGAACGCGGGTCAGACGGTGAGTGGCTTGACCCAGCGGGTCCAGATGTCCTCGGGCCCGTAGCCGGCCGCCCGCCAGGCCCCGTGCGCCTGCCCGTTCCCGTCGAGCACCATCGCGTCGGCGCGCCTGCCGCCCAGGGCCGCGAACCGCTCCTCGGCGGCGGCCAGCAGCGCGGAGCCGATCCCCTGCCGGCGGTGGCCGGGGTCCACGGCGAGCCGGTACAGGTGACAGCGCCAGCCGTCGAAGCCGGCTATCACGGTGCCGACGAGCTCGCCGCCGCGCCGGGCGAGCAGCAGCGCCTCGGGGTCCCGTTCGTACAGCCGCTGGACTCCGGCCAGGTCGTCGCTGATGCTCGCGCCCTTGGCGGCGCCCTTCCAGAAGTCCAGCACGCTGGGCAGGTCACCGGCCGCCGCGGGGGCGATGTGAAGATCGTTCATCCCGCGATCCCATCACCCGCGCCCACTCGCCCCGGAGGAAGAGCCATCACCTTTGCCTTTCCTTTACCATGTGACGAACGGTTTCCTCGATCGAAGACGAAAGGTGTGAGCCTCCGCCCATGGGCGAGCCTCCCAGTCCCCGACATCCCGGTGCGCGACATCGCGCGGCGCCTCCCCTCCTGACCGATCATGGGACGGAGGTGAACGAGCGATGACCGAGGTACTCCTGCTCGTCGTGGCCCTGCTGCTCTGCCTTGCCTGCGGAGCCTTCGTCGCGGCCGAGTTCTCGCTGACGACCATCGAGCGCGGCGAGCTGGAACGGGCCGTCGAGCGGGGCGAGCGCGGGGCCGACAGCGCCCTGGCCGCGGTCCGCAGCCTCACCTTCCAGCTCTCCGGCGCCCAGCTCGGCATCACCGTGACCGGCCTGGTCATCGGCATGATCTCCGAGCCCTCGATCGCCGCCCTGCTCAAGGGACCGTTCGAGGACATGGGCCTGTCGGCCGCCGCCGCGTCCTCCACCGCACTGGTCCTGGCCACCGGCCTGTCGACGGTCGTGCTGATGGTCGTCGGCGAACTGGTCCCCAAGAACTGGGCGATCTCCTCGCCGCTGGCGATCGCCAAGCGCGTGGCGACCATGCAGCGCGTCTTCTCGCGGGCGTTCAAGCCGCTGATCAGCCACTTGAACACCACCGCCAACCACATGGTCCGGCGGCTCGGCATGGAGCCCGCCGAGGAACTGGCCTCCGCCCGCAGTCCGCAGGAGCTGGTGGCCCTGGCCCGGCACTCCGCCAAGGCGGGCGCGCTGGAGAAGGACACCGCCGAGCTGTTCGTGCGGACGCTGAACCTCGCCGACCTGACCGCGGAGAACGTGATGACCCCGCGCGTCCAGGTCACGGCCCTCGACGTGCGCACCACAGCGGAGGACGTGGCCAACGCGACCATGGCCACCGGGCTGTCGCGCTTCCCCGTCTACCGCGGCAGCCTCGACACCGTGGTCGGCATCGTCCACATCAAGGACGTACTGGCCCTGCCCGCCGCGGAGCGGCACCGCCATCCGGTGTCGGAGCTGCTGCGCGAGCCGCTCCTCGTACCGGAGTCGCTGACCGTGGACAGGCTGCTGGACCGGCTGTCCGGCAAGCAGACGATGGCCGTGGTGATCGACGAGTACGGAGGCACGGCCGGAGTGGCCACGCTCGAGGACATCGTCGAGGAGGTCGTCGGCGAGGTGCGCGACGAGCACGACCCCCACGAGACCCCCGACCTGGCCCCGGCCGGTACGGACGGGACGGGACGCACCCTGTACTCGGCCGACGGCGCCGCGCGCACCGATCAGCTCCAGCGGATCGGGCTGCGGGTGCCGGAGGGGCCGTACGAGACCCTGGCCGGGCTGATAGCGACCGAACTGGGCCGGATCCCGGCCGTCGGCGACACCCTGGAGCTGGACGGCTGGCGCCTGGACGTGGTCGACGCCGGCGGTCGCCGGGCCGCGCGCGTGCTGCTGCACGCGCCGGCCGGTCCCGTCGGCGACGAGAGCCCGGAGGAGATCCGATGACCGCGGTCCAGCTGCTGATCGGCCTCGCGACGCTGGTCGTCAACGCCTTCTTCGTCGGCGCGGAGTTCGCGCTGATCTCGGTCCGGCGCAGCCAGATCGAACCGCACGCCGAGCAGGGCGACCGGCGGGCCCGCGCGGTGCTGTGGGGGCTGGAACACGTCTCGGCCCTGATGGCGGCGGCCCAGCTCGGCATCACCCTGTGCACCCTGGTGCTGGGCGTGGTGGCCGAGCCGGCCATCGAGCACCTGCTGAGCCCGCTGCTCGACGCCGTCGGCGTGCCGGCCGGGGTGGCGCACGCGATCTCCTTCGTGGTGGCGCTGGGGCTGGCCACGTACCTGCACATGCTGTTCGGCGAGATGGTGCCGAAGAACGTGGCCCTGGCCGAGCCGGTGCGCACCGCGCTGGCGCTGGGGCCGCCGCTGGTGGCCCTGACCCGGGCTTTGAAGCCGGTGATCTTCGCGGTGAACGCCTTCGCCAACGCCCTGCTGCGGCTGCTGCGCGTGGAGGTGAAGGACGAGGTGACGGCGACGTTCTCGGACGACGAGCTGGCCCGGATGGTCAAGGACTCCAGTGACGCGGGGCTCATCGACGACCGGGCGAGCGAACGGCTGCACGACGCCCTCGAACTGGGCCGCCGCCCCGTCGCCGATGTGGTGCTGCCCGCGCACCGCGTCGTCACGGCCCGGCAGGGCATCTCCGCGGCCGCTCTGGAAGCCCTGTCCGCCGAGTCGGGGTACTCCCGCTTCCCGGTGGTCGACGCCCGCCAGCGGATCCTGGGATACCTGCACGTCAAGGACGCGCTGGACGTGGTGGAACGGGACGATCCGTTCCCGCTGTCCGCGCTGCGCCCCATCGCGCAGGTGCGGGCGGAGACCCCCCTGGACGACGTACTGACCGCCATGCGGCGCAGCCGTACGCACCTGGCGGCGGTCCTCGGGGCGGACGGTGCCCTGGCGGGGCTGGTGACGATGGAGGACGTGCTGCGGGAGCTCTTCGGGCGGCCCGCCTCCGCCTAGCCGGGAATCCCTACCGCGCGGTAGCATCGCTCCGCCATGGAGATGAATGCGTCATACACCAGTTTCGTCGCGGTCGGCGACTCCTTCACCGAGGGGATGTCCGACCTGCTTCCGGACGGCTCCTACCGGGGCTGGGCCGACCTGCTGGCCGCCCGGCTCGCCGCCCGCGAGCCGGGCTTCCGTTACGCGAACCTGGCGGTGCGCGGAAAGCTGATCGGCCAGATCGCCGAGGAGCAGGCGCCGGCCGCGGCCGCGATGGGCGCGGACGTGGTGGCCCTGGTGGGCGGACTCAACGACACGCTGCGCCCCAAGGTGGACATGGGGCGGGTGCGGGCCCATCTGGAGAGCGCCGTGGAACTCCTGGCGCCGTCCTGCGGGCAGCTGGTGCTGATGCGCTCGCCAGGCCGCAACGGCCCGGTGATGGAACGCTTCCGGCCGCGCATGGAGGAGCTCTTCGGGATCCTCGAAGAGCTCGCCGCACGGCACGGGGCCCTGCTGGTGGACCTGTACGGGGCCCCCGTGCTCGGGGACCCGCGCCTGTGGGACGTCGACCGGCTGCACCTGACGCCGGAGGGCCACCGCAGGGTGGCGGAGGCCGTCTGGCAGACCCTAGGGCTGCCCGCCGAGGAGGACTGGCGGGCGCCCCTGTCCCCAGCGGCTCCCCCGGGCTGGCCCGTGCGCCGGGCCGAGGACCTGCGTTTCGCCCGGCGGCACCTGTTCCCCTGGATCGGCCGCCGGCTGACGGGCCGTTCCTCCGGGGACGGCCGCCCCGCCAAGCGCCCGGACCTGCTGCCGTACGGGGCCCTGCCTCCCTCGTAGCAAGCCACAATCGCCGGGCCGGTCCCTACCTGCGCAAACGCACAGCCACGGCCCAAGTAGAATCCCTACACGTGACTGCCAAGCCCCGCATCCCCAATGTCCTGGCCGGCCGCTACGCCTCCGCGGAGCTCGCCGTCCTGTGGTCCCCCGAGTACAAGGTCACGCTGGAGCGGCGGCTGTGGCTCGCCGTGCTGCGCGCCCAGAAGGACCTCGGCATCGAGGTCCCCGACGCCGCCCTCGCCGACTACGAGCGTGTCCTGGAGACGGTCGACCTCGCCTCCATCGCCGAGCGCGAGAAGGTCACCCGGCACGACGTGAAGGCCCGGATCGAGGAGTTCAACGCCCTCGCCGGCCACGAGCACGTGCACAAGGGCATGACCTCCCGCGACCTCACCGAGAACGTCGAGCAGCTCCAGATCCGGCTCTCGCTCGAGCTGGTCCGCGACCGCACCGTCGCCGTCCTGGCCCGCCTCGGCAAGCTCGCCGGCGAGCACGCCGAGCTGGTCATGGCCGGCCGCTCCCACAACGTGGCCGCGCAGGCGACCACCCTGGGCAAGCGCTTCGCGACCGCCGCCGACGAGCTGCTGGTCGCCTACGACCGCCTGGAGGACCTCCTCCGGCGCTACCCGCTGCGCGGGATCAAGGGCCCGGTCGGCACCGCCCAGGACATGCTCGACCTGCTGGGCGGCGACGCCTCCAAGCTGGCCGACCTGGAGCAGCGCATCGCCTCCCACCTCGGCTTCGCCCAGGCCTTCACCTCGGTCGGCCAGGTCTACCCGCGCTCCCTCGACTACGACGTGGTGTCCGCCCTGGTCCAGCTGGCCGCCGCCCCCTCGTCGATCGCGAAGACGATCCGCCTGATGGCCGGCCACGAGCTGGTCACCGAGGGCTTCAAGCCCGGCCAGGTCGGCTCCTCCGCGATGCCGCACAAGATGAACACCCGCTCCTGCGAGCGCGTGAACGGCCTGATGGTCATCCTGCGCGGCTACGCCTCGATGACGGCCGAGCTGGCCGGTGACCAGTGGAACGAGGGCGACGTCTCCTGCTCCGTCGTCCGCCGGGTCGCCCTGCCCGACGCGTTCTTCGCCTTCGACGGCCTGCTGGAGACCTTCCTGACGGTCCTCGACGAGTTCGGCGCCTTCCCGGCCGTCGTGGCCCGCGAGCTGGACCGCTACCTGCCGTTCCTCGCCACCACCAAGGTGCTGATGGGCGCGGTGCGGGCCGGTGTTGGCCGGGAGGCCGCGCACGAGGTCATCAAGGAGCACGCCGTCGCCTCTGCCCTGGCCATGCGCGAGCAGGGCGCCGAGCGCAACGAGCTGCTGGACAAGCTGGCGACCGACGAGCGGATGCCGCTGGACCGTGCGCAGCTCGACGCCCTCATGGCGGACAAGCTCTCCTTCACGGGCGCCGCGGGTGACCAGGTCGCCGCCGTGGTCTCCCGTATCGAGGCCATCGCCAAGGAGCACCCGGAGGCTGCCGGTTACGCTCCGGGGTCGATCCTCTGACCCCCGACGAGCTCGAAGCCGCCCGCGGCCGCGTCCTCCCGGACGTGGTCGCGGGCGGTCTGCGCGTACTCTTCTGCGGAATCAATCCGGGTCTCCTCTCCGCCGCGACGGGCCACCACTTCGCCCGCCCCGGCAATCGTTTCTGGCCGGTCCTGCACCTGTCGGGCTTCACCCCCCGAAGGCTGGCCCCCGAGGAGCAGGAGGAGCTGCTGTCCTACCGCCTGGGCATCACCAACGTCGTCGCCAGGGCCACCGCCCGCGCCGACGAGCTGACCGCGGAGGAGTTCCGCGAGGGCGGCAGGATCCTCACCGCGAAGGTGGAGCGGCTGCGCCCCCAGTGGCTGGCCGTGGTCGGCGTCACCGCCTACCGCACGGCGTTCGGTGAAAGGAAGGCCCGGATAGGCCCCCAGGACCGCACCATCGGCGCCACCCGCATCTGGGCCCTGCCCAACCCCAGCGGCCTGAACGCCCACTGGACCGCGGAGTCCATGGCCGAGGAGTACGCCCGCCTGCGCGTCGCCGCCCAGGGGCCGGACGGCTCCTGATCCGCCCCCTCCGGCTACGGCGGGTCCACCACGGTGACCCCGGCCATCAGCAGGAACGGGAACTCTTTGTCCCACTGGGCCACGCACACCACCAGCCACCGGTCCTCGACCCGCCACAGGTGCACGTGGTCGGTGATGTTGCACAGCTCCAGCCACGGGTCCGGTATCTCCTCTCCGTCGAACACCCGGTCGAGCGTCGACGCCAGGGCGAAGACCTGTGGCTGCCCCCACCGGTCGCTCAGGGCCTCGGCGAGCGCCCCGTACTCGGCGCTGATCTGTTCCTCGGCCTCCTCCCAGCCGGAGCCGTCGTCGTCCCAGAAATCCCGCGTGCGGCTGAGCTGGACCAGGTGGTAACCGGGGCCGGTGCTCCGTTCGCCTCGCACGGCCTGCTCGGACGGGAATTCCCGCGTCCGGAGCCGGTCGATCGTGTCGAGATGGTCTGCCGTGGTCATGCCGTCAGTATCCGGCGGACCACTGACAACTGGCCCGGCGTCACGCGTCGCGACGCCGTACGGCCACCCAGCCCGCCGCCAGGGCCGCGAGCGCCCACAACGCGGCCACCGCGAGCCCGCTCCAGGGCCCGAGCGCGCCCTCGGCGTGTGTCCGCATCACCGCCTGGCCGGCCCGGTCCGGCATGAACTGCATGGCCCCGCCCACGACCTGACCCACCACGAAGGGCACGATGAGCAGGAAGGGTATGAGCAGGCTCATCACGAGGGTGCCGCTGCGTACCAGGGCGGTGAGACCGGCCGCCAGCAGGGCGATCAGGGTGAGGTAGACCCCGCTGCCGAAGACGGCGCGCACCGTCCCGGCGTCGCCCAGGGACAGGGCGTACTCCCCCATGAAGGCCTGCCCGGCCACGAAGGTCACGAGGCCGGTGACCTGCCCGACCAGGAAGGCGAGTCCGGCCACGGCGGCGGCCTTGGACAGGTACAGCCTGGTCCTGTTGGGCACCGCGGTGAGCGAGACCCGCAGGGCGCCGTTGCGGAACTCCCCGGCGAAGGCGGTCGCACCGAAGGCTATGGCCGCTATCTGACCGAAGTTGATTCCGAAGAAGGCCCCGAGCAGCCGGTCCTCCCCCAGGGCTCCGGGCTCGGACTTCCCGATCGCGGCGGCGGTGAGCACCGTGATGCCGGCGGTGGCCGCGAAGACGGCCGTCAGCGATCCGAGGACCGCGCGGGCGGAACGTATCTTGATCCATTCCGAGTGCAGGACGGGGACGGTGGGCAGGGCGGCGGTCATGGCAGTGGCTCCCATCGGTTTCAGGCGGCGTTGGCGGAGAAGGGGGTGCGGCTCGCGGTCAGTTCGAGGTAGGCCTGCTCCAGCGAGGCCCGTTCGTCGGCGAGTTCCAGTACGGCGATGCCCTCCCGGGCGGCGAGGGCCCCGACCAGCTCGGCCCGCATGCCGTCGACGGTCCAGCGCCCTTCCTCGGCGGCGGTCATGAGCAGGCCCTCGCGGGCCAGGGCAGCTGCCAGCCGGTCCGGTTCCGGGGTCCGCAGCCGCACCCTCGGCGTGCTGCGGGCGTCGATGAACTCCTCCAGCGAGCTGTCGGTGAGCAGCCTGCCCTGCCCGAGCACGACGAGGTGGTCGACGAACGCGGCGGACTCGGCCATCAGGTGACTGGAGACGAAGACCGTGCGCCCCTCGGCGGCGAGGCCGCGCATCAGCTCACGGATCCAGATGATTCCCTCGGGGTCGAGGCCGTTGGTCGGCTCGTCCAGCAGCAGGACGCCGGGGTCTCCCAGCAGGGCGGCGGCTATGCCCAGGCGCTGGCGCATGCCGAGTGAGAAGGTGCCGATCCGGCGCCGGGCGACCGCCGCGATGCCGGCTTGCTCGAGGACCACGTCCACCCGGGCGGCGGGGATGCCGTTGCTGACGGCGAGGGCGAGGAGGTGGTCCCGGGCCCGCCGTCCCGCGTGGGCCGCCTGTGGATCGAGCAGGGCGCCGACCTCCCGCAGCGGGCTCCGCAGATCGGTGAACCGGCTCCCGGCGATCGTGGCGGTGCCGGCGGTCGCCCGGTCCAGGCCCAGGATCAGGCGCATGGTGGTGGACTTGCCGGCCCCGTTGGGCCCCAGGAATCCCGTGACCCTGCCCGGCAGGACGTCGAAGGTGAGGTGGTCCACGACCCGGTGGGTGCCGTGGTCCTTGGTCAGTTCGCGGATCTCGATGCGCTTCATGGCTCAAGATTCGCCGTCCGGCCCCGGCCGCTCCCTCCCCCATGCGAGGGTGCCGTCTCCCCCACGTGGGGGAGACGGCACCGGTTCTCCGCCTGCCACGATGAGGGCATGATCCGACTTCTCCGTGCCCCGTTCCGGCCGGTGACGTACTCGCGCTGGCTGCACTTGTGCGTCCCGCTGCTGCTGCTTGCCCTCTGGATGTTCATCAACCCGCGCAGTCCGTGGATGCCCCTGCTGATCGTCATACCGTTCGCGTTCGTGCCCTGGGTACGGCTGGCCGAAGGGCTCCAGGCGCAGTTCCTGCTCACTCCCCAGGACCGGGCCGGTGAAGAGAGCCTGATCAGCGCCGCCCCGTCGGCGCGCTGGGCGGACCGGTGGCGCACCCTGCTGTGGCTGGAGATACGGCTGGTGGTGTCGGGGGCCGCCATGTTCGCCAGTGTCTGCCTCCCGGTCGTGTCCGTGGAGCTGGCCGCGGCCGCGCTCGGGCACCCCCCGGCCGACCCCATGCTGCCGTTCGTCCCGGCGCGCTGGGCCGCGGCCGTGCTCGCCCCGGTGCCACTGGTCCTGCTGATCACCGTCGTGGCCCTGCTGGGCGAGCTGATCACCGCGATCGCCCGGCTCCTGCTGGGGCCGTCCGCCTCCGAGCGGCTGACCGCACTGGAGGCGCGTACTGAACGGCTGCTGGAGCGGACCAGGATCGCGCGCGAACTGCACGACTCCATCGGTCACGCCCTGACGGTGGCGGTGGTCCAGGCGGGTGCGGCACGGGCGGCCGGGAACCCGGAGTTCACCGACCGCGCCCTGAGCGCGATCGAGGAGACCGGCCGGGCCGCTCTGGAGGATCTGGAGCGGGTCCTGCTGGTGCTGCGGGAGTCCGCGCAGCCGCCGTCGCAGCGGCCGACCCTCGTGGAGGCGGACCGGCTGCTGGAGTCGGCGCGCGCCTCGGGGGCGGCGGTCGACGCCCAACTGTCGGGCCCGCTGGAGAAGTTGCCCGGCCCGGTCACCCGTGAGGGGTACCGGATCCTGCAGGAGGCGCTCACCAATGTGCTGCGCCACTGCGGTCCCGTTCCCATCCGGGTGCGGGTCGGCATGACCGCGGGCCTGCTGGACCTGGAGGTGACGAACCCGCTGTCGGGGCGCCCGGCCGTCATAACGGGTGGGGGCAGCGGGCTGCGGGGAATGCGCGAGCGGGCCGCGCTGCTCGGCGGCACAGCGGAAACCGGTCCCCACGAGGGTGGTTGGCGGGTGCGCGCGCGGCTCCCGCTGGAGCTAATACCCTGACCGGATGCCGGTTACCGTACTGCTCGTCGACGACGAGCCCTTCGTGCGCGCGGGTCTGCGTGCCATTCTGGAGGCCCAGCCCGACATCGCGGTGGTGGGTGAGGCCGCGGACGGCGCGTCCGTCATCCCCCTCGTACGCCGGCTGCGGCCGGACGTGGTGGCGATGGACGTGCGGATGCCGCTGCTCGACGGGATCGAGGCGACCAAGGCGGTCCTGCGGTCGGTGGACTCGCCGCCGAAGATCCTCGTGGTCACGACCTTCGAGAACGACGAGTACGTCTATCAGGCGCTGCGCGCCGGAGCCGACGGCTTCCTGCTCAAGCGGGCCCGCCCCTCGGAGATCGTCCACGCGGTACGGCTCGTCGCCGAGGGCGAGACCCTGCTCTTCCCCGCGGCGGTGCGGGCCCTCGCGGCCGAGTACGGCAACCAGGAGGCCCGCACGGTCCTCAAGCGGGCCGCGCTGACGGAGCGCGAGGAGTCCGTGCTGCGGCTCATGGCGCGGGGGCTGACCAATGTGGAGATCGCCCGTGAGCTGATCGTCGGCACGGAGACCGTCAAGTCCCATGTCAGCGCGATCCTGGGCAAGCTGGGGGCGCGCGACCGGACGCAGGCGGTGATCACGGCGTACGAGTCCGGATTCGTCTCGCCGGCCTGAGGGAAGGCGCTGGTTCCGGCTGAGGGGGGCCGCTTCTCGCCGCCGCGGCGGGGGCGCAGTACGATCCGCCTGACAGGGTCGCTAGCTGGGAGGACACACGTTGGGGCAGCTGACCGGCGGGGATCCCTCTCTGCTCCGGCGCATCAATTCGGCCGTGGTGCTTCGCGCGCTGCGGTCGGCCGGATCGCCCACCCTCACCGACCTCACGCGGGTGACCGGGCTGTCCCGGCCGACCGTCGAGGGGGTCGTGGAGGGGCTGATCGGCACCGGCCTGGTGGTCGAAGCGGTCGCCGAGGAAGGCGCGCGCCGGCAGGGCCGGCCGGCGAGGCGATTCCGCTTCCGCGCCGAGGCGGGGCACCTGCTGGGCATCGAGATCGGCTCGCACCGGATCGCGGTACTGCTGTCGGGGCTCGACGGCCGGGTCATCGGGGCGGGCACCAAGGAAGTCTCCGAGACGGCTTCGGCCGACGAGCGTCTGGAGCGCGTCAGGGCGGCGGTCGCCGATCTGCTGCGCCGGGCCGGGATTCCCCGTGACTCCCTGCGGGCGGTCGGGGTCGGCAGCCCCGGCATCGTCGAGGCCGACGGAACGGTCCGCCTGGGCACGGCCCTGCCGGGCTGGACGGGACTGCCGCTCGGCGAGCGGCTGCGGCGTTCGTTCCGCTGCCCGGTCCAGGTGGAGAACGACGCCAACGCGGCGGCCGTCGCCGAGCACTGGAAGGGCGCGGCGCGCGACACCGGTGACATGGTGTTCGTGATGGCCGGGCTCAGCCCGGGCGCCGGCTCGCTGATCGGCGGCAGGCTGCACCGGGGCTTCGGCGGCGCGGCGGGCGAGATCGGCGCCCTGCACCTGCTGGGCCGTGAAGCCACCCCGGAGCGGCTGCTGTCGACGACGGGTGAACCCCTCCATCCGCTGGACGAGCCGGCGGTCGCGGAGGTGTTCGCGATGGCCAAGCGGGGCGACGTGCGCGCGGTGGCCGCGGTGGACCGGTTCCTCCAGCGGCTCGTCCACGACGTGGCGGCGCTGGTGCTGGCGATGGACCCGGAGCTCGTGGTCGTGGGCGGCTGGGCGGCCGGTCTGGACGGGGTCCTGGACCCTTTGCGCCGGGAACTGGAGCGCTACTGCCTGCGCCCGCCACGGGTGGCCCTGTCCCTGCTCGGCGAAGCGGCCGTGGCCACGGGGGCCCTGCGCCTCGCCCTGGACCACGTCGAGGAAGAGCTGTTCGCGGTGGAGAAGACGGTCACCACCCGCCGGTGACTCCCGGTCCCGGGGGCCCGCCTCGTGGCGGCGCCCGGACACGGAGAACCCCCGGGCCGTGGGCTCCCGGGGTTCTTCCGCGCGGTGCGTCGGTGGTTGCGCGTGCGGCGCTGTCAGGAGGCGGCGCGGGTCTCCGTGATCTCCACGCCGGAGTCGCCGAAGGTGAGGCGGCAGGTGTCGGCCCGGTAGGTGGCCACAGAGACGGCGGCGGTGCCCGCGGCGGTGAAGTAGCGGGTGGTCACGAGGAGCACGGGCGCACCGGGCAGCCGGTCCAGCTCCTTGGCGTCGTCGGCCCGGGCCGAGCCCAGCTCGACCGAGCGGTCCTGCCCCTCCAGGGAGAGGCGCTGGAGCTCCCTCATGACGGCCCGCGCCCGGGCGGGACCGGTCGGCGCGTCGATGGCGGAGAGCCCGGGCACGGAGGCCGCGGGCACGTACAGCAGCTCGGCGGCGACGGCCTGGCCCTGCGTGACGCGGGTCCGGCGCACGGTGTGCACGGCCTCGCCGGCCGCGGTTCCGAGCAGCTTCAGGACGGCGGCGGCGGGGACGGCCTCGACCGCGTCCACGGCCTCCCAGCCCTCGGTGCCCTCGCCGGGCCAGCCGTGCCGCGCGCCGCCGACGGCGACGCCCACGCGCGGCGGGGCGACGGTGGTACCGACCCCACGGCGGCGCTGGAGGCGGCCTTCGAGTTCGAGCTGCTCCAGGGCCTGTCGCAGGGTGGCGCGGGCCACTCCGAAGCGCGCGGCGAGCTCACGCTCGTTCGGCAGGACCTCGCCGACCGCGAAGTCCTGGTCCAGCGCGTCGCTGAGCACGGTCTTCAGGTGCCAGTACTTCGGCTCCGGCACCGTTTCGAGCTGCGTCGTCCCCACCCTGACTCCTCCTGCAATCCGCCGCTGTCACCGTGCTCGGCATCGCCGTGCTCCAGCGGCGTTTCCGCGCCGCAGTTCCGCGCCCTTGTTTATTAAAGGTTCCTGCACTATCCGCGACGATAGGACGGCGCACCCCCTTGGTCAAGACCAATCCTGGCCGCTTTGCCGGGCAGACCGGGCATATGTAGCAAGCCGTTCACAGGATGTTCGCGCCCCGCACCCACCTCGTCGCGGGGATTCCGTATGGACTTGTGCCCGGGGCTACCGGGCGGTAGTGATGAACTCGTCATTACTGACGGCCTGTCTCATACGCGTCCCCCGACGAGGAGCAGCATGACCGCCACGGTCTCCTTCACGATCGATTCGCCGCTGGGCCCCCGCACCGCCACCGTCGCCCACGAGCGCAAGGGCGCCGGCGAACCGCTCCTCCTCCTGCACGGCATCGGCCACCACCTCCGGGCCTGGCAGCCGGTGACCGACATCCTGGCCGCCGATCACGAGGTCATCGCGGTCGACCTGCCCGGCTTCGGCGACTCCGAGCCGCTGCCCCCGGGCGTCCCATACGACCTCGCCACCATCACCGCGGCCCTCGGGGCGCTCTGCGCGGCGCTCGGCGTCGAGCGCCCGCACGTCGCGGGCAACTCCCTCGGCGGACTGCTCGCCCTGGAGATGGGGCGCACGGGTCTGGCCCGCTCGGTCACCGCCCTGTCTCCCGCCGGGTTCTGGACGGAGTCCGAGCGGCGCTACGCCTTCGGCGCGCTGCGCGCCATGCGCGCCGGGGCCAGGGCGCTGCCCCTGCCGGTCCTGGAGCGGCTCTCGCGCAGCGGCCCCGGCCGCGCCGCGCTGACCGGCACCATCTACGCCCGCCCGGCGCGGCGCGCCCCGGAGGCGGTGGTCGCCGAGACCCTCGCCCTGCGGCGGGCGACCGGCTTCGAGCGGACCCTCGCCGCGGGCGGCTCCGTACGGTTCACGGACGACGTTCCCGGACTGCCCGTCACGATCGCCTGGGGCACCCTCGACCGGCTGCTGCTCCGCCGCCAGGGCGTCCGCGCCAAGCACACCGTCCCCGGGGCCCGGCTGGTCCGGCTCCCCGGCTGCGGCCACGTGCCGATGAACGACGATCCGGCGCTGGTGGCGCGCGTCATCCTGGACACCGCGCGGGCAGCGGCCGGGCACCGGTCATGACCGGCTGACGGTTGTTCATCCACGGTTCGCGTGGGGGACGCGGTCGGTCCCGTGTGCGAAGGCACACTGGTCCGGCCCGCCCCCGCCGGCCCTGGAGACGCACCCATGGCACCGATGCCGCACACCCGACGGACCCTGCTCGGCGGTTCCCTCGCCGTCCCGCTCGGTCTCGCCCTGTCCGCCGCGCCGGCCCCACCGGCCATGGCCTCCGCCCGCCGCGCCCCCGGCTTCGTCCGCGCCGGCCGCCCGGCCGCGCCCTGGGGGACCCAGTCGGGAGAGGTCACCCCGCACTCGGCCACCGTCTGGACCCGCTCCGACCGTCCCGCCCGGATGTACGTGGACACCTCCCCGAGCGAGTCGTTCCGCTACGGCGTCCGCCGCCACGACGGCCCCTACCTCGGCCCGGCCACCGACCACACCGGCACCGTCACCCTCCGCGACCTGCCGCCCGGCCGGCAGATCCACTACCGGGTCGTGCTCACCGACCCCGACGACCCGCGCCGCTCCGGCGAGCCGGTGCGCGGCGCCTTCCGCACCGCGCCCGTCTCCCGCCGCCACGACGTGCGCTTCCTGTGGTCCGGAGACCTGGCGGGCCAGGGCTGGGGCATCAACCCGGAACTGGGCGGGTACCGCGTCTTCGGCGAAATGCGCCTGCGGGACCCCGACTTCTTCCTCTTCAGCGGGGACACCATCTACGCCGACGGGCCCATCAAGGCCGCCGTGCCGCTGCCCGACGGCCGCGTCTGGCAGAACGTCACCACCGAGGAGAAGTCCCGGGTGGCGCAGACCCTGGACGACTTCCGGGGGAACTTCCGCTACAACCTGCTCGACGGCAACCTGCGCGACTTCTACGCCCAGGTCCCCGTCCTCGCCCAGTGGGACGACCACGAGGTACGCAACAACTGGTACCCGGGGCAGCTCCTCGACGACCCGCGCTACACCGTCAAGGACGTCGACACCCTCGCCGCCCGCGCCCGCCGCGCATTCGGCGAGTACTTCCCGGTCACGGACCTGCGGGGCGGGCGGGCCGAGGGGCGGATGCACCGGGTGCTGCGGCACGGCCCGTTGCTGGACGTGTTCGTGCTGGACATGCGCACCCACCGCGACGCCAACTCGCCCGGCCGCCGGACCGACGACCCGGTCGGCATCCTCGGCGCCGAGCAGCTGGCCTGGCTGAAACGGGAACTGTCGCGCTCCCGCGCGACCTGGAAGGTGATCGCCGCCGACATGCCGCTGGGCATCGTCGTCCCGGACGGGGCGGTGAACTTCGAGGCGGTGGCGCAGGGCGATCCGGGGGCGCCGCTGGGGCGCGAGCTCCAGATCGCGGAACTGCTGCGGCACATCAAGCACCAGCAGATCACGGGCACCCTCTGGCTCACCGCCGACGTCCACTACACCGCCGCCCACCACTACGCACCCGAGCGCGCGGCCTTCTCCGACTTCGCGCCGTTCTGGGAGTTCGTGTCCGGGCCGGTCGGCGCGGGCGGCTTCCCGGCCGGCCGGCTCGACGCCACCTTCGGGCCGCGGACGGAGTTCGTCCAGTCGGCGCCGGTCGCCAACATGTCCCCGGCCGAGAACCCGCCGTACTACGGCGAGGTCGAGATCAACGGCGGCAGCGGGGATCTCACCGTCCGGTTGCGGCGCGAAGGAGGCGGCGTGCTCTTCACGAAGTCCCTCCAGCCGGGCCGCGTGGGGCAGCCGTGACGGGCGGCGGGCCGGCCCGCCGTCCGAAATCCGCTGGAAAACCCGGCGAAACCGGCCAGAGTGACGCTTAACCAGTCGGTCACAGACCGTTCGTGATCACGCAACACCCCTGGGTCACAGTGGTCGCATGACTGACCGTAACCCCGCCTTCCACGCCCAGCGCCCCCACCGCCACCACTGGCGCCGGGACCTCGTCGAACTCGCCGCCCTCTTCTGCGCCGTCGCGGTCGCCGACGGCATCGCGAACCTCGTCGTGCACGGCCCCGACGGCCCGGTCCTGCTCATCGCCTCGGCCGTCGCCCTCCTGGTCACGGCGGCCTTCCACACCTGGTGGGCGCGCCGGCACAGTCATGCGCCGCCCCCGGAGCACAAGGCCGCACCCGGTGCGCCCGCCCCCGTGCCGGCGGCATCCGCCTCCCCGGCACTGTGGCGGATGCGGACCACGGTGCGCGACGAGCCCGGCAGCCTGGCCGCGCTGTGCACCGCCCTCGCCCGCGAAGGCGTCGACATCCTGTCCCTGCAGACGCACCCCCTCCCCGAAGGCGGCACGGTCGACGAATTCCTGCTGCGCTCCCCCCGCGAGGTGCCCTCCGCCGGCCTGAGCCGGGCCGTCTCCCAGGCCGGTGGCCGCAGCACCTGGATCGAGCGCGCCGACGCCCACGACCTGGTGGACGCCCCCACCCGGGTCCTGGGCCTGGCCACCCGCACCGCCCTGGACGCCGCCGAACTCCCCCTCGCACTGCGCCAGCTGCTCGGCCGCTGCACCATCCAGTCGATCCCCGCCACCACCCTCTCGGGCCGCCCCAACGCCGGCGCCGACGCCCCCGTCGAAGGCGTCCTGGAGTCCACGGTGATGCGGCTGCGCGACCCCTCGGGCGGCGCCATCACCGTGGAGCGGCCCCATCTGCCCTTCACCCCGACCGAGTTCGCCCGTGCCCGCGCCCTCGTCGAGCTCGACGCCCGCCTCGGGCCCCGGATCCCCCGGAGCCAGGACGTGCTGACCCTGCCCGAGGGCAACGAGATCACCGTGCGCCGCGCGGACGGCTCCGACCTGGAGGCCGCGCGCGCCATGCACGAGCGGTGCAGCGAGCGCACCCTCGGCCTGCGCTACCACGGTCCCGTCGCCGACGCCGACCGCTACCTCGGGCACCTGCTGAGCCCCCGCTTCGGCCGCACCCTCGCCGCGACCGCCGCCTCCGGCAGGCTCGTCGCCCTCGGCCACCTGCTGTGGGACGGCGACGAGACCGAGGTGGCCCTGCTCATCGAGGACGACTGGCAGCGCCGGGGCATCGGTTCGCAGCTGCTGCGCCGCCTCGTCGCGATGGCCGTCGAGGCCGGGTGCGACAGCGTGTACGCCGTCACCCAGGCCGCAAACACGGGGATGGTCGCGGCGATGCGCGGCCTCGGACTGCCCCTCGACTACCAGATCGAGGAGGGCACCCTGGTGATCACCGCCCGGCTGGACGCGACCCCGGTCGTCTCCCGCCTGCCGTACGAAGTCCCGCGCGAGCGGCCCCGTACCGAACGCGGCAAGGCCCCGGGCCCTGACCGGCGGCCGTAGGTCCCCGGCCGCCCGGCCGCCCAGCCGTCCGTCAGGAGGCTGGGCGGCTATGGTGATGACGCGGGGGCCCCGCGCATACGAAGATGTCCGCATGCCAGAGACCCTCCACACCGACAGCGCAGCGCGTCTGCCCCGCCAGGTCGCCGACGCCTACGTCGACGACCTCATCACCCTCGACCCGATCCAGGGCACCTACCTCGGCGTTGCCGCCAGCTCGGGCAAGCTGCCGGACTACTCCCCCGCAGGCCGCGCCGCGGTCGCCGAACTGCTGCGCGCCACCCTCGCCCGGCTGGACGCCGCCGAGCGGCTGCCCGGCGCCGGCACCGACGCGGAGCGTCGCTGCGCGCGGCTGCTGCGGGAGCGGCTGAGCGCCGAACTCGCGGTGTCCGAGGCCGACGAGGACCTGCGCGCCGTGAGCAACATCCATTCCCCCGCGCACGCCGTCCGTGAGGTCTTCACCCTCACCCCGGCCGACACCGAGGAGGACTGGGCCGCGATCGCCGAGCGGCTGCGGGCCGTACCGGCCTGCTTCGCCGGCTACCGCGAGAGCCTCGCGCTCGGCCTGGAACGCGGGCTGTACGGCAGCCCGCGCCCCGCCGCCACCTTCGTGGAGCAGCTCACCACCTGGGCCGGCCAGGATGGCGACGGCTCCCGGGACTTCTTCGGGGAGTTCGCCGCCGCCGGCCCCGAGTCCCTGCGCGCGGAGCTGGACGGGGCGGCGGCCGGTGCGACGGCCGCCGTGGCCGAACTGCGCGACTGGATGCGCGACGTGTACGTACCGGCCGTCGCGGACGCCCCGGACCCGGTGGGCCGCGAGCGCTACGCCCGCTGGTCGCGCTACTTCAACGGCACTGACCTGGACCTGGACGAGGCGTACGCCTACGGCTGGGCCGAGTACCACCGGCTGCTCGCCGAGATGAAGACCGAGGCCGCCAAGATCCTTCCGGGCTGCGTCGACCCGTGGGACGCCCTGCGGCACCTGGACGAGCACGGCACCCACATCGAGGGGGTCGAGGAGGTCCGCGACTGGCTCCAGGGCCTGATGGACGAGGCCATCGAGAACCTCGACGGCACCCACTTCGAACTCGCCGAGCGGGTCAAGCGGGTCGAGTCGATGATCGCCCCGCCGGGCGGCGCCGCGGCCCCCTACTACACCAATCCCTCCGAGGACTTCTCCCGTCCCGGCCGCACCTGGCTGCCGACCATGGGCCAGACCCGCTTCCCCGTGTACGACCTGGTCTCCACCTGGTACCACGAGGGCGTTCCGGGGCACCACCTCCAGCTCGCGCAGTGGACGCACGTCGCGGACCAGCTCTCCCGCTACCAGGCGAGCGTCGGGCTCGTCAGCGCCAACGCCGAGGGGTGGGCGCTGTACGCGGAGCGGCTGATGGACGAGCTGGGCTACCTCAAGGACGCCGAGCAGCGCCTGGGTTACCTGGACTGCCAGATGATGCGTGCCGCGCGGGTGATCGTGGACATCGGCATGCACCTCGGGCTGGAGATCCCGGCGGATTCGCCGTTCCACCCGGGCGAGCGCTGGACGGTGGGCCTGGCGCAGGAGTTCTTCGGCCTGCACAGCGGCCGCCCGGCGGACTTCGTCGAGAGCGAGCTGACCCGCTACCTGTCGATGCCCGGGCAGGCCATCGGCTACAAGCTGGGTGAGCGCGCCTGGCTGCTGGGCCGGGACAACGCCCGGGCCGCGCACGGCGACTCCTTCGACCTGAAGAAGTGGCACATGGCGGCGCTGTCGCAGGGTTCGCTGGGCCTGGACGACCTGGTGGACGAGCTGTCGCGGCTCTGAGGCTCCGGTTCGCGCACGGCGACGGGCCGCCCGCTCCCTCCAGGGGGTGGGCGGCCCGTCGCCGTCGGGGCGGCTCAGCAGCCGCAGTCGTCCGAGTCGGTGGGAGCCGTCAGCGGGTCGGCCTCGACGCGCTGCTGCGAGCCCTGCCAGGTCTCGACCTCGAAGCCCTCACGGATCCAGTACTCGATGCCGCCGAGCATCTCCTTGACCCGGAAGCCGAGTTCGGCCAGGGCGAGGGCGGAGCGGGTGCCGCCGTTGCAGCCCGGGCCCCAGCAGTAGGTGACCACGGGGACGTCCTTGTCGAGCAGCTTCTCCGCCTGCTCGGGAATCAGCGCGGTGGGCAGGTGGATCGCGCCGGGCACGTGGGCCTGGTCCCAGGAGGGGGTGGAGCGGGAGTCGATCAGCTGGAAGCCGAGGTCGGCGCCCTGCTCACGGTGGGCCTTGAAGGCGGCGGCGACGTCCGAGACGTCCGCGTGGAAGGCCAGGCTCGCCGCGAAGTACGCGGCGGCGGCGGCCGGGCCGGCCGGGGGGACCCGGAGCACGGGGTTCGCGGGGGCGGGGGCGCCGGTCTGGGGCTGCGTCGTCGTCATGGCTCAAAATCTACGAACCGTTGATCAAGGCGTGAAGTGGTTTTCCCCGGCCTTTCCCCTGTTCCTCCGGGGATTCCCCTGCTAGACCTGCGCCATGACCGGTTATTCCCCCGACGCCACCGACTGGCGGATCCTCGCGGCCCTCCAGCGGGACGGCCGCGCCAGTTTCACGGAGCTCGCCCGCGCCGTGTCGATGTCCGCGAGCGCCGTCACCGAGCGGATCCGCCGGCTGGAGGAGGCCGGGATCATCATCGGCTACACGGCCGTGGTCGACCACGAGAAGCTGGGCAAGACCATCCTGGCGCTGGTGCGGCTGCGCTATCCCCACGGCAACTACAAGCCGTTCCACGACTTCCTGGAGGCGACCTCCGAGATCCTGGAGGCGCACCACGTGACCGGGGACGACTGCTTCGTCCTCAAGGTGGCGGCCCGTTCGATGGGCCACCTGGAGGAGGTCACGGGCCGGATCGCCGGGCTCGGCCCGGTGACCACCAGCATCGTGTACTCCTCCCCGCTCGCCCGGCGGCCGCTCAGTCCGTGACGCCCGCCGTGCGGTGGCGCACCACGGAGCCGCCGCGCTGTTTGACGATCTCCAGCTGGGCCTGGACCCGGGTGCGCAGGTCGCCGACGTGGCTGACGATGCCGACGCTGCGGTCCCGCTCGCGCAGCGAGTCCAGTACGTCGAGCACCTCGTCCAGGGACTGGTCGTCGAGGCTGCCGAAGCCCTCGTCGATGAAGAGGGTGTCCAGACGCATGCCGCCCGCCTCGTCGGTGACCACGTCGGCCAGTCCCAGGGCCAGGGCGAGGGAGGCGAAGAAGGTCTCGCCGCCCGAGAGGGTGGCGGTGTCGCGCTCGCTGCCGGTCCAGGCGTCCAGGACGTGCAGCCCAAGGCCGGAACGCCCGCGTCCGCTCGCCCGCGCGTCGGAGTGCACGAGGGTGTAGCGGCCGCCGGACATGCGCAGGAGTCGTACGGTCGCGGCGGCGGCGACCTGCTCCAGCCGCGCGGCCAGGACGTACGCCTCCAGGCGCATCTTGCGCTCGTTGTCCGCGGAGGTGCCCGCGGTGAGCCCGGCCAGGCGGGCCACCCGCTCGTACGCCTCGCGCAGCGGGCCCAGGGCGCGCAGCTCCTGCTCCGCCTGGCGCGAGAGCCGGTCCAGCTCGGCGCAGCGCACCCGGGCCGCGTCGACGGCCGAGCCGGCGCCGCGCAGCCGGGCCGCGGCCCGCTCCTCGGCGGCCGCGGCGGCGGCCGGATCGGCGGGGGGCAGGGCGGCCGCCGCGGCGGTGTCCCGCTCGGCCCGCCGGTCGGCCAGCATCGCCTCCTCGGCCTGCCAGGCGTCCAGGCGGTGCTGGAGCGCGGTGCGTTCGTACTCCGGGAGCACGGCGTCGGCCGCCTGCTCGGTGGTGTCGAACCCGGCCTTGAAAGCGGCGTCGGCGAGCTGGTCGTCGGCCTCCTTCAGCCGGGCGGCGGTGGCCTCGGCACGGCGCAGCGCGGCGGCGGCCGTGGTCACCATCCGGATCCGGTCCTCGAGGGTGCGGGCACGGGCGGCGACGCTGGGCGAGTCGGCCCGGACGAGGACCAGTTCGGCTTCGAGGGAGGCCTGCTCCTCGTCGAGGGCCTCGCGCCGGGAGGCCCGGGCGGCGGCACGGCGTTCGGCTTCGAGCCGTTCGGCGCTGCGCGCGGCGTGCTCCCGCTCGGCGCGGGCGAGCCGCTCGCGGGCGGTGTGCAGTGCGGCCGCGTCCGCGTGGGCGGCGGCATGACGGGCGCTCAGGTCGGCGGTGAGGTCGAGGAGTTCGGCGGTGGTGGCGTCCCCGGCGGCGGAGGCCGCCTCGGCCTGCGCCTCCCGGACGGCGGCGAGCCGGCGCTCGACGCCGGCCCTGCGCTCCTCGGCCTGCTCGGAGCGGGCGTGGGCGGCGTCCTCGGCGGCGCGGTCCACGTGTCCGGGCGCGGGGCGGGCGGGCGCGGGATGCTCGGCGGACCCGCACACCGTGCAGGGCTCCCCGGGGCTCAGGGCCCCGGCGAGTTCGGCGGCGATGCCCCGCAGCCGGGCCTCCTTCAGCTCCAGCCAGGTCTCCCGGGCGGCGGACGACTCCTCGCGCGCCCGCAGCAGTTCGCCCGCGGCGGCTTCGGCGTCGGCGGCGAGGGCGTCGCGGCGCCGGGCGGCGGTCAGCTGCATACGGGCGGGCTCCAGCCGGCCCGCGAGCTGCTCGGCGAGGGTGAGGGCCTGCTGCGCGGAGTCGACGCGCTCCTGGAGGGCGGCCCGGGTGGCCTCCCAGCGGGCGAGCCACTCGGCGGACTCCTGGTACCGCTCGTCGGCGTCCCGGGACTCCCGCTCCAGCGTGGCGCGCTCCCGGCCGATCTCGGCGCTGCGCTGTTCGGCCCGCTGAGCGGCGCCGGCCGCGCCGAGGTCCTCGCGCAGGCGCTGCTCGACGGCGGCGAGCTGTTCGGTGCCGGCTTCGGCGAGGCCCGGGGGGAGTTCGGCCCGGGCGAGGGTTTCCGCGTGCGCGGCGGTGAGGTGGGCGGCGGCCGCGGCTCCGCGCAGTTCCAGGGCGGGGGCCACGAGGGCGCCCCGGCGGGCCCGGTCGAGCAGGGCCCGTACCCGCTCGCGCTCCGGTGCCGCCTGCGCCAGCAGGGCCGCCCGGCGGGCGGTTTCGGCGTGGCGGCGCTGGAGGCGGTCGAGTTCCCGCGCCTCCTCGGCGTCGCGCCGGGCGGCGGCGTGCCGTCCCTCGACGGCGGCGAGGGCGTACTCGGCGACGGTGAGCCGCTCGCGGGCGGAGCACCGGGCGACGGCCGCCCAGGCCCGGACGGCCTCGGCGAGGCCGGGGTCGCCGGGCTGGTGGCGGGGCAGCGGCCAGGCGCGCAGGTCGGCGCTGTCGCCGGCGGCCTGCGCGAGCCGCTGGGCGGCGGCGAGCACCTTCTCGTCGCCGGCCCGCACCCTGGCCTCGGCGGCGCGGCGGCGTTCGGCGAGCAGGGTCTCGACGGCGGCGAAGCGGCGGGTGTCGAAGAGCCGTCCGAGGAGCCGGCCGCGGGCTTCGGCCCCGGCCCGCAGGAACTGGGCGAACTCCCCCTGCGGCAGCAGGACCACCTGGCAGAACTGTTCGCGGCTCATGCCGAGGAGCTGCTCGATCTCCTCGCCGATCTCCTGGTGGGAGCGGCTCAGGGCGGTCCAGCCGTCCCCGGTGTGCTCGCGGAGCCAGGACTGGGCCTTGTCCCTGGTGGTGCCGGTGCCGCGTTTCTTGGGGCGGTCCTGTTCGGGACGCCGGGTGATCTCCAGCCGGCGTCCGCCGACGGTGAGTTCGAGGGTGACCTCGGTGGGCGTGCCGGGGGCCGCGTGGTCGCTGCGCAGGGTGGTGCCGGGGGCCTGGCGGGAGCCGGGGACGGATCCGTAGAGGGCGTAGCAGACGGCGTCGAGGACGGAGGTCTTGCCGGCGCCGGTGGGGCCGTGCAGCAGGAAGATGCCGGCGCCGGAGAGGGCGTCGAAGTCGATGCTCTGGGGTTCGGCGAAGGGGCCGAAGGCGGTGATCCCGAGCCGGTGGAGCCTCATCGGCCGGCCTCCTGACGGCCGTCCTCGGCGCGTACGTCCTCGAAGGCGTCGCGCAGCACGGCCCGCTCGGCCTCGTCGGCGTTGCCGCCGCGTACGTGGGCGACGAAGTCCTCGGCGATCTCCTGGTCGCTGCGGCCCTTGAGGCGCTGGGCGTAGGAGGCGGTGCCCTCCTCCTGACGGCCCTCGGGGTCGAAGGCGAGGCTGAGGGTGTGCGGGAAGCGGGCGGCGAGCCGGGCCATGGGGTCCTCGGGCCGGGTGGGGTCCGTGAGGGTGGCCTCGATCCAGGAGTCCTCGTACGGGGTGTGCGCGGGGTCGTCGAGGAGGTCCTCGAGCCGTCCCCGCAGCCGGGCGAGCGGGCGGGGGACGGGGGTGTCGACGCGCTCGGCGGTGATCTCCCCGCCCGGGCCGAGGTCGACGAGCCACATGGTCTTGCGGTGGGCGGCCTCGGAGAAGGAGTAGGCGAGGGGGGAACCGGAGTAGCGGACCCGTTCGTTGATCGTCTGGCAGCCGTGGAGGTGGCCGAGGGCCGCGTAGTCGACCCCGTCGAAGACGGAGGCGGGTACGGCCTCGACCCCGCCGACGGCGATGTCGCGCTCGCTGTCGCTGGCCTGCCCGCCGGTGACGAAGGCGTGGGCGAGGACCACGGAGCGGGTGCCGGGGGCGCGGCCGGCCAGGTCTGCCCGGATCCGGTCCATGGCCGCGCCCAGCACCGCCTCGTGGCTGACCCTCTCGGCGGCGAAGGTGTCCTTGACCAGTGCCGGTTCCAGGTAGGGCAGCCCGTAGAAGGCCACGTCACCGTGTACGTCGGCCAGCACCACGGGGTCGGCGCAGCCGGCGGGGTCCGTCTTGAGGTGGATCCCGGCCCGGCCGATGAGCCCGGCGCCGACACCGAGGCGGCGGGCGGAGTCGTGGTTCCCGGAGATCATCACCGTCGGGACGCCGAGGTCGGCGAGCCGGTGCAGGGCCCGGTCGTAGAGCTCGACGGCGGGCAGCGGGGGCACGGCCCGGTCGTAGACGTCCCCGGCGACGAGGACGGCGTCGACCCGGTGCTCCCTGACGGCTTCGACGAGGTGGTCGACGAAGGCGGCCTGGGCTCCGAGCATGTTCACGCGGTGGAAGGACCGGCCGAGGTGCCAGTCGGAGGTGTGCAGAAACTTCAAGATACCGCTCCGACCTGCACGTTTACCGCTCCTCCGTCTCCGAACCCAGCACCGGACCAGCACGGTCGCCGTGGTCCGCGCCCACCGTCCCCGGGCCCGTCGGCGCCCGATCCATGACAGACCTCAGTCTGCCACCGGCGTCCGGGGTCGAGTGACCGTGGAGGTCAGCGGCGATCCGGCTCGTGGCATGTCCTCGCCACCGGGAGACCTCCGGCGGCGGCACGCCGCCGCTGGGGGCCGTCCGGCGGATCACGGCCGGCCCTGGGCCCCCGCCCGGTGCCGCTTGGCGTAAGACCAGGTCACGGCCGTCATCAGGACCGGGATTGCGCACAGCGGGGCGAAGGTGAGGGCCCAGACGGTCCGTGCCGTACCGCTTGACATGTACGTCTGGCTCTCGACGGTGAAGGCGACGACGAGCTGCCACAGTGCCACCAGGACCAGGACGGCCGAGGCGGTCCAGGCCAGCGCGGCGAGGGTCCGGGGGCGCAGTGGCCGCCACCGGTCGCTGACGAGGAGCAGCGGGAACAGGGCGGCCAGCTCCGCGATGACGGAAAGTCCGACGACGTACGCGATGCCCCAGCCCGGGATGCCGAAGACATCGCGCAGGACCTGGTCGCTGTAGCCGACGTAGACGCCGGATGCCATGGCGATGCGCCACAGACCGGAGGGGACGGCGCACAGGGCGATGGCGTGGGCGGCGCGGCGGGCCCAGACGGGCGCGGGGGCGGCGGTGAGCGGAGCGGGTGCTGTCGTCATGGCCTCCATGCTGGCCGTGGCCATGGCGGGCACGCATCGCCCACCACGGCGGAGCGCCTCCCCCGCGCGGCGGAGGGTTCACCCCGCTGAGTACGACCTGAGCGGAACGCACCCTCCGCCGAGAGGGGGCCGATCGGCCGCCGAAGCGGAGCACCCTCACCCACTTTGGCGTCTCCCGACGGGCTTCACGCGCGGCCCGAAGCAGCCGGTCGCGGAGGGGTTCCGGTGGGGCGCCCGGGGCGGCCGGTCCGTCGCGGGGAGAGGACGTTTCGGCCGTGCCTGTAAGAGGGTTGACAGGTCACCGCTCCACCGCCCTTTCGGGGAAAGGGTGTTGGGGCGCGATCGACGGCTTCGGCCGCCCCCGGGTGGCGCCCTCCGGCCACTGAACCCCGCTCCCGCAGCGGCCCGTCGGTTCCTCCGGCGGGCCGCTGCGGCCGTGCGCGGCCCGCCGGGGTCAGCCGTCGCCGTAGGCCTCACCGCCGAGTTCGAAGCCGGCGGTCCCGGCGGTGGCGTCGGCGAGCCAGGCCCGGAAGGCCTCGACGTCCGCCTCCGGGAGGCCGATCTCGATGGAAACGGCCTCGCCGTAGCGCACGTCCAGCACGACGCGGCCGGTGGACCGCAGGTCGTTCTGGGTCTTGCCGGCCCGCTGGTGGTCGACGGTGACGGTGGCCAGCCGGTACCGGTGGCGGGTGACGGTGCCGAGGACGTCGAGCGCCTCGCCGACGACCCCGCCGTAGGCCCGGATGAGCCCGCCGGCCCCGAGCTTCACACCGCCGTAGTACCGGGTGACCACGGCGACCGCGTACCGGATGTCGCGCCGGGTCAGCATCTGCAGCATGGGCACGCCGGCGGTGCCGCCGGGCTCCCCGTCGTCGCTGGCCTTCTGGACGGAGGCGTCGGCGCCGATGACGTAGGCGTAGCAGTTGTGCGTGGCGGCGGGGTGCTCCTTGCGGACGCGCGCGATGAAGTCCTGCGCCTCCCGCTCGGTCGCGGCGGGCGCGATCGAGCACAGGAACCGCGAGCGGTTGATCTCCGCCTCGTGCGTCCCCTCACGGGCCACCGTCACGTACTGGTCTGCCTTCACCGCTCCACCCTACGGGGAATCGGACAGGTGTCCCCGCCGTTGATCCTGCCGAACGGTCCGGTGGAACGACCCCAGCAGGAGGCGGCGCGCGTGTACGGCGACCAGGCGACCATCCGGAAGATCCTCACCGAGCTCGGTGACACCTGGGCCGTGGTGGGCCTGTCGAACAACGAGGACCGGGCCGCCTACGGGGTGGCGAAGGTGCTGCGGCGGTTCGGGAAGCGGGTGGTGCCGGTGCATCCGAAGGCGGAGACGGTGCACGGCGAGCAGGGGTACCCGTCGCTGGAGGCGATCCCGTTCAAGGTCGACGTGGTGGACGTCTTCGTGAACAGCGCGCTGGCCGGCCGGGTCGCCGACGACGCGGTCGCCGCCGGCGCCGAGGCCGTCTGGTTCCAGCTGAACGTGGTCGACGAGGCCGCCTTCGCACGTACGCGTGAGGCCGGGCTGGACATGGTCATGGACCGCTGTCCGGCCATCGAGATCCCCGCCCTCTGACTCACTGGGCGCGGCGGGCACCGGTGCCGGGGACGGGCGGGATCGAGACCGCCATGGTCATCACCATCGGGGCGGTGCCCTCGTTGCGGTAGGCGTGCGGGAGGTCCGCCTCGAAGGAGACGGCGCCGCCCGCCGGGACCACGTACCGGTCCTCGCCGAGGTCCAGGGTCAGCTCCCCGGCCGTGACGTGCAGCATCTCGAAGGTTCCGGCCGGGTGGGGGTCGGAGGCCGTGCCGTCTCCGGGCTCCAGGCGGTAGGTCCACATCTCCACCGGCCCGCGGCGGTCGTCGCCGAGCAGCATGCGCGCCTCGCTGCCCTCCGCGCTCGACCACATGCGCACCCCTTCCCCCGGCGGCACGACGCGGGCCCGGGGCCCGCGGTCGTGGTCCAGGAGGGTGGTGATACTGACCCCGAGGGCGTCGGCCAGTTTGACCGTGGTGCCGACGCTGGGGTTCGTACGGGCCTGCTCGATCTGGATGATCATGCCGCGGCTGACTCCCGCGCGGGCGGCCAGCGCGTCCAGGGTGAAGCCCCGTTCGCCGCGCCACCGCTTGAGGTTCCGGGCGAGCGCCTGGGTGAGCTCTTCGAGGTCAGACACCATTCCGTCCAATATTTTGGATGACACAGTCCAATAGACTGAACTAACCTGCGGTGTATTCGATGCTGCACTCCACCGTCCACCGCACTGTACTGCGAGGTCCCCGCCCATGACTGCCCTCTTCGCCCTGGCCACAGCCGTGCTGTGGGGACTCGCCGACTTCGGCGGAGGGCTGCTGACGCGCCGGATACCGGCGCTGACCGTGCTGGTGGTCTCGCAGCTCGCCGCGGTCGTCGTGCTCGGCGCGCTCGTCCTCGGCACCGGCGCCTGGAGCGCGGCGGGGCCGCAGCTGTGGTTCGCGGTGGCCGCGGGTCTGGTCGGACCGGCGGCGATGCTCGCCTTCTACAAGGCCCTGGCCCTCGGCCCGATGGGCGTGGTCTCCCCGCTCGGCTCCGTCGGGGTCGTCGTACCGGTCGGGGTGGGGCTGGCCCTGGGCGAGCGGCCCGGCCCCGGCCAGTTCGCGGGGATCGCGGTGGCCGTCCTCGGCATCGTCCTGGCGGGCGGGCCCGAGCTGCGCGGCGCCCCCGTCCA
The DNA here is from genome assembly GCF_042901085.1 of Streptomyces sp. NPDC012794. Classification (NCBI taxonomy): domain Bacteria; kingdom Bacillati; phylum Actinomycetota; class Actinomycetes; order Kitasatosporales; family Streptomycetaceae; genus Streptomyces; species Streptomyces sp. NPDC012794. The sequence continues at coordinate 404,746 of NZ_JBIBCI010000005.1, forward strand.
GCGGCGGGCGGTGGTGCTGACGCTCGTCGCCGCCTTCGGCTTCGGCGCCGTCATGGCCCTGATCTCGGAGGCCTCCACCACCGTGACCGGGCTGTTCCTCGCCCTGTTCGTCCAGCGCGTCACCAACGTCGCCGTCGCCGGCGCCGCCCTGTGCGCGCAGATCCGGCGCGGCGTCCCGGCCCTGCCGGAGGGCACCGGCCCGCGCGTGCTGTGGAGCATGGCGCCGGCGCTGGCCTTCGTCGGCCTCGCGGACGTCGCGGCCAACGGCACCTACTCCCTGGCCGCCCAGACCGGCCCGGTCACCGTGGCCGCCGTGATCTCCTCGCTGTACCCGGTGGTGACCGCGTTCGCCGCCTTCGTCGTGCTCAAGGAACGGCTGCGCAGCGTCCAGGCCGCCGGCGCGGGACTGGCCCTCGCGGGTACGGTCCTGCTCGCCGCGGGCTGACGTCGCGCCCCGGAACACCGCCCCGGCCGGGGACGGACGGCCGCCGGCCCGGCCGGGTCCCGGACCCCTCACGGCAGCAGCCGCTCCGGCGACGTCGCCCACCAGAACGTCAGCTGCGGCACCGTCTCCAGGCCCAGCGCTTCGCGCATCTTCGAGACGTGGGCCGTCACGGTGCGCTCGCTGAGACCCAGGTTCTCGCCGATCTGCCGGTGGCTGCGGCCGGCCACGATGCCCCGCAGGATGGTCCGCTGGAGCTTCGAGGTCTTGGTGTCGTCGTCCGTCCCCGGTGCGCCCGCCCCTTCGCCGGGCACCCACGGGTCGGCCCGGTCCCACTGCTGCCGGAAGTGCGCGGCCAGCAAGGCGCACACTCCTCGGTCCTGGGTGTACCAGGCCGCTTCCTGCTGGACGGTGCCGTCCTCGCCGTAGACCTCGAAGAAGGCGTGCGCCCGGTCCACGATGATCAACCGCAGGAAGTCCTCCCCCAGGGTGCGCACCTGCGCGCCGGCGCGCGTCATGGTGGCGACCCATTCCCGCTGCGTCGGGTTGGTCCGCCCGCTGGTGCGGTAGATCGTCCGTACGGTCACCCCGCGCTGGGCGGCCTGCAGGTCCCGCGGCAGCGCGCCCTTGAGGACCTTCGGCTTCCGGTGGCCGGGCTGCGCGGTGAGGATCTCGTACTCGGCGGCCTGGATGGTGCGGATGGTCTCCGCGTTCACCTCCGGGACGGTGCGCAGCAGGAGCGTGCCGACGGGGCTGGGGCTGTGGTGGTACCGCTGCTGCTCGGCCTCGAGCTCCCGTACGTGGGCGGGGATGCCGGCCAGGGCCTCGGTGGCGCCGCTGAGGGCCCTGAGGACGGCCGCGGTGAGCTGGGTCTCCAGGTAGCGGGAGGGAGCGGGGACGTACGTGCCGGGTTGGTGGGTGTTCGCTAAGAGGACCTCGCGCGCGAGGAGCGGGGCGAGGCCGGGCTCGTCATCGGGCAGCGTCTCCCCCCGCAACGCCCTGCGGTAGGTCCGCAGCTCCGCCTCGGTCAGACGGGAGGTGTCCGGGGCGGCGGTGGATATTTCCTGATCCGTCATCAAATCCCTCTTCCTCTTGCTGAACTGCGGGTGGACGCAGTATCCCGAAGGTTGATTGCGCCCCCCACCCGGTAGAGCCTTGATCGCGTGCCACAGGGCCCGTGGCGCAGATATGGTCCCGCTGCCCGCATCGTCCGCGGGGGCCGGGCCGGCCAAGGGAGGAACGCCTTGATATCGATCAACATCCGGTCAACCGTCTCCGCCGCGCTGCTCGCGATCCTCGCGGTCATCGGACTCAGTGGTGTCGCGGCCGACGCGCCGGCCGGCACCAATTGGGGAATCGCAGCCATGGGAGAAGCGGAACAGCAGAACGACGCCACCGTCTCGTCTGCCGACTCGCTGATCCAGCCGCCGGACTCCGACTGGGGATGATCCTCCCGCGCTGAGGCGCACAGCACCCGGTGCAGCGGTCACCCCGCCCGCCGGGTGCTGCGTCCTTCCCGGGCCGCGCCCGCCACCTCCGGCCGGGTCGCCCGTGCCCGCGCGTGCCGGGCACCGCCTACGGGGACTGCTCGGCCTCCGCCAGCAGCGCCAGCCCGCGCAGCTGCTCGGGCGTCATCCCGTCGGGTATCGGCACCGGCGCCGGGGTGCGCAGCGGCGGCTGCCAGCCCGTCTCCGGCTCCCACCGCCGCACGACCCTGGCCGGGGCACCCGCCACCACGGCGTGGTCGGGCACCTCGCCCCGTACGACGGCCCCCGCGGCCACCACGACGTTCCGGCCCAGCTTCGCGCCGGGCAGGATCACCGCCCCCGTGCCCAGCCAGCAGCCGGGCCCTATCTCCACGGGGGCGCTGCGGGGCCACTGCCGTCCGACGGGCTCGTGCGGGTCGTCGTAGCTGTGGTTGGTGGAGGTGATGTACACCCCGGGCCCGCAGAAGGTGTCGTCGCCGATGGCGATCCGGGCGTCGGCGATGACGTGGCTGCCCCGGCCGAGGACGACACCGTTGCCCAGCACGAGCACCGGGTCCGCGCCGAGGTCGAGGTCCGGCATCATCCCGGCCGTCAGGGTGACCTGCTCGGCGATGATGCAGTGGGCGCCGAGCCGGATCCAGTGCTCTCCGAAGACGGTGCCCTGGGGGAAGGCGAGCCGGGTTCCCTCGCCGATCGCCCCGAAGCGCAGCCGGCCCGGGTGCTGTGCGGTGACCGCCCCGGCCTGCTGCATCCAGCGCCAGCCGGCGTGCACGGCACGGCTGGCGATCCGGCGGCGCAGGGCCGCCAGGGATGAGAACGTGTTCTGGTTCTTCGGCACCCGGCCACGGTAGTGCGCCCCGCGCCGGACGTCCGGGCCCGGCTCCTGTGATCTTCACCCCATCGCGGGGCCACGGCGTCCCGTGCCCTACGGTGCAGTTGGCGCGGCATCCGGAAGCAGAGGGAAGTGACCATGAACGATCAGCCGAACCAGGCGGCCCCGGCGCACACGGGGGCTCTCATCGCGGGCGTCGGCGACCGGAAGCCGTCGGTGGACCCGACGGCCTTCACCGCTCCGACCTCCGTCGTCGTCGGCGACGTCACGCTGGCCGCCGGTGCGAGCGTCTGGTACTCGGCGGTGCTCCGCGGCGACTGCGGGCCGATCACGCTGGGCGCCGACAGTAATGTGCAGGACAACTGCACGATCCACGTGGACCCCGGGTTCCCGGTGTCCATCGGCGAGCGCGTCTCCATCGGGCACAACGCGGTCGTGTACGGCTGCACGGTGGAGGACGACTGCCTGATCGGGATGGGCGCGACCGTGCTCAACGGCGCCCTGATCGGCGCGGGTTCGCTGGTGGCCGCACAGGCGCTGGTTCCGCAGGGCATGGTCGTCCCGCCCGGTTCGCTGGTCGCGGGCGTCCCGGCCAAGGTGCGGCGGGAGCTGACCGAGGAGGAGCGCGAGGGGATCAGGGTGAACTCCGCGATGTACACGCGGCTGGCGGAGCAGCACCGCGCCTCGGTGACCCCCGGCGCCTGACCCCCCGCCCGGCCGGGGGCCTCGGGTTCAGTCCGAGGCGCCCACCGGGGCGGTGGCGGGCTCCGGCGCCGCCTCGCGCGCCTCGTGCGCCGCCTTCTTCATCCCGCCGCGCAGGACCAGGGTGACGGTGAGGCCGATCAGCACGGCCAGGACCAGCGCCAGCCAGGAGAAGCGCTTGAGCCACGGCTCGGCGACGACGCCGACCGAGTAGATGACGGCGGTGGTGCCGCCGGCCCAGAGGATGCCGCCCAGGACGTTGGCGACGAGGAAGCGCCAGTACGGCATCTGCAGGACGCCCGCCAGCGGCCCGGCGAAGATCCGCAGCAGGGCGACGAAGCGCCCGAAGAAGACGGCCCACATGCCCCAGCGGTCGAAGGAGCGCTCGGCCATGGCCACCTGATCGGGCCCGAAGTGCTTGGGGAACCGCCTGCCGAGCTTCTCCAGCAGCGGCTTGCCGCCGCGGCGGCCGATCGCGTACCCGATGGAGTCCCCGATGATCGCGCCCGCGATCGCGCACAGGCCGAGGACCACCGGGTCGATCTCCCCGTGCTGCGAGGCCAGCAGCGCCGAGCTGACGAGGATGATCTCGCCCGGGAGCGGGATGCCCAGGCTCTCCAGCCCGATGACCAGCCCCACCAGGAGATAGACACTGATCGCCGGAATTTCCTCCAGCCATTCCTGGATGTGCACCGGTACGTCCTCCCTCGTCGTCACCGGCGGGCCCCCGAGACACGCCGAACGGGCAGCCTATCCGCTCGGCGGGGCGGCCTTCGTCCATGGCGGGAGTTCTCCGGACGTACGGCCGGCGGACACCTCATGCCATCGCGGTCCGGGCAGCTCGTTCCCGCACCCCGGTACGGCCTCCCGCTCCCCGTGCTCTCCCTGCCGCCTCCCGCCCCGGCTCCGGACGCACGGCGGGAGCGGCCCGCGCCGGACCGCTCCCGCCCCCACTGTGCCGCTCCCGCGCCCCGTTCGCCGCGTGACGCGCTCGCGCGCCGCCGGATTTCCGCCCCGGGAGGGGCGGCCGGGTGACGTTACGCGTTCGGGCGCAGGGTCCAGACGACGGTCATCTCGCCGGTGACGGCCTCGTCCTCGCGCTGGATGGCGATGGTGACGGGGAACTCGGGGCGGCCGCCCGCGTCGAGTTCGGCGACGACGTCGGCGGCCGGACGGCCGAGGGTGGCGGTGGCCGTGACCACGCCCTTGGCGAGCTTCTTGTAGCCGATCTCGGCCTTGACGGCCAGCGGCACGGCGCGCGAGAGCTGCTCGCCGAAGGCGGCCAGGACGATGGCGCCGCTCGCGGACTCGGCGAGGGTGAACATGGCTCCGGCGTGCGGGCCGCCGACGTGGTTGTGGAAGTCGGGCTGGTCCGGCAGCCGGACGACGGCGCGCTCGGGAGTGGTCTCCAGGAACTCGAGGTTCAGGGTGCGGGCCATCGGGACCGTCTGGGCGAGCAGCTCGCCCACGTTCATCTGTTCAGCGCTCATGGCAGCCGATGTTACCCACGAGTAGATGCGGTTGGCCATAGCCGGACGGGGGGCGGACGTGGCCCCTGTCGGCGGCTCCCACTATGGTTACCGGCCATGTGGCCAGGACAGCAGCAGCCCGGGGGAGAGCAGAACCCCCAGGGCGCACACCAGAACCCGTACCAGCAGCAGCCGGGACAGCCGAACCCGTACCAGCAGCAGCCGCAGCCGGGATTCGGTGAGCAGCAGCCCGGCTACGGATACCCCCAGGCGGGCTACCAGACCCCTCCCCCGGTCCAGCCGTGGGGCAACACCCCTCCGCAGCAGCCGCCGCGCCCCTCGGGTGGCAGCCCCTTCACCACCCGCACCGTGGCCATCGTCGCGGCCTCCGCGGTCGTGGTGACGGCGGCCGCCACCGCGGCGTTCGTACTGACCCGGGAGGACAAGGGCACGAACCTGGCCGACGACAAGCCGCCGGCCTCCTCCTCCGCGCCCGTCGCCCCGGTCGCGCCCCCCGCCCCGAGCGGCCCCAACCCGCGTGCCGGCGGCGACATCAAGCCGGTCATCCCGGGCTGGAAGGTGGTCATCAACCCGAAGCACGGGACCGCCTTCGACGTCCCGCCGGAGTGGAACGTGCTGGGCGCCGGTGTGATCGCCGGCTTCGAGGACGACTCCAAGAACGACGGCTCCCCGCTCGTCACGTTCTCCGCGCCCGCCTACCTCAAGGAGGACTGGTGCAAGGTGGACTCCAACAAGGACGGACGCGAGGAGACCACCTCCCTGGCCGGTACCGGCACCAAGGGCGGCCAGGGCGCCAAGGACACTTCCGACGCCGCCCGCAACGAGGCCGGCACCTGGGTGTTCGCCGGGTACTCGCAGAAGCTGCCGAAGGAGAACGTCAAGATCTCCGAGACCAAGGAGTACACCACCTCCTCCGGCCTCAAGGGGCACGTGGCGACGGCGACCGTGAGCAACGTCCCCAAGGAGAACAAGTGCTCCTCGGACGGCAAGAGCATCGCCTTCAGCTTCAAGAACGCCAAGGGTGACTTCGCCAGCTGGGTCCTCTACAGCGCCGCCGGGGTCCCCGGCGAGGTCGACCAGGCGACCTACGAGAAGATCCTGAGCTCGGTCCGGCTCAGCGAGGGCTGATCCCCCGCAGCCGCCGCCCCCGCACGATCCCCGGGCCGATGATCCGTCCACCGTTATTTCGTTTGGATTCCCGGCCCGGGACGGGGGATAGTCCCGGGGTGAACCCGCGCCCCGCACTCCGCACCCCCCGCCGCCGGCCCGCCTGGGCCGGACGCAACTACAGCCTCCTGACGGGCGCCGCGGTCGTCACCAACCTCGGCAGCCACGGGGCGCTCATCGCCGCCTCCTTCGCGGTGCTCGAAGCCGGCGGGAGCGGCGCGGACGTCGGCCTCGTCGCCGCCGCCCGTACGCTGCCCCTCGTCCTCTTCCTCCTCGTCGGCGGAGCCCTCGCCGACCGGCTGCCGCGCCACCACGTGATGGTCGCGGCCAACGCCCTCAACTGTGTCTCGCAGGCCGCCTTCGCCGTGCTCGTCCTCGCCGGTGACCCCCGGCTGTGGCAGATGATGCTGCTCACCGCCCTGTGCGGCACGGGTACGGCCTTCTTCAACCCGGCCGCCGAGGGCATGCTCCTGTCCAGCGTCTCCGGCGAGCACTCCAACCGGGCCTTCGCGCTCTTCCGCATGGCGATGAACGGCGCCGGCATCGGCGGAGCGGCCCTCGGCGGCGCGCTGATCGCCGCGATCGGCCCCGGCTGGGTGCTGGCCGTCGACGCGGCGGCCTTCGCGGTCGCGGGCGCCCTGCGCGCCTTCCTCGACGTCGGCCAGGTCTCCGAGCGGGCCCCCGGCGGCGGCCTGCTGGCCGACCTGCGCGAGGGCTGGGTGGAGTTCCGGACGCGGCCCTGGCTGTGGAGCATCGTGCTCCAGTTCTCCGTCGTCGTCGCCGTCGTCGGGGCCGCGGAGGCGGTGTACGGGCCCCTCGTCGCCCGCGACCATCTGGGCGGGCCCGCGCCCTGGGGCGTGGCCCTGGCCTTCTTCGGTGCCGGCACCATCGCGGGAGCCGTCCTGATGATGGTGTGGAAGCCGCGCCGCCTGCTGCTGGTCGGCACCCTGTGCGTGTTCCCGCTCGCGCTGCCCTCGGCGGCGCTGGCGGTGCCGCTGCCGGTGTGGGGGCTGTGCGCGGTGATGTTCGTCAGCGGCGCCGCCATCGAGGTGTTCGGCGTCAACTGGATGACCACGATGCACCAGGAGATACCCGAGGAGAAGTTCTCCCGGGTCTCCGCCTACGACTGGTTCGGCTCCGTCTCCATGCTCCCCGTCGCCACCGCGCTGGCCGGCCCAGCCGAGGCCGCCTTCGGCCGCGCCCCGGCGCTGTGGGGCTGCGCGGGGCTGGTGGTCGCCGCCACCGCCCTGGTCCTGCTCGTCCCGGACGTCCGCCGGACCACCCGCAGGCCCCCGGCCGCGAAGGTCCCCGCCCCCGCCCAGGCGGAGGCCGCCGCGCCCGCCGGGCTCACCCGAGGCTGAAGGCCCCCGCCGGGGGAGCCGGCGAGGACACCGCGTCCGCGTCGGCCACCGGACGCGCCCCGCGCATGAACCGGGCCAGCCCCTCGCCCGACTCCACCCGGGCGGGGAAGGCGTCGGCGGCGCACCGCCGGGCCAGCGCGGCCAGCGGCAGCGGGGCGTCCGAGGCCAGCAGCACCGCGTTGCCGAAGCGCCGCCCCCGCAGCACCCCGGGCTCGGCGATCAGCGCCAGCTCCGCGAAGGCGGCGGCGAAGTTGGCCAGCTGCGCCTTCAGGAAGCCGAACGGTGCCCCGTCGGCCAGGTTCGCCGCGTACAGCCCGCCGGGCTTCAGCACCCGCGCCGCCCGCCTCGCGTACTCCACCGAGGTCAGCTGGGCCGGCACCCGTGAGCCCCCGAACACGTCGGCCACCAGGACGTCGGCGCTCGCCTCCGGGGCGGCCTCCAGCCAGGCCCGCGCGTCGGCGGCGTGCACCGTCACCCGTGCCCCGGCGGCCAGCGGCAGGTGCCGCTCCACCAGCTCCACCAGGGCCGTGTCGAACTCGACGACGCCCTGCCGGGACCCGGGGCGGGTGGCCGCGGCGTAGCGCGGGAGGGTGAGCGCGCCGCCGCCCAGGTGCAGGAGGTCCAGCGCGGCCCCCGGCTCCGCCGCGCAGTCCAGCACGTGCGCGAGGCGGCGTACGTACTCGAACTCCAGGTGCTCGGGCTCGTCGAGGTCGACGTAGGACTGGGGCGCCCCGTCGACGGTGAGCAGCCAGGCCCGCTCCCGGTCCACGTCCGGCATCAGCTTGGCGGTGCCCTGGCCCACTTCCCGGATCACCGGGACCTGTTCGTCGCTCACCCCACCATTGTCAGGCCGACCAGACGGCCGCCGCGTCGGCGGTGTGCGCGGCGGCCTGCGCGAGCCCGGCGCGGGCGGCCGGGTCCCGCCGCGCGGGGTCCAGGACGTTGCGCCCGAAGGCCTTGCGGGCCTGCGGGGACGGGGTGATGAGCAGCACCCGGGCGCCGGCCGCCCGCAGCCGGGCCGCCTGGGAGGCGGGCGAGGGGACCAGGGAGGAGCCGAGCGAGATCGGGGCGAGGATCACCACCCGCGCGTACCCGGCCGCGAGGTCGGCGTTGGTCGCCGAGCGGACCCCGCCGTCGATGAAGCGGCGCCCTCCGACGGTCACCGGCGGCCACACACCCGGTACTGCGCAGCTCGCGGCGACGGCGTCGACGAGCCCGGCCCCGCTCTCCCGGTCGAAGTCGGCCGGGGCCCCGCTGAGCGCGTCGACGGCGGTGACGACGAGCCGGCGCTCGGGCCACTCGTGCGAGGCGAGCCGGGCCGCCAGCACCTCGCGCCGCTCCGCCTCCGCGCCGGTGTCGGCGGCCAGCGCGAAGGCGCCGACCCGGCGCCGGTAGGCGGCGGAGTCCCGGGAGCGCGCCATCGCGAGGGCGTAGCGGGCGAGGACCCCGGCGCCCAGCCGGGCCGGGCGTTCCCCGCCGGGGTGGCCGAGCTGGCGCTCGTACAGTTCCCGGGCGGTGAGGCCCGCGGTGAGCTGGGCGCCCACCACGGACCCGGCCGAGGTGCCGACGACCAGGTCCGCGGTGGTGAGGTCCACGCCCGCCCGGGCGAGCCCGTACAGGATCCCGGACTCCCAGCCGACGCCGGTCAGACCCCCGCCGCCGAGCACCAGTGCCGTTCCGCCGCCCATCTCGGCCCCCTTGTTCCCTCGTTCCCGCACGCCGGTGGTGACGGCAGTCTGACGCAGCCGGACCGCCGCCACCACGGCGGGGGCCCGGGATCAGCCGAGCACGGCCGTGACCGTCCCCGCACCGACCGTGCGGCCGCCCTCGCGGATGGCGAAGCCGAGCCCCGCCTCCAGGGGCACGTCCCGGCCCAGCTCGACGGTCATCGCGACCGTCTCCCCGGGACGGGCCACGGCGGCCGCGCCCAGGTCCACGTCGCCGACCACGTCGGCGGTGCGGACGTAGAACTGCGGCCGGTAGCCCGTCGCGACGGGTGTCGTACGCCCGCCCTCGCGGGCGGAGAGCACGTACACCCGCGCGGTGAAGCGCCGGCTCGGCACCACGCTCCCGGGCGCCGCGACCACGTGCCCGCGGCGCACCCCGTCGCGGGGCACCCCGCGCAGCAGCAGCGCGACGTTGTCCCCCGCCTCGGCGGACTCCATCGGCTTGCCGAAGGTCTCCAGCCCGGTGACCACGGTCTCGACGGGCTCGCCGTCGCCCCCGAGGACGGTGACCCGGTCGCCGGGCCGGACGGTGCCGCGCTCGACGGCGCCGGTCACGACGGTGCCCCGGCCGGTGATGGTCAGGACGTTCTCGACCGGCAGCAGGAACGGCGCGTCCGTGTACCGCACCGGCATCGGCACGTACGTGTCGACCGCGTCCAGCAGCGCCTCGATCGCCCCGGTCCATTGCGGGTCGCCCTCCAGCGCGCGGAGCCCGGAGACCCGTACGACCGGCGCGGTGTCCCCGCCGTAGCCGTGAGCGGAGAGCAGGTCGCGGACCTCCAGCTCGACCAGGTCGGTGAGCTCGGGGTCACCGGCGTCGGCCTTGTTGAGGGCCACCACGATGTGGTCCACGCCGACCTGGCGGGCGAGCAGGACGTGCTCGGCGGTCTGGGGCATGACCCCGTCGAGGGCGGAGACGACGAGGATCGCCCCGTCGAGCTGGGCCGCGCCCGTGACCATGTTCTTGACGTAGTCGGCGTGGCCGGGCATGTCGACGTGGGCGTAGTGCCGGGTGTCGGTCTCGTACTCGACGTGCGTGAGGTTGATGGTGATGCCGCGGCGGGCCTCCTCGGGGGCCCGGTCGATGCGGTCGAACGGCACGAAGGAGGCGCCGCCGCGCTCGGCGAGGACCTTGGTAATGGCGGCGGTGAGGGTGGTCTTGCCGTGGTCGACGTGGCCCATGGTGCCGATGTTGAGGTGCGGCTTGGTGCGGGTGAAGGCCGTCTTGGCCATGATCTCTTTCCCGTGGCTCGAAGCTGGTCGGGACCCCTGGATTCAGCCGACCCTCCCCCTGCGGGGTCCGCCGGACGATCCGGGAAGGGTCAGCTTCGTGCGCCGTCGAACGCGGCGGAGGCGAATGCCTCGAAGGCCGCGGAGGCGGTGAGTGCCTCCGACGCGGAGGAGAGGAGGACGGCAGCCTTCGGCGCGTCCGCGACTGCGGACGGCGCTGCGGGGAAGGCGTACCGGGACATGCACCGGATCCTGCCGGACCGCCGGGGCCGCGTCGAACGAATTACGGTGGCGACGACGGGCGGGGCGCGGGCGGGGGCCGCACGGGGGGATGCCGCGGCGGGCCGGGATGAGGCCTGGATTACGGCGCCGCGTCATGGGGGTCGGTTACTCTCCCCGGGTGTCCCTCCTCCTCGCGCCGGTGGCCCGGCTGTCGCTGCTCGCCGTGCTGCTGGTCGCGGCCGGGGCCTGCGTACTGCTCTACGAGCCGCAGCGGCTGCTGTCGCAGGGCTGGCCGCCGGGGCTCCCGGTGGGGACGGGGGTGCTGCTGTTCGCGGGCGCGTACGGCGCGTGCACGGCCGCCTTCGTGCCCCGGCCGCTGCTGAACCTCGCCGCGGGGGCGGTCTTCGGGTCCCAGTTCGGGCTGGTGGCGGCCGTCGGCGGCACCGTGGTCGGCGCGGGGCTCGCCTTCGGCCTGGGCCGGATCATGGGGCAGGAGGCGTTGCGTCCGTACCTGCGCGGGCGCTGGCTGGAGGCGGCCGACGGCCAGCTGAGCCGGCACGGCTTCCGCTCCGTGCTGGCGGTCCGGATCTTTCCCGGGGTGCCCTTCGCCGCGGCCAATTACCTCGCGGCCGTCTCGCGTTGCGGCTGGCTCCCCTTCCTGCTCGCGACGGCGCTCGGGACGGTCCCCAACACCGCCGCGTACGTGATCGCCGGAGCCAGCGCCTCCTCCCCCGGATCGCCCGCGTTCCTGGTTTCGTTCGGGTTCATCGCCCTGTCCGGAGCGGTCGCGGCGGCGGTCGCCTGGCGCAAGCGGCACCGGCTGGCACCCGCCGGTGCGTCCCGGCCCGCGCCCGCACACCCCCCAGTGGTCACGGCGGCTCCCCACGGGCCCTAGCATCGGACCCGAACTGCCCGACGATCACAAGGACGAGCGCACCCCGACATGAGCTGGTTCGAATCCCTAATCCTCGGTCTCGTCCAGGGGCTTACGGAGTTCCTCCCGATCTCCTCCAGCGCGCACCTGCGGCTGACCGCGGCTTTCGCCGGCTGGCACGATCCGGGTGCCGCCTTCACGGCCATCACCCAGATCGGCACCGAGGCCGCCGTGCTGATCTACTTCCGCAAGGACATCGCGCGGATCATCTCCACCTGGTTCCGCTCCCTGTACACCAAGGCGCTGCGTTCCGAACAGGACGCCAAGATGGGCTGGCTGGTCATCGTCGGCTCGATCCCGATCGGTGTCCTGGGCGTCCTGTTCAAGGACCAGATCACCGGCCCGGCCCGCGACCTGCGGCTGACCGCGACCACGCTGATCGTGATGGGCCTCGTCCTCGGGTTCGCCGACTGGCTGGCCTCCCGCGACGAGGAGGGCGGCCGGCACCGGGTGGTCAAGCAGCGCAAGACGCTCCGGGAACTGGGGGTCAAGGACGGGCTGATCTTCGGGCTGTGCCAGGCGATGGCGCTGATCCCGGGCGTCTCCCGGTCCGGTGCCACGATCTCCGGCGGTCTGCTGCTCGGCTTCACCCGTGAGGCGGCGGCCCGGTACTCCTTCCTCCTGGCCATCCCGGCCGTGCTGGCCTCCGGCGCGTTCGAGATCAAGGACGTGGTGGAGAACCCCGGGCACATCTCCTGGGGGCCGACGGTCTTCGCCACGGTGATCGCCTTCTTCGTCGGCTACGCGGTCATCGCATGGTTCATGAAATTCATCTCCACCAAGAGCTTCATGCCCTTCGTCATCTACCGGATCCTGCTCGGCATCGCGTTGTTCGCGCTCATCGGCATGGGCGTGCTCAGCCCGCACGCGGGTGAGTCGGGCTCCTGATCTGCAGGTTCATCGCTAAGTGAGCCCAGAAGGTGGTGCCCCAGGACGTGATCCCGGGGCACCATTTTCGAATCGCGATCGGCGTCCAGACCCAGACATGAGCCCGCCTCGACCTGGACGTCAAGTGGATACATCTAGATGAATCTCGATCCGCTTCGACGGTTCTCCCCGTGCTCATCTCCCAGTCGTCTCCCACTCCTCCCACTTCCTGCCCAGACGCAGACCGAAGCCGGGCGGGGTACCTGGAGGGGTACGGGTGCGCCCGGCTTCGGCATATTCGGCCGACGAGCAACTCGCGCCGGTGCGCACCGGTGCTATTCACTCGTCGGAGCGGATGCCCGTCACGCCTAGACGGACATCCGCGGGTCACCCGGCGGCCGGTACTTGGGGTGCCAGTGCAGCCGGGTGACCCTCGGCCCAGCCAGGGATTGGACCCAGCCGGCCGAGCCTGCACCTCACATCCGCCGCCTTTCGGTCGGCCGATAGAGCAAGATCACAAAATGCTTCACATTTGATGCTGACAAACGATCATGAACGGTCGAGCGTTTTGGGGTGCCGAAAGAACTGCCCCAGTGGGTGCTCGACGCCCGCAGGGTTGTCGCTGACCGCGTGCGCTGCGCCCGGATAGACGCAGGCTGGACACAAGAGCGCTTGGTGGAGATCTCGGGCGTCGACCGCTCCACGTTGCAGCGACTCGAGGCCGGAACCCACGACACGCGCATCAGCGCGCTGCTGATGGTTGCGCACGCCCTTCGTGTGCCAGCGAAGGACTTCCTGCCGTAGCGCCACGCTTCAGCCGCCCGTTTTCGGCCAGCGGGCGGGGTCTCTATCTTGCCGCGTCATATGCCGGAGCGATAGACGTAGCGCGCATATATGCACACGTTGTGTTGCATGGGCATCCCGCTCGCCGCACCGCCGCACGACGAGCGGGATGAGATCAGGCGATCTATCCCCAGCCGATGTCGTTCGACGTCGGCGTGGGGGTGGGCGTCGGGGTCGGGGTCGGCTCGGCGGGTGCGACGCCCCAGCCGATGTCGGTGACGACGGCCTCGGAGGCCGGCGGAGCGGGGACTTCGTCGGCTGCGGCGGGTACGGCAAACAGAGCAGCGGCGGCCAGTGCTGCTGCGGCCAGGGCTAGGCGCTTGGCGATCATCTTCAACCCCTCCCGATTCGAACAGGCGACCGCTCGCCCGTTCCGGTTCGAAACATTGCCATGTGCATGTGCCTGCGTCCAGACTCGATGGGATGTCACTATCCGCACTGCGCTTTTTGGAAACGGGGGGCCATGCCGACCGACAACGACGCGGACAGACCCATCCTGCCGCTCACCTCCAGCGACATCGACGACTACAAGACCGTCGCAGCCGGGGAAGCCCTGGAGGCCCCCGAGCGGCTGCTGCGCCTCGGCCTCGTCGTCCAGAGTCCCTACGCGGACGGCCGCCCCGTTGCCCTCGACCCTCGCGATGTCCAGCAGAAGCTGCTCGAAGCGCGATACAAGGAGCTGGCTACGCTGGCTGAGCAGTTGCGACTCCTACCCCAACTGGAGACGCTGCGGACCGCCTACGAGCCGGAGCCGAGGCGCGGGGAGCCCTCGAGTGAGCTGCTGCAGACAATGACTCAGATGGACACCCGCATCGGGGAAGCCTCCTCCCGGGCCACAGTCGAATGCCTGTCGGCGCAGCCCATCCCCCGAGCGAAGCGGGATCCGAAGTCCCTCCAGACCGGGCTGGAGCGCAGCCTCGCACTCCTCCGCCGAGGAGTCACGGTGCGGCTCCTGTATGGGCCGGCCGCGCTCAATGACCCGGCCACCCGCGAGTACGTCGAGGAGTTCATCGGCGAGGGAGGTGGAGTCCGCATCCACCGTCGCCCCTTCATCCGCACGTTAATCGTGGACGGGAGCGACCTCTTCATTGATGACTACAGGAAGTCGACGCCACCCCCGGCCGCAGGCTGCCACATCACCGACCGCGCCGTCGTGGCCTGGGCCCGCCAGGTGTACACGTACCTGTGGGAGTCGTCCTACACGTGGAAAGAGTCTCTCGCGTGGGACACGGAGGCGCTGTCGGAGCGGCAGCTGAAGATCCTGGGCGACATGGCCGCCGGCTACGACCAGGAGGTCATCGCTCACCGGATCGGCATTAGCCCTCGCCAGGTGACTGCGGACCTGAAGGAGGCGCGTACCCGGCTGGGGATGCGGTCGACGTATCAACTGATGGCCTGGTACGGGCGCTGGATGGCCGGCCGGTCAGGGGGAACGGGGGGCCGCTAGCCTGGCCGACTCCGACGGCGGGGTGGCGCTGCCGTCGAGAGGAGGCTCCCCGCCTAGGATCGACCGGTGGCTATCGAACCCCCCGCCGAACTGATCGACCTCCAGCGCGCCTCGGATCACGCGCACGCCCAGGTCCGCGAGAACCCTACCGACGAGGTGTGGGCTGAGTGGCGCGACCGGGCCGGCGAGGTGCAGTCCGCGGTGACGGCCTACGCGAAGGAGATTGGCGAGCCGCGGAACGCCCTCGAGGCTGCGGTGAAGAAGGCTGCCCGCTACCCCGAGCCGCAGCCGGAGGCGTAGACGTGGGCCCGCCCCGCCGGTCGCTGTCCCCGAAGGGCCGGTGGGGCGGTACGAGCAGCGTCTGCGCCCAGCAGGCAATCGCTCGAATGTGATGTGTCCATGCTAGCGGTGGGCACTGACAGCGCGGGCGGCATCGAGGCGTAGAATCGAACTTGTGTCCGACTCTGCCGCCTCGCGCCTCGCCCAGCTCCGCTTCCTCGAGCGGGTGCAGGTGCAGGACCTGGCCCGGACCCGCGACTGGATCGCTGCTGAGGAGCGGCTCCAGGAGGCCGAGGCCCACCGGCAGCCGCCCCCTCCGCCACCCGACTGGCTGATCGAGCACGGCATCGGCGCCGGCCGGCCCCCAGTCCGTGTCCACCTCGGCGGCTGCTGGGACACGCGCACCCGCTGCAAGCCGGCCGACCAGGACACCGCCCGCCGGGCCCTCGCCGAGGGCGTCGAGGCCTGCGTCCAGTGCCGGCCGGACACCGCGCTCGGCGTGCTGGACTAGCAGACCCGTCGCAGGCTGAAGGCATGGACCACGCGCCGATCCTCGTGCACCGCATCTTCCCGTCCGGTGGCCGGCGGGTCGTGATCCGCATCCAGGGCGTCGACACCGTCCTCGGCATCGCCTACTCAGACTCGGACCTGATCGAGTTCCTACGGCGCATCGAGGTCCCCGACCCGGAGGAGCTGGTCCTCGGGGACTCGGAGGTCATCGCCTGGCAGGGCGGACAGCCGCACGAGTACGACGCGGCCTGAGCGCGCGACGACCCTCCCGTGGGGAGCCGGGAGGGCGACGGGCCCGGGATGGTCAGGTCCGATGGCAGCACCGTAGACCCGCAGGCGGGCGCGGCGGTAGGCATATGACAAGCGGAGTTTCGGATGCGGGAACGCCCGCCCCCGCTGAATGCGGAGACGGGCGTCAGGGCGAGCTAGGCGGCGGCGCGCTTGGGCCAGACGTCGACCACCATGTCGATGCCCTTAGCCGTCGCGTAGGCGACAGGGAAGTTGAACCCGTTCTTCGTCTCCTGCTTGACGACGAACGAACCGGCATCCTGGAGCGGCTTCCGCGGCAGGTTCCTATTCCCGCCCGCCCTCGACGTCTGCTTCCTGAACCAGCCGACATCGACCATCCACCCCGTCAGGGTCCGGACATCGGTGTGGAGGAGGTCGGCGAGCTCGGTCATGCCGCACAGGCCCTCGGCGTTGAGGAACTCATCCCACTTGCCGGCCTTCGGTGCGGCGATGGCCAGCTCGGCCTTCACCTGCTCCTCGCGCTCCAGAGCCATGACGTACTGGCGGGCCATCTCCAGCTCGGACATGGGTCGGCTGGGCTCGGGGGCGAGTTCGGCTCGGCGAGTTTGGATGGCGAAGTAGGTCTGCGCCGCGGCCACCTCGACCTTCCGTGGGTCGCCATTCATGGCCACCATGTACGAGCCGTACCGGGAGAGGCGGTAGTTGCTGCGGAAGGTGTTGCCGGACGCTTCGGGGCGCTCCGAAGCGTGCAGGTGAGCGGCCTGACCGGTGTTCGTGATGGCCTGCTTCGCGCGTTCGATGCTGTGCTTGAAGTCCTCCCAGCGGGCGTACCCAAGGAGGGGCTGCAGGTCGCGGGCCAGCCAGTACTCGCCGATCTCGTCCTCGCGCCGGATCTGGTCGAACGGGCTTGCCCCCGATGTGGCACCAGGTGCCGCGGGCAGGTTACTGTTGGGGTGAGATATCACGTGGAGCTGACCTCCATGATCTTCGAGCCCTCGGCGGACCCTACATCCGCGCGGGGGCTGATCTCGTTCCAGGGCGCATATGCATCCCGGCAGGCGAGATTCTACGCCGATTGGGTGACGCAGCGTAAGAAACCACTCCCTGTGTCGTAGGCCCAACGACGAGGCGCCCGCTACCGGTTGGTAGCGGGCGCCGACAACGGGCAGACAGTCAGGCGGCAGGCCAGAGGATGAACCGCTTCGTCTCCGGATCGAAGATCGCGTCAGGATGCCAAGCGCCCGGCTCGTAGGCGCTGACGATCTTCGCCGCCCACGGCGGGAGCGACTCGCGCGGCGGCTGCGCATGCCGGGCAACCTGTCGTCGTGCGCGGTCGGCGTTCGGGTACGGGCGGTAGCTCACTGCGCCTCCTTCGATTCCAGCTGGACGTGCACGCGCACCTCATCGTCGAACTCATCCGGCATGAACCAGACGACTTCGGCAACACGGTCGGCTCTCCCGCCACTTGCGACGAGTTCGCCGACACGGGGCGGCGCCGTCAGGTCAAGCTCCCACCTGCCGTCGATGATGACCTTCATGCACCCTCCTCGGTGTAACGCATAACGTCTTGTTGAGTCCTAGGCGCTCGGATCGATGACGTCCGCTGCCGCCTGGAACGCGAGATGTACGGGACCGACCTCACCAGCGTCGTACTCGTGCTCGCGGATCCGCTCAGCCAGCTCGTGGGCATATCCGTTCATCAGCTCCGTCGCCTTCTCGGGGTCGGCGCCGTGTCGGAGCAGCCAGGCCCAGAGGTGCCACGAAGGAAGGTCCAGGGGCTCAGTCACGGTTCCTCCGTTAGATGCCGATGTCGTCCGACGCGGCGTCGGCCCACCGGTCGGCTTCCTGGATGTAGCCCCAGAACACGGGGCTGTTGGCGGCGTGCCCGGACTGCGCGCGGATCTTCTCTTCGCGCTTGCCGGCCTTGCGGCTGACGGTGATGAACCCGGCCCGCATGCTGTGTCCGGTGAGCCTGACGGCGATGCCTGCTCGTTCGGCGCTGCGGGCGATGATCTCCCGGCAGGCCGCTGGGGACAGGCCGTCGCTGCCGAGGGCGCCATGGACGCTGATGGGCAGGAAGGCTGGCCCGGCGGTGATGCCCGCCGCGGCCCGCCAGGTGAGCCAGGCTCGGACGGGGCAGGTATCGGGGTTCTTGCCGTAGGCGACGACGACGTCTCGAGCAGGCCGGCCCTTGACGCTGGGGACGTGGACGTCGAGGCCTTGGCTGACGTGGGTGATGCCGTCGGCGCGGAGGGCAGCGACCTCGGCGGACCGGCCGGCGATCCCGAACGCCATGAGCCAGAGCGCGCGGTCGCGGAGTCCGGCGAGGCTGGCCGGTGCGGCGGCGTGCATCCGCTGGAGCTGCTCGGGCGTGACGGCGGCGGCCTTGCCTCGGCCGCGGGCGAGCCGTTCGGGGTCGGCCTTCATCGGCTTGAGCGCCTGCCGGGCGGCCTCCGTGGCCTGCTTGGGAACTTCGACGCCTTGGGCCCGCGCGGTCACGGTGACGCCGGTGATGCGTCGGTCGATGCTGGATGGCGCCGCGAGCTTCACCGTGTCGAGCCAGACGACGAAGCCGACGAGCGTGCCCTTGGTGACGGCGGTCAGGGGCAGCTGGTGGCCGGTGCGTTCGGCGAGCCAGCCGTGGAACTCGGCCCACAGGTTCCAGTCGTTGGCGTAGCCGCGCTTGGTGTTGTGGGGGCGGATGGCGTCGAGGTGTTCCTCGGCGGCTTGTTCCATGGCGGCGAGGACGGCGAGGGTCGCCGGGTCGTAGGCAGCGGGGGCCGTGCTCGTCGAGTGCGGGAGGAGGTCCGTCACGGAAGCGGCTTCTCCTGCCAGTAACCGAGGCGCCCGTTGCCCTTGAGGTAGCCAGCAAGCTCGTCCATCGCCTTGCAGGGATCGATCGCCAGGTGAAGCAGACGCCCATATTCGCGGTGAGCGGCAGCGTCGGCCTCGCTCAGGCCCCGCCGACACTTCCGGTCCCAGTAGGCGCCCTCCTTGTCGAACCGATCGAGGAGTTGTTTTCGGGTCAGCGTGGACAGGTCGGCTTCCGTGATCCGCTTGAAGTTGGGCACTGGTCCCTCCGAAGGGCAGTGGGCGGGGCGCGCTTGGGGACGCCCAATCCTATCAATTTTGGACGTCGATATGGCATCTTATCCGGGGCCCGCCTCTCAACCGGGCCGCGTTCTACAGGGGTTGCCTCTGCCCGTCGGAGGTCGCGATTCCGCAACACGCCCCCGGCGCCGTCCCCGTCGGCGATACGGTCGCGACCTCATCGACTTCTGGGGTCACCATGCGCCTGCGTACACTCCCTGCCACTCTGCTCCTCCTCGCTGCGGCCTCCGGCTGCGGAAGCGGCAAGCCCGAAGCTGCCGCGCCGCCTTCGGCGGGTGCGGGAGCGCCGGCGCCAGCTGCATCCTCGTCGCCCCCGGCCCTCGAGCTGGGAGCCGCGGCCGAGACGGTCGGCTCCGACGGGACGGGACGGCTGGAGCTCACCCCTACGTCGGTGACCTACCTGCAGCCAGGAAGCACCTTCGACAAGCCCACGCGGGAGCAGTTCGCCTTCATTACCTTCAAGGCCAGGCCTACGACGGCTGTGGCAGCGGCCCAGGCGGCGCCTGCCGGTGGTGGCGGATGGAGCTGGATCGCCCCTGACGGGCAGGCCATCGAGCAGGGCAACGGCGAGGCCTACAACGTCGTCGCGAAAAGCTTCAACGCGGGGGGACCGATCCAGCCGGGTAGCTGGGTCTGGGATGCGGCTGTCTTCGACCTGGCCAAGGCGCAGGCCGGCGGGACGCTCGTCTACACCGACGGTGCGGGGGCTGCCTTCCGCTGGAAGGTTCCCGCACAGGACTCCGGCCCGGAGGTCGCCCAGGTGAAGAAGGAACTGGCCCCCTGACACAGCAGAACGCCCCCACCCGCGAGGGGTGGGGGCGTTGTCACTTGGCGCCGAAGTCTTTCTTCTTGTGTTTGACCCAGGAGGCGACGGCCGCGACCGTAGCTGCGTCCATCTGGGCGAGCGCGGTGACAGCCTCCGCATCGGAGGCTCCCTTGTTTACGCCGGCTTCAGCGAGAGCTGTATCAAGGGCGAGCCGATTCGCCTGCTCCTCGGCGG
This sequence comes from Streptomyces sp. NPDC012794, assembly GCF_042901085.1. Lineage (NCBI taxonomy): Bacteria > Bacillati > Actinomycetota > Actinomycetes > Kitasatosporales > Streptomycetaceae > Streptomyces > Streptomyces sp. NPDC012794. The sequence continues at coordinate 424,646 of NZ_JBIBCI010000005.1, forward strand.
GTGGCGCAGGGGGCACGTCCGAGGGCGGCTGGGGCTGCTCTTCGAGGATGCCCATGTCGACGAGCGTCTCGACGTCGGCCATATGCGGCTGCCTTCGGGGCGTTGCGGGCCGGGGGTCGGGCTCGGAATCGCTCATCACACTCCCGTCCGGTTGTACTCCTCGACCAGCGGGTGCACGGGCTCGGGTTCAATGCCGGCGTGGTGCATCTGTTGGGCCCATCGGTCGGTCGTCCATGCGAAGGCGCGCAGGATGGACTCGATCCTGCTGACCCGGCCCCTGAGGGAGCCGTTCTCCTCATCCACCCGGCTCACCGTCGCCTGGAGGACCTTCAGGTCCTCCGCCCGCTGCGCTGGTGCCGCTTGCACGGCCGCCACCACGCGGGTCGCCTCGGCCGACGTGGTTGCCGCGGCTTTCGACAGCCGCGCCGTGTACACCGTGCCGATCACCGTAAGCACCGCCGCCGTGACCGTAACCACTGCTGCCCAGACACTCATCGTCCTCTGCTCTCCGGGCGCGAAGAGCTCTGGGCACGGAGTGCTCGGGCACCGTCGCGGCCCACATGATCACCCCCACGTGGGAGGTCAGGTACCAGACGGCGACGTAGGCGCCGCGGGAGAACTCGCCCGACATGACAGCAGCGAGGTATGCGATCGCCCACACTGACGGCGGCACCAGTGCAGCGACGAATCCGAAGCGATCCCGGCCGACGCGGAGGAAGGCTGAGACCATGGTGACGATCCCGGCTATGACCCACAGCCACGCCCAGCAATGGAGCGGGGCGATGCGGGTCAGGAGGCCGAGGCCTGTGGTCTGCGGAGGGTCCACGATCATGCCCGCACCCCAGCAGGTCTTGCCGGTGCCGAGGATGAGAAGGAAGCGGCCGCGGCGGCCCAGCAGACGTTGGGCCCGCCGGACAGCCCGGCACTCCACCTACACGCCCGAGAGTGGGCGGCGGGCGGCGATAGCCGGCACCGGAGCGGTGATCTGCGTGCGGTCCCACATGGCGACGACCGCAGCTGCGGCGGCGAGGACGACTGCCTGCTGCTCGGCGGACCAGTCGAGGCCGAAACCGACGGCGAGGGCGAGAGCAGCCTGGGCGAAGCCGAGGACGGCGGCGCCGATCGCATCGCCAGCCATGACGGCAAGAATGACGCCGACGAGGGCAGACGCGACGGCGTTGATGACGGCCTGCTGCTCGGCTGAGACGTCCATCCCGAAGGCCGCGAGCAGCTTGACGGCGATGGCGACGAGGCCGAGCCAGAGCGCCGGTTCTCTCTTGAAGATCATGGTCAGCCCTTCGCGGTACTGGAGTTCTGGACGGTGACATCAACGGCGACGGTGTTCTCGCGGAGTGCCTTGGCGACAGCGTTCTCAACGGCCGTCGCTATGGCCGACTCGTCGAGGTCCTGGTCGGCGGCGAGCAGCTTCACTAGCGTCTCGAGCGCAGTCAGGCGGGCCAGGGTGGCCTCGGTGGTGTTCTTGAGGCCCCAGATCATGGCGTTCCAGCTGTCGGAGCGTTCCTGGGTAAGAGCCACGCCGTTCTCCTCAGGGGTAGGTTGGGCTGCGCCGCCGCCGGCCAGGGCTAGGACGCGCGTGAAGTTGATGTTTCCGGGGTCGCCATGGTCGTTCTCTGGGACGTGCTGGTGCCCGAGCCATCCGTAATAGGCCTGCCACTGGGCGCCGGACAGGCGGACCCCGTTGGCGCCGTAGGAGCCGCCGACCTGGCCCTTGTTGTAGGCCTTCCAGGTCACGGCTGAGGCGAGGCGGATGCCGTGGTTGTCGTGGGCCCATCGGACGAACTTGGCGAGTTCGGCGAGGAGCCAGTCGGGGGCTGCGGGCCAGAAGATGTAGTCGACGCCGGCGCGCTTGCCGTCCCAGGTGACGGCGTTCCGCTCGTCGCAGGTGCCGACGAGCTCGATCTGCACGGCGTTGGCGGTGTTGGTCTCCACGCCCCCCGAAAGGTTCATGAGGGCGCGGCTGGAGGTGTCGAAGTCGAAGTGCTGATACCACTTGATCTTGCGGTTCGGGATGTCCGGGAGCGCGGTGAAGTTGGGAGCATCGCGCCCGCCGCGGTAGTCGGGGAGTGTCCTACCCTCGGTGGTGTGCAGCACGCCGACGTTGGATTCCATCGCATTGCCCGGGTAGGCGGTCTGCCACCAGTAGGAGAGCGAGGCGTCGGGGTACTTCTGTGGGCCGGTCTTGGCCATGAGGCCTCCAGACATGCGAAAGCCCCGGCCGGGACGGCTCAGGGCGGTGGAAGGGGGCTGGCGGCTAGGCGGCCAGGTAGGTGACGTACAGCATGGATCCGGCTTCGCCGCTGTACGCGGTCGAGAGGCTGCCGCCGCTGTTCTGTCCGCCCGCGACCTCGACGTAGTCGCCTACTCCGAGGTACAGAATGTGATTGACCTCGACGACGCCGGCGAGGTTGCCGGGGGAGCAGAGGTTCGCGGCGCCCTGGATGAAGCTGCCGTTCAGGTGGATCCGGGCGCCGCGGGCGCCGACGTTGTTGTTGGCGAAGGCAGCTCGGCCACGCACGTCGTACCAGCCGGCGACCTGGCAGGTGTACCGGGTGTTGTTCGTGATGGTCGAGTGCCCCCCATGGGTGTCGAGTATCTCGCTGTCCATCGACAAGGGCGCCCAGAGGGTGTTACCCACAGACTGCGTGATGGTCTGCTTGCCGATGAACATCGGCTTCACTGTGGTTGCCACGCCGGCCCAGGCGCTGCCGTTGTAGACGGTCAGGAGACCTTCGGCCGTCACCCAGGCAGTCATGCCCGCGACGGGGCTGGTCAAGGCGGCGTTCCTGGCGGCGGCCGAGGCGAACCGCATGACGGTCTGGGGTACGACGGCAGCCAGGTTCTGGGCCATGAGGGCGGCATTCGGCGGGTCCGTGAGGGACGAGATCTGAATGCCTTGACCGAAGGCGTCGGTGGTGGGCACCGGCCCCCCTCTCCTAGGTGATGCGGTAGCTAATGCCCTCAAGCGCCGCCCAGACGGCGGTGCCGTTGAAGTCGGTGATCTGCAGCAGGCCGCCGGTCGTGATCTCGAGAGGGGATGCGTTGCCGGTCGAGATCATGCACGTGCAGCGCACCAGGACCGGTGGCCGGGCCGCCGCGGGCAGGGTGGCGATGGTGGAGGTGCTGGTGGTGGATGCCGGCGCTCTCGCCAGCCCCGAAAGCGAGACAGTTCCGTCGTCGTTGATCCGGTAGGCAGGGGCCCCGTAGGGGGGTCCCCAGGCGGCCCAACTGCCGTTATAGGTGAGCGCCTGCCACGTCCCGGCAGTGGTGGTGGGGGTGATTTTCCCCAGGGCCAGCCAGTTTCCGGAGCCGGACGCGGTGACGACGATGGTGTCGCCGACCGTCGGGGACAGGTAATCGGCTGCGCGGCGGGCGATGATGCCGTCGGTGGTGGTGACGGTTCCGGTAGTGCCGATGCTGTCGACCACGGCGAGACGCCAATCGGCGCCCCGGATGCTCGGACTTTGGTCGCTGGCCTGCTGGACCTGCCCTTGGAGAGCGTCAGCCACGTCGGCCCAAATGCGTTGAGCCTGGGAGCCGGCGCTGGCGCTGGAACCGCTGCTCACGAGTCTTCCTGTGCTGAGATGGTGCGGAGCGTGCACAGACCCTCGACGCTCAGCGGCACGTCGAAGGCCGCGACCTGATGCAGCTCAGACGTCCCATCCGGGTAGAGCACACGCAACACGTCTCCGGGGGCCAAGGCCGCGTTCGGCAGGCACGTGACGTCGGCCGTCGCGTTGGAGGCGGACGCGGACCGCAACTTCAATGTAGCGGCCTGCGTGCACTGCAGCGTCGTGATCAGGGTGGGAGAGGTGACGAAGGTTGGCCGATGCCCCAGAGGGCCGTCCCAGTAGGTCGGGCTGCCGGGGTCCGAGTCCACGACCAGCGACGACACTGGCGCGACTCCCTCTTCGGTGTTCTCGCCGCGGGCGAGGACGCCGTTGTAGACACCGTCGAGGCTCATACCTCGGTCGGCCTTCACGTAGGTGCCGCCCTCGCCGGCCGCCACGGTCCACACCGGTGCGGTGGACAGCAGTTCCGGCAGCTCGGCGATAGTGAAGACGCCCTCGGGGTCGACGAAGACTTCGGCGCCGATCGCAGCGCCCAGCTCGAGGACGGCGGCCCAAGGATCGGCCTCGATGTCCCAAGTGCGTGCACCGATCGTGGCGTCAACGGCCCCGGAAGAATTGATCTCGGCGTCCGGGAGCGAGCGGTGGATCAGGGCAGTGATCGCCCCTACCGCTGTGCCGCTCGCGCGGTACGGGGCGGTGAACTTGTCGTCGGACACGATCACTTCGAGGCTCTTGCCGGACAGGGTGACGGGCCCGTCATCGACATCGCCGCTGACCTCGTCCAATCTGAAGATCCCCAGGGGGGCGAGCTCCTCGGCGCCGTCGTTGTAGCGAACACCGCGCAGAATCCGCAGGCGGGCCCCGTAGGTGGATGCCTTGTCCGAGGCAGTCCTGGGGATCAGCGCCGGATCTGCCAGCGTGACCGAGCAAGTGCGCCTGGCCACCGAATTCAGGTCGACGGAGACGCTTCCCCCGCTGTGATCCAGCGTTTCGCTGCCGCCGGCGGCACGGAACAGGATGACCTTGGTGATGACGACGTGGCTCTCGGCGAGGGCCGCGATGAACCGGTCGGACACTGGATACATCGCAACCCCCTCTCACTGGTCGAGCAGCACGTCTTCCCAGGTGCTGTGGCGCGACAGCACGTCCGCCCATGTGCCGTTCTCGCTGAGGATGTCCTGCCAGGTGCGGCCTGCGGACCCGGCGACTCCCACAGTGGTCGGCATGTCGGTCTGGGTGACCGGCAGATTCCACGTCCGCCAGGAATCATCCGCCCGGCCACCGCCTCGGTCTTCGGTGACCGCTCCGATGCTGACGTACATGTCGTCGACACCGTGCCCGGGAGCGGCCTGCCAGAGCAGGACCGTGCCGCTGTCCAACAGGAGGTGGAGCGCGGCCCGCTCCTCGTCGGTCTCCGTGTGAATGGAGAGCTCCCCCTCCAAGCCGCTGCGGACGTCCGAAAAGGTGACCGCGTTGCGTCGACCTCGCACCCTGTGGGCGGCCGCCTGGATAGGCCGCTGCCAGCTGGGAGCCTGCGCCATCATGACCTTGCGATTGCGCTGAGGTGATCCCGGATCTTTCAGCCAAGCGTAGTTGGGATCCCCCGATGCGATGACGGCTGCGTCGGTAGTGCGGGACGCGACGGCAGCACCGACTGACGCCACCGTCTGTATGTAGTAGGTGACGGACGTGTCCAGGGGCGCCTCGTAGTCTTCGATCACCACCTGGTCCGAGGTGATGGGATCCTGGGAGATGAGACCGTTCGGCCCGCGAACCAGGGTCCTCGATCCGTCGGCCAGCACCCGCCAGACGGTCAGCAGATACCCGACGTCCAGCTCCCGCAAGGTGAGGGTGATACTGGCCGTCTCGTTGTCGGCGCTGACCTCGGTGAGTGGCAGCGCCTCCCAGAGCGCGACCTGGTCAATGCGGATGACCGACGATGCGGCCGTGGCCGTCAGAGTCAGCTCAATGGCCGCCTGCGTTGCATCTGCGGGGGCCGTGAAGTCGTTGCTGAGGAACCACCAGTTGGGGGTGGGGACGGCAGTCGTGCCGCCGGCCGTGAGGCCGAGGTCGGCGTTGGCCGCGTCGTACCAGCGGACACCACGGCTAATGGTCCAGCCGCCTGCGGTGACGTTCTCCGCTAGCTGCAGGCGAAAGGACAGGCCGTCGGCGGCACCGACGGGGAATTTGGCGCTGCGCAGGACGCTGGCAGTGGCCGTCGCAGAAGAGACGGTCAGCGCATAGGCGCCGTCCATGAAGTAGGCGCCCCATGGTGTGGAGCGCGCGAGGGTCGCCACGCCGCTCGGGACCGTCCAGCCCGCGGCGTCCTTCTCGAAGGAGGCGTCGGCATAGGGCACGACGGAGCCCTGCCGGATGACGGGCGCCGTCGCGATGACGGCTCCGTCGACCCGCATGACCTGGGCAGCCGTACCGGAGGTGATGCCGACGGCGAGCGTGGCGTAGGAAGTGGTCGCCGGGGCAATCGCCGAGACGCGCTGCTGGTAGTAGCTGGTGCCTGGTGCTGCCAGGTTGGAGCGCGTGGCGGACAGCAAACTGTTCGCCGCGTTGTAGAAGCGGAGCTCGACCCAGACGGTTGAGCCGCTCGTGGGGGGGTTCAGGTAGCAGTAGCCGATGTATTCGGTTCCCGGCGTCGCTACGGGAGTCTCCGTGACCTTCGCGGACGCGTTGCCGTTCGCAGTGACGGTCAGGGCCAGCACGTGGCCGCCGGCCAGATAGAAATCGACAGGCCAGGACACGACCGGCACGGAACGAGCGATCGTGCAGTTTGTTTCGGCGACCCACCGCAGGGTGGCGGACTCAAGGGTTTCGGCGTCGAAGGACAGCAGATTGCCAGTCGTCCGCATGGGAAGGCCGAGATAGAAGTTTTCGAAGTGGTTGACGATGCCGGTACCGGTGGCGGTCACGGCGACGACCACCTGCGCCGAGGCCGCTGTCGCGGGGGCTATACCTGCGACGGAGATGCGGTGCCAGGTGGCGGAGGCGGCAGCGGTGGTCAGTGACCAGGTGGTGCTGATCTCGCTGCCGCCTGCCGTCATCCAGCGGATCCCGATCCGCTCAGGGATCGAGGAGCCTGATCCGTCGGCGAACGCCTGATACTCCTGGCCCGCTGTCACCGGGTAGGACGCCGCAGTGCGGGCTGACATTTCGCCGACGGTCAGGCTGTACAGGCGAAGGGTTCCGTCACCGTTGCGGCCTCCGGTCCCTTTGGAAATGGTGCAGTTGTTCTTGGCTACCCAACCTGACGTGTTGGGGTCGACTGACTCGGTAACGGCGGACAGGAGGTTCCCGGGGATTGCCATGTCTACCCCTTCCGTCCGGGGCGCACGGTCTCCAGCAGCTGACGGGCGCCGGCGGTCACACGCCCATCTGCCCGGTCGTCGATGTAGGCATGGAAGGCTGCCCCCTCGACGACGAGGGTGAGCTGGTCACCGGGAGCGAGTCCGCCGGAGCTGCGGCTGAGCGCATTCCACTGCCCGCTGGTGAGGATTGGCTCGGGCTTCCCCGTCGCATTGTGGGCGAGGGTCAGGCCCGGCTGCAGCCATCCCCCCTCGTCATATTTCCTGAGGGCGGGCGCGAATCCATACCGGTCGTGGAACAGGGCCGAGTTGTACCCTCGCGCCCGCGCGCCGACGACAACGCCGTCACCGCCGCGGCTTTCGACGTTCATCCCGCCGATGGTGCCGGCCGTGTGCCCGACTCCGTCATTCGTGATGCCGATCATGAACGGGCTGCGGAGGTTGCGGTGCCAGCCGGCCGGAGCGGTGTTTCCTTGGAATGAGAACGTGGACCACAGCCGTCCGAACGGCGACCGGCCTTCGATGACCTTCTGAATGCCGGACATGAAGCCAGAGCAGTCCCAGCTCGGATTGCCTGCGCCGCCCCACTGGTAGGGCTTGCCTGCCTGCGACCGGGCGAATCCCATGGCGGCTGCGACGTTCCCCGAGGCGGGTCCGCCAGTAAGGCCTTCCGCTGCCGAAATGACCTTGTTCTTCAGGCTCTGCAGCATCTTGATCGGGAACTGCGACAGGGCCTGTGCCCACTGAGATCCCGAGAGGCCCGAGTTGATCTGGTCCCGCAGGAACTTCGTGGCTGTGTCCCAGACTTTCCCAGGGCTGGAGAGGAAGTCGATGCCCGACATGATCGCTCCGCCGATCTTCTTGGCGGTGCCGGACAGCCAGTCGACGATACCCCCCTCCGCGTACCGGGGAATGCCGACCGCCCCACCCTTGGCGAAGGCGGTGCCACTCCGTGTGGCGCGAGCGCGCAGAGCCTCTACGGCGGAGTGTCCGCCCGCACCCCGCACCTCCCTCGCCGTCCAGACGTGCTCACCGTTGGAGAGGAGGGCGGGGATCGAGTCTGATGTTGCGGTGCCTGCTCCGAATACGGCGCCACCAGTTGCGAACGTCAGCGCACCGAGCTTCCCGGCTCCGGTGAACTCGGCGATGGTGTTCCAGACCTTGCGAATTCCGTTGTTGTAAACGGTATCGATTACGAACTGGACTGGTTTGCGGGTGATTTCGCGGAGCCTGTCCCAGATCTGCCCGATACCGCTGATGCCGTTGTTGAAGGAGTCCTTGACCCTGTCGACTCCCCTGCTGAGCAGGTCGAAGATGGGCTTGATGCCGTTGTTCCAGGCATTCGCGATGACGCCCTTGATGCCTTCCCACGCGGGCTTGATCGTGTCATTCCAGAAGCGCATGAACATGGGGATCAGGACGCTCTTCACGTAGGCGACCAGCACGTCGAAGACGAACTTGATCTGCTGCCACTTCTCCGCGATCAACCCTGCGATGTAGTTCCACACGGGCTTGAGGACGCTGGTCCACAGCCAGTTGAAGAGTGCTGCCACGTTCCTGACTTGGGCCATGATGAGATCGAAGGCTGGCTTGATGCCGTTGTTCCACAGCCAGAGGGCCCCGGCAGCGATCAGGTTCCAGATCGGCTTGAGGACGGTGTCCCACAGCCATCCGAAAATCGCCCCAAGAATCTTGACCGCGAAGACGATAGGCGTAATCAGGACCGTAAGGATGATCGTCGCCAGGATCCTGGCTGCCGCTCCGATGAACGAGAAGACCGGCTGAAGAACGCCCCAGAGCCAGGTCGCAGCGTCCGCGATGGCACGCAGCCCGATCATGAACCCTGCAAAGAGGGGCTTGAGGATGGTCTCCCAGACCCACAGGGCCGCCGTCTTGATGCCCTCCCACGCCGCCTGCACGACAGCCCGGAAGGTCTCCGACTTCTTGTACGCGACGACCAGTGCGGTGCCGAGGGCGAGCAGGGCGATCACGATGAGCGTGATCGGGTTGAGGGCCATGACCGCGTTGAGGAGGGCTTGAGCTCCCGCGAATCCCGTGGTCACGGCGGTGCCAATCAGGATGGCCGCCCGGTAGGCCGAGAACACCAGCGTCACCGCGCCTGTCGCGATGGCCTGTGCGTTAAGGGCCAGGGTGAGCCCGCCGATGAGGACTATCACCGGGAGGAGCCAGGCTCCCCACTCGCGGAACCAGGCGATGACCGGCCGCAGCACGTCGTCGACCCGGCGAAGGGCTGTGACGAGCCCCAGCAGGGCAGGCAGGATCACCGCGTCGACGACTACGCCGACGCCGCTCATCAGCTCGCGCGACAACGTCGCCAGCTCAGTGGATGTGTTGTCGCGGATGGTGTCGCCGACCGCCTTGGCGGCGCCCTCGACCTGCCCGAGTCCGGCAGCAGCCGTCGAGGGGTCCATTGCCAGCAGCGCGGCGCCCAGGTCCTCTGCCTGCGTGCCGAAGAGGCTGACCGCGGCGGCGCTCTGGATGACTGGGTCCTTGACGCCTCGCAGTTTGTCGAGGGTGAGGTCCAGGACCCCGTTGGCGGAGCTGCCGCCGGCGGCGAATTTCGCGGCCATGTCGTCGGCGGACAGGCCGAGCAGCTTGAAGCCGTCGATGGTGGTCTTGGAGCCGTCGACGGCCCGGATGCTGAATTCCTTGATGGCGTCCGCGGCGATATCGCTGTCGCGGGCGCCGGCGGCGATGGCCTGGTTGAGGAGGCCGATGGCGGAGGCGCCGTCCAGGCCCGCCTTGCGGAACTGGGTTCCGTACTCGTTGATCGTGTCGAGGAAGTCTCCGGCCTTGTCCGCCCCCGACTGCAGCCCCTTGGTCAACAGGTCCAGGGCCTGCGGTGCATCCTGGGCGAGGCCGGTGCGGATCATCTGGGCGGCCGCATTGGCAGCCCCGCCGAGGTCCTGGTTGAACGTCGTCGCCAGGTCTGAGACCTTCGTGGTGATGGCCTCGATGGCCTCAGAAGTGGCCTTCTCCGGGATCAGCCCAGAGCCCATGACGGCGCGGACGGCGGCGGCTCCCTCCTCGAAGGAGCCGACGACCGCCTTCGAGTACAAGGTCCCGGCGAGTTTCCCCGCCTTCTCCGCGCCCTTGCCCGTGAGGCCTAGTTGCGCGGACAGGCGGTCCGACAGCTTTTCCTTCTCGATGGCGCTGATCGTTGCTGCAGCGAGGACTGCGCCAGCCGCCGCCCCGCCCACCGCCAGGGCTGCCTTGAACCGATCGGCGAACCGACCCCCGGATTCCCGGCCGGCCTGCTCGCCCGCATCCGCAGCAGGGCCGCCGAGCTGTCGGCGCAGTTCATCGGAGATACCCCGCACGGACGGGATGATCTGAATCGTGGCATACCCGACGTTCGGCATCGGACCCCCTCACGACTTCAGGCGATGGAGCCCTGCTCGATCTGCCGCTTGCGCTCGGCGGCCCGGCGGCGCGCGTCTTCCAGGCGGGCCAGACGCGGCCCGTTGTCCGCCCCCTTGCCTATCTCAGGGGCGAGCCACCAGCGGGCATAGGGCTTGGGCGGTTTTGGAGCCTTCGACTTGTCGGCGTTCACGGCCATCAGCGTCCAGTTCAGGCGCTGCAGCATGTCGAAGAGGTCGGCAAGCAGGATTTCTTCGCCGTTCGGTTCCTGGCGGCCCTCCCGAAGCGCTGTCCGGGTCCGGGCGTGCGGAGGCAGGCCCTGCACGTAGGAGGCGAGCTCCCGATAGGTCATGTCGCCTACGTACAGGTCGCGCAGACGGACCCCGTAGTGGGCCCGGAGGTCAGCCTCCAGGGCGCGGGGGTGCCTCCGCTTCAGCTCGCGGAGGCGTCCGATTCCCCCGGCAGCAGCCCGCAGTGCTTCTGATAGGCCTCGAAGAGCTGCTTCAGCTTGTACTGCGGCAGGGGGTTCTTCCGGAACTCCGTGAACGTCTCGCCCAGCGCGGCCTTCAGGACTCCGAGTGTGGCTCCGGTATCGCCTCTCTCGGCGATCTCCACGAGGTCCCAGACGTCGAGGCTCTGGAGGTGCGCGAGGGCGTAGCGGCGGCCCCCGAAATGCACGCGGAAGGGCATCAGTTCAGCTTCCGCCTGTACGGCGTCGAGGTTGAAGTCGAAGGGCTGACTGTCGGATGTTGTTGCGGTACGGCCGGGCATGGCTCTACTCGCTCTCAGGTCGCGGTTCGGGCTGAATGATGCGCACGGCGTCGGCCATCAGGGTCAGGCGGACGGTGCTGATGCCGTCTGGGTCGAGGTAGACCTCCATGGCCTGCCGGGTGAGCAGCCAGGGGAACGGCTCGCCGTCGACCAGCACGACGCCGCCCGGCTGGATTACGATCTCTCTTGCCATCTGCGGCTGGGAGGGCTCGATGGAAGCCTCTGGCGCGTCGCGCGCCATGAGGTTGGCCACAATGCGGCTGCGGAGATTCCGAGGAAGCTCCTGGCTCGGGGAGATGTACCCGAGGAAGGCTGCTCGGTCGTGGATCTCTTGGTCGGTGTACGAGATGGGCATGTCGCGGCTCCTTGTCGCGGTTCGAGGTACACCGGGGCGCCGCCGAACCGCGACGAAAGGCGGCGCCCCGGCGGCTGGTCAGGTGACGGTCACGGCGCAGGTGTCGGACTGTCCCTCGTAGGTGGCCGTCACGGTGGTCGACCCAGGATCCACACCGGTGACGAAGCCGGCGGAGACGGTGGCCTTGGCGGGAACGGACGACACCCAGGTCGCCAGGGCGGTGACGTTCGCGGTGGAGGCGTCGTCGTAAGTGGCTGTGGCGGTGAGGCTGGCGATGTCGCCGTCCGCGACGGAGAGCGTCGCGGGGATGGAGAGACTGACCAGGGTGGGCGTGGTCTGCTTGATGAAGAGGACGCCGGCGCCGGTCGGGAAGATCGTCGCGGCGAAAGTCATCGACTCGAGTTCGGTCTCGGTCTCGCCGTGGTCGCCGTCGAGGCTGACCTCGGCGTAGTTGGCGGTGATCAGCCGGCGGACCTTGTCACCCTCGCGGACCTCGAAGGCCACGAGGACCTTGGCGGGGCGGGGCACCTTGATCTGCGTGGACGTCGAGCCCGGCCACAACAGCGAGGCGGTCGTGTCGTTGTCCTCCAGCGCGGTGAAGGACTTCGTCAGCTTGAAGTGGGCGCGGCTGGTGCGGACGAGGATGCCACCCCAGGCGTACTTGTCGTCGGTGTCCTCGTCGCGGGTCTCGGGCATGCCGTCGTCCCCGTCGAGGAGCCCGACGAGGCTCCAGTCCACGCCAAACGGCGTGGAGGCGTCGGCGGGAAGGGCTGCTGCGAGATTGGTGGAGATGTAGACGTCCGCGTCCGTCCACAGATTTGCCTTCAGCGGGTCGCCGGCCACGGCGTCCTCCTCTTCTGGGTAAGGGTTGTCGCCGCAGGTGGGCGGATGGGTCAGGTCAGCGGGATCGGCTTGACGTTGGCCAGGACCGTCAGGGTTGAGAGGTCGACCCCGCTGTCCGGATCGGTGGCAGCCAGCGGCCCCGTCGCGGAGCGCACTCCGCGAATGACAGGACCGGAATGCACCAGCAGCAGCCCTTGGCAGAGCATCGCGAGGTCGTGGGCCTGATCGGCGTCCTCGTGCCACACGGTGACGCGCAGGGTGCAGCGGGCGTTGGCCAGCGATGAATGCGGGATGTCGGTGTCCTTGCGGACAAGTACGTAGGGCAGATGGGGAGCTTCCGGGGCCCGACTGTCCGGGACCCTGGTTCCGACGGTGGCGTCGTCCGCGTAGGGTTCAGGACGCGTCGCCAGTGCGGTGCGGAGGACGCCGGCGGCAGCAGCCTGGGCATCCCCGAAGACGACGAGCGGCTTCATCGCTCGACAGCCTTGACCTCTAGGCCTGCGAACCCGGCCGCGCGGGTCAGGATCCCGTCCCGGGCCTGCCAGGCCATCGCCTGCGGGTTCGCCACGACAACGGTGGCCGCGCCGCGGTCGGTCGTGTAGGCGCGAACCTCGATCGTCGTACCGGGTGGGACAAGCGCGCGGACGTTGTCGGCAACATCCGAGGCAAGGCCGTCGATCAGGGTGCGCACTTCGGAGCCCTGAAGGATCTCGCGCACGCCGGCCGAGTTCAGGCGCCAGTCGATGAGCATCGTCGCCTCCTATCCGGTGGCGCGCACCATCACGAACTCGATGTGATGGGGAGCGTCGGTGAACAGCTGCGGCCAACGCCCGACTTCCCCCTGGACCTCGTAGAGCAGCCCGGCCCACTCGATGCGGTCGGCCGCCTTGACGTCGGGAGCGGCGCCCGCGGCGGACTGGACCTTGTAGCCGGTCACGACTGCCGTCCGCTGTTCGTCGGCTGTCTCGGTCTGGCTGGCTGGCTGGATGTTCAGACCGGTGACGGTGAGCCGGCTGACCGCGCCGGGAGACCAGTCGGTGACGGTGTTGCCGCCGCGGTCCGTCCGTGTGCCGGCGCGGACACGCACGGCACTCTGGTTGAACATCATGGGCGTTCCCCGCGGTTGAGCTGGTAGCGGTCGACGGCCGCGGACCACTGAGCCGTCACCCCGGTCGCGGCCTGCACTCCGAATGTGACACTCTGCGCGCCGACCGTCTGCTGCTGCACACCCGGGAGTACCGCGTAGAGCGCCCGTGCCTGGTCGATGACGACTTCCTGGATGTCGCCCGGGATCTCGGCGTAGCCGTGGCTGTAGATCACGGTCACCGACCGCAGACCTGTGGGCCACACGGCCCCTAGGCGGTGCAGGTATCCGTCGGCTGACCATGTGTAGTCCGTGCCCGCCGACAACGCCTGCCCGTCTGCCAGGACGGACGACACCTCCGTGACAGGGGCCGCCGGCAGCAGCAGCGACAGCGCGCCGCTGCCGTCCAGGACGATCGTGTCGGCAACCACCAGAGACACCGGATGGCGTACCGCGCCGCGAAATCGGCGTGAGGCCGCGCTGAGTGCCGCGAGGAGTTTGGCATCCGTCTCAGCTACGCCGAGCCACGTCGACAGCTCCGCTGGATCGGCCAGGTAGTCAGTCGTCACCACCCGTACCGCCGTCCTTGTCAACCGCGGTACGGGCCTTGTTGCGCGGAGTCCGGGCCTTCGCGGGCGCCTCCGTCGCGTCCGCGGCCGGCCCACCGGCCTCCTTGGTGCTTCCCTCCGTGCTGACGCCAAGCCGCTCGGCGTCTTCGGCGTTCAGCTTCATGGTGGTTGTCACGCCCGACGGCGTGGTCACCTGGTACCTCTTCAGCGGTCCGCTCACGACGGCCACCTCCAGTCGTGTGTCGACGGCGACCGAATCTGAGGCCGCCGCCCCGCAGGTGGCGTGCTGCTTACCGCATACGGGGCAGCGGCCTCGGATCAGCCTCGAATTGATCAGGCTCACGCCATGAGGCCCGCAGCCTTGAGGGCCGCAATGATGGCGTTGACCTTGTCGGACAGGTCGCGGAAGTTGTTGTTCAGAGTCGCCTGCGAGAAGCTCGCCCCGACATCTGCGATCGTGTTGTCGCCAGTTCCGTTGCTATTCGTCAGGGGGGTCACCGAGGCGGTCTGGCCGCCTGCGCGTGCGGCTCCAGCGGACGGATTGAGGTATGCCATGTCAGCCCCCTCAGGCCGTCAGGTCGATCTCGACGAAGGCGTTCGGCTGGATAACGCCGAAGGCGGCCCGCATCTCGGCGAGAATGGCGACCATGTTGCGGATGAAGAAGTTCGCGTGGCTGTCCGAGATGGTGATGGACGCCTGCTCGCGGTCCCACAGGACGGCCTTGCGGAAGTCGCCGACGTAGCCGGTGCCGGCCGGGACGGCTTCGGTCTCGATGACCGGGAGGCCCCACAGGGTGCCGGCAGTGCCCAGCCCGGACGGGCCGCCGAAGTAGAACCTCGCCTCGTTGTCCTGGAGCAGGTCGATCGCCTCGAGGTCAGCAGGGTTGAAGAGGTAGGCGTTCGGCGTGGAGCGGCCGACGAGGCGCACCTTGGTACGCGCCTTGCGGGTCGTGGTGAGCAGGTTCGTGTCCCAGGCCTGCGCCTGCACACCCGACACGTTCGAGAGGCCCTCGAGGTTCTCGCCGGTGCCGTCGCCGGACACCATCTGGTCCTCGAGCTCCTCCTCCAGGCCGTAGCGGAGGAAGGCGTCGATGATGCTGCGGACCTGCGCGGCGTCTGACAGGGCCCGCTTGGTGAGCGGGATCCAGTGGGCGATCGTGCGGACCGGGGTGGTGACCTTCGCCCACGCCAGCGCGCTCTCGGGCTTGACGCCGTTCGCGGCGTTCATGGTGCCCGGGTCTGCGGTCGCGGTCGACTCCGCCACCGGGGCGGCGTTGTTGGTCTGCGACGTCATCCGGACGTACTCGATGGTGTCGCTGGTGGTAGTCAGGTTGGTGACCACGTCGCGCAGGCGCAGCGGTCGCTGGAAGGCCAGCTGGCCAAGCTGCAGGCCGCGCATGTCGTTCGTGACGAACGCGCCGCCGGAGGTGTCGCTGCCGCCGGTGACGAGGGCCTTGTAGCCGACCGGCCGGGACTGCACCCGGTGATCCTTGCCGAAGACGCCGTTGGGGGCGGTGGCCATCAGACCCTGGAACTCGGCGCTCTTGACGAACGCCTCGCCGAGGCTGCCCTTAGCGTCGGGGACGATGAGGCCAGAGGGGGTGCGGCGCTCGCCGGACTTCTCCTCGAGCTCGACACCCTCACCGAGGTCGGCGAGGGCCTGCCGCATGGTGGCGGTGGCCTTCGCCTTCTCGAGTGCATCCTTCGCGTCGGTGGCCTTCTTCATGTGCTCGGTCACCTGTGCGCGCTCGTCGTCGGAGAAGTCGCGGCCGTCCTTCTCCGCCTTCTCCGCGATCGTGCGGGCCTGAAGCAGGTGGTGCTTGAGCTGTTCCTTCAGTTCTTCGATCTTGTTCACGGCTCTCCTCAGTCCGTAAGCGAGGAGACCTCGGCCGCAAGGGCAGCGAGGTCCGATTGCAGACGGAGCGAGGCGGGGCTCGGACCGGCCGGAGCCTCCTTGGCCGCAGGGGGCTGCGGCGAGGACTGCTCGGGCGGAGTCGGCGTGGCCTTCTCATCGTCATCAGTGCTGGAAGACAGGGAGTCCAGCAGCTCCTTGGCGAGACGCGCGATGTCCTTCACGCGCTGCTCGTTCTTCTGGCTGAGCGTGCGCCCCGCCTTCGCCGCCATGACCCCCGTCAGGGCCTGGCGAAGCTCATCTGTCTGCGCGGCAGAGGCACCCTCGACCGCGATGCGCATCGTGGCGCCGTCGGCGGACTTCACGTCCAGCAGCTCGGTCGACTGGTTGGCGCCGATCAGGGTGGGGCCGACCTCGTACAGCTTGAGCTTGCGCAGCTCGTAGAAACCCTCGCCGTCCTTCTGGTCCACCCAGGCGCCTTCCTCGACGTCGTAGGCGAAGCTGAACTGTGTAACCCGGCGCCCCTTCAGCAGCTTGTAGACCTGAGCGGCCTTGGTGCCGGGGTCGGTGTCGATGCGG
Organism: Streptomyces sp. NPDC012794; assembly: GCF_042901085.1. NCBI lineage: Bacteria > Bacillati > Actinomycetota > Actinomycetes > Kitasatosporales > Streptomycetaceae > Streptomyces > Streptomyces sp. NPDC012794. The sequence continues at coordinate 440,987 of NZ_JBIBCI010000005.1, forward strand.
GCCTTCACCCACAGGCCTTCCGGTCGCTCCTCAGCCTCCAGGACCTCGCCGATGTGGTACTCGGGGTCGTGGGACATATGGGACCACAGGACTGGGATCGGGTCACCGGTGGACTTCCACGCGGCAAGGGTGTCAGCGAACGCCCCCGGTGTGATCTTGTCTCCGACCGAGTCGAGGTTGTACGCGGCAACGATCGCCTCGAACACGCCCTCCTCGGTGCCCTCGTTCTCGCCCGCCGCCTTGATGCGCACGGGGCAGCTCTTGATTCGCATCGTCACTCCGTTGCGTAGTCGAGACGGCATTTGCATCCTGCGGTTTCCTTGGCTTCGCCCTTGCCGTCCCCCGGCCAGCGCAGCCCGTTGCTGAAGACGTCGTCGAGGCTGACTGCCTCGCCGTCCTGGGCGCGGTGTGACGCCCGGGGATTTGTGCCGCCCGTCCGCCACACCTTCTTCGTCAGCCCGGACGCTCCGGCCGCGTCGTGCGAGCCGAACCCGCGGGCTTCCGTAGCTGCGGTCATCGCGCGGACATCGGCCGCCGACTGCCATACGTCACCGGCGTGCTGCAGGTTGGCCAGCCAACCGTTACCGCTGTCGTCGACCGCTGCAACCAGGTCTCGGCCGGCGGACTCATGCTGCCCGGCGTGCGTCTCGGCCGCGGCCAGCAGCCACGGGAGCATCACCTCCGGGTCCCAGCCGGCCGCCTCCGGATTGAACTCACTCAACACGCCCCAGGCCGCCAACTGCGCGATCCGGTAGCCGTGCTCGGAGAGCAGGGCCGTCAGCTCGGCCAGCCGGCCCTCCGCACCCTCGTCCCACCAGGCCAGCAGGTCCGGCACGCCGCCCGCCTTCGCGGACGCCCGGGACTCCAGTCGGGTGAAGGCACGCCGCGTCCAGCGCCCCAGCGAGGCCAAGAAGGCGTCACGCTCCTCGTCGAAGTCCCCGAGGTCGTCCGGTTTGCTCGGGCCGGCCGCCTTCATCAACACCAGGCGGCCCCGCCCTTTTGGGAGCGCGGCAGCCTCCGCCGGATCAGGAGCCGTGTCGGTCGGTGAAGCCATTCCACCTACCAGGACGTTCATCGGCGTGATCAGGTCGTCGCCGCCGTCGATTGCTGGCAGGTTCATGCGTGCGCGGGCCTCGTTGCGCAGCAGCCAGGGGGCGCCGACCGCGGTCTGCAGTTGGGCGGCCTGCTCCTCGAAGGAGCCGCGCAGCTTCTCCTGCAGGTTGAACTCGACGTACACGTCGTCGGAGTCCGCCAGATCCGGGATGAGTTGCAGCCCGATCTCTTCCTGGATCATTGTCAGCCAGGGGCCGAGTGTGTCCTGGTAGAGCTGCTGGTGCTGCTCGCGGATGTTGGAGAAGGTGGCGTGGTCGAGGATCCCGACCATGGGCAGCGGGATGTGATACGCCGCCGCGACCTCCTCCCGTGTCAGCTTCCGCGCTTCGATGTACTGGGCCTTCGACGGATCGAGGGCGAGCTGCTCGTACTCCATGCCGTCCTCGAGGATCGGCGTGCCGCCCGCCGAGCCGCCGCCCGCGGTGTACGCCTTCCACGACTCGCCGAACCGGGCCCGCGACGTCGGATCCCACTTGGGGGCGTCCGCCGGCCGCTTCAGGACCCCGGACATGCGGCCCCCGTTCCGCCACATCTGCTCCCGGGATCTGGTCGCCTCGAATTCCTCGGCCAGCATCGACCGGAGGGCCTCAATCGGAGAGGACCCTGTGCGCAGGTCATCCGGGTCATAGCCGTGGAAGTGGACAACCTGGTCGGGGGCCAGCTCCAGGTTCCCCTTCGATCCGTGTACCACGAACCGCTGGGGTTCCAGCCAACTGTCCCCCTGCACCTCCATCCTGGGCGGTGGAACCGGAATTACGCCGAGGAGCTCGCCGTTGTCCAGGCGCACCTTGACCCAGAACGCGGCATCGTAGATCGCGTAGTCGCAGACCAGGCGCTCGATCAGCCGGTACCGGGTCAGCTTCGCGCCCGGAGCCGCCAGGATCCGTGCAAGCGGATGGTCGGTGAGCCGCTCGCGGTCAGTGTCCGACACGCGCCGGTAGGTGTGGAGCCCCAGCTGGGCGATGTTCCGAGCCAGGAAGCTGACGACGGTCCTGATCTGCGGCTGACGCCGGTACAAGGCGCCGTACTCCTGGTAGACGTCCGAGGCGAGCTGAACGTAGGTGGGGAAAGTCAGGGATGGGGCGACGGCCACACCCGACAGCTGCCCTTGGGAGACGACGAACGCCACGTCAGCCTCCCGCCACCTGAATGAACTCGACCCGGGACCGCTCGATCAGAACTTCGCCGTCCATCGGGGTGTCCGCGGCGCCGTGCTGCATGAGCGTCGCGTCCTTCAGGACCAGCAGCGGGCCCCGCTTGGCCCACAACACGCCGGCGAACGCCTTGTCAGCCAGGTTGACCACCACCCGCTTGCGGATTGCGGTACGACGCCACGGGAACCAACCCCACACAGCGGACCTCCTGTCACAGGACCATCAGGTCGCCGTCGTCGTAAGCGCTCTTCACGGGTGCCTCGCGGGTCATGGCTTCAGACAGGGCCGTCACCAGAGCGGACACCGCATCGATCTTCTCGGCGCTTCGGGCCTTGTCCGGCTTCACGTTGCCGGACGAATCCATCGCCACAGCCAAGTTGTCGACCATCCATGTCACCGCTGGATTGCCGCCATGTCGGAGCTGAGGCGCCTGAGGTGTTCCCTTCAGCAGCAGGCGCTGTAGTTCCTTCAAGGGCGGCGACATCGTCACAACGCCCTGTCTGACCTTCACCATCGGCGCCTGCGACTCGGCCAGGTCATTGGTCAACGGCACTGCTGACCAGGGGTCATAGCCGATCGACCGGACATCGAAGGCGTCCATGTCCCGCTCAATCTGCACCTTGATGAAGTCGTAGTCGGCAACGTTGCCGGGCGTGGCGACGAGTAGGCCCTCGCGGACCCAGACCGACGCCGCGCCTGCGGTCCGCTGGTCAAGCTTCTCGACGTTGTCCTCCGGCGTCCACAGCCGCCACAAGGCGTCGAACCCGCCGCGCTCGTCATCCGGAAAGAGCCAGCACAGCGCACACAGGTCAGATGTCGCCGCCAAATCGAGCCCGCCATAGGCCTCACGCCCCGCCAGTTGCACCTCATCGACCATCCCGGCATTGGCATGCCACGACTCCATCGTCAGGAACTTCGTCTCCTGCTTCGTCCGGCGGCCGAGGTGCAGCCGCAAGAACTTGGCCAGGTCAGCCGGCGACTGTTTCGCCTCATCCGACTTGGCCTGCAGGTACGAGCGGGTCGGAGAGACGCCGTAGCCCGGGTTGGCCTTCCGCCAGGTTGCCTCGACGTGCGGGTCGTCCTCACGCTCGGCCGCCCACACCACGCCGTACACCGACGGTGCCACGAACACCCGGCGGGCCAACTGCTCGACCCGCTTGCGCTTGCGGTCGTACACGCTCTCCCGCTTGCCCGAGTCCGCTGTCGTGATGATGACGACCAGCGGCTGACGACGCGAGCCCGTACCCGTCTCGATAGTCTCCACCAGTTCCGGCGTCTTGTGTTCATGCAGCTCGTCGACGATCGCGCAGTGGATGTTCGCGCCGTGCTGGGCGCCGGCCACGGAAGCGATGGGCTTGAAGTAGGAGCCGGACCGCTTGTGAAGGATCTTGTCCTTCAGTGGCAGAACGTGCTTCTTGAGCGCGGGCGCCGCCTCGGCGAGCTTGCGGACTGGCTCGAAGACGAAGCCGGCCTGCTCCTTCGTCGTCGCCGCGGTGATGACCTGCGCACCCTGCTCGCCATCCGCACACGTCATGTAGATCGCGAGGCCGCCGGCCAGCGTGGACTTGCCGTTCTTGCGGGGCACGTCCACGTACAGCTCACGGACGATCCGCACATACGACTGGGCGTCCTCGTCCCAGCGGACCCAGCCGAAGACCGGCGCCAGGATGTAGGCCACCTGCCACGGGTCCGGCTTCAGCGGCTGGCCCGCCCACTGCCCCTGGGTGTGACGGAGCAGGCTGAACGCGTGGATCACCTTGTCCACGCGGTCCGGGTCGAAAACCGCACCCGGAGCGTCGCCAGGAGAAGGTGTCTGGATCAGGGGCGGACAGTCGGGGATCGGGAAGCCGCGGTCCTCGAGATACCAGGCGACCTCAGGCGACAGCCGAAGCCGCTCCAGATCCAGGCCTGCACGCGCCTGCTTACGCGAACGGGTTGTCGTCCTCGTTGCCATCGTCGGCCCCCCTCGCGAGGGCCTGCTCCGACGAAGGGGTCAGGCCGAAGTGGGCGGCGAAACTGCGCAGCTCACGGCCGGCGTTGCGGGCGATCCCCACGGCCGGATGGGGAAGCATCCCCTGTTTCGCTTCGATGGTCAGCCCGTCCCGGTGCTGCTGGCGTATGGCATCCACGAACGTAGACCACGTCTCGCAATACGCCGCGAGGACGGCGCGGTCCTCCTCCTTCAGGATGTCGAGCCGGGTCAGGCCGGGCACCACCCGGCGCCACTCGGAAGCCGCTTCCTCGGACAGCCAGTCCGGTGGCTCTGGAGCGATGCGCCGGAAGGCCGGGCCAGGGTTGACCGGCCGGCCTGCCGTATCCGTGCCGGGCGAACGCCCCTTGATCAGCTTGAGGGCGGCCGGCTGGGCTATGCGGGCCATGATCAAGACCCCCTATCGCCAGATCTGTGCAGCGGTGTTTTTCACTGACCGCGGCGGGCCCCCTGACCTGGGGTTTTGGGATTTCGACTCCCCTACCCCCTGGCCCGGCGCCTGGTCTGGTTTTTGATCCTGTTGGCTTCGGCGGCTTCCGCCTTGGACTTGATCGCATGGCAGTCTGCACAGATCAGGCCCAGGTTCTCCAGGTCTCGTGTTGCTCCACCTTGACTAATCGGCCGCTTGTGCTCGAGGTCGTAGGTCTCGCCCTCGTCGCGTTCTCGGCCGCACACGTAGCACGTGTCGTTGTCGCGAGCGATGACGCGCTTCTTCAGTGAGCGCATCGTGCCCGAGCTCATCCCGTAGCGATCCTGCTTGCGCGCTCGGTTCGCCCACGCTGCAGGCTGATGCTCCTCGCATCGACCTCTTCCGATGGCGAGCGCCTTGCAGCCCACCGTGCTGCATCTGGATGGTGGTGATGTCGGCACAGGCGTCACCACCTTCGGTTCTCTGTCCGGGCAACTGACCTACCCCGCCTTTGGGCGAGGGGCCAGACGTAAGGGGGCGGGGCTACCGGGGGGGGCTACCTGAGGGGTGGGGGGTCTTCGCACCCCGGGGGTGTCTGACGCATCGCCTGGGCCAGGGGGGTACTGAATACCGCGGCCAGCCGTTGGTAGCCCCCATCGTTGGGGTGCAGCTGGTCTGTCATCTGTTCCCCGTTGAGGGCCGGCGGCTCAACGTAGACGTAGTCACGCCCATACCCGCCTATGCGGTCGTTGAATGCACGCACGCGCGCTTGCAGGCCGGCCGTGGTCGGTATGAGGCCCTGCACCAGGATGACGGTGCGGGGTGCGTCGTCGTGGATGCGATGGATGAGGGCGAGCATCCGGTCGGCTGCCTGCGCGGGCATCGGCCCGCGGGCCAGGTCATTGATTCCTGCGTGGAGGAGGATAACGTCAGGCCGGGCATGGGCCAGCCATACCTCGACGCTGTCCGCGATCTGGTCGATGAGGTATCCGCTGTGGCCCTCATGGTCGGGGTCGACGAGCGGCCCGTCCTTCTGGCTGCCGACGAAGTCCACATTCACGCCGACTCGTCGCAGGGACTCCTCAAGTGGCAGTCGGTAGCCGCCGCCTGTGGTGCTGCCGACGCCTTGGGTGATGCTGTCGCCGAGCGGCATGATCCGAATGGCGGGCCTCGCCGTGTCGGATGTCGTCGGGCAGGGCGTCACCGCGGTGGGCACGCATCCGACGAGTCCGATCAGCGAGGCCGTCATCAGGAGACGCCGTACCACTGGGAACCCCAGCCGGTATTGATGATCGTCGTGACCTGGCTTGCCATGGTCAGCGTGCCGGGTAGCGACGTCTGCCCGGTCAGCATGTTGCTGTAGCGGAGGTTGGGCGCGGTCAGGTTCGCGTTAACGCTGATGCCGGCGCCCGTCGCCTTGAAGTGCAACGAGTTCGTCGTCCAGGTGCCGTTGAGCAGCATCGCGATGTAGTAGAACCCAGGCGGCGCCGTGAATGGGGCGGTCAGAGGCAGTGCCTTAGCGACGGCCCCCGTCATGAAGCTCGACGAGATGTCCGCCGTGGCCCCCATCAGGGTGCCGGCCGCGTTGTAGACGCCGAGGTAGCAGTTGGAGAGGCTGGCCCCGGCGTCGATCCCGGAGAGCCCTAGCCAGATGTTGGACCAGGTGATCTGCTCGCGGATCGGAATGCGGACCAGCGTGATGCGGCCGGCGACACCACCTGAGGATTGGGCGGTGACGTGCCCGGCGTCGTTGGGGTCTCCCGTCCAAGTGATCAGGCCTTGGTCGCTGGGCTGGGGCCCGTACTGGCCGACGGTGGAGCTGTTGGTGATCAAGCCGACGGTGGCGAGCGCGGACAGGAGGCTGGCGAGCGCGGCCCCGTCGGACTGGGTTCCGGTGACGGTCTGCCGGGTGACCGGGGCTGCGCCGTGGAAGCCAAGCTTGTTGGCGGCCCCGTCCAGTGTGTGCCGTGTCGTGCCGTAGAGGGCGTCCACGAACTCGACCTGGCCCGCGATCTGTGAGGCGAGACCATTGGAGGCGAAGCGCAGGTAGCTGTACTGGGTGCCGTTGAACCCGGTGCCGGACCAGTTGGAGAGGATCATGTCGGCGCCGGTGGCTTCGAAGTCGAGCGCGCTGCCACCGCGGCGGAACCGGTAGCCCTTGGCGAAGTCCGAGATGGTCAGGTCCCCGCCGGAGACGACGGCATTGCCGGCCACCTGAAGGCCGGACAGCCAGGCAGTGCCGCCCTCGATGGCGGCGACCCGCGTGAGGGCGTCGTTGACGAATCCATCGAGGCTGCTGAGCGCGACCTGGGTGGCGAACTTGTTGTCCGCCCAAGCCCGGTCGCCGTGCGGGTCGAGGGCGTCCTTGTGGGCGGTCACTTTCGCGGTAGCGCCGGTGGCCGTCTCGAGGGCGCTGGTGTCGGTGATGCCGTGGACCGTAGTCGTGTCGGCTTCGTGGGCGGACAGGGCCGATGCCGCGGCTGTGGTGGCCGCGTTCTGTGCGGCTGTCGCCTTGGCCTGCGCGCCGGCCTGGGTCTCGAGCAGCGCGGTGTCCGCGATGCCGTGCACGGCGGTGGTGTTGGCCTCATGAGCGGACAGAGCAGCCGCCGCTGCCGTGCGGTCGCCGTGTGGGTCTGTGGCTGCGGCGTGCGCCGCTACGGCGGTCGAGGCCGTCCCCGACGGGTCCGCACCGACGTCCGCGGCGGAAAGGACGACCGTGCCCGTCTCGCCGTTGACCGATGTGACCGCGCTGCCGCCGACCGGTCCGCCGTTGGGGGCTGGGACGGGCGCGAGGTCGTCGAAGTGCACGGTTCCCGTGCCGGTGATGTTGGCGTAGAAGGCGATTCGCGTGCCGCCCGTGGGCTGCAGGTCGAGATACCAGCGCCACCCGGCGGGCTCAACACCGGATGCGTCGCAAGGCAGCAGGACGACCGAGAAGCTGCCGTCAGCATCGAAGGCGACCGAGCCGCCACCGGGGTAGACGGCGTTGCGTCCAGCATCGACCAGGTAGGTGGACGGCTTGCAGACGAGCCGGCCTGTGAAGGGGGCGCCAGCGACTGCGGACGGGACTGTGCCAACGAGGGTGACGGTCGGGGTTCCGACGGGGAAGGCCATGAGGCACCTCCTCGTCGATCAGGCGGCTTTGGGGGTTCTCTGGGGCATGGGCCGGTAGGAGGCGGCGCGCTCCTTGATCTCAGGAAGGGCGTACATCGTCTTGTGTTCACGCCCATTGCCCGAGTACTCGCCGGGCCGGCCATGGAAGCGCCGGATCTTGCCTCGGCGTGCCCATTGCCGGATGACCGTGCCTGGAACCCCTGTGGCTTCGCTGGCCTCGTTCTCGAAGACGAGGTCGTCGGGGTACAGCTCGTGCAGTTCCATACCACCCCCAGGAACACGAAAAGCCCCCAGCGAGGATGGGGGCTTAGAGGATGCGGACACACGAGTATCTCGCTGAGGGCACTGTGACATATGCCAGATCGTGACGTCAAGGAAGATGGAGCCGCGCCACAATGAGGCATGGATGACCTGCTGCGGTTTCTCCGCTCACGCCTCGACGACGATCGCCTCAACGCCCATTCCATAGCGGGCGCCCTGGCTCGGAATGCCGACTCACTTGACCTGCACCCAGGGCGGGCCGCGGCGCACGCCCAGGAGAGGGTGACCGCAGCCCAGGCCCGCATTCGGCTCCTTGAGGAAACGATCGTCCCATACCTGTGGGTAGACGGACGCGCGGGCCGGCTGGCGGAACTCCAGCTGCGGCTGATGGCGTTTGAGTTCACGGCGCACCGGGACTACCGGACGGAGTGGGCCCCCGATTCGGCGAACCCGGTCTGATCTGCACCGCCAGAGACCCCCATGCCCGGCACACTGTGCACATGGGGGTCTCTGGCGTCTCGTACATGGTCCGTGGTCGTACCGAGCAGGAGTGTCAGCGGGAGCTGGACCGGCTGTGCGAGCTGCTGGGCGCGGTACCGACAACGGCACCGATGCAGGCGTCCGGGCCAGGGTGGATGGCACGTGCGGTCAAGGAGGCGGCCCCGGCCGGTGAGGGCCAGGGCCGCGAGTAGGTCAGTCTTCGCAGTCGCAGTACTCGAACAGCTGGCGGCAGTCGTCGCATCGGGGACAGTCACAGCCGCACGCGTGGCCGGCGCCGCAGTGGCACTGGCACATGCCCTCGCCGCAGGGCTCGTTGTAGTCCATGAGGGTCTCCTTCAGCTCAGACATCGACGTGCGGGTGTTCGCGCCGGTAGGCGGTGATGCACCGTCCGCAGAGGTCGCCGACGTCGCCGTCGAGCGACATGTACAGGTGTTGGCCGCAGTAGTAGCCGCCACAGCTGGTCTCGCTGCCTCCGGGTTCTGTGCCGCAGAGGCAGCCGAGGCCGCGGTCGATCTCAGCCCTGCAGCCGGGCTCCTCGCAGGTGGCGGTGACGCCGTAGCCGGCTTCAATCTGCTGGCCGTTGCGCCAAATCTTGTAGTGCGCGTATCCCATGACGCCTCCTGGGGTTAGATGCCGTTCTTGTCAGCATGGCGGGCAGCTCGGTCGAGAAGTCCGAGTACGGGCGTCTGGTTGGTCTGCGCTTCGTTCCAGGCGGCAACCGACTGGACCTCGGGCTGCTCGGCGCGGATCTGGCCGAGGAGGACATCTGCGGCGCCGTCGGCGAGCGGGCCTTCGCCGCCGGCGGCGGTGCGGATGGCGCCAAGGAGGCACATGGCCCCGCCGGTCTCCCGCAGCCACCGCCGAGACCAGCCCGCCTCGGCGATCAGGTGGCCGGCGGTCTCGAGGACCTGTGCGACGGGGCTGGTGTGGGTGGGCCGCCAGGCCGGGATGATCGGGGCGCCAAGGTCGACGTCCGGGATCGGGTGGCCGGCCAGAGTGACGGCGATGCTGACGCCTCCGCTGGCGAGCCGCTCATCCATAGCCAGGTGGCTGAGGGCGAGCCGGTCGTCGATGGTGAGGGTGGGGGCAGCCGCCCGCGTGGGGGCGGCTGCTGCGCAGGTGGCGGTCACTTGGGCTGACCCTTCCCGTCACCGCGGCACTTGTCGCACTGGACGCAGCCGCGTTCGCCACCGAAGACCCACCACAGCCGACCTTTGCCGCCGCACTTGACGCACTTCCCGAGGAGGCGGGCACGGGTAGGTCCGAGGTTGCTGTTCTGCTTGATCCACTGCTCGTCGGTGAGCTTGTCCATCACCACCACCCCTTGCGGACGCCGGACTTCCTGTCTGCCTTGGCCCGGTCGCGCGCCTCCCAGCCGAGACGCCGCATCTCCATTTCGCCGTCCTGCAGGTTCCCCTTGAACTCCTGGCCGCGGCCGATGCCGTACAGGCCCTCGTCGCGGCAGTCGGGGCCAGGATCGGAGACGTGGGGGATGCCGGCGGGCGGCGCGTCGTAGATGGTTCCGTCACCGAGGCTGAAGAGGCTCTCGAGGGTGGTGGTGGGCGACTTGTCGAAGATCCATCCGCCGAGGAGGGGGTGCTCTCCGGTGCAGGTGTGCGCGACCCAGTAGCGGGGGTGGTTCCACAGCGCGGAGTTGCCGGCGTACTCGGGGGTGCGGACGATGTAGATCGTCTTGCCCCTGCCCAGCCAGCGATTGAGATCCTTCCAGTCGCCGCGCTTCCTGCTACTCCAGCTCTTGCTCATGACGGTCTCCTTCATGGTGGGTTTGCGGTGGTTTGCACTCTGCTCGAGGGCGTGCTCGGTCTGCTCCGGTGCAGGTCAGGGGTTGCTCGCTGTCGGATCGGGGCTGCTCGACGGTCGGCGCGAGCAGTTGGCGAGCGACTCCCGATCGGGCGCTGACCTGCGGTGAAGCAGGCCGCGCAGCGCCCGATCAGGGGGATGATCGGGGCATATCAGGCGTTGGCGAGCGTCTCGCGCTTGTAGCCGCGGGGGTTCTGCATGCCGTCGGTGGGGCCAATCCCACTGGGGTCGGGGACGCCCGCCGCACGCATCTGAGCCTTCAGCTCGTCCGCGCCCAGGTGGAGCGCCGCGGCCAGGGTCTCGGTGCGGATCCGGTCGATTCCCCGCTCATCCATCACCGCCAGGGCCTCGGCGACGATCAGGTGGATGGCGGCCTGAGTCGCGGAGCGGCCTGGCACCCCGTCGTTCTTCGGGCCACCGGCGGCCGAGGACAGCCTGGTCGCGTTCAGGAGGTACTGCTCGATCGGGTCGTCCCACTGCCCGGCCAGGCGACCGGCAGCCGCGCGGATGCGCGCGGCATGCTCCATGAGCTGCGTGACCTCTCCGCGCTCGTCCTCGTCCAGGTCGAAGGATCGGGCAAGGTCGGTGATGCCAGCGAAGGGGTTGGCCATCCAGCCGAGGCCGGGACGGGGCGGATCGAACTTGCTGGCGTCCCGCCCGGTGCTGGACTGGCCGTCGCCAAGGATTGTGTTGGACTGGCTTGCGCTGTCCACCTTCATGGCCCACTTGGTCAGGCAGTTCATGGAGAGACGGCTGGGCACGACGTCGACCTGCGGCAGCTGTGTGGTGAGGACCAGAAGGATTCCGGCACCTGCGGATACCGCGGCTAGGTTCATGAGCTTTTCCAGGAGCTCGTCTCGGTCTTCGTGACTGTTCTTGGCGGTGAAGGTCGCCAGCTCGTCGATGACGACGAGTTCGATCCCGCCGAGCTGGTTGATCGTTGCGGGCACCATCTTGGACTTCCCGAGCTTGCCGAGGATCTTGTTGCGACGATCCATGTCGGCGAGCAGGGCGTCAATGAGGGCGAGGAGGCGCTTCGGGTTGGGCTTGAAGTAGGTGCTCGCGACGCCCGCCTTGGCGTAGGCGTCGAACTCGCCGTTCTCCTTGCCTGCCGCGAGGCGCAGGTTGATCCGGGCGTCGAGGGCGGCGCCAGCCATGAGGTTGGCCATGCCGACCCCCTTGCCGGACCGGGTGGTGCCACCGATGAGGAAGTGCGAGTTGCGGATGGGCAGCCGGATGGTGGTGCCGCGCTTGGTCCAGCCGACGGGAGCGCCGTCGGTGAACGCGTCGATGTGCTGGGGGTTGGCGAGGAGCGGATTGGGGCGGGGCGCCTCGAACGGATCGGTGGTGGAGGTCCATAGGCTGGCGCGGCCGGCATTGCCGGGCACCTTGTCGATGTCGACCATGGTGAGGTCTCGCTTGAGGGCGCTGGCAAGTCCTTCGGTCTTCTTGCGGAGTTCGGTGACGGTGCCCGTACCGCCGAGGTCGAAGGTGATCGTTCGGGTGCCGTCGGCGTTCATGGGCGGGTTGTCGATGATGGTGACGTTCGGGTAGCCGAGCTGGGCCAGGATTCGTCGGAGCTCGGGCTCGTCGCTTTCGGCTGCGGGGGCCGCATCATGCTGGCCGTCGACGAGGTGCGAGCCCGGACCACCTGCGGTCACGAACTGGCCCGCGGCGGGGATGCCGGGAGGCTGGTCACAGCCGATGCCGTGACGCAGGCCGTACAGGTAGGCGCCGACTCCGGCGAGGAGGTCGATCCACAGGCTCCCCGTCGCGGTGGCGACCGCGAGCCCGGTTCCGCCGGCCGCTGCCCAGGCCCCGGTGACGCCGGTGTATGTGAGGCGGTGCTTGAGGTACTGCACCCGCCGCTCCCTCACGAGAGCCTTCAGATCACCCTGCCGGTCGGCGGTGGCTTCTCGCAGCGCTGCCCGGGCGGTGGCGATCATCTCCGGGTAGTCGTCGTGGTAGCGGTCGGCCCAGCGGGCGCCGATCCGCCGGTACCCGCGGCCAGCGAGCGGCAGGTACAGCCGGTTGTCCTTCGCGTGGTTCACGGCGGCTCCGAGCCAAGCCGGTCGGGTCGTCTTCTCGACGGTCTTCGACTTCCCGACGACAACACCCTCGAGGGGGGCGGGCGGCTGGACGGGCGTGGGCGGGACGACGGTCAGGTGCGGGTGCTGGGCGGCGGTCGACATCGGACTCATCCCTCCTGGCTCTCGGTAACGGCGTTGCGGATCCGGCGGGCGTAGACGTTGCTGCGGCCGAGAAGCTTGGCGACCTCGCGGGCAGAGAACTTGTCCTCGCCGATGAGGTTGAGGAGCTCGCGAGCCCTATCGATGTGGGCCTGTTCGAGGGGCTCCGTGGCGTCCTTGCGGGGCGCGCGCCCGGATGAACGCTTCCCAAGCCCCCCAAGGGCTGTAGGGGCCTGAGGCGGGCTCTTGGGGCCACGCTTGGCGGAACTCGCGCCGGGGTCGTCATCGCCCTTCGGCCCGCCACTGAGAAGCGAGTCGAGGAAGGTGTCCAGTCCAGCAGCCATGGCCGCCTCGTCGGCGACGGCGCGAGCCTTCGTCGTTGCGGCCTGCGCCTTGCCGCGGTTCTCGTACACCTCGGCGTACATCCCGAGCGGGGCGCCCTTGATGTCCATCCACGCATCAGCCCACGCCTGCTCCGCTTCGACTTTCTCAAAGGGATTCGCCAGCATGATCTCCCGGGCTCGAGCGGCGACTTCCGGGTAGGTCTTCTTGCGCTTCTTCGTGTGCTTGGCACGCGCCTTGTCCTTGGCGCGCTCCTCCTTCGTGCGGCGCGAGGTGCCGTGGCGGCCGATGGACCGCATCTCCCAGTAGCCGGTGCCAGCGAGGGAGACGATGAACAGGACCGCGGCTGGCCAGTAGGCGCGCTCGCCGTCGATCTCCATCGTCCAGCCGTGGGCGGCATTGATAGTCGCGGCAACCAGCGCGCAGGCCCACATGGCGACACGGAACGGACCGGCGGGCCGGCCGTCCTTCGCCGCGCGGACCGTCATGACGGTGGCGGCGCCAGCGCCAAGCTCCAGGACCAGGGCGACCATGAGGGGCAGGCCTGCGAAGATCCGGCCGAAGCCAGCGCCATCGAGTGCGTCGACCTGGAAGGTGATGGCGGCGACCATTCCGATGGCCATGATCGGGAGGACCATCGCGGTGTCGGCGTCGGTGTCAAGCCACTTGGTGACGGCAGCCCGCCGGTCGGCCCACTTCTTTGCCTGCTCGGCCTTGCGGCGCTTGGCTTCGGCCAGGGCCTCGCGTCGCTGCCTCGCCCGCAGATCGTCCCGGGCCTGGGCGTCGGCACGATTCTGCTCCCGCTCCTCCCGGCGGTCCAAGCGGTCCTGCTCGCGGTCCGCCGCCTTGGTCTGGCGCTTCTCGGCGTAGAAGCCGGCCATGTCGCTGCTCACGAGACTGCCCTTCCTTGATCAGGTACGTGTGGGGGTGGGTGGTGCGGGCTGATGCTGTTCGAGGAAGCCCTCGCCGGTGATCGCGACAGCGACCAGCAGGGCGATGGCAAGGCGGGTCAGGAGCGGGGGCTGGAGGCCGGCAATCCAGGCCAGGCCCGCGAGGATCAGGAAGACCCGGGCTTTGTGGATGCCGACCAGCGCGGCGCCCATCAGTCAGCCTCGACATCGATGTAGCGGAAGATCCGCATGGCGGTCTCCTGCCGGTACTCGCCGGACCCGATACACAGCAGGTCGGCCGGGCCCTGGTCGCCAGCGTTGATGGATGCGGCGGCGGCACGGACGTCTTCCTCGGTCGGGCGGACGCCCACGGACTTGGTCTGACGGCGGAAGATGGGCATGGCGAAGCTCCTCGTGTCGCAGGGTGGGGTGGTGGTGCTGGCCGGATTTCCAGGCCGGCCGTGCGAGACGGCCGGCGAGGGCTACAGGTCAGCCGGCGACGAACTTTTCTGCCATCGAGGGCGTATCGCCTGGCTGGGCTGTCCCAGCTCCCTGTGGTTCCGGCTGGGGTGCCAGAACCACAGGCAGCCGGTCAGGAGCGGCGAGCCAGCTCTCGGGTCGCCTCGTCGATGTCCCGCTGAGCCGCAGTGGCGAGCTTCGAGTCGGTAGTGTTCCTGGCGTGCTTCAGGGCAATCTCCGTGACGCTGACAAAGCGCCGCAGTTCCGAGGTGGTCATCGTCTTGAGCTCGGTCATCGTGCCTTCCTGGGCTGGGACTGTCCCGGCTCCCCTCACCGCCCGTGCGAGACGGGCGGATCGGGCAGCCGGTCAGGGCAGGTCGTAGTGCTCGTGCTCCGGGATGGGGCAGTCGGTGCCGGCGTCGCATCGCTCCCAGTCCCGGCCGAGCAACAGCCGGGACGCGTTGTTCGCAACGGCCATGGACACCGATCCCCTCCGGTACCCGGCCGAGACAAAAACGTGCGCGGCCTGGTCGAGCTTGCGGGACACCTTCTTGCCGAGCTTGGACACGGGGTCTCCTAGCGGATCGCGTTGGCGAGGGCGGGCCAGAGGCGGTCGTCACGGCCGTAGGTCAGGTCGATGAGGTGGATGCGGACGCCGTTTTCCTTCAGGTCGCGGATGGCCTGGTGGCCGACGCCTCGCCACTCCCGGACCACGTCGTTGCGGCGCATCCGGAACCCGCCGATGCCGGTGACAGCCCGGCCGTCGCGCGTGGTGAGCTCGTACCCGGCGCGTGGCCACCCGTGGACGACGGTGAACCCCCGGCCCGCAAGGTCCTCCAGGCGGCGAAGGAGCGGGCTGCGCTTGTCGACGACCCCCTCAACCCAGGCCCGCTGCCGCCACCGGACGCCGTCCAGGACCTCATCGCAGGCCGGCTGCGAGCAGGTGGTGACATACCCAGCGCGGTTCGCGGCGGCGAGGACCGGAATCAGGTGGCGGGCACCGTCCGTCTCCTCCTGCCCGAAAGGACCGTGGTAGCCCGGCCAGGACGGGAGTCGCCCCTCCAGCCAGGCGGCCATGTGCTGGCCGAGGTCGGTGATGCTGCGGGCATCCCGCCACACGCTGCCCATCAGGCGGCCGGCTGGCTGCGGAGGGCGTCGAGCTGGTCGACGAGGCCACCACCGTGCTTGGCGTCGAGCTGCTCAGCCCGGCGGCGGACGATCCGCATCCCGTCCCAGTCCCGGGCCAGGGAAGCGGTCAGGTAATCGGCGATGGCAGCGGCGTGAATCGAGGCGAGGGCATCCTCGACAGTGGAGGAGCGGCGGTCCGCGAGGCGGGTGACATTGGACATGACTGGTGGCCCTTTCGCTGGTCAGATGGCGTGGCGGCTGAGGTAGACGAGGATGGTCTCGGGGTGCAGGTCGGCGTCGTCGACCAGGGCGATGGCCTCGTCGTCGCCAGCGTCCAGGCCGTCGGCGATGGCACGGAGACCCCGGGCCATCACCTGCATGTCGAGCGGCCAGAGCGACTGCTTGGGGGTGCGGCTGAAGATGGGCATGACGGCTCCTCGGTGGTCAAGTGGGGAGGGGCTAGCGGGCGGCGGGGTGCCAGGGGCTGACGAGCCACGCGGCCGGCTGGCCGTCGGCGCGGCGCTGGAGGGACCAGCCGCCGTCAGCCTCACGAACGAACAGGGTGCTCGTGATCGCGACGGTGAAGTCGCCGCCGTTGATGCGGTCCCGGAGTTCGGCGACCGCGTCGTAGCCGTCCCAGCTGCAGACGGTCCGGGCGTGGGCGGCCATCGCCGCCAGCGCCCGCCGCAGGGTCAGGTCGGCCCCGACGACGATCAGTTCGCCATCCGTGTCCTCGCCACCCAGGCTGGAGACGAAGAGCCCGTAGTGCTCGGACTCCATGTCGTCGAGGGTCGGGGTGAACGTGACGACGGACGACGGGAAGCTGCTCAACCAGGGGTCGGTAGCCATGACAGTGCTCCTCGGTTGGTCGTGCCGGGAGGGGTGGGGTCTAGCGGGCGGTGACGGTCCAGCCGCGCCCGGTCTGGCGGATGATTCCGCCGGGGGTGTGGAGCTGGCCGCCGACGTTGCCGAGGCCGAGGGCCTCGAGGTCGTCGAGGAGCATCACGATCCGGCCAGCGATGTTCTTGGCCTGCTGCTCGCGGCGCTGGAGCTCTTCGGGGGTTCCGGTGAACATGGCTATGCCCTTCGATTGGCAGTGCCGGGAGGGTTCAGGTGCAGCTGCGGGGGCCATCCGGGCATTCGCGGATGGCGGGGCCGTCCTTGTAGTGGCCGCTGTCTCCGCAGAGCAGGCACCACCAGTCGGGGCTGTAGTCGTCCTCGGCGTCCATGGTCAGCTGCGGTGGGTGTGCTGCTGGCCGGTGCCGAGCTGGCCGAGCTGGGTACGAGCCTCGGCGGCGGCCTGAGCAGCCTCAGCCGGCGGACGATAGTCCTGGCTGCACGCCTGAGGTGTCGCGGGCTGGTCGACGATCGAGTGCTGCTGGTCGGCCATCACGCAGCACCTCGCCTACGCGCCCTGTACCGCAGCGAGGCGGCGTTACGGCACGTCCGACAGCTGCGCCGACCATTCGGCATCACGTAGGTGTTCTCGGGGGTGAACTCGTGCCCGGTTTTGCAGTGCGTGTAGATCTCGTACCTGCGCCGCATGTTCTCGAGGCGGTCAACCGGTTCCAGGTGCTCCGGATTGACGCAGGACACGACGCGACAGAGGTGGTCAATCTCGAGCCCCTCCGGTATGGGGCCGACAAGGGCTTCGTAGATGACCCGATGAGCGCCTGAGCCGCTATAGCGCCCGTAGCCATCCCTCGTCCGCTGGCCACACCAGATCCAGCAGGATCCTGTCTCGCGAATCCGCTCGCGCCAAGGAGCGGGGAGATCGGACAGTCGCCGGTTCACGTGACGCTCCCGAGCTTCTCCGAGGCGGCGCTCATCGGGCCACCCCCGCCTTCGCGTTCTCCACGACCGGACCGCGGCGGAGACGCTCGTCGACCACGTGCTCAGGGATCCGGATCTCTCCGCCGCGCTTCTTGCTGCCCTCCGCGGGCTGCTTGCCGTAGCGGATCGAGTCGAGTTCCCCCTCGCCGACCCAGCGGTAAATCGTCGAAGGGTGCACGTCAAGGGCGGTGGCCGCCTCCTTGACAGAGAGCGTCGGGAGCTTCAGGGGAAGCGCCATCGCGGGCGTCCTCCAATCCGTTTGTCGGGGGCTGGACGTTCTCGACTGTACTGGTTTTTCTAAAAAGCAACAAGCTTCTCGGGACGACCGGAAGCGCAACCTGGCCGCTTATCGTGATGAGCAGCTAGGTTGTGCAGTCAGGAATGATGGACGGAGAGGCATGTGACCAGCAGCAATGAGTGGGTGAGTACCTCGGCCCCCTACATCAGGCCGCGTCCGAAAAACGCCGGTGACGCGTGGGCTGCCGAAGCCGCCTCGCAGGGTTCCGTTGGCCGGCAGGCCCTCACGGCTGCCGGTCGAGAGGCCGCCCCGAGCGTGATCGCCGAAATCCTGGGCATCGCCGCCGGCGAAACGGTGATTGCTCGGCATCGAACCATCTACGCCGACGACGTCCCAGTAGAGCTCGCGGCTACCTATTACCCCCTCGCCGTAGCGGCAGGAACGGCGCTGGCTGAGCCTCGCAAGATCAAGGGTGGTGCCGTCACCCTCCTCGCGGAGCTTGGGTATGCGACCGCTCGAGTGCGGGAGGACATCACTGCGCGCATGCCAACGAGCGAGGAGCGGATGGCCCTTGAACTCGCCAACGACGAGCCGGTGCTCATTCTCGCCAGACTCTCCCTCGACGAGAGCGGCCGCCCTCTCCAAGCAGACCTGATGGTCTCCCCCGCCAAGTTCCGACGACTCCAGTACGAACTGAAGGTGACCTAAGTCGTGCCCGCACTCAACAGAACCCCCAAGGACGCCGTCGACCCGCGGGCGCTCCACGAACGGATTGCAACCGACCTGCGCCGCGAGATCCTGACTGGCGAGCGACGGCCCGGCGAAAAGCTCCCCAGCACCCAGGCGCTGAAGGAGCGCTTCGACGCGTCAAGCGCAACCATCCAGAAGGCCGTTTCGATGCTGAAGGCCGAGGGCCTTGCCTCCGGGAAGGCTGGCTCGTCGGTCACCATCCTGGAGCATCGCCGGGAGGTGATGCATCCGGCGGCCTACTCGAAGCCGGCTGAAGCGGGGCGCCCGTACCGCTGGCTGGAGGAGGCGGAGAAGCGCGGAAAGGTACCGACGATCGAGCTGCTGAACGTGGAAGAGTTGCGTCCTCCGGCCGACGTCGCCGCCGCTCTCGATCTAGGCGCGGACGGGTTGGCAGTGCTTCGCCAGCAGCTGCTGCGACTGGACGGCGAACCCTGCGAGCTCGTGAAGTCCTACTACCCGCTGGAAATCGCACGGGGGACCGGCCTGGCTGAGCGCCGTCGCATCAAGGGCGGGACACCCACACTGCTCAACGAGCTGGGCTTCCCGCCCGTCCGAACAATCGACCTTGTGACGGCAGAGGAGCCGACGCAGGAGGAGTACGCGGCGCTGCAACTACCCAGCCCCATCTCGGTGCTGCGCACCTTCCGCGTCGTACTGAGCAACGACGATCGCCCTATCGAGGCCACGACCATGGCCAAGGCCGGTCACCTCTACGGCCTGCGATACGAGTTCTGACCTACGCCTAAGCGCCCCCTCCTGGCTGGAGGGGGCGCTTTCGCATCTGTTCCGACAGCCCCACTTCCAACCATTCACAAAAAGCGATACGGTCTCTCGTGGCGCCAGTCACACCAGAACTGGGGGCCCTCAGGCCTGAGCGCATTGCCACCTGGCGCCGAAACGCAGAACGGCCGGGCGGTTCGCAGCCGCCCGGCCATGTTCAACCAGCGAGTTCGCAGCTCGCTGATCAAGAGATCCCTACCGTCAAGAAGGAGTTCTCGTGACCACTGTACTGCCCGAGCCCCCGGTCGTCTCTGTGCCGTCCCCCACCCTGCCGGCCGTGGTGTCGCACCCGTCGGCGTGCCCGTCCTGGTGCAAGGACCGCCGTACCCCGCTGGCGCATCACTTCGGCCCGTCGTCGACTGCCCACTGGTCGCCGCTGTACCTGCTGCGGGGTGAGGGGTCGGAGGTGCTGGCACGGGCGGAGCTGGTACGCCTGGACGAGGGTGCCCGCTTCGGCGAGGAGGCCCTGTACATCTCCGGTGAGACGTGCGTGGAATTGTCGCCGGCGGAGGCCGACATCTTCATCGCGCAGGCGCAGGCGTTCGTGGACACGCTGCGGGTGCTGCGACGGCAGATGTCTTGATCCCCGACGCACGAGGCTCCGTCGAGCCGAAGCGTACAAGGGTCCGCCGTCCGTATGGGTGGCGGACCTTTGGCGTGTCCAGAGGGGGGCGTGAGGCCTTGATGTGTGGCGCTGGCCACATCCGTGCCGCCGTAGTCGTGGACAGCCAGCCTCGCGGGCAGTGTGCGGTGGTTCACTGCCAGCGTTCAGGGGGTTGGTGTGGTCGTTTGTCCGCAGGCCGATTGCGGTTCGTCGAATGTCGTGGATTTGCCGCACTACTGGCAGTCGCTCCCTGCCGAGTCTCCGCTGAAGGCGAGCTACGCGCCGCCAGCGGGGCCGGCGGCGAGCTACTGGGCGTCGTTGGCGGTGGTGGCGCTGGGGATTGTGACGGCCGCGTCGGGTGGGGTGGTGCTGGGCCTGGCGGTGGTCGTGGCCGGTGCCGTTTGGGGGGCGTTCATATTCAGGAAGGCCTCGAAGGTGGCATCCCGGTTGGAGCGGTGGCGCGGATTGCACGTCTGTCTTGCCTGCACGCACAGGTTCTGATCGCGCCTTGGGGATCAGATCGCGCTCAGTGCCTGACCCCGGACAGCAGTGAAGGCCCCGCCCGGTTGGGCGGGGCCTTCGTCATGCGTCAGCGCTGCGGGTCGAACGTCGGAGCTTCGGCATGCAGGTCGCTGGCCGGCATCTTGAGGATGGTCTTGTGGTACTCGCCCTTGTTGTCGTCGGCGAAGGCGTGTTCGGCGTTGTAGGCCACCTGCTTGAGGAAGTCACCCAGTTCTTCCCACATGAGGAGCCATTCGCCTTCGGGGTACTGGCGCTTGAGCCAGACGTCGAGGGCTCTGTCACAGGCGCCTTTGTGGGCTGCGAAGAGTGGGGTGTGCTGAATGTCGGAGCCATCGGCGAGGCTTCCCATCCGCCTGCCCCAGACGAGGTTGCCACTGCCGTGGACTTGTTGCCGGCAGGCGTCACAGACGACGGTGGCGCAGTGCATGGCTTCGGGGGGTCCACTGCGGGGGACGAATTCGATCACGGCGGCGCCTTTCGCTGGGGCCCATCTACGGGCGGGCAGGCCTTCGTCATGCGAGGTAGTCGAGCTGGAGGACGGCGATGGTCCGGGTCTGGTGTCCGATGAGGAGGATGGCCCGAACTTCTGGCGTGATGATCTGCCGCACGACCTTCTCGTCGACGCCGTAGGGGTGTGTCGCGTCGTGGGGCCGTTCGCAGGCGAGGGCGAGTGCTCTGCCGAGGTTGTCGCTGGCCTGTGGCGGGAGCGCGTCCCAGACGGCTTCGGCGGCAGGGTCCACTTTCAGTGCGTACACACCTGAATACTGTCAGCTTACGCGGCGCCGCGTGCAGCCCCGGTTTCGTCGAGGATCCGGTGGGTGGCGTCGGTCCATTCGCCGGGGAGTTGTTCACCGCGCTCGTCGTATTGGGCGAGTTCGCGTGCACGTTCGACGGCCAGCAGCGTGTTCTTGGCGATGCGTTCCCACTTGGCGAAGACGCCAAGCAGTTCGTGTGCCGGAGCCCGGTTGATCTCAGCGAGGAATCGCTGGGCGAGGTCTGGGCTGCCGAGGGCCTCGCAGATCCGCTCGATGGTCCAGGGGATCTCGCCCACGCCCGCCTCCACTCATTGCAACCGGTGCGACCACGGTATCGCAGGAGGCAAGCGGTAGCGGGCTAACGGCCCGGTGAGCAGTTCCCGGTGCCCGGCCCGCGGGAGCCCCCCGTCGGCGGCGGGGGGCTCGGTCACGAACTTTGAGCCGACTAGCGGCTGGAGTCCGTGGGGATGTCGGGGCCCTTCACCTCCCTGCCGATCCGTTCGAAGAACCGGTCGACGGCGTTTCGCCATCCGCGGTGGACCCGGACGCCGGCGAGGTACGCGAGGGCGCCGAGGGCGGCGGCGAGCGCCGTTCCCTTCACGATGTCCGTCGCGCGGGCGTCGGGGAGCTTGGCGTCCATGGCGAACGCCGCGGCTGCCAGGAGGCAGACGGCGACGCAGATGGCGCGGAGCTTGCGGGTCTCGGCACTGGACGCCGACCCTCTCTGATTAATCGTCAATTTGACCTCATAGTGCGGGATTCCGAGTGCCTCGACTCGCCCGGGGCAAGGGGTCGTCAAGGTCACGCTCGGAGCATGGAGTGGCGTCGGCCGAATGCGCAAGCTGATTCAGCGCACAGCAAACAGGTGTAGCGCCTGACCACGAGATGTGGTAGGCGCTATCGGTCCCGCGCGTCTGACCCTGAGACCAATCCGTTGCCCCGGGCGATCAGTTGTCAGACAGCTGCAGTGTCGCGCCTTCACTCACTTCATTGGGGAAGCGAGGTCGGCGTGCTCTCACTCACTTCATTGATGAAGTGAGCAAGCCGTCGGCACTGCGTTGGTGCTCTATGAAGTTGTGGCGAGCATACGAGCAAGCAAGATGTCCTGGCAAGGAACATCGGCAATGCTTCTGGCCGATTGACGAAGCATCCAGCGTCAAAGATCCGAGTCTCCCAGTCGGACGCAGAAGATTCTGACCAGCGAGTTTGCCGCATCCTGCTGTCTCTCGACTGTGGAACCGCTGGCGTCGAGTACCTTGTCCAACCATAGGCAGAGAACCCAGTTTGCTGTGACGGCGACAAGCGCTGGCTCGGTCAACGAGACAGCGACAGGTCCTGATCGCTCGAGCGCCTTCTTGCAGGTCAGGGGACTACTGGCTCTGGCCTAGCGCTGCGTTGGCGTCAGCGTTCTGGACGTCTCTTGGTCGTCGGTTGGAGCAAGCCACTGTGCTGCTGACTCCAGCGAACCTTCACCCTTCTGTCTGTCAGGCCTCTCGATGTGGGACCAGGAGACGCTGCTGTGATCCCTGGCCTACCTGGAACCAGGCGAGACGAACGACCTACGGAGTCACTGGCTAGCCAGCCCTGCGTGACTGCTGCCCCACTGCTCCGTTGTCTCCGGCATGGATGAGGGTGTGCTGGACCTGTTGGATTCGCTGCTGGACGGCGTGCCTGAGCCTCGTCTTCGGCTGCTGGCTGAGGACGAGGCTCGGGCGTTGATGATCCTGTTGGGGGTGCTGGAGGTGGAGGCCTTGTCGGAGGATGTCCGCCGGGCTGCTGGGGACATGCGGTTCCGGATTGGCTCCCGGCTGGCTTAGGCCGCGGTCCGCTGAGCCATCGGCAGCCGCAGCACGTCGGCGTGCCCGTACTGCGTCTCGCATCCGCCGCATCGGACGCCAGGGGTGTCGAGGGTGACGCGGAGAACCTGGCCGCAGGGGCAGGCGACGGGGATCCGGCGGGCCGGCCGTTCCCCGGTGATGAGCCGGCGGGCTTGACCGGCTATCTGCCTGATCTCGTCGCCGAGCTCCTTGGCTGCGGGATGGCTGTCGCAGATCCAGGCGAGCTGGTTTTGGAGGAAGGCGGCGGCGCCGTCGACGTCTTGTTGGATGCTGCCGCGGAAGGGGCGTTCCTCCCAGTCGAGGGTGTCGCGCACGTCGTCTTCCCAGCTGGTGAGGACGCCTTGGATGCCGCCGCGGGCTCTGAGGTCGAGTGCGTCGAGGCTGCACGGGAGGGGTGCGGTGCGGGTTCCGCCGCGGGTTTGGTCGCCGCGCCGGCTGGGCTGGAGTGCGTCGCCGAGCTGCCGGTACAGGGCGGGTAGTTCGGCGAGGTCTTCGTAGACGTGCTGCCGGCAGCTGGCGTGGACGGTGTCGCGGCTGGGCTTGAGGCAGAGGGTGCAGGGCCAGGACTGTGGGGTCTCGATCACGGGTGGCTCCTCGTGCGGGTGGCGCGGGCGGGTCAGGCGTTCTGGCGGCTGGCTTCGTGCTGGAGGTACATGGCGAGTGCGGCGCCGATCTGCTGGCTGTGGGCGCTGGGCTGCTGAGGCTGGCCGGCGGCGTGCCAGTCGGCGAGGAGGCCGCGGAGGGCGGCCATGTACAGGCCGCAGGCGTCGCAGAGGTCGTCGCCGGCCGTGGGCGCGACGCCACCACGTCCGCCGCGCGGGCAGTAGCCGGTGTCGGCGTCGCCGCCCCAGTCGATCGGCTCGGTCATCGGCCGGCCCCGTCGGTCTCGAGGACGTAGCCGGTGCGGCGGGGCTTGCCAGCCTTCGTCAGATTGGTGGCGTGGAGAGCGGTCACCTGGATCCAGCGGGGTCGCTTCCCGCTGACGGCGTCGACGACAAGGGCGTGGTCGTGGCCGTGGGTGTAGCCGGAGATGCGGATCCGAATGGCGTCGCGGGGGTCGGCGGATCGGTAGGTCTGGCCGGGCTGGATGGTCATCGGCTGCTCCCGTCGGGCTGAATGGCGAGCAGGGCCTGGAGGGCGGTGAGGCCGTCTGTGGTGAGGCCGATGTCGACTGACCAGGTCTGGGTGTCGAGGTAAGTGATCTCGGGGAGGTGAAGGATCACGCCGTCACCATCCGGGCTAGGGCTGATGCTGGGCTGGCCGGTCACTGCGCCTCCTCGAGGATGTAGCCGGTGCGGCGGGGCTGGCCGGTCTTGGTCAGGGGCGTGGAGTGGAGATCCCCGATCGGCACGGAGTTGAGCAGCGGGCGACGGTTGGCTACGTCCTCGGCCTTCACTGTGCTGGCACCTACCGTTCGGATCCGGATCCGGAAGCCGAGGGATCGGGGATTGCAGGAGCGGTAAATCTGACCGGGCTCAATCACAGGTACTCCTTCGAGGGCTTGATCGTGGTGATGCGGATGTCGTCGCCGAAGGGTGTCCAGGTCCGCCAGCCGCCGGCGGCGCGTCCGGCTTCGGGTTCGATGCGGCGTTCGCGTAGGGCGCGGAGCTGGTCGGCGGCGCTGGTGCGGGGCCTGGCGGGTGCCGGGTCTGCCGCGTGGCAGGGCTCCGGCACCCACAGGGCCAGCTGCTCGCTGGTCACGGGGTCGGCTACTTCTCGGATGCCGGCTGGTAGTGCCGGGGCAGGTCGCGGGTCGGGATGGTGCCGGTGGCGGGCGTGCCGTCGTGGTCGGTTTCGCCGTGGCGGGTGAAGTGGGTCCACGAGCCGACGGCGGTGATCGTGATGCGGGACGACGGCCGGCTGCGGTTCACCCACACCTGGCCGGTCTCGGGGGTGGTCATGACGGTCTCCTTCGATGTGGGTGGGGCCGGCTCCCGGGGACGGGCCTGACCGCTTGCGGTGGTGGATCGCTCAGTGGCCCTGTGAGGACCTGTGGGCGGTTCGGATGAAGTCGGGGACCGGCGAGCCGCGTTCGGGCTTCCCGTGCCCCTTCAGGCGGCTTCTCGGGCCTTCAAGGCCTCGCGCCGGGATTCCCGGTACGCCTTCTCGCCGGCTCGGCAGTCGTCGCAGTACGGGATGCGGCGCTTGCGGTGGGTCTCGTAGCCGGCGTGGTCGCCGTGGCGGAGGAACGGGCGGCCGTCGAGGAGACCGGCCCGGCAGGCGAGGAGGACGGCCTGCGGGTTGGTCTCGGCCCCGAGCCGACGGCGAAGGCGTTCGGCGTACTCGTGGACCGTCCCCGTGCTGACGTCCCATTGGGTTGCGATCTGCACCAGCGTTCGCCCTTGGGCCATGAGGCCCAGGACCTCGCGCTCCGTCCTGGGCATCTTCACGACTGGCCGCCGTACATGGGCTCGTCGCCGTCGTTGACACGCTGGACGTCGACGCGGGAGCGGATCCAGGTGATCCGCTCGGCGAGTTCCGCCTCGGGGAGGTTGGCCCATCGGAGGAGTACGTCGGCGTGGCAGGCCTGGTCGGGGCGGCAGGTGCAGGCGAGGTCTTTGCCGCGGAGCGTCGGGAGTGCGGTGAGGATGCGCTCGCGCCGCTGGTCGCTTTCGTCGGTGGGTGATCCGAAGCGGCTGCCTCGGAGCCAGGTCGCGAAGTAGTCGGCGGCTGCCGCGTGCGGATCGACGTAGCCCATCTCCTCCATGGTCCCGACCTTGCACGGGTTGCCGTACCGGCTGGGTCGGCTGACGATCACGCAGTTGTCGGGCTTGCGCCACCCGGTGGTGCGCTTGCGCTGGATGCGGTTCGGCATCGGGGTCTCCTGTCCGTGAGAGGCTCTAGGTGCGGACGCCCTCGCTTACCTCGAGGGCGTCCGTCCTGCGTTCAGGTGGTGCGACGAGCTCGTTCGTAGCGCTGGCGGGCAGCGATGAACTCGGCGTCGGTGCCACCGCGGTCAGGGTGGGCGGCGGCCATGGCCTGCCGGAGTTCCTGGAGGGACGCTCGCTTCGGGCTGGTGGGAATCTCTGGCGGGGCCAGGTACAGGCGCCGGAAGCGGCGGTGGTAGATCTCGCCGTCGGATTCGATTAGCTGCCGATTCACGAACGCTGGCTGGCCTCGGAATGTGAAGTAGATCCGCTTACCCGTCTTTTTCGTGATCGGATGCCGGAGGATCTTGTAGTTGCCGAGGGGGCCGTCGTCCCAGTTGGCGTCCCACAGCTCATACAGAAACTCGACAGCGGCGGGCTCGGCGCTCATCAGGCGGCCTTTCGGGTGCGGAGGTCGGCGAGGAGTGCGGCCCGGTGTCGGGCTGCGGTGGCGGGGTGGGTGCGGGGGCGGCGTCCGCTACCGGGGCAGGGGTCGTCGCCCTTGCGGTGGGGCCAGAAGCGACCGGCGTCGGTGAGGGCCCGGCTGTGGCCGCACCAAGCGCAAGTGCTGCGGGCGGGCTGCGGGGCGGGCCGGCTGCCGCCGAAGGTGCCGTCGGGGTGGGCCTCGGCGAGGAGGCGGTCGAGGGCGGTCACCGGTCGGCCTCGTCGTCGGGTAGCGGGTAGCCCGCCGCTTCGAGGCTGCGGCAGAGGTCGTCCGGGTCGAGGTCGTAGTGGGTGTCAGCAGCCTCGTACCAGTTGTCGACCACCTCAAGGATCCGGGCGGCGTCCGGGCTGAGCTTGGGCCCCGGAATGGTGACGCTGGGGTCCACGGCGCTGAGGGTTGCGGCCAGGCAGTGGCGGGCGCCCAGAGCTTCCGTGCCGGGGTCGTCGCAGTAGGCGATCAGGTCGTCGAGGGCTGCCAGGGCTCGACGGCTGTCTGCGATCAGGCGGTCGGTGTCGGTCACGCGACGTCCTCCTTGGCTTCGTTCTCGCGGGCGGGGTGATGGCCGTCGATGGGCCGGCCGTTGTCGTGGCAGGGGGTGCCGGGCGCTACCTGGCAGGTGGTGCAGACGGCGGTGGTGACGACCCAGGTGGTGATGCGGGCGGGGCAGGGGGCGGTTTTGGTGTGGCGGCCGGAGATGGTGGTGCAGCGGGCGTGGGGTGCGGCGCTGCAGTGGGGGCAGCGGTGGTCGTAGGCGGGGTGCCGGGGCCGGCCGGAGCGGAGGCTGGCGGGCATCGGGGCGGAGCGCTGGGTCATGCGGACTCCTGTTCGTTGAGTGCCTCGAGGGCGAGGCGGGACGCTTCCTTGCCGGCGGCCTCGGCTTCGGCGTCGTGTCCGGTCGGCAGGGGTTGGCCGGTGGCGAGCGCGGCTCGGATGGGGTGCGGCTCACGCATCGGTTCGCCGAGCGGGTAGCGGTCGCTGCTGCCGGGCTTCTTGCACGGTCGGCCGCGGGCGGCCTTGCAGCGGGGGCAGGCGATCCCGAGCGGGCCCGGGCGGCGGACGGCGTCCAGTTCGGGGTTCGGCTGCTTGGGGATGTGCTGGGTGATGCCGGCCAGGAGCTGCTTCATCGGCCGGGGCTTGAGTTCCAGGCCATCCGCTGCCCGGTACCGCTGGGCGCGCAGGGCGGCGATGTAGGCCACCGGGTCGTCGGGGTCGGCGTCCGGCACCTCGGCAGGAAGGCCGGGCCCCTGGAAGTCGGAGGCGTTCTCTGCTCGCTGCTGCTCGATGACCTCGATGATCTCGGCGGGGCTGATGAAGGGCTGCCGCCTGGCCACCGTGGCGGCAGCCCGCCGGGCCGCGGTCAGGGGGTAGTCGCCAAGGACGTCATGCCAGGCGTCGGGGGTGTACTCGTCGAACTTCTGCTGGGGGCACAGCGCCCGCACGTAGCGGGCGAGGACCACAGTCTCGTCAGGTGTCATGAGATCTCCTGCTGCTGCATGCGGGCTTTGGCGCGCTGCATGGCGCGGTCGAAGAGGTCGTCGGTGTCTTGCTGCTGGCGGCTGTGGGCGGTCCCGGGAACGGCGCGGAGACCGGGGCGGCCGTCGGTCTCGGGGTACTCGTCGAAGTACCGCTCGTTGCGCAGCCAGTTCGCGGCGAAGGCGATGAAGCGGGGTTCGGTGTCGACCTGCTGCCGGGCGTAAGCCTGGGCTTTGTCGACGATCTGAGCGGGGTCCGCGCCGCGGTGCATGGCGGCAACCCATTCGGTCTTGGCCCGGCCGCGGTCGATCTTCTTCGGGTAGTTGAGCCAGAAGGCGCCGAAGGCTTCGAGGTGCTCAGTCACCCGGGAGGAAGAAGCTTCTTCCTCCTCCTGAGGGGAGTGAGGGGATGAGGGGAAGGGGGGAGCCACGGCACCTTCACAAGGAGCCCCGGCACCTTCTGAAGGTGCCCCTGCTCCCCCTTCCGGGCTTGAGGGGGAGCCCTCGCTCTCCCTAGGGGGAGCGAGGGCTCCTTCCGAAGGAGCCACCGCTCCCCCTTCCGACCTAGGGGGAGCCACCGCTACCCCTTCGAAGAGGGGCACCTTGAACGTCATCCGGCGGCCGGGCACCGCGTATAGCAGGCGCCCGTCCTTGCCCTTGCCGATCGGCACCCGAAACTCCCAGCCGGCGGCCGACAACCGCTTCAGGGCGTTCCGCACCACGCCTTCGTCCTTGGCTCCAGTCCATAGGGCGAGCTCGTCCAGGCCGACGTAGCTCTCGCGGGTCTGGTCGTTGGCGTCGTCGGTGATCTCAAGGGCCACGGCCCGCTGCAGGCCGGTGATGTTCGGCCCGAGCGCTACCCGCAGCTTGCGGCGGAGCTCGTAACCCATGGCGTCTTCTCTCTGGCTGGCTGGTGCGGGTGGTGGTGTCGCGGTCAGGCGGCGGTGGCGAGTGCCTGCGTGAGGGCTCCGGCGGCTTCGAGGACGGCGCGGGCGAGCGGCGGCGGGACCGCATTGCCGACCTGGAGGTACTGCTGGCCCTTGCGGCCGTGGAAGTCGAGGCCGGGCCGGAAGCCCTGGAGGGCGGCACACTCGGCGACGGTGGGGGTCAGGCTGCGGATGCCGCGGTCGGCCCACCGGTCGGTGCCGATGGCCTTCCGCATGCCCTGGCGGCTGCCGTTACCGAAGGGCTCTGCGCCGCCGGTTGCGGTGCCGCCGCCAGTGACGGTGGGCGCGGGCCGCTGCGTGTACCCCCAGCCGATGGCTTCGGCCATGGAGGTATGGGGGGGCTGTCCCGGTCCACCGTGGGTGGGGGCGGGGAGGGTGACGGCCTGAAGGCGGGAGGCGATGAGGACGGCCCGCTTGCGCTGCTGGCCGAGTCCGTAGTCGGCGGCGTCCAGGACCCCGGCGACCGCGCTGTAGCCCCACCGCTGCAGGATGCCGGCGTACTGCTCCCAGACGGGGAGGACGGACGGCACCTGCTCCATGGCGATCCACTTCGGCTGGAGGTCGTAGTGCCAGCGCATCGGCTCGGCGGTGAGGATGGACCTTTCGTCGAGGCAGGCGGCATCGAGCTGCGCCCGGGTGTCCTTGCCGCGGG
This sequence comes from Streptomyces sp. NPDC012794, assembly GCF_042901085.1. Lineage (NCBI taxonomy): Bacteria > Bacillati > Actinomycetota > Actinomycetes > Kitasatosporales > Streptomycetaceae > Streptomyces > Streptomyces sp. NPDC012794. The sequence goes on from NZ_JBIBCI010000005.1 coordinate 470,062, forward strand.
AGAGGTCTTCGACGGCCTGGTGGACGAGCGGCAGGTCGAGGAGGCCGAGGCCCTTGCCGGACTTCCCGAAGCCGGGGCACGGCGGGCTGTCGATCTTGCTGGTGGCGCGGCCCTTGAAAGGGTGGGTGGGGTACTGGGTGACGTCGCACTGGATGGTGCGGTGGCCCGCGGCGATCCGGGTGCGGCACGCCTGCCAATTGAGCTCGAGGCCCACTTCGCGGCTGCCGAGCGGGAGGGCTTCCGACCAGCCGATGCCGGCGAATCCGTGGACGATCATCAGGCGGCCTTTCGCATGTCGGGGAGCTTGCGGTCGCGCTTCTGGCCGGTACGGATCTCGGCCGCGACTTCGCGGACGTAGGCGGCGGAAGCTCCCGTTCGGCTTCGGATCGCCTCCGGGGCGATGCCCATACGGAGCAGGTGCTCGACGTCCACCCGCTTCGAGATCGGCTCCAACTCGGTGGAGGGCTGGAACGCGGGGCTGTCGATGTAGTCGTCGTCCCAGGCCGCAGGCGGCAGCCACCCGTTGTTCGTTGCGATCTGTCGAGCCGCATCGATGTATCGCTGCTGGACGCCCTGGGAGGCAGGGGCGACGTTCCACAACCGGTTGTAGAGATCACGCACGGCGCGGGCGGTGGTGGCCATGACCGGTGTGGTGCTGTGCATTTGGTCCCAGATGACCTTGTGGTGGGTCCGCATTGCCGCGGCGATGCGGAGCTGCGGCCAGCCGGCGGCCATGAGGGCCTGGAGCCGACGGCGGGTGCCGGCGCTGTCGACCAGGGCAGACGGTGCCACGAGGTCGAAGTTCGGGCGGACGGCGCACAGTTTGGCGGCCGTGGCGATTCGGACCCGCTTGGTGGGCGGCTTCCCGGGCTGGTAGTTGCCGTATAGGAGACGGCTGAGTCCGCCGTTGGAGACGCCGGCCAGGGTGGCGATGCGCTGCCATCCGATGCCGTAGTCCATGAGCATGCGGACGTGGGCTCGGACGGGCTCGGCGTCGACGAAGGGCTGCCACTGCCCGTAGGCCTGGAGTCGGCTGCGCTTGGCCATGTAGTCGCGGTCGGCCTTGCGGCAGGCCTCGCAGGCGCAGCCGTGCATCTTCCGGCGGCTGAGGGTGCCGTGCGGCGGGAGCGGCTTGTTGGTCACTGGTCTTCCTCCGTCCGCTGCTGCGGGATGTCGTGGTGGGTGAGGTCCCAGATGGCGATGCAGTCGGCGAGGTCGGCCGCTGCCTGGAGTCGGTCGCGTGCTGCTCGGGCTGCGGCGAGATCGGTACGGACGTCGTCTTTCGTGCGGGTGCTGTGCTCCCAGCGGCGCCGGTCTTCACGGCAGGCGCCGTGCCAGGCCCAGGCGAGGAGGAGGCCGGCGGCGAGGGTGCAGCACAGCCAGACCGTGTCGGGGCTCATGCCGCCCTCCGCAGGCGGGCGGCCGAGCTGCGGGTGGCGACCTCAATGCCCTTGCTGGTGAGCTGCCAGACCGCGATGCGATGGCCGTGGGTGCTGTCGAGGGTCGAGGGGACGACCTGCCCGGTGTGCTGGATCAGTCCGCCGGTCCGCATCGCGTTGATGGCGGCGCCGAGGAAGCCGTGACCGAGTTCGGGCAGCAGGTCGCGGATGTCGTTGGCGGAGCAGGTGCCGTAGGCGCGGAGAGCGGCGAAGACGGCCTGTTCGACGAGGAACTGATCCCACGAGGACTGGTCGGCTATCTCCTCGAGGAGGAGATCCTTGTTGGCGGAGGCGTGGCGTTCGGCGACGGTGAGGCGGCGGGTCATGGCGGTGGTCCTCTCGCGTGCTGTGTACTGGCTGGGTGGGGCGCCGCAGGTTCGGGCCGCGGCGCCCCGGGTTCCGCTAGGCGGTGATGGCCGGTGGTTCCTGCAGGTGCTCCGGCGGGACGTCGATGGCGTCGGGCTGGACGTCGGTGCGAACCGTCTCGTCGTGGGCCATGGCGCGGGCCAGCGCGGCGGACTTCGGAAGGGCCTTGAAGTGGTTGCGGAGAACCGTCTTCTTGGCCATCTCGTCGTAGTGGTTGCGCCAGGCCGGCGAGTTCGATCCGGAGGATTTCTGCCTGCGGGCCTCGACCTCGGCCGGGTACATGACCTTGAAGGTTTTGGCCCCGTTGATCAGCGTGGCGACCGAGTAGTAGGCGACCGCGTTGCCGCGAGGCCCGTCCCGGTACGGGCGGTGGGTGAGGCTCTCCTGGAGTCCTTCCTCGTGCTCGAAGAAGTCCCGCTCGTAGACGGTCTCGACCTTCAGGGACGCGGCCATCGGGTGTTGGTAGAAGAGCGTCACCATGCCCTGGTATCCGAGCTGGAACTCTGCCTGGCCCTTCCGCGGGATGATGTACGCCTCCTGCGTCGGCGAGCCGGGTTCGAACCCGAGCTGCGAGCAGGTCATCAGCGCGCCAAGGAAGGACTCGGTTGTGCAGCTGGCCAGGTCCGGGTTCTTCCGGATCAAGGTCAGGGCGATCCGCGCGATCCGGTCCGCGTCCATGTGCTTCGGCAGAACCCGGGCGATCTCGGGCTTCATGCGCTCGATCTGCTGGGCCATGGTCGGCTTCTGCTGCTCACCGGCCTGCTCGACCTGGCCCACATTCTGGGCGCGACGGGCGACTGCGTTGCTGGCGGCGGTGCTCACTGGTGCTCCTGGGGGACGTTGAGGACGCGGGTGTCCGGGCCGCGGTACGGCTCGGGGTCGAGGTCCGGGTCGATGGCGAGGGCGGCGGACTTCCACGAGATCTGGCCCTTGCGGCGCCGCCACGTGTAGGCCAGCTCGCCGCGGACGTGGACGTCGGTGCTGTCGCCGGCAATCGCCTTGAGGTGGTTCTCCGCCTCGGTCAGGGCGATGTCGGCGGCTGCGATCTGCTCCTTCGCGGAGGCCCGGATCGCCAGCCACTTCTCAACCTCGGCGGCGTCGGCGACGACGATCTGGTCGACGGGGTTGGCGTGGAGGCGGTCGAGGAGCTGGCCGGTGGCGTGGCTGCCGTCGAGCGGCGGGCGGATGCCGGACTCGACCCAGCCCCAGAACTCGTCGGCGATTGCTTCGAGGTTCGCGATTACTTCGTCGTCGCGCTGGATGCGGTGGACGATCGTTCGCTGGCCGCCGATCAGGCAGGCGGTGTAACCGAACTGCCATCCGGTAACCGCGAGCTGCCACATGACTTGCACGGTGGTGTCGACGGGAGTTTCGTCGAGCCAGTCGTTCAAGGCGTAGGAGGAGCGGGTCTTGAGCTCGACAACGCCGGGCTGGCCTTTCTCGATCGTGGCCCGGTCCAGGTTGACGATCATGTGGGGCTTGTCAGGCCGGCGGAGCGTGCCCGGGTTCTCGATGATCGGGAGGCCGGTCTGCTTGGAGAAGCGGCGGGCGACGACGGGTTCGAGCTCGTGGCCCATCTCCGCAGCCTCCGAGAGCACTGGATTGTCCAGGCGGGGCACGGTCTGGCCGGTCTTGCGGAGCCAGATTTCTGTAGGGCTGGTGTACGGGCTGAGGCCGATGATTGCGGGGAGGTCGCTGCCGCCGAGTCCCGTCAGCCGAAACGCGTTCCAGGCCTCCTGTGTGGCGCCAGGGCAGAGTGAGACGAAGGCTCCGGAGGGGAAGGTGAGCTCGACCATCAGACGGCCTTCGGGAGGACGTGGTCGACGGTGCACGGTCCGCACTCGGGGTGTCCGCAGTCGATGCCGAAGGAGTGCTCGACGGCCTGGTTCCAGGCGTAGCCCCAGTGGAGAACGACGGCGTACAGGACGGGTGAGTACTCGCTGCTGTCCCGCAGTCGAAGGTCGGCGAAGGTGGCGTTCAGCTCGGCGGCGAGTTCCAGAGCGTCAGCCAGGGCCTTCTTCTGATGGATGTCGTCCAGGCCGAGGATCCAGACGGCCCACTCCTGGTCCTCGTAGCCGACGCGCCGTCGGTTGGGCCCGAACAGGTGGTGAGTGGTCACGCTGACCCCTTTCAGGGTGTGGCGGGGTAGGGCCCTGGCGTGCAGGGCCCGGGGGCGGTGGTTGGTGCGCCGGGCCGGCTGGTCGACTCGCAGCCGGCCCGGCGGGTACTAAGCGGCGCCGGTGGTCGGCGGTGCTACGCGGTACTCGTCGACGTTGAAGAGGTCGTCGCCCGCAGGGAGCTTCTTCGTGGCGCTGCGGATCTTCCGGAGGACCGCGTCGTGGCACGGCCTGCACATCGCGGCCAGACGCTTGGCGGGCAGCCGGGCTGCGGTGGCGAAGTCGCCCTCGTTGATCGGGTCGCGCGGTACCGCGATCAGGGCGATGAGTCCGACCTTGCTGACGTGGTCGCCGTTGCTGACCTGGCAGCGCTGCTGCTGACGGGTGCGGTCGGGGTCGTGCTTCTTGCCGCAGGCGCCTTGGCACTCGCAGCGGTCTCCAGCGGCCTTCATTACTGCGGACCAGAGGGCGGCGCCGACGAGCGGCGGTCGGACGGTCATGACGCTCCTTCCGGAGTGCGGCTCGGGTTGGTACGGGCCAGCGGCGAAAGATGCAGCGGCAGAACCGGGATCGGCTGCGTCTCCGCGACCGCCGGGTGCCAGGTGAGCGAAGACACCGCGCTGGCGTTCTGACGCGTGGCCTCGACCGCCCCGGACAACTCGCCCTCGAGCTGGTTGGCCTTCGCGTCAGCGTGCTTCCGCTCGGCCGTCGCGATGGCCAGCCGGTACTGCAGGTCCGCCGCCAGCGCGCGGGCTTTCTCGAGCTGGTGCTCCAGCACGGCCACCCGGTCGACAGCACGATGCTGGCCACGGTGGCGGGTTATGGCGAGGCGGCTCACTGCGGGGCTGCCTTCGCGGCGTCCTGGCGGGCGAACTCGGCGTCGATCCAGGCCTGCGGGTCGAAGCCGAGCGCCTCGGCCGCGCCGAACGGGTCCGTCATCTCCGGCCACTCGCCTTCTTCGATGAGCTCTTCGACGAACGCGCGAACGCCTTCCGGGTCGACCTCGACGAGGCGGGCCAGCAGCCGGTGCACGCACCAGGCGGCGGCGGTACCCGAGGCCCGCTCCCACATCATCGACGGCGTGACGTCCTTTGCGACGCGCATGCCGATCACGAGGTGGGCGTTGAGGGCGAACTCGCGCAGGTCGCGGATCGGGTCGGTGGTCATGGATTCAGACACGGGCCCCCCTGAGGTAGCGGCGCCCTGCGAGGGCGAGTGCGGCGAAGAGCAGGCCCGCGAGGGCGTCCAGTACGGCGGCGTTCCGGAGGCTCATGAGGGGGCCGCCTTTTCGTCGACGTCGTCGTCCACCCCGTGGAGGTAGCCGGCGATCTCGAGGCGTGCGCTGAGCTCTTCGATCGTCGCCCGCAGCGTCACCACGGTCGTGGCCTCCTCCGGGCTGGCGAGCATGCCCGTCGCGTCCAGAGCCAGCGCGATCGTTGCCGGAACCATGGACTTCTTTTCCATCGCCCGGAAGATCACCTCGGATGCGGCGCGGATGGCCCTCGTGTTCACGACTGCCCTCCCAGGCGCAGGTAGCTGACGGGGTACGAGCCGGGGAGGCTGGCCTGCGAGTCGATGTCGAGGTGGTCGACGTCGTACTGCTGCTCGGCCACCATCAGCCGGCGCATCCGCTCGTCGGCCGCGCGCTTCAGGGCGAGCATCTGCAGGTCGGCGTCCAGGCGGGCAATCGGGGGCGTCGGGGCGGTCATCGGGCCACCTCCGTAGCCAGGGGGTACGTCGCCAGAACCTTCGCCGCGGCGTGCAGGGTCGAGATCGACCGCTCGCGGTCCTCGATCGATTCGGGCACCAGCAGCCGCCAGTGCGTCTTCCGCGTCAGCTTCGCGGCCTCGCGGATGCGATCCGGGTAGTGGGACTCGATCAGGTCCACGACCGTGTCGGGCATGATGTTGTTCACTGGTCCTCTTTTCCTTGCAGGTAGATGCAGGTGAGGGGTGGATCGGGAGGCCCTGCTGCCGGAGGTGAGATGCCGGCGGTGGGGCCGTTTGCCGCTCTAGGCGGCCGACGAGGTGCGGGACACCGAGCGCCGCCGGACGGTCCGGCGGGACTGCTGGGCAACCCCGGAAGAGCACTCGGGTACGAAATGCAGTTCGGCGATGCGGGCGAGGTTGGAGTCGCTGAACACGATGTCTCGGCCGATTCGGTGGTGCGGCCAGCCCAGCTTGTTGACCCCGTCCCGGAGCACCTTCTCCCCCTTGGTGGAGGGGTCCTCGGGGTCGCGCAGACCGATGCGGACTGCGGCGGCGGTGATGCTGTAGAAGCGTTCAAGGACGGTCAGCGAGGGCGCCTTGGTGGCGGCCATGTCACTCCTTGGGTGTGTTCTCCTCGGCGGCGAGGAGCTGGTTGTCGGTCACGCGGAGGGCAGTGCGGAGCGCCGCGTATATCCGGGGACTGGGGCGTCGCCGGTAGCCGAGTTCGAGCTGGTCCAGGTAGGCCCTGCTGATCCCGACTTCGGCAGCGCACTCGGCGAGGTCCATGCCGAGCTCCATGCGGCGTGTGCGGATTGCCGCCCCGTTCACCAAGTAGGTGGCTCGGGGTCTTTCCATGCACTGAATCTAGCGTCCGCAACTGGATGAAACTAGGGGAACCAGCGAGTAACATCGAGATTCATCCTGATTCATCTAGGTCATGGGCCCCAAAAGTGGGGAGTTCATGCAGGTCAGTAGATGTTTCTGGCCGTAGCTAGATGTAGCTGGGATGATGTACGCATGGCTGCAACCACAGAAACCCCGGCGAACCGGCTCACACTGCTCGGCGCGCTCGTTCGGCAGCGTCGCGTCGAACTGGGACTCACGCAGCAGCAGGGCGCCAAGACCTGCGGCCTCTCGAACCAGACCTACTGGAACGTCGAGAGCGGCGTGCAGGTGCGTGACACCACCTACGCCAAGGTCGAGCGGGGCTTCACCATGCGCGCCGGCTCCTGCCGGGCGGTCATCCAGGGTGCCGACTTCATCACCCTGACCGACGGGACCGAGCTCATCGCCGGCGCCCAGATCCAGCGTCCCTCCCTCGAGCGGCAAGCCGAGGACGTTCGGGCCGCCGTGAACACGGCGGCCCGCCTCGTCGTTCCGGGCATCACGCTCGGACAGGCGGACGCGATGACCGAGAAGGTTCTCGAGGAACTTCAGAAGCGCGGGATTCTGCCTACCGCCTCTTGAAACTCGGCCAATAGTCGTACAACCATGCCGCCGAGACTCATCCGCAACAACAGCAATCACACAAACTTCAACCAACCGGGCCACAACACGCGTTCGATCTGTCACGCTTGGGGAAGTACCTGGAGGGGTTCCCGAACCTAGGGGGACCTATGAGCACAGTCATCGAACTCGATCTGGGGCCTGAGCACTACGCCCACGCGGTACGGATCGGCGGGCAGATGGTGTGCATCCTGACGCCGCAAGCGGCCGACGACGAGCATGTGCAGGCACTCGTCCGCCGGTTCATGCAGAGTCAGGGTGTGGACTGCAAGTCCTGTGGGGGTTGCCCCGTTGGCAGGGCAGAGTAGGCATGCAGACGGATGAGCCGGCGGCGTGGGGTGCACGCCGGCTGTCCGAACCACTCCAGGTGAACAGAGGGGTCACGTATGCCCTTTACGGAGAAGCGCGGCAACAAGTGGCGCGTCCGGTGGTGGTCCGGCAAGCTCGACCCCGACACCGGCAAGAAGCTGTACGACAGCAAGTCAGGCTTCGATGAAGAGGCTGACGCTTACGAGTACGGCCTGGACCAAGAGTCCGCGCTCAGAAATGACCGCTACATCAGCCGGCGCGACGGCAGCACCCTCATGCGGGACTACTGCCGAACCTGGCCCGACACCCTCGACGTCGGACATCTGCGAGACAAGGCCGTGCGATCCATGCTGCGGCTGCACATCGTTCCCCGATGGGGAGACACAGCAGTCGCGGACATCAAGACGAGCATGTTCCGGGCGTGGGAGAAGCAGCTGCGCACTCAACCCACCGAAAGAGGAACGCCGCTCGGCAAGCCCTACGTCGATGAGATCATCGGTGTGTTCCGGATGCTCATGGACGATGCCGTCACGGATGAGATGCGGGCTTCCTCCCCCGTGCCTGTCGTCAACAGGCGCCGCGGCCGGTACGTGAAGAAGGCCAAGGAGAAGAAGCGCGAGATGGTGATGGAGGATGTCCTCCAGCTCGCCTCGAACGCGCTCTGCTACTGGGGTTTCCCCGGCTTCGTCTTCGTCCTCACGAAGGCGTTCACTGGCATGCGGCCCGCCGAGCTCTACGCTCTTCGGCGTGAGTACTGCCACCCGGCATGGCCTACGGCGGATCCGGACAGGGATCAGCGTCGCGAGGCCAGCGCTCGCTATGGGACGACGAACGCCCTGCCGGCCATCCGTGTTGAGTACCAGCACCAGCGGGAGAATGGCGTGGTGGGACTGTACGCACCAAAGTATGAGAGCCACCGCTCCCTGGTGATCCCCCCGTTCCTCGCCGAGCTGCACGAGATGCTGGCAGCGTCTCACGCTGGTGAGTTCGTCTTTACGGCGATCGGCGGCGGGCTCCTGGCCAACTCGAACTTCAGTTACCACTACTGGCGGCGCATCGCCGACGGCCGGGAACCCACGCCGCCCAAGCAGGGCGGCAAGGCCCGCGGCGGAGGCTCCTGGCGCCCGCTGCCGGGGTGGCCCGCCGTAGAAGCCTGGGCCGGCAAGCGGTTCTACCTGGTGCGCCACGGCCACAAGGCGTGGCTGGACGAGGACGGACACTCCCGTATCGCGACTGAGTCTCGGATGGGGCACGAGGTCGCGGGGGTCGAGGGCCTCTACTCCATGGTTACTCTGGGGATGGAGAAGCAGATCGCGGCCTCCCTGCAGTCGCGGTGGGAGCAGTGTCTGGCCCGGTTGCCCGAAGACTGGGCGCTGCCTCCATCTCCCAGTCCTCTCCCAGTTGATCTTTCTAGGTGGATGAAGCAGCAGGTCAAGTCCGCCAAAGAATCCTGGCCAGAGAGTGGTTCATGAAATTCATCTCCACCAAGAGCTTCATGCCCTTCGTCATCTACCGGATCCTGCTCGGCATCGCGTTGTTCGCGCTCATCGGCATGGG
>NZ_JBIBCI010000006.1:0-394759 GCF_042901085.1 Streptomyces sp. NPDC012794
GGGTCTCGGTCGTGCCCGTGGGGGGGGCGGGGGGGGGGGGCGGGGGGGGGGGGGGGGGCCGCCCCCCCCCCCCCCCCGCTCCGGGGGCGCCGGGTCAGCTGCCGGCCGAGAGGTTGCCGGACAGGACCGGGATGTTCTCCGCGATGTGCGAGAGGGAATCGTCGCCCTTGCCCTGGGTGGAGTTCTCGGCGCACTGCTGGTTCTGCGGGTTGGCCAGGACGTTGATGTCCTGGACGCCGACGTTGACCAGGGCGAGGACCGACTGGACGTTGACCTTCGCCGGCAGGCCGATGCAGAGCTTGTTCAGCGAGCCCTGGACCGCGGAGAGCTGCGGGCTCAGACGGCCGGAGGTCTCCTGGTTGCCGTAGATCTGCGCGGCGTTGTTCCCGTTGACCGTGTTGACCCCGTTGTCGTTGCCGATCGCCATCGCCGGGGAGGCTGCGAGGGCGCCCGCCCCGAGGACGGAGGCGGTGACCGCGGCGGTGGCCATGAACTTCTTGAGCATCGTGTGGATCCTTCTGTCGCATGTGCTGTCCCCGGCGGAACGACCTGATCAACTCCCGCCGGGCCGACGGGTTATCACCCGTCACCCGTGCGGCCCAAAGGATCCACGGGGCCGCCTGGTCAGCCGGTCTTGCGGCGGACCTTCTTGTTCTTGCCGCCAGGCCCACTGCTGGAGCCCTGCACCTTCGCCCGGCTCTGGTGGGACTGCTGGGACTGGGCGTTCGCGGCGTTGCGGTCGAGGGCCTCGCGGAACTTGCGCTTGGCCTCCTCGGCGGGGGACTCCTCCCGCGGGGCGTCGTTGCCGGGGGTGTCCGTTGTGTCGGCCATCTGCCTGCCTCCTGAAGTGATCGGGTCGCCAGTGTGTCAGCCGGACGGCCGGCGGGCCATCGAGGGGGTGTCAGGCCGGTGCGGGCGGTGCCACGGCGCCGCCACCGGCCCGGATCGCGCGCAGCGCGGCCGTGTGGAGGGCGTGGGGGTCGCCGTGGGCCACCGGGCTGCCGGTGAGCGTGTACCACTCGTCCGCGTCCGTGTACTGGACCTCCAGGCGGACCCGCCCGTCCGGCCCGCCGGTGGTGCGCAGCGTGAGCGGGCCCGTGATGACGCCGACCTCATCGGTCATCGCGCCACCGGGGCCCGCGAGGACGTCGTCCTGCCACTGCCGGGGCGCGGTCATGCGGCGCAGGTGTCGATCATGGTGGTGAGCATGGTCCTCTCGGCGTCGGTGACGGTCAGACCGTAATGGGACTTCACGGTGGTCCAGGCCCGCCCGTACTGGCACCAGCTCGACTTGTCCGGCGGCTGCCACAGGTCGGGACTCTGGTCGCCCTTGGAGCGGTTGGACGAGGCCGAGACCGCCAGCAGCTGCGGGCGCGTCAGGTCGTTGGCGAAGGCCTTGCGCTTCGCGGCGTCCCAGCCGGAGGCGCCGGACCGCCAGGCCTCCGCCAGCGGCACCATGTGGTCGATGTCCAGCTTCGCGGCCTCGTTCACGGCGACGCCGTCGTAGAGGCTCTTCCAGCGGCCCGACACGGCCCGGCACTGCGCGTCCTGGGTGACCTCGGTCCCGTCCCGCTTGAGCACGGTCTCGCGGGTGTCGCACGAGCCTCCCTGCTCGGCCCAGTGCGTGAACCTGTCCCGGCTGTACCCGGCCATCGTGCCGGGCCTGCCGGTGGTCAGGGCGGCGAGCCGGGTCCGTGCGACGGCCGCGCTGACCATGCCCGGCAGTACGTCCCCGGAAGCCGGCTTGGCGTCACCGTCGCCGCCGGAGGCGGAGGGCGCGGGGGCCGGGACGGACGGGGAAGCGGAGGCCGGGGCCGGCGCCGCCGCCGAGGGGCTGATGCTCGCCGCCGGTTTCCCGTCTCCGGAACCCCCCGGCCCGCCGCACCCGCTCGCGCCGAGCAGCAAGGCCACGGCCACCGCCGCGCCGCCGGCACCCCTCTGACGACCCATGAGCCCACCCCTACCCCGACGACACCGCGCGCAACCGACCTGGGGAGACTACCCAAAAGCGGACAAGCGTCCACGCACCGGCTCCCCGTCGCCCCGTGGCGCACGGTGGTGACGGTACGTCGGCAGGCGGAGCGACGGCGGTGCCGGCGCCCGGCACGGGACCGCCGCCGCCGGGCCGCCGGGAGCCCGGGTCAGGTCCAGGAGGCGGTCACCAGGGAACGCCGCGCCGCCTCGAGGTGGGTGGCCGCCGCCAGCCAGGCCCGGGCGTAGCCCTCGGACGAGGCTTCGGTGAGCCGGCCGAACACGTCCCGGGGGCGGCGGTCGGCCTCGGCCACCAGGGCCGCCGCCAGGTCGGCCGCCGTCCCGAAGCCGGCCCGGCGCAACGGTGCGCACGCCGCCAGCGGCTCCGGACCCCGGGCGGTCTCCGCGACCGACCGGCGCCCGCCGGCCACCCCCGTCTCCAGCAGCCGGCGTACCCGCCAGAGCGGCGAGGCGGCCAGCGCGTCCGGCCCCGGCTCGCCGGGGAGCACCGGCTCCGGGGCCTCGCCGTCCGGGAAGTGGCCGCCCTGGAGCCGGTCGTAGCCCAGGTCGGCCCGGTCGCGCCACTCCGGCGGCAGCCGCAGCGTGTACGCCTCCCCGGGCACCGGCCCCACCGCGAGCGGGCTGAGCGTCGCGGCCCGGTCCGGGTCGGGCCGGCCCAGGACGCGTACCGCCAGCCCCGGACACCCCGCCAGGCGGCGCAGGTTGGCGGTGTGCGCCAGCTCCGGGTGCGGATGGGCCGGGCGCAGCCGCAGCAGCGGCGCGTCCGCGCGCGGCTCCCGCACCAGCAGGTGCTCCCCGGCCGCGCCGACCACCCGGACGTCGCAGCCCAGCAGGCCCGGTTCGGCGTCCTGCGACAGCAGCTCCCGTACCGCCTCGGCCGCCGGGCGGGCGAAGAGCGACGCCAGCGGCTCCTCGTCCCAGGCCGCGCCGGGCGCCGGCACCGCCCGGACCCCCTTCCCGGCGCCGAGGCGCCCGTCGGCGGAGACCGACGCCCCGGCGATGCGCAGACCCGCGCGCGCCAGCCCCGCGTGGTCGAGGGCGGCTCCGCCCAGGGCCACGGAGGCGGCCCCCGCTCCCCGGGCGCGGGCGAGCCCGCCGGGGCGGACGTCCGACAGCGTGTAGCGGGCGCCGTCCGCGCCCAGCAGGTGGGTGACCACACCGCCGTAGCCGGTGGCGGTCAGCACGGGCTCCCGGCACAGGCCGTGGACGCGCAGACTGCCTCCGGCCCCGTAGGCCCGCCGGCCGCCCCCGGTCAGCCCGGGGCCGCCCGTCCCGGACGCCAGCAGCGCGGCGGTGCGCAGCAGTTCCGAGAAGGCGGCGGCCAGGTCGGTCAGCCGCTGGGCGGCGTGGCGCTCCCGCGCGGCGCGCAGTCCCCGTACCACCCGCAGCGCGGCGGCCTCCGCGCGCGGCAGGCCGGCGAGCCGGGCGGTGTGCGCGGCCCGCAGCAGTTCGGCCTGGACCACCGCGCCCGCCGCGCCGGCCCCGGCGGCGAGCGCCTCCGCCGACACGGCCCACAGCGCGGCGCCGGCCCGTACCTGGGCCTCCGTGGGCCGTTCGCCCGCGCCTCCCGCACCGGGGCCGGCCGGGGATCCGTCCGCCGGGCGCACCTCGCGGGCCGCGGGGCCCGGGGCGGCGGCCTCCTCGTCGCGGCGCCCGTCCGCGGACCCGGCCTCCTCCCCGGCCGGTTCCCCAGCCGGTTCGTCAGCGGGCGGACCGGCCAGCGGGGCGGCCCCCAGGACCGCCGCCCGGTGCAGGCAGCGCGGGGCCAGCAGGCAGCCGCACACGGCCTGGCCGGGCTCCGTGACCGCCCCCGACGGCCCCGGCCGCAGGGTGACCACCGCGTCCTCACCGAAGCGGACGGTGACACTCCCATCGGTCGCGGTGTCCGCGCCCGCCGCGCAGCCCTCGATCGCGGCGTCCAGCTTCTTGCGCAGCCGGGCGCTCAGGTTCTCCACCGCGTCCGCGACCACCTCGGCGGCGACGGGCGGCAACAGCGGGCTGGTCATCGGGGCTCCCCACGGAGTCGGTCGCCCACCCAGCGGGCGAGGGCGAGAGGGCTGAGCGCGGCCACCGGCATCCCGGCCGCGACGAGCTGCCGTGCGACCGGCACCGAATACCGGGACGCGCCCGAGTCGTCGAGCGCGGCGCAGCCCAGCAGATGGGCACCGGAGTCGGCCAGCGCGCGCACCTCGGCGAGCAGACCCCCGAGCGGGGCGCCCTCCTCGAAGTCGCTGACCACGACGACCAGGGTGCGGCTCGGCACCGTGATCAGGCTCCGGGCGTGCGCGAGGCCCGCGGCGATGTGCGTACCGCCGCCGACCCGGACCTCCAGCAGCAGCGAGAGGGGGTCCTCGACGCGGCCGCTGAGGTCGACTACCTGGGTGGAGAAGGCCAGGAAGTGGGTGGACAGGGTCGGGACGCCGCCCAGCACCGCGGCCGTCAGCGCCGACCACACCACGGACGCCTCCATCGACCCGGAGACGTCCACCACCAGGACCAGCCGCCAGTCCGCCTCCTTCGACGCCCGCGTGCTGAACACGGGCCGCTCCGGGACCACCACCACCCGGCCGTCGTCCAGGCGCCGGGTGTGCGCCAGGTTGGCCCGCAGGGTGCGCGCCAGGTCGAGCGGGCCGCCGGGACGGCGGGTCGGACGCGGCGAGGCCAGGCCCGTGAGGGCCGGGCGCAGCCGCGTGGCCAGCTCCTTGGACAACTCGTCGACGAGCCGCCGCACCAGCGGCCGCAGCCGGGCCAGGTGCGCCTCGGACATGCCGCCCGCCAGGGACAGCACCGAGGTCAGCAGCTCCACGGACGGGCGCACCGACGCCGGGTCGAGCTGGGCCAGCACATCGGTGCGGCCCGCCCCTGCCGCGTCGGCCAGCACCTCCTCGCGCACGTCGGCTCCGAAGAGGGACTCCAGCTCCGCCGACCACTCCCGGGCGGTCGGGAAGGAGGCCCCGTCCCCGCCGCCGGAGCCTGGGCGGCCCACGTCCGCGGAACCCTCCCCGCGCCCGGCGCCGTACAGCTCGTCCAGCGCGCGGGCAAAGGGCCGCGCGTCGGCCGGGAGCCGGTCGCGCTGGCGGCCGAGCAGCAGGCGCCACCGGTCTGCGGGCGCCAGCCGCCGCCCGTCCGGCGGCGGGCCGCCGGGCGCGGGCGCGGCCGCGGCGGCCGGCTCCGCGAGGGTCACGGAGGCCGTGCCGGGCCGAACCCCGGGCAGCGCCAGCTCTTTGACCGCGGCCAGCCCGGCGGCGTCGGCGGCCGCCCACAGGGCCAGCAGCGCGGGCGGCGCGTCCAGCGACAGGTCGACCCGGTCACCGAGCCGCTCGGTGACCGTGTCCAGCAGCCGCTCCCGGGCGGCCGGGGTCATCACGTCGAACCCGGCCCGCAGCGCCGGCAGCCGCTCCAGGAACGCACCGTCGGCCAGCGCGTCCACCCGGTCCAGCAGCGGGGTGAGGGCGGCCGGGGAGGCGCCGAGCAGCGGCCCGGCGTCGGTCAGTAGTCCGGCGAGCCGGCGGGCCAGCGCGCGCCGCCCGTCGGCGGTGGCCGCGCCGTCCACCCAGGCGGCGGCGCGGGAGCCGAGCCCGGCGGCCGGATCCAGATCGAGCAGGACCCGTACGGCCAGGGCCGCACCCCGCATCAAGGGACCGGCCCCGGAGGCGAGTTCGGCGAGGGCGGCGTCCATGCGCAGCCCCAGCCGGCGGGCGGCGGCCCGGTCGGCGAGGGCCACCAGGGCGCCCGCGTCGGCGGGGTCGTCGCTGCCGGCGAGGCCGGGCAGGGACCGCAGCGCGGCGTCCAGCAGGTCGCCGACCAGCTCCTCGGCCGTGGCCCGCGCCCCCTCCGGGGCACCGGGCAGGTGGCCGCGGCGCAGCCCCTCCAGCAGGTCGACCGCCTCCAGGAGCTCGGGCACGGTGGCGGTGTCCGGCAGTACGGCCGCCATCTCCTCCAGCCGTACGCCGACCAGTTCGGGCAGGTCGCAGCGCGCGGCGGCGTCGAGCCCGGCCAGCACCTGGGCGGCCGTCGGGCCGCCTTCGACCGCCTGGCGGCGCGCGGTGTCCCGCAGCGTCCCGGCGGCCGCCTGGGCGGCGCTCACGCCGCGGACCCCCGCCAGGTCGAGGCGGGCCGGGACCGACGGGGTCCAGGACAGCCGCCACTTGCTCCCCAGGGCGGTGCCGTCGCCGGTGGCGGCGACCTCCACGGGCTCCCCGTAGGAGGCGCCGCAGACCAGCAGCCGCCGCAGCAGCACTTCGCGGCGGCCGTCGAGCTCGGAGCGCAGCGGGTCCAGGCGGACCTCGCGCGGCTCCGGGTCCTCGGGACACGGCAGCCGCAGCGCGG
The DNA here is from genome assembly GCF_042901085.1 of Streptomyces sp. NPDC012794. Taxonomy (NCBI): domain Bacteria; kingdom Bacillati; phylum Actinomycetota; class Actinomycetes; order Kitasatosporales; family Streptomycetaceae; genus Streptomyces; species Streptomyces sp. NPDC012794. The sequence goes on from NZ_JBIBCI010000006.1 coordinate 6,322, forward strand.
CCAGTTCCGCCTCCACGGAGGGTCCGAGCCCGGAGCGGGGGGCGTGCGGGGTGGTCCGGCCGCGGCCCGTGCCGACGAACACGGCCTCCAGGGCGCGGGCCAGCACCCGTCCCCGCCCCAGGGGTTCGCCCTGCCCGAGCACCGTGGTGACGGCCTCCAGCAGCTCACCCCGGCCGGGGGCGGGCAGCCCGCGCAGCACCGCCAGGTCGCAGGCCAGGCGCAGCGTCTCGGCGGCCTCCCCGGTGCCCGCGGTGTGCCCGGCGCGGCGCAGCTCCCGGCACAGCCCGGTGACGGCGGCGGCCGCGGCCTCCCGCAGCCGCACGGGGTCCCCGCCCGCTTCGAACACGGCCTGCTGCCACAGCGGGTCCCGGATCCCGGCGGGGTAGCCGGAGCGGGAGTCGAGCAGGTCGTGGGAGTACGCCACGAACGAGGTGACGACGCCGCCGTCGGCGGCGCCGGCGGTGTCCGGACCGGGGACCGCCACCGCCTCCCCGCCCGCACCCGGGACCAGGGCGGGGGCGTGGAAGGCACCGATCACCGCGGCGACCCGGCGGCCGGGGAACCCGGCGAGCACGCCCCGCATGTGGGCCTCCCGCGCCAGGTCCACCGCGGGGACGTCGCCCGCGTCCGTACGCAGCGCCCAGCCGACGCCGAGCGCGGCGCGGCGTACGGCCTCCGCGGAACAGCCCGGAGCCAGGACCTCCACGGCCCGGTCCCACAGGTCGTCGCCCTCGCGTCCGGTGCCCGACGCGGCGAGCGCCCCGGCGTAGGACCGGAGCCCGGACGGGCCGGGGGCCGACGGCAGGGCCTGCGCGGTCCACCCCCGGTCGGACAGCGGCAGGTCGCAGCAGACGACCTCCACGCCCCGGCCGCGCGCCCAGCGGATCGCCGCCAGCTCGGGGGAGAAGTCCGCGAACGGGTAGAAGGCCAGGCGCCCTTCGGCTCCCAGGCCCGCCAGCGCGACCGGCGCGAGGGTCTCCGGGTCGGCCAGGTGCGCCAGCCACGGCTGGAAGTCGGCGGGCAGCTCCACGCAGACCACCTCGGGGTCCGCCGCCTCCAGCAGCGCGGGGACCACCGCGGCCAGCGCGGGACTGTGGTGGCGTACCCCGAGCAGGTACGGCGCGCGGCACGCGGCCAGCTCCTCGACCGCCGCCCGCGGTTCGGCGGTGAGCGTCAACGCAGGCTCCCGCGCAGGTCCCACAGGCGGCGCCACATCGCGGAGCCGTCCTCGGCCCGGCGGCGCACCGGGCCGTCCCAGTAGCCCAGCAGCCGCCCGTGGTCGGCGGGGTCGTCCTTGCGCACCACGCCCAGCAGGTGTCCCGGCAGCAGGTCCAGCACGTCACCGCCCGGCAGGTACGCGGCCGCGACCCCCAGCGAGGCGGCCACCTGCACGGCCTCGGCGGTGGACATGACGGTACCGGGCCGCTCCACGTCCCAGCCCTCGGCGCTGCGCCCCGAGCGCAGGTCCCGGAAGACGGTGACGAGGGCGTCGAGGACGGAGTCGTCCACCCCGAAGGCCGCGCCGGAGCGTTCCACGGCGGCGACGGCCTGCCGCCGGACGAGGGCGGCCTCGGCGTCGGGGTCGGCGATCGGGCCGACGGTCTCGAAGTTGAAGCGCCGCTTGAGGGCGGCGGACATCTCCGAGACGCCGCGGTCGCGCAGGTTGGCGGTGGCGATGACCGTGAAGCCGGGGGCGGCGGAAACCACCGCGTCCTCGGTGGCGGTCAGTTCCGGCACGCTGACCCGGCGGTCGGACAGGATCGACACGAGCGCGTCCTGCACCTCGGGCAGGCAGCGGGTGATCTCCTCGACCCGCGCCACCCGGCCCGTCCGCATCGCGGAGAGCACGGGGGAGTCCACGAGGGCCTGCGGGGTGGGGCCCTGGGCGAGGAGCAGCGCGTAGTTCCACCCGTAGCGGAAGGCGTCCTCGGTGGTGCCGGCGGTGCCCTGCACGGTGAGCTCGCTGGTGCCGCACACGGCGGCCGACAGCAGCTCGGACAGCATCGACTTGGCGGTGCCCGGCTCACCGGTGAGCAGCAGCCCCCGTTCCCCGGCCAGGGTCACCACGCACCGCTCCACGAGGGCGCGTTCCCCGACGAACTTGGGGGCGATCACCCGCTTCGACGGCAGTCCGGCGCGCCGCTTGGGCAGGGCCAGTTCCTCGCCGTCGCTGCCGCACACGAAGGTGACCACCGCGCGGGGGGTGAGGAGCCAGCCGGGCGGGCGGGGGCCGGTGTCCTGGGCGGCGAGGAAGGCGAGTTCGGCGGCGTGGCGCTCCTCGGCGGGCATGGCCTGCCGGGCGGGCGCGGACGGTTCGGTGACGGTCATCGGTGCGGGTCCTCTGGTTCGTGGAAGCGGTCGGGAAGGAAGGGAAGGCAGGAGGAAGGACGAAGGAAGGCAGCGGGAACGAAGGAAGGAAGGGCGAGGGAGGGAAGGGCGAAGGGGTGGTGCGGCCCGGTGGGGGTGCGGCGGCCGTTGCCGCGCACCCCCACCGGATCCGGCCGGACGGGCCCGGTCAGCGCCGGCGGCCGGCGGCGCGCTTCACCTTCAGCTCCTCGAAGCGCGGTACGTCGCCCTCGCGGACCCGCCCCCACGCCCGGCGGTACAGCTCCGCGGCCGGCTCGGCGGGCACCAGCACGCCCAGCACCGGACGACCGCCCGCCGCCACCGCGTACAGGGGCAGCTTCCAGGTCTCCACCGGCAGCACCGGTGCCCCCGGCTCGGTCCAGCCGCCGGGCAGGAACAGGGAGCGCCCGGCGCGGGTGCGGGTGGCCTGCACCACCAGCTCCGTGGCGGCCAGTTCGGCGCGGGCCGCCTTCATCCGGGCCGGCTTCCAGCCAGTCCAGCGAGCCGTGTTGCGGTCCGTGGGGTCGGGCATCGCCAGCAGCGCCAGGTACAGCGCGGCCGCGTCCGCGCCCAGGCCGTACGCCCTGGACACCTCCGCCACCAGCTCCGGCACGCTGCGCGAGGGGTCCTGCGGCCACCAGGTGCCGTCCTTGTCGACGGCGCCCGCGACCGGCGTCCCCGGATCGGCGAGCAGCGCGGCGAACGCCGGGTCCTGGACCAGGCGCAGCGCCGTCTCGGCCGCGGAGGGCTGCTGGTCGGCGTCGCGCAGCAGCGGCAGGTACGGGTCGGACCCGGTCGAGTCCAGCAGGGCGGGCCGCAGCGCGGGCCGGGGCTGCGTGTCGTGCGTGGCGAGCACCACCGCGCCGTACCGCTCGTACCCCTCGCCGGTCTCGGTGGGGGTGCCCGCCGCCTTGCGGAAGTCGGGCAGCCGGATGTAGTGCCCGACGCTGAGCAGCAGTTCGGGGGAGGCGAGGCGCTGGCGCAGCGCGGTCAGCGCCGGCGGCAGGCAGGCGCGTACCGGATGCCCGGCGGGCAGCCGGTGCGCGAGCCAGGCCGTCAGGGCCGCGGCCCCCGTCAGCACGCCCGAGTCGAAGGGCTGGGCCACCGGGGTGCAGGGCTCCACGTGGTCCCCCTTGACCGTCCAGGCGACGTCCTTGCTCAGCACCTCGCAGGCCGCCGCGTCGAGCAGCGCGGGCAGCGCCCGGTGCGGGGCCCAGCCGCCGCCGCGCACCTCCTTGACGGCCTCGGCGAGCAGCCACTCGGGCACGGGGGTACGACGGCCCACGCGCTCGTTCCACACCCGCGCGGCGGCCGCCGCGTCCGGGCCCCGCGTCCACAGCGCCGCCGGGTCGGCGGGCAGCAGCGCCGCGACCAGCTCGCGCCGGACGTCCACGTCCAGCTCCTTGAGCTCGTCACGGGCGTTCACGGCGTCGGTGGCCTTCACCTTGAGGGTCTCGCGCAGCCCGGCGGGCAGGAACCCGCGCTCGTACGAGTCCAGGTGCGGCAGGCCCGCGAGGACCAGCCCGGCCACGGCGGCGCGTACCCCGGTGAGCCTCGCGAACTCCTCGGCGGCCTCCGGGAACCAGGGTGCCGGGCCGCGCTCGGCCGCCTCCTTCAGGAAGGCGGCGGCCCAGTCGGCGCCGCGCCCGCGGTCGCCGACCGGCCCGCCCGCTCCGGCCCCGGTGTAGGGGGCGGGCACGGCGAAGGCGCCGGCCGGGTCGTGCAGCAGCGCGTCGAACTCGCGGCCCCTGGTGTACTCCTGGGTCTGCGCGTCGAGGGCGAGCACGGCGCCGCCGCCGAGCGGCACCACGGCGCGGTGCCGGCTGCCCCGGCCGCGCTCGCGGTCGTCGGCACCCAGCAGGTGTGCGGTGTCGATGCGCACCCGCAGGCGCCGCCAGCGCCCGGCGGACACCTCGGCCGAGGTGAGGCCCAGGGCGTCCGCTTCGCCGAGGACCCGCAGCAGCGCCGCCCGCTCCTCCTCGGTGGTGTCACCGGTGACGACCGCGCGGTAGGCGACCGCCGCCGGCGCGTCCAGGAACAGTCCGGTCCAGGGCAAGGAGGAATGGGCCAGCCTCGGCATGTCCACGTGCAGCCGGCCCGGTACCGCCTCGGCTGCGGTGTCGGGGACGGCCTCGGCCAGCGCGCGCAGGAAGCGGTAGGTCCCGTCGGAGTCCGCGCCGTGGTAGCGGTTATGCGGGTAACCCGTCAGCCCGTGCAGCGCACGGTCGAGCAGCCCGTCGGCCGGGCCCCGGTCCACCAGCGCCTTCGGGCGCGCGTCGGGGGCCGGCCTCAGCGCGGCCGCGATCCTGTCCAGGGCCTGGCGCTGGGTCAGCGCCGAGCGGACGGTGTCGACCACCCCGCCGAGCAGCGCGGGCGCGGTGACGGCGGGCAGGGCCGCGCTGACCAGCGCGGGCAGCTCCGTACGCTTCTCCGCCCGCGCGGCCGCCGCCAGCAGCTCCCCGGCACGACGCCCGTCCAGCGCGCGCAGCGCGGCGGAGCCCTCCGGGTCGCGGGGCCGCAGGCAGTACCAGTAGGCGAGCCGGGGGAGTTCGGCGTGGCCGGTCCAGAAGAGGCCGCCGTTGTGGTCGGAGGTGACCCGGCAGGTGACGGCGCCCTCGGGGTCGGTGAGCGCCAGGGTCCGCCAGTCCTGGGAGACGGCGCGCGGCCGGTCGTCGCCGGGGAAGGCGACGGCCGCGCGCGGAAGGAGGCCGCCCTCGCGGACGGTGACGGAGCGCCCGGTGTTGTCGGAGCCGTGCCAGCCCTCGCCCGGGACGTGCACGACGCGCCAGCCGAGCAGCCCGTCGACGGGCGCACCCATGACGGAGCCCTCGACGGCGGGCGTCGGCCGCAGCCAGTTCTGGCCGACGTGGTCGTTCAGGACGCTGCCGCTCGGGTGGCCCTCCAGGGCGTCGGCGAGGAAGCCCGGCAGGGAGCGCCGCCCCAGCCCGCCCGTGGACGGGTCGTACTCGGCCCAGCCCCAGTCGCCTGCGCGGCCTCCCTGGTCCCACACCCAGTACGAGGTCCCGTCCGTGATGACGGCCCGTTCGGCGGGGAGCCTGCTGTCGCCCGCGTGCAGCGGTGCGGCGCCGCCGGTGGTGCGGCCGCCGCCGGGCAGCGGCAGGCTGACGTGCTCCGACCGCACCGACCAGAAGGAGGCGGAGGAGTCCAGGGTGAGCACGTCGTCGGGCGCGCTCAGCCAGTAGCCCTGGACCGGGCCGTCGTAAGAGGCCCAGAAGACGAGAAGGTCGCCGTCGGTGTAGTGGAAGCCCTGGTTGTACCGGTTGCCCGGCGGGATCCGCAGGTCGTGGGTGAGCACGGTGGAGTCCGCGTCGATGACCCGGACCTGAGTGGAGTTCGCGACGATGACGTACGGCCAGGCGTCCATCACGGTCAGCCGCGTGCGTCCCTGGCCGGGCGCCAGCTCGCTGAGGGCGGTCTCCCAGGCCGGCCAGACCAGTTCCTCGAACAGGCCGCCCCGCAGGGTGCGGGACAGGATCTCGCCCAGGTCGACGGACGCGGCCCGGGACACCTCCTCGGGGGCGAGGGCCAGTGCCTCGGACGGCAGCCAGGTGAGCCGGCGCAGCGCCTCGGGCAGCTCCGGCAGGGCCGCCGCCGAGGACTGGGCGGCGACCCCGCGGACCCACTCGGCGACCAGCGGGGCGCTGCCGGGAGCCCCGGCGAGGTGCCGCAGCGTCTCCCGCCCTGCCGAGACGTGGGTGTTGAAGCGCTCCAGGGTGCGGTGGAACGCCGGACGCATCCGCTCGTCGGCGCAGAGCGCCCGCAGGTCGCGCTGCTCGGCCGAACGGGCCCAGGCGTCCAGGCCCAGCACCTCGTCCGGGCCGGGGCCGGCGAGGGTCAGGCCGAGCGAGAGCAGCAGGTCGAGCAGGTTCACGTCCTGGAGGCCCAGGCGCAGGCCCTGCTCCCGTCCCGGCAGGGCCAGTTCGGCGCGCAGCCGGCCGGCGCAGCGGGTGATCAGGGGCAGCAGGGCGGGGAGCGGTGGCGGGGTGCCCCAGCCGGTGTGGCGGGCGGTGTGGAAGCGCTCCAGCCAGCCGGCCGTGCCGTCGGCGCAGCGTTCCTCGGCGGGTACGTCCGCCCCCGCGAGGCCGGCGGTGGCGCCGGACTCCTCCAGCACCTCCAGCCACAGGGCGGCCAGTTCCCCGGCTTCGCCCCCGCCGGAGGGCATGATGCCGAGCAGGGTTCCCCGTACCGCGGGCACGCGCTGGGCGAGCGCGACGAGCGCCGTGCGGTGGGCCTTCCACCAGCCGGTCGCGGCCCGGAGGGTGGCGGGCAGCGGCAGCAGCTCGGCGAGGTAGTCCTGCTCGGGCTCGTTGCCGGTCAGTCCGGCGGCGCGGGCCAGCCTGCGCAGCTCGACGGAGGCCTGAGCGGACGGCGCGAGCCCGCCCGCGGTGCGGCGTACGCACAGACGGCGGAAGCGCTCGAAGGCCTCGGCGGGGGAGACCCGCTGGGCCAGCTCCTTGCCGTAGCCGGTGAGCACCTTCACGGGCAGGGCTCCGGCCAGGGCGAATTCCAGGAAGACGGCGTCGAGCCGGTCCTCGTCGACGGCCAGGCCGTAGCGGGCCTCGCTCGTGCGGGCCCGCCCGAACAGCTGCGCCGCGTAGGTGGTGTTGTCCACGGCGAGGAAGAGGCGCGCGGCCTGCTCGTAGAAGACGGGCAGGAAGTGCGGGACGGCGGCGGCGAGCCGGTCGGCCAGCTCGGTGCAGGCGTCGAGGGCGGCCTTGGGCTTGGTCTTGGCCTGCCGGGCCAGCCGGTCCAGTTCGGGGACCACGGCCAGCGCGTGGTGCCCGTCCTCGGGGTGGTGCACCAGTACCCACTCGGGGAAGCCGAGTGCCTGGCGCCGGCCGAGGCCGACCACCTGCGGCTCGCCGTCCGGTACGAGGCCCAGGAAGCCCGCGGCGAGGTCCTCGGCGGCACCGAGCTCGGCCGCGGCCAGGCGCACCACGACCCGCTCGTCCCCCAGGGCCGGGTGACGGTACGTCCGCGCGGTGAGGGGGACTGCCGAGGGGCCCGCCCCGGTGGTCCCGGCGGGCAGGACGGCTCCCGCCGCCAGCAGTCCGGCGCTGTCGCGGGGGCCGTTCCCGGCCGTGCCCGTGGTGTCGGTGGTGCTCACGCTACGTCCCCGCCCTCTTCGATCCTGCGCCCGGCGTACAGTGCCGCGGCCATCCGCATGCCCTCGGACCAGGCCACCGGTCCGACCTCGGCCAGGCGCACCGCCCGGCCCTCCTCGTCGTGCCAGTTCAGCGCCCCGGTGGCCGACTCGTCGTCCCAGTAGGGCTCGCCGATCCACACGGCCGCCTCCATCGCCCGGCCGGAGTCGCGCACCTTGCAGGTGGCGTAGCCGCCGGAGACCCGGTAGCCGAGGTTCGTGGCGCGGGCGGCGAGGCTGAACCGGCTGGGGAAGACCCCGCCCGCGTAGTCGTGCACCTCGGTCGCGGCCGGTTCCGGGTCCGCGGGCTTCTCCCAGGTCGCCCGGTGGATCTGCTCGACCCGCTGGGTGATGTCCAGCTCGGCCGCGAACTCCCGTACGTCGTCCAGGTCGGGCAGCAGCACCGGGTGCGGCAGGGTCACCGTGCGCGGGGAGAGGCGTACGGTCTCGCCGTCGAGGTTGACCACCTTCAGCTCACCGGCGGGGGTGGCGTCGCGCAGGAAGCCCACCTCGTCGGGGTCGTTGTCGGGGACGACCGCCAGGTCGCGCAGCGCGGCCTGCCAGGCCTCGTCGGGCCAGACCCGGGCGAGGAGCTCGGTCGGCACCGGCAGGGAGGACACCATCCAGGTGTCCACCTGGGCCGCGCAGGCCGCCTCGTGCCGGCCCAGCCACTCGGCGAGCCGGCGCAGCCGGTCCACCTCGGGGTGGTCGCGCAGCGCCTTCGGCAGCGCCTTCAACTGCCGTCCCCCGGGCCGCCGTACCGCGACCCGCCCCTCCACGAGGGAGATCTCGTACCCCTCGTCCAACGCCAGCCAGCCCATCAGCGCGCGCCCCTCCACCTGTCCGAAAATGGTCTTGCGCAGCCCGGATCGCGGCGCGAGCGCCTGTTGAGCTGCGGTATGCGGGGAGAGTAGCGAGCGCCACTGACAACGCGCGGGGGAGGGGTTCCCCAGCGGTGCTCCCGGACGTGCCGCTGCCCCCGGTCCGCGCGGACCGGGGGCAGCGGAGGGGAGTGTGACGCGGGTCAGGCCGCGTCGGCGGTGTCCGGGACCTTCGCCGGGGCGGGGCTCGGGGCGGCCGTCCGCACCACGCGCGGGCCGTGGCCGGAGCGCAGGCCGAGCCGGCTGATCAGCGCGACCAGGGCGAAGGCGGCGGCCCCGATCCAGAAGGTGAGGGTGAATCCGGACTCGGCCGGAAGCGGCGGGACGCCCTCGGGCAGGTGCTCGACGGTCTGCGACGCCAGGATGGTGGTGACGATGGCGCTGCCGATCGCGCTGCCCGTGGAGCGGGAGATGGAGTTGATGCCGTTGGCGATGCCGCTCTGGTGGTGCGGGACGCTGGACATGATCACGGCGGGCATGGCGGCGTAGCCGAAGCTGACGGCCGCGCCGACGACGAGGCCGGCGCCGATCACCGAGAGGGTGTGGCCGTGGTCGAGCGCCAGCCAGCCGAAGCCGACGGCGCCGAGCGCGGCGGCCACGGTGAGCGCGAGGCGGGGGCCGCGGTGGCGCACCAGCCGGCCGCCGACGGGGGAGGCGAGCAGCGAGACGATCGCGCCGGGCAGCAGGAACTGGACGGAGGCGCGCAGGATGGACGCGTCGAAGCCGTAGCCGGTGAGCCGCTCCGGCATCTGGACGAGGTAGGAGACGCCCAGGAAGTTCGCGAACATGCCGAAGCCGACGAGGATGCCGGCCAGGTTGGCCATCAGTACCGGGCGGTGGACGAACATCTTCATGTCGACGAGCGGCTCGGCGACCTTGCGCTCGACCAGGACCCAGACGGCGGTCATCACGGCCGCCCCGGCGAAGCCGCCCAGGGTGCGGGCGGAGGACCAGCCCCACTCGTGGCCCTGGGAGATGGCCAGCAGGAGCAGCAGCAGGGCGACGCCGAGGGTCAGCGCGCCGAGGAAGTCGGTGCGGCCGCCGGTCTTGTGCCGGGTGGCGGGGACCAGGAACACCACGGCCAGCAGGGCCAGGGCGGCGAACCCGGTGGCCATCCAGAAGGCGTTGCGGTAGTCGGCGTCGTCACCGGAGGTCAGCAGGCCGGTGGCGACCAGGGCCAGGCCGCTGCCGAACGCGAGGGTGCCGCTGACCAGCGCCATGGCGCCCGGCAGCTTCTGCGGCCGGACCTCCTCGCGCAGGACGGACAGGGCCAGCGGGAAGATCGCCGTGGCGGCGCCTTGGAGCACTCGGCCGAGGATCAGCAGGGGCAGGGAGGTCGCCAGGGCGGCCATGACGGAGCCGGCCACCATCACGCCGAGGACGGCCACCAGGGTGGGCTTCTTGCCGTGCTGGTCGCCGAAGCGGCCCAGCAGCGGGGTGAAGACGGCGGCGGAGAGCAGGGTGGCGGTGGTCACCCAGCTGACGCCGGCGGTGGACGTGCCGAGGTCGTCGCGGATCAGGCCCAGGATCGGTACGGGCAGGGTCTGCATCATCGACACGACCATGGCGGCGAGGCTCAGGGCGAAGACGATGACCGTCTCGTTCCTGTTCCCCGCTTCGGCGGGGGCGGATGTGGCGGAGCTCATGAGGGGAGGGACCTTCTTGAAGTGCTTCAGGACGCAGATGTTTTATGTCATCAAGTACTTCGACGAAGGTAGCCAGCGATAGTTAAGGTGGTCAAGTAAAAGGTTGATAATGTCAACTATCTTGGTCGCCGGGTGGGCGCGGGCGGTGGGGCGGCCGGGCCCGGAGGCCGGGCCGGCGGGCCGTCAGTCCCGGGGGGCCGCGCCGGCGGCGTCGACGGATTCCACGGCGGCGTCCAGGGCGGCCGTGAGGCGGCCCAGGCGTTGCTGGAGGTCGCGGATCTCGCCGAGCTCGAACCCGGTCGCCCGCGCGATCCGGCGCGGGACCTCCACGGCCCGCTCGCGCAGGGCGGAGCCCTCCTCGGTCAGTACCGCGTGCACGGAGCGCTCGTCCTCCGCGCTGCGTTCGCGCCGGATCAGACCCGCCGCCTCCAGGCGCTTGAGCAGGGGCGAGAGCGTGCCCGAGTCGAGCCGCAGGTGCTGTCCGAGCTGCTTGACCGGCATCGTGCCGTGCTCCCAGAGCACCAGCATTACCAGGTACTGGGGGTAGGTCAGGCCCAGGTCCTTCAGGACGACCCGGTACAGCCCCCCGAAGGCGCGGTTCGCGGCGCCCAGCGCGAAGCAGATCTGTCCGTCGAGGCGGAGGAAGTCCTGGTCGCGGAGGGGTTCGCGGTGGGTGTCGGCGGGCTGCTCGGTCATGGTCCCCAGTGTACCGGAGGCTGCTTGCGGGCCATTGAGTTGTGCACAACTGAATTGTGTGCTCTAGTTGTGGCCGAGGGTCGCCACCGGCCGCCCCGCCCCTGCGAAAGGACCTCCCGATGGACGCGCTGTACACCGCCGTCGCCACCGCCAACGGCCGCGAGGGCCGCGCCGTCAGCTCCGATGGCCAGATCGACCTTCCGCTCGCCATGCCCCCGGCGCTCGGCGGCAACGGTCAGGGCACCAACCCCGAGCAGCTCTTCGCCGCCGGGTACGCCGCCTGCTTCGCGAGCGCCCTCGGCCTGGTCGGCCGGCAGGCGAAGGTCGACACCGGCGACGTGTCCGTCACCGCGGAGGCCTCCATCGGCCAGGACGCCGGCGGCTTCGGTCTCGCCGTCACCCTGCGCATCGAGCTCCCCGCCCACCTGGAGGGCGAGACCGGCACCCTGCTGGTCAAGCAGGCCCACGAGGTCTGCCCCTACTCCAAGGCCACCCGGGGCAACATCCCCGTCGAGCTCGTCATCGAGTAAAACGAGTAGCCCCGGCAGCCCCGGCGGGCCGTACGGCCCGGCTCCCCGTCAGGCGGTGCGCCGCGCGGCCACCACCGCGCAGGCCACCGCCAGCGGCAGCTCAGCGGCGAGCGCCAGCAGGACCGCCGCGCCCTGCCCGGACGTACCCGCCGAGGTGGCGACGTCCAGCCAGGCGTCCGCCACCAGCAGCGCGGCCGTCGCGGCCGCCACCGGGGACACCCGGGGATCCCCCCTGCGCAGCAGCGTCCCCGTCCCGGTCAGCCCGGCGGCCAGCAGCGCGTCGAAGCCGATCCACGCGGTGGACCAGTTGGACACCTCCGCCGTCCGCGGCAGCGTCCACGCCAGCACCGCCATCCACGGGAGCAGCGCCACCCCGGCCCCGGTGAACACCACCGGGAGGAGCGGGGCGCGCCCGTGCGTTCCTCCCGGGCGGCGGGGTACCCGGAACTGCGGTGCGGCGAGGGCCATGGCTGCGGGTCTCCTTCCGGCCCGGCGGTCCGTCCGCCGGGCACACCACGACCCTGTCGGCCCGCGCGCGGAAGATCAGTAGCCCCACCGTCCCGGTCGGGGGTGGTGCCTGCTACACCCCCGGCCGGATGCCCGGGTGATGGAACCGCCTCGATCGATGCGATTAGCGTATGGACATGGCAACTCGCGGCGCGCTGAGGCGTACCTACACCTGGATCGCGTCGCACACCCCCTGGTCGGCGTGGGCCTGGCGCAACACGGCCTTCAGCACCGCCGCGATCCCGCCCGCCCTGCCCCTCGGCACCGGCCTCGCCCTCCTCGTGGCGGGCCCCGGCCACAGCGCGCTCCCGCTGCTCCTCATCCTTTCCCCGCTCCCGCTGCTGACGCCGCTCCAGCGCAGCCGCTTCCGGTCCCTGCTCGGCCTGGACGTGCCGGCCGTCGTCCACGCCCACCGCTGGACGACCGGACGCGGACTGGCCGAACGGCTGCGTTCCGAGGCGACCTGGCGCCAGTACGGCTACCACCTCGTGGTCAGCCCGCTCGCCGCGGCCGGAGCCGTCGTACTCGTCCTCACCTGGGCCGGCGGCGCCGCCTCGGCCTCCGTCTACGCCTGGTCCTGGCTGCTCCCCACCGACGGCGAACTCCCCGCCCCCGGCTGGACGAACGAGTACGACCTGATCACCGTCCTCGGGGTGCTGGCCCTGCTCGCCGCCCCCTGGATGGCGGCGGCCCTGACCCGGCTCGACGCCACCGCGGCGGCCGCCCTCCTCGGCCCCAACCGGGCCCGCGAACTCCAGCGCCGCGTCGAGGACCTCGCCGAGAGCCGGGCCGGCGTGCTCGACGCCGCCGACCTCGAACGCCGCCGCATCGAAAGGGACCTGCACGACGGCGCCCAGCAGCGGCTGGTCTCCCTCGCCATGAACCTCGGGATCGCCCGCGCCACCCTCACCGACCTGCCGCCCGAGGCCAGGGCCGTCATCGACGAGGCCCACCGCGAGGCGAAGGAGGCCATCGAGGAACTGAGCAGCCTCGTACGGGGCCTGCACCCGGCCGTACTCGAGGACCGGGGCCTGGACGCCGCGCTCTCCGGCATCGCCGCCCGCGCCCCGCTGCCCGTCGAGCTCACCGTGGACCTCGCCGAACGGCCGGGGCCCACCGTCGAGGCCGTCGCCTACTTCGTCGTCTCCGAGGCCCTCGCCAACGTGGCCAAGCACGCCCGCGCCGGACGGTGTTCCGTCCACGTCACCCGTGTCGCGGGCGGACCCCGGGGCGACCTGCTGCGCGTGGTCGTCACCGACGACGGCGCCGGCGGCGCCGATCCGGCCGGGGGCACCGGACTGACCGGCCTGCGCAAGCGCGTGGGGTCGGTCGACGGAACGATACTGATCAACAGCCCCGCCGGGGGCCCGACCGTCGTCACCGTGGAGCTGCCGTGCGGGCTGTGATCGCCGAGGACTCCGTCCTGCTGCGCATAGGTCTTGTCAAAGTACTGGAAATGGCCGGATTCGAAGTGGCCGCCGAAGCCGGCGACGCCGAAGCGCTGCTGGCGGCCGTCGAGGAACACCGGCCCGACCTCGCGCTCGTGGACGTCCGCATGCCGCCCGGATTCTCCGACGAGGGAGTCCGGGCCGCCCTCATGATCCGGGGTCAGTACCCGGGGACGGCGGTGCTGCTGCTCTCCCAGTACGTGGAGGAGCGCTACGCCGCCGATCTGCTGGCCGCCCGGAACGGCGAGGGCATCGGCTACCTGCTCAAGCAGCGGGTCGCCGACGTCGAGGAGTTCATCGACGCGCTGCGCCGCGTCGCGGCCGGCGGCACCGCCCTCGACCCGCAGGTCGTCGCCCAGCTCCTGCTGCGCCGGCGCGGCCCGGACCCGCTCGGGCGGCTCACCCCGCGCGAGCGCGACGTACTGGCCCTCATGGCCGAAGGCCGCTCCAACGCCGCCATCGCCGCCGGACTCGTCGTGAGCGAAAGCGCGGTCGCCAAGCACATCAACAACATCTTCGCCAAGCTCGACCTCCCTCCGGCGGCCGAGGCCCACCGCCGCGTCCTCGCCGTACTGCGCTTCCTGGACGGCACGCCGTGACCCGCCCCGGCGGCGGCCGCGGTCAGCGGCTCGCCTGGTACACCGCCTCCGGCCTCAGCGCCGTCCTGGTGCTGACCGGGGCCGCCTGGCAGGTCCGCGCGGACGCCGGAGCGCACGGCCGCACCCTGGCCGGGGACAGCGGCGGCCGGGCGGTCACCGCCCTGGAGGTCGTGGCGGGCGCGTCCGAGGTGGCCGTGACCCCGCGCGGGGACCGGACCGTCGGCTACCGCGCCGAGCTCACCTGGTCGTCGCGGGAGCCCGTCATCGAGGAGAGCTGGCTCGGCGACACCCTGCGCCTGACCCCGCGCTGCCCCAGCGGTTCCCCCACCGCCGCCACCGGCCCCGGCTGCTCCGTGCGGCTCGCGGTGACCGTGCCCGCCGGGATGCCCGTGAAGCTGTCCGCGGGCTCGGGCCGGATCAGCGTCAGCGGCCTGGCCGGGACGGTCGACGCCGAGACCGGCTCCGGCACGCTGCTCCTGGCCGACCTCCGCGGGCCCCTGCGGGCGGAGGTCGGCTCCGGCACCCTGCGGGCCACCGGCCTCACCGTCCCCCGGGCCGACATCCGCGCGGGATCCGGCCGGGCCGACGTCCGGTTCGCGGCCCCGCCGGAACAGGTCACCGCACGCGCCGGAGCCGGCCGCCTGGAACTCGTCCTGCCCACCGACACCCGCTACCGCGTCACCAGCCGGGCGGGCGCGGGCCGCTGCGAGGTGGAGGACGCCCTCAACGACCCCACCGCCGACCGCACCCTGGACATCGCCGCCGACGCGGGGCACGCCCGCGCGGCCCGGCGGCAGGCCGCGCCCTGACACGGCCGGACGGTGACTTCCGCTATGCCGAGCGCCGCTGGAGCACGCCCCGGACGTAGGCCGCCTGGCCCGCGTGCTGGAGGTCGTCCGCCAGGACGCTCACCAGACGCACGCCCAGGCTGACCGGGGGGTCCCAGCGTTCGTCGACGATCCGCTCGAGATCGGCGGCGGCCAGCCCGCGCACGAACCGCAGGCTCTGCTCGTGCACCTCGTCGTAGTAGCCCAGCAGCAGGCCGGGGGAGTCGACGCGCACCGTGCCGGCCTGGGCGGGGGTGTGTCCGTAGCCGATGCCGTCATCGGGCAGCGGCAGGTTGAAGCGGCCGGCCCAGCCCCCGGCCCGCCACACCTGCTCCAGCCCGGAGGCGTCGGCCACGTGGTCGTCCTGGACCCGGGTCAGGTGCCAGACGAGCCAGGCGATGGAGTTCGCCGCCGGGTCGAGCCGGGCGTTCAGCTCCTCGGCCGAGAGCCCCTCGACCGTCTCGTGGACCACCTCCCGGATGCGTCCGAAGCCGTCCGCCAGTACCTCCGTGGCCTTCATGAGCAGTCCCCAGCCGTGTCTCTCGTCGTGTACGTCGTCGAGCGCTTCGGGGAACACCATGCTCGCCCGCCGCCCGGTCCGGCCGGACGACACTCCGTCAGCGGCGGGAGCGGCGCAGCAGGATCCCGGCGGCCGCGCCGGCGAGGGCGATCCCGGCCACCCCGGCGGTGGTCCACCAGCCGCCGGAGCCACCGGACGGCGCGGGCACCGGTGCCGGGGAGGGGGAAGGGGCGGAGGGGGCGGAAGAGGCGGTCGCCGTGGAGGGGGCCGAAGGGGCCGCGGGGGCCGGAGCGGGGACGACCGGCGGCGACGGGGCCGGGTCCACCACGGGCACCGCGACCTCCTGCCGCGCGTGCCCGAGCGCGGGGAAGCCCGCGTCGACGGTCACCGTCCACGTGCCGGGCGGCAGCGCCTCGGCCGTGATCCAGCCCGCGGCCCGGCCCGTGTCGCGGACCAGCCGCCAAGGGCCCGCCGTACGGCTCCCGTCGGCGCTGACGGCGTTCACGGTGGCGGCCACGGCCTCCTCGACGGCGTCCCCGTCGTTCTCCCAGGTGACGTCGGAGGTGACACGGCCGTCCCGCTGACCGGTGATGACCACCTTCATGGTGTCGCCGTGCGCGCGGGCGGGTCCGGCCGTGCCCACGGCCAGCGCGAGGTACAGCAGGGGGAGGGCCAGTACGGCGAAGGCCAGGGCGGCGGCGGGATTCGGGAGGCGTCGGCGCATCGGCGGGGTGCTCCAGGTGAGGGGATTGACGGGCGAGGGGACGAGGGCCCCGCGGGAGGCGGGGCGAGGTTTCCGCGGCGGCGAGGGTGAGGGGCGGGCGGCCGTAGGGGAGTACGGCCGCCCGCCGGCCCGGGGCCGGTCAGCCGGCCTTGCGGGCCGCCCAGACCTGCGCCGGACGGCCGTCCGCGCGCTGGAGGTCGAGCAGCCAGGTCCCGTAGTAGGGCCGGTCGCTGACCGTGAGGGCGAAGCCGCCGCTCGGGTCGGTGATGGTCACCGCGCCGTCGCGGGAGGTCAGCCGCCACTGCTGGGCGGCGGAGTTCCCGCAGGCCTGCTGCGCGACCCACATGCCCGCGGCGGGAGCGCCGCCCGGCTGGAGGCACTTGCCGGAGGCCGCGGACCGGATGCGCACCGTCCCGCCGCCCGCGTCGTCGAAGTACCACTGCTGCTGGGCGTAGCCGTTGGTCCGGTTCGCGACGAGGACGGTTCCGTCGGCGGTCCGGCCGCCCCACAGCTCGGCGGCCATGCCGCTGCTGCCGTTGCCGAGCACGTAGCGGGTGCCCGGGGTGGTGGCGCCGCCGCCCGCGCCGGCCGTACGGAACGACGCGGCCTTGCCGGGGCCGCTGTCACGGCCGGAGCCGTCGCGGACCGACACCGCGGCCGTGTACGCGGTACCGGGCTTGAGGTTGTAGACGCGCAGCGAGGTGGACTGGACCCAGGTCAGGTGCTTGTCGTTGAGCAGCACCTGGTACCAGACCGCGCCCTCGGTCTTCGGCCAGCTCAGCACCACCGAGTCGGACTGGATCTGACCCGCCGTCACCGCCGGGGCCCCGGAGGGCTTCTTGGTGGGTGAGGGGCTCGGCTTCGCGGTGGGCGAAGGGTTCGGGTCCGGGGTGGTGCCGCCGCCACCGCCCGCGGAGCGCATCAGGAACTGGTTGTCCGCGATGTTCCAGTGGGTGGCCAGGTAGCTGCCGGGCTTCGGGCTGGTGTGGAAGTAGTCGTCGTGGTTGCAGTCCAGGATGTTCTCGGCGGCCTGGTTGCGGCACACGTCGCGCATCTTCGGGTAGTACGGGGTGTCCGAGTAGCACATGACGTCGAACTCGTCCGTGCAGTGCGCGCCACGGCTGGTGTTGGGCGCGCTGTTGTTGACCGCGCCCAGGTTGTGGCCGAGTTCGTGCGCGGCGGTGTGGCCGCCCCAGCAGCCCGAGTCCGTACGCCCGTAGGAGGGGCCGAAGTTGCTCAGGTTGTTCTGGCCGGGCCGCTCGTCGCCGTTGAAGGTGCCGATGCCGCAGTAGACCTGGGAGTCCGCGAAGATCATGTACTTGCGGTCGCGGCGGTCCAGCCCCTTGGCCGCCAGCGCGTTGTTGGTGGCGCTGAACTCCCGGAGCGCGGAGTCGGGGAGCTCGATGTTGAGCACTGACGGGGTGCAGTCGGCGGCCGTCACGTAGCGGATGTGCCGGACGCCGCCGGTCTCCTTGGCGCTCGCCGCGTAGATGAGGTCGGCGTCGGCCGCCCACTTGCGGAACGAGGCCACGTACTCGGCGTACCGGTCGCGGCCGGGCCCGTGTACGTACACGACCTGGACGCGGTTGCCCGTGCTGCCGTCCCCGTCGCACTGGACGGTCTGCCCGGCCGGTCCGGCGGCGACGGCCTGGCCGCCGGAGGCCGGCGGGGCGGGGGCCTTGGCGCTCGCGGCGGCGCCGCGGGCGTCGGCGGCGGGCGCGTCCTGAGGACGCCCGCCGTTCTCGGTGGCGGCCGGGTCGGCGTGGGCCGGGGAGGCGGGGTCGGCCGCCGGGGCCTTCGTACGGACCACGGGCTCCACGTCCCGCTTGATGTCGACGCCCCCGGGGGGAGCGTCGGGCCCGTGGGTGCACAGGCCCGCTGTCGTGCGGTAGACGCCGACGCAGCGGTCGCCCTTCGGGGCCGTCTCCAGCCCGTCGTAGACCATGCCGCGGCTGTCCTCGTTCGCGGGCGCCTTCGCGAGGGGGGCCGGTTCCGCGTCCCGGGCCGGTGCGGCGGCCGGTTCGGCGACGGCGGCGGGTGTCTCCGTCAGCGCGGTGGTGGTCGCCTCGGCGTCGCCGCCGATGCCGGAGTAGGCGATGCCTCCCGCGAGGACCGCCGCCGATGCGATGGCGGCGGTCAGGAGTATCAGCTTCCTGGGTTTGCGGCGGTGGCCGGGCCTGCGGCGGCGGCCGGTCGATCGTGCTGTCATGCGCACCTCAAGTCCTGGTCAGGAGAGTGGGTGCGCGGAAGCTTGCCAGATGAAGGGCTCGTGTAATTCGGACAAACGGGAGAACGGACCAAGAAATCTATCCGTTACCTGGATGCAGGATTTGATGAACCGTCAAGTCTCTTTGGAAAGAGCGTAGTTACGCGCGTTGCGGGTCAAAGGTCCAGGCCTTTTGGGCGTTCTTGTTATCAAATCGAGATATGAGACGGAACCTTGTTGACGGGAATTCAGTCAGCTATTCATGTAAAAACTACCTGCCGAATTCCCCCCGTTACGAGCCGTGAAGCGGACGCGCCCGGGGCGCGTGGGTCGTGGGTGCCCAGGCCGCCCGGAGGGTGCGGCGCCGGCTTGGGCACCCGTACGGCTATCGGGCGGCGTCCCGCTCCCAGAGGTAGAACCGCTGGGCCATCGCGTCCTTCGGGCTCCGCCACGTCTTCGGGTCGTGCGGGCTGACGAAGGCCGAGAGCCGCTCGCTCAGGTCGCGGAACTCCGGGTGCCCGGTGACCTGGGCGATGGCCGGACCGGGGTCCCGGTCGGCCTCGATCAGGTGCATGTACACGTCCCCGAACTGGAAGAGACTGCGGCGGCGGACCCCGACCAGGTGGGGCAGCTCACCCGCGTCCGAGGCGGCGAACAGTCCGGCGATGTCGGGCGCCGAACCGGGCGCCATACGGGCCACGATGAGGGCTTGGTGCATCGGGAGGTGTGCCTTTCGACTGGACGGGACCGAGGGGGGAAGGGCGGGAGGGGCGGGAGGACTCAGCGGCGGCCGGCGACGGGCTTGCGGCCGCCCCGCTCCCGCTGCTCGATCTTGTCCCGGATGAGTTCCATCTGGATCCGGGAGTTGAGGTTGATGCGGTCGGTCATCCCGACGTCGTCGATCGGCGCGTCGGGCTTCATCGCGAAGTCCTGGACCCAGCGCATGCGGGTGCCGCCCGGCACCTCGCCGTACTCCCAGTGGATGTTCATGTGCGCGAACGGGCCGGTCTCCACCCGGCGGGCCTTCACCGTGAGGCCCGCGCGGTCCACCGTCCGCTCCGACACCCAGCTCCACACCACGCCGTTCTCGTCCGGGTGCATGGCGAGCCGGAACCGGGTGGTGTCACCCGCCTTCTCGAGGATCTCGACCGAGGCGTACTCGCTGAACAGCTTCGGCCAGTTCGGCAGGTCGTTCGTCACGTCCCACACGACGTCGACGGGCGCTTTGACCACGATCTCGTTGTCGGTGTGTCCAGGCATGTCAGGCTCCGGTCATGAGGCTGTTGTTGACGAGGTCGACGAACTCGCGCGGGCTCTTGCAGCGGTCCGCGTCCGGGGGCAGCGCGCGGCCCCGCCGGTTCTCCAGCTCACCGACGATGCCGAGCAGACCGAGCGAGTCCAGGCCGTAGTCGTCGAACCGGGAGTCCGGGCGGCTCGCCAGCTCCGAGGGGTCGACGGTGATGCCGGCGCTCTTCATGAGCGCCGCCAGCTCTTCCATGGTCAGTTGGTCGGACATGGTGCCTTCTCTCTTTCCTGCTTCCGGGAACCGGGCCCTTGACCGCGCCCGGCCCTGACGAACGGGGCACCGGTCCCTACGTGCCGGATCCGGGCCCCTTGCGGAGGACGAGTGCCGCGTTCGACCCCATCCGGCCCCGGCTCAGGACGAGCGCGGTCCGCAGGGGGGCGACACGGGCGCTGCCCGTGACCACGTCGAGGTCGTGGCAGACCTCGAAGACGTTCGGGGTGGGCGGGATGACGCCGTGCTCCAGCGCCAGCACGGCGGCGGCGGCGTCGAGGGTGCCGGCCGCGCAGTACGCCCGCCCGGTACCGGTCTTGGGAGCGGTCACCGGCACCTTCGCGCCGTACGCGCCCAGCGCCTCCCGGATCGCCCGAGCCTCGGCCGCGTCCGCCTCGGGGGTGCCCAGGGCGTCGGCGAAGACCACGTCCACCTCCTCGGGGTCCAGCCCCGCCTCCCGCAGGGCGCCGCGGACGGCACGGGCCAGACCCGCGCCCGACTCCTCCGGCCGTCCCGGCCCGGTGAAGGTGGCGGCGTGCCCGGCCAGCAGGGCCCGCACCGGCGCGCCCCGCCGCTCGGCCGCCTCCGCGTCCTCGACGGTGAACATCGCGCCGCCCTCCGCCGGGACGAAGCCGCAGGCCTTCGCGGTGAAGGGCCGGTAGGCGCGCTCCGGGTCCTCCGCGGTGCTGAGCCCCTCGTACCCGAGCTGGCAGACCACCGAGTACGGCGCGAGCGGCGCCTCCGTCGCGCCGACCAGCATCGCCCGGCTGCCCTGGCGGATCGCCCGGGCGGCGTGCGCGAAGGCGTCCAGTCCGCCCGCCTCGTCGCTCGCGACCACCCCGCAGGGGCCCTTGAACCCGCGCCGGATGGAGATCTGGCCGGTGCTGGCCGCGTAGAACCAGGCGATCGACTGGTAGGGGCCGACGTAGCGGGGTCCCTGCCCCCACAGTCGCTGGAGCTCGCGCTGCCCGAACTCGCCGCCGCCCGAACCGGCCGCGGTGACGACGCCGACCGCGTACGGATCGTCCTCGTAGTCCGCCCGGCCCAGCCGGGCGTGCTCCAGCGCCAGGTCCGCCGCCGCCAGCGCGTAGTGGCTGAAGCGGTCGGTCTGGACGAGGAAGCGGTCCTCGACCAGCGCCCCGGGCTCGAAGCCCCGCACCTCGCCGGCGACACGCACCGGAAGGTGCTCGCAGCCCTGCCGGGTCACCCGGTCCAGGACGCTCTCGCCCGCCTGGGTCGCCTTCCAGAAGGCGGCGGCGCCGATCCCGTTGGGTGCGACGACCCCGATGCCCGTGACGGCCACCGGCTTGCCGGTGCTGGGTCTGTTCACGTGCGTACCTCCTTGGGCTGGGTCATGACCACGGCGGACTGGAAGCCGCCGAAGCCGCTGCCTACGGACAGCACGCTGCGCATGGTGTGGTCGCGGGCGGTGCGCGGCACGTAGTCCAGGTCGCATTCGGGGTCGGGCGTCTCGTAGTTCGCGGTCGGCGGCACCACCTGGTGCGTCATGGCCAGCACGCAGGCCGCGAGTTCGATCGCCCCGATGGCGCCGAGCGAGTGCCCCACCATGGACTTGATGGAGGTCATCGGCGTGTCGTAGGCGTGGTCGCCGAGCACCCGCTTGACCGCCGCCGTCTCGTGGCGGTCGTTCTGCTTGGTGCCGGAACCGTGCGCGTTGACGTAGTCGATGTCCCGCGCGTCGATCCTGGCCTGTGCCAGGGCGGTCGATATCGCCCGGGCCATCTCCAGGCCCTCGGTGGTCAGCCCGGTCATGTGGTGGGCGTTGCCGAAGGTGGCGTAGCCGCCGATCTCGCAGTACACGCGGGCCCCGCGGGCCCGGGCGTGCTCCAGCTCCTCCAGGACCAGGACCGCGCCGCCCTCGCCGAGGACGAAACCGTCCCGGTCGGCGTCGAAGGGCCGGGAGGCGTGCGCCGGGTCGTCGTTGTTCGCGGAGGTCGCCTTGATGGCGTCGAAGCAGGCCACGGTGATGGGGGAGACGGGGGAGTCCGACGCGCCGGCCACGCACACGTCGATCCGGCCCTCCTGGATGGAGTGCACGGCGTACCCGACGGCGTCGAGCCCGGACGTGCAGCCGGTCGAGACCGTCTGTACGGGACCGCGCGCCCCCGTCTGCTCCGCCACCGCCGAGGCGAGGGTGGCGGGCGTGAAAGCGCGGTGCAGGAAGGGCGAGGCGAGACGGTGGTCCACGTCCCACCACGCCCCCTGCTGGCTCACCGCGACGTAGTCGTGCTCCAGCCGGGTGGTACCGCCGACCGCCGTGCCCAGGGAGACGCCCGTACGCCAGGCGCGTTCGCCGTCGAGCTCCAGCCCGGCGTCGGCCATCGCCTCGCGGGCGGCGACCAGGGCGAACTGGATGTAGCGGTCGGCCCGGGCCGCCTCGTCCTCGGTGAGGCCGTGCTCACGGGGGGCGAAGTCGACCTCGGCGGCTATCCGGGAGCGGAACCCGGACGGGTCGAAAAGGCTGATGCCCCGGGTCGCCGTACGGCCGTTGGACAGCAGGTCCCAGAAGGCGGCGGTCCCGATGCCGCCCGGGGCCACCACGCCCACCCCGGTGACGGCAACCCGCCGGCGCGTCACGAGACCACCCCGGAGCGCTCCGGCGGACGCTCGGCCCAGGCGGTGGCGTCCGGGTTCGGGGCCTCCTCGGTGTCCACGTGCCCGAGCTCCGGGCGCGGGGCGAGGGGGCCGAGGTGGAAGACCATCCGGGCCTCGGTACCGCCGACGTTGCGGAACCGGTGGCGCACGTTCAGCGGGACCAGCAGTCCCTGGTCGGTGCGCAGCGGGTGGGTCTCGCCGTCGAGGTCGACCTCCAGCGTCCCGGCGACCACGTACACGAACTCCTCGGAGTACGGATGGTAGTGCTCGGCGATCGACTCGCCGGGGGCCATCACCGCCAGGCCCATGAAGCCGCTGGTCGAGCCCACCGAGGTCGGGGTGAGCACGGCGCGCAGATCCCCTCCGCGCCTGCGGTTGGGCTGGGTCTCGCTGAGGTCGACGATGCGCGGCTGATGTCTGGTCATGCTGACTTCCTCCTGGCGGATCGGAGCCTTGGCGTGTGCGCGGGCTGCCGGGTCGTGACGGGGAGCGGGGGCCGGGCCGTTGGCCGGGGCGGCCCCGTACGGATCAGGACTGCGCGGGAGCCCGGCGGTCGGTGATCAGGTCCATGGGGTGGGGGCCGGCCGGAGCGGTACCGGGCGCCCCGGCCAGCAGACGGTGCAGCACCGCCGCCTTGCGGGGTCCCTCGAGGCCGAAGCCGGCCGCGAAGCGTGCGTCGGCCGGGCCCTTGACGTCGAGGAGGCGCACCACCACGTCGTCGCGCTGGAAGATGCTGCTGCTCAGCACGGGGGAGGTGGGGATCTTCGCCGCCGTCTCGTCCTGACGGGCCAGGAAGCGGGCGACGAGGGGGCCGCAGCCCGCCTTCGCCGGGTAGAACAGCGCGTGCCGCGTCACCCGGTCGGGCTGCGGGCCGTGCGCGGCCACGTGGTGGACGGCCGGCAGGGCCGCGCGCATGAAGAACATCCGCGCCGACTCCGGATCGGACAGGTCCCGGTGCTGCTCCAGGTACGGGTTGATGGCGTGCTCGACGGCCCGCACCTCGGGTTGCTCCGACACGTGCCGCAGGGCAGCGGTGAGGTCGCCCTGCACCTCCACGGCACGGACCACCCGGTTGCCGTGCATGAACAGCGAGGTCCGGCAGAGCCGGGTGTGGTCGTCGACCCGGGCGGCCGGGGAGGAGTACGAGGAGAGGATCTCGGCGACCTTCGCCTCGCTGCCCGGCTTCACCGTGAAGGTCAGCGCGTGCCGGACGATGCCCTCGCCCAGCCGGGGAGCGCCCTGCAGCCGGCCGCCGGCGGCGCGCTCGGGGGCCTCGTACCGCTTGCCGGTCTCGCGCAGCACGGTGAAGGTCAGCGGCCGCATCGAGCGGGCGCAGGCTCCCAGCGGCCGGACCTGCTCGGCGTGCTCCTCGCTGTTCACCCACGCGAGGTACTGCGGCGCGCTCTCCCACTCGCTGGTGATCAGCCACTGCGAGGGGTTCGCGAAGGACTGGCAGAGCTGGTCGCCGAGGTGGCCCGGCACCGACGCGATGTCGTGCCGCAATTGCTCGTAGGCGTCGAAGAACCGCTGCTGGGCACCCTCGTGGAGGTCCATCAGCAGGACGACCCGCAGCATGGAGCCGTCGAACGCGGACTGCGACACCCGTTCGGACAGGGTGGTTGTCATCTGCTCACTCCTTCGTGAGGGCCTGGACCGGCGCGTACGCGGCTCGGTGCTTCGCCGGGGCAACCGCCGGGGCGCGGGTCCCGGGGGACCGCGCGGTCGGGGACGGCGGACGGTGTGGCCCAAGTGGGTCCGCCGCTGTCGCTCATCGTCATCCGGCCGGGTACGGATCGCGACATCTCCGGATCAAGCGGGTGACAAGACGCGACTCGCCAAGGCGAGAACCCTGATCGGGGGCATAAGGCGTCCACTGCCCCCACACGAAACAGGAGCCCGCAGCCGATGGAAGAACATGCCGATGTCCGCGTACCGGTCCTCGTCGTGGGCGGTTCCCTCGTAGGCCTCTCCACCTCGCTGTTCCTGAGCCGCCACGGCATCAGGCACATGGTGGTCGAGAAGCACGCCGGGACCTCCGTCCACCCGCGCGGACGGGGCATCAACGCCCGGACGATGGAACTGTTCCGGACGGCGGGCGTCGAGCCCGCCATCCGCAAGGAGGCCTCCGCGCTCGAGGCCAATCAGGGCATCCTGCAGACGCAGGCCCTCATCGGCGGCGAGCACAAGTGGCTCATCAGGGCGGTCGACCCCTCCGGGGCCCTCGCCCGCTTCAGCCCCACCGGCTGGTGCCTGTGCAGCCAGAACAACATCGAGCCGGTCCTGGCCGCGCAGAGCCGCGCCCAGGGCGCCGACGTACGCTTCGCCACCGAACTGATGAGCTTCGACCAGGACGCCACCGGGGTGAACGCCCTCGTCAAGAACCGGGAGACCGGCGAGCACCTCACCGTCCGCGCCGACTTCCTGATCGCCGCGGACGGCCCGCGCAGCCCCGTCCGGGAGGCGCTCGGCATCCGCCAGACCGGCAACGGCGAGCTCTTCCACAACGTGAGCATCGTCTTCCGCTCCGAGCGCCTCGCCGAGGCCCTGGGCGACCTGCGCTTCATCGTCTGCTACCTGATGCGGCCGGGCGCGGACGGGGCGCTGCTGCCCGTCGACAACGAGACCCAGTGGGTTTTCCACGCCCCCTGGCACCCGGAGACGGGCGAGACCCTGGAGGACTTCACCGAGGAACGCTGCATCGCGCAGATCCGCGAGGCCATCGGCCTGCCCGACCTCGACGTGGAGATCGGCGGCAAGGCCCCGTGGCACGCCGCCGAGCGGGTCGCCGAGCAGTACTCGGTCGGCCGGGTCTTCGTGGTGGGCGACGCCGCCCACGAGATGTCCCCGACCGGGGCGTTCGGCTCCAACACCGGCATCCAGGACGCGCACAACCTCGCCTGGAAGATCGCGGCGGTGCTGAACGGATCGGCCGGCCCCCGCCTGCTCGACAGTTACGAGGAGGAACGGCTCCCCGTCGCCCGGGCCACCAGCGAGCGGGCCTCCGCCCGCTCGGCCGAGCACAGCCACCCCGGGTACGTGCCGCCGCCCACCATGGGCGGCGGCCCCGGCAGCGGGGTCCTCACCACGGCCATGGGCTACTGCTACCCGAGCGGCGCCGTCATCGGCGGCGACCCGGCGCGGCCGGTCATCCCCGAGGAGATGCGCCTCAAGGGCGACGTCGGCACCCGGGCACCGCACATGTGGCTCACCCGGGCCGGCGAGCGGATCTCGACGCTGGACCTGTACGAGACCTCGTTCGTGCTGCTGAGCAGCCCGGGCACGCCCTGGCAGGAGGCCGCCGGGCAGGTCGCCCGGGAACTGGGCGCGCACCTGGACGCCTACACGGTCGGCTCCGCGCCGGACGCCGACCTGGTCGAGGCGGAGGGCACCGACTGGGCGCGGCTCCACGAACTGCCCGCCGAAGGCGCCGTCCTGGTACGCCCCGA
Organism: Streptomyces sp. NPDC012794; assembly: GCF_042901085.1. Classification (NCBI taxonomy): domain Bacteria; kingdom Bacillati; phylum Actinomycetota; class Actinomycetes; order Kitasatosporales; family Streptomycetaceae; genus Streptomyces; species Streptomyces sp. NPDC012794. The sequence continues at coordinate 31,994 of NZ_JBIBCI010000006.1, forward strand.
CGGCTTCGTGGCCTGGCGCTGCGAGGGGACCCCGGCGGACCCGCGCGCGGAGCTCGCCGACGCCATGACCCGGGTGCTGCGCCGCTCCTGAACGGCGGCGCCGGCTCAGCGGCAGGCCCAGCACCCCGCCCAGCACCCGTGGCCCCCGGGCCGCGGCGGCGGGCGGTGGTGCGCGGCCCGCACCGGCCGGGCGCCGGTCCGCGCGGCCCGGCCCGCGAGGCAGGCGACCACCACCGTGATGGCGGCGAGTTCCTCGGGCCGGGCGGCGCCCCGGTGGATCCGGAGCAGGCTGGATATGGAGACGTCGCTTCCCATCGGTACGGCCTCTCGTCGGGAGACCCCCCTGCCCCGGTCCGGGGCCCTCTCGGGCCGGTGGACCGGGTGCTGACGACGCTACGAGCACCCCGACGGCGTGTCGTGCGGGGGAGCCCGGTCCGCACCCATCCGGGGGACACGCCCGCGAGCGGCACGGGAGGGGCCCCGCCGCCGCCCTACCGCAGGCCCAGCTTCACCCACTTGGCGGTACTGGGCACCCCGCGCGCGTCGAGCAGGAACAGCATGTAGTACCCGGGCGGGGCGTCCGCCGGCGTCGGCGGGGTCCGCAGGGTGATGCCGTCGCCGCGCACCGCGGTGACCGGCAGTTCCAGGTGCCGCTGGCTGGTGTTCACCGAGTGGGTGACGGTGGTCGGCGCCAGGAGTACGGCCCGCCGGACGGCGGCCGCGGTGGAGCTGCGCACCTCGAAGGCTGCGCCGTGGGCGAGCTCGCCCCGGGGCACCCGGTCCAGTGCCGGCCGGGTGCCGCCCCGGTGGAGGTAGGCGGGCTCGTAGATCTCGATGCTGCCGTCCATCGCGTCGCGGATGTCGGGGTCGTTGGCGATCTGCTGGAGCTCGTCCCCGGTCACCATCACCCGCCCGTCGGGCATCACCAGGGCGTTGGAGTGGTAGCCCCGGGGGAGCCGCTGGGCCGGTCCGAGCCGCCAGTGGCCGGCGGGGTCGCGCAGCTCGGTCCGCCGGTACTTGAGGTCGGCCTTCGGATTGAAGGGGCCGTTCCCGTAGTCGCGGGTGCTCAGGGCTCCGTTGACGGTCAGGAGGGTCGCGTCCGGCAGGATCAGGGTGTCGTCCTGGGTGCGGCCGAAGGCCCGGGGCTCCTCCGTGGTCCACCGGCCGCCCGCCAGCCGGTAGGTGTTGGGGTCGTGCGGGTCCCCGCCGAGCACCAGTACGGAGTCCGGGCCGCGCAGGCCCGCCGGGAGGGGCACGGCGGATCCGTAGCCGCGGAAGTCCGCGGGGCGCCGGGGCAGGTCGCGGCGGGTCTCCTTGACCGGGTCGAAGACCCACTGCTGGTCGGCGTCCCGGCCGAGCCCGTAGATCATGCCGTCCCGCAGCGAGAACAGGTGTGGATAGTCGTTGCGGAAGGGCGCGTCCGCCCGGAACCGGTCGGCCGCGACGTCCAGGGGGATGTCGAACGGGCGCCAGGGCACCGGCAGCCCCTTCGCCGGGAAGCGCTCCACCACCGGGGTCGGGGTGCCCGTACCGCGCTCGGACTGGCCGGACATGATGATCTGGCGGCCGTCGGCCCCGGTGACGGCCGACGGGTACCAGCGGCCCACGGCCATGTCGCGGTTGCGGTACCAGCGCTCGGTCCACGGGTCGAAGACGAAGGAGAGCTTGGCGCCGCTGCCGCCCTTGCCGCCGGTGTTGCCGCCGAAGACCGCGAGCATCCCGTTGGGCAGGAAGGCGTGCCCGGCGCAGAAGAACGGGGCGGGGCGCGGGGCGTACGTACCGTCGGGCATCAGCACCGTCGGCGGCCGGACCTCCTTGAACGCCCGTGCGCCGGTGCCCTTGGACGGGTCCCACAGGAAGGCGCGGCCCGCGTTGGCGGGGCCGGTCCGGTCGGTGGGGCCGGTCTCCTTGGTCGGGTCGACCTCGACCCGTTCGAAGGAGAAGAGCAGCACCTTGCCGGTCGGCAGCTGGGCGAGGTGGACCCCGAAGTCGGGAGAGGGGAAGAACTCCGCGAAGCGGCCGTACTCCGCGGGGTCCATGCCCTTGTTGGCCAGCGCCTGCGACTCGGTGAGCGTGATCAGGCTCGCGGTACGGGTCGCCTGCGGGTAGCCGTCGGTGCCGCGGACCGCGCGGCGCCGCTCGGCGTGGGCCCGTGCGTGCTCCTCGCCGATCAGGGCGGCCTCCGCCGACGTGACCGCGGCGCCGCCGTCCGCGTGGTCGTGGGCGGGCGCGGACGCGGCGGCCGGCCCGGACAGGAGGACGGCCGTGGCCAGCGTGGCGGCGAGGGCAGCGGACCGGTGTGTTCGTCGGGACATGCGACTCCTCCGTGTACGACCGCCGGGACGGGAGGGACGTCATGCTAAAAGATCACGTGGATATCGCCTCATATGACGCGAATCGACTGCCTCGTACGGGTGCCCCCAGCGTCCGCCGTCCGCCCTGGCGCGACGATCGGCGGCGAGCCGGCCACCGCCTCCACGGGAGTGGGTCAGTCCGGTACGCATAAAAAACGCCCCGGACGAATTGACGTCCAGGGCGGGCTTTCGCGTATATTCGATACTTCACGCCTTTGCCCGAATGAAGGGCGTGGCGAAGCTTTACGGGGACATCGTATCGCGCTGGGAGCGAAATTGTCAAACACCGAATTTCAGAGCGAGCAGAAATTCATCACCGAGCTCTACGCGCGCCTCGAAGACCTGCGCGACCAGGCCGAACGGGCCGTTCAGGGCGCCCTGGGGGAGAGCGGCACCGGATTCCAGGCGCGGCTGGAAAGGGACGTCCTGGTTGCCGAGCAGTCCGGTCTGCTTTCCGCTCTGAACTCCGCCGAACACGGCCTCTGTTTCGGCCGGCTCGAGTTCTCCGACGGCCGCGACCACCACATCGGCCGTATCGGCATCAGACAGGACGACGCCGAACGCACCCCGCTCGTCATCGACTGGCGCGCCGAAGTCGCCCGCCCCTTCTACCTCGCCACCGGGCACGTCCCGATGGGCCTGCGCCGCCGTCGCCACATCACCACCGAGGGGCGGCGGGTCACCGCCCTGCACGACGAGATCCTGGACCTCGCCGACACCGAGCGCACCGGCTACGAGGGCGCCGACGCGGACGCCGTCCTGCTCGCCGCGCTCGACACCGCCCGCACCGGCCGCATGCACGACATCGTGCGGACCATCCAGGCCGACCAGGACCGCATCATCCGCTCACCGCACCAGGGCGTGCTGGTCGTGGAGGGCGGCCCCGGCACCGGCAAGACCGCCGTCGCCCTGCACCGCGCCGCCTACCTCCTCTACGCCCACCGCGAGCTGCTCGCCCGGCGCGGCGTACTGATCGTCGGACCCAACCCCGCCTTCCTCGGCTACATCGGAGAGGTGCTGCCCGCCCTCGGCGAGACCGGCGTGCTCCTCGCCTCCCCCGGCGACCTGTACCCCGGAGTGCGCGCCACCGGCACCGACCGGCCCGGCGCCGCCGCCGTCAAGGGCCGCGCCGTCATGGCCGAGGTCCTCGCCCGGGCCGTCGCCGACCGGCAGACGCTCCCCGAGCAGGTACCCGCGGGCAGCGGGGAGGACAGCGCCGTGGTCCCCGAGCCGGCGCTGGAGATCGACCACGACGACTACGGCACCCTCCTGCTCGACCGGACCATGGCCCACGCCGCCCGCGACCGCGCCCGCGCCACCGGCCTGCCGCACAACCCGGCCCGCCCCTACTTCGCGTTCTCCGTCGTCGACGCCCTCACCGGACAGCTCGCCGACCGGCTCGGCGCCGACCCCTACGGCGGCCCCAACCTGCTCGGCCCGGACGACGTCGCACAGCTCGGCAAGGAGATCGCCACCAGCCCGGAGGTACACGCCGCCATCGACACCCTCTGGCCCCGGCTGACCCCCGAGCAGCTCGTCGCCGACTTCCTCGCCGACCCCTCCCACCTCCCCCGGGAGGACGCCGACCTGATCCGCCGGACCTCGGGCGACTGGACCCCGGCCGACGTCCCGCTCCTCGACGAGGCCGCCGAACTCCTCGGCGTCGACGACAGCGCCCTGCGGGCCGCCGCCGAACGCGACCGGCTGGAGCGCATCGCCTACGCGCAGGGCGTCCTCGACCTCTCCCAGGGCTCCGAGTCCTACGAGTTCGAGGACATGGAGAACGAGTACCTCGCCGCCCACGACATCATCGACGCCGAGCGGATGGCCGAACGGCAGGAGGAGGCGGACCACCGCACCACCGCCGAACGCGCCGCCGCCGACCGCACCTGGGCCTTCGGGCACCTCATCGTCGACGAGGCGCAGGAGCTGTCCGAGATGGCCTGGCGGCTGCTGATGCGCCGCTGCCCGACCCGCTCCATGACGCTGGTCGGCGACCCGGCGCAGACCGGCGACGAGGCCGGCTGCGGTTCCTGGAAGCAGATCCTCGACCCGTACGCCGGCGACCGCTGGGAACACGTCCGGCTGGGCGTCAACTACCGTACGCCCGCCGAGATCATGGAGCTGGCCGCCGGAGTGATGCGTGCCCACCGGCCCGGCTTCGAACCGCCCCGCTCGGTGCGCTCCACCGGCGTACCGCCCTGGGTGCGGGCGGCCCGGGACCTCCCCGGCGCGGTCGCCGGAGCCGTCCGCGACGGGGCCCCGGCCGAGGGCCGGCTCGCGGTGATCGCCCCGCGCCCCCTGCACCCGGCCCTGGCCGAGGCGCTGCCCGGCCTACGGGCGGGGGAGGAGCCGGACCTCACCCGGCCGGTGGTGCTGCTGGACCCGCGCCAGGCCAAGGGGCTGGAGTTCGACACGGTGATCGTGGCCGAGCCCGCGGACCTCGAACCGAGCGACCTCTACGTCGCGCTCACCCGCGCCACCCAGCACCTCGGGGTGGTGCACACCGGCCGCCTCCCCGAAGGACTGCGCGGCTGACGGACCGGCCGGCCGCCGGCGAACGGACCGGCCACCGGCGGAACGGACCGGCTGCTTGCTGGGTGCGGAGTGGCCGAATCAGCCCCCCTCCAAGGGGCGTTGACCGTCGTAGGGTGGCCGGATGCCTGTAGTTGACATCAGTTCCGCGGCCGCCGACTTCGACTCCGACCCCCACTCCTTCTACGCGGCGCTGCGCGCCGCCGGACCGGTGCACCGGGTCCGCGGCGTCATGCCCGACGAGGACCCGTACTGGCTCGTCGTCGGCTACGAGGAGGCCCGCCAGGCCCTCACCCACCCGGACCTGCTGAAGGACTGGCGCAGTTCCGGGCTGTATCCGGACATCGAGCCCAGCGCCTCCAACTCCAACATGCTGGAGTCCGACCCGCCCCACCACACCCGGCTGCGCCGCCTGGTGGCCCGGGAGTTCACCGCCCGCCGCGTGGAGGCGATGCGCCCCCGCGTCCAGCAGATCACCGACGAACTGCTGGACGCGATGGCCGCCCGCCCCGCGCGCTCCGCCGACCTCATCGAGGCCCTCGCCTTCCCGCTCCCCATGACGGTGATCTGCGAGCTCCTCGGCGTCCCGGACCTCGACCGGGAACGCTTCCGCCGATGGTCCAACGACATCGTCGCGCCCCGCCCGGAAGCCACGAACGCCGACGCGCACGTCCAGCTCAGCCGCTACCTCGCGGACCTCGTCGCCGAGAAGGCCGAGTCCCCCGGCGACGACCTGCTCAGCGCGCTGATCCGCACCCGCGATGAGGACGGCGACTCGCTCTCCCCCGACGAGCTGATCGGGATGGCCTTCCTGCTGCTCGTCGCCGGCCACGAAACCACCGTCACCCTCATCTCCAACGGCGTCCGCGCCCTGCTGGCGCACCCAGACCAACTCACCGCCCTGCGCGCCGACGTCGATGGGCTGCTGCCCGGGGCCGTTGAGGAAATGCTCCGCTACGACGGCCCCGTGCAGAACTCCACCTACCGCTACGCCGCCAAGGACGTGGAGCTCGGCGGTGCGGTCATCCCCGCAGGGTCGGTCGTGCTCGCCTCGCTGTCCGGCGCCGGCCGGGACCCGGGCCGCTTCACCGAACCCGACGTGTTCGACATCCGACGCGCCCCCGGAGGGCACCTCGCCTTCGGGCACGGGCTGCACTTCTGCCTCGGCGCCCCGCTGGCCCGGATGGAGGGCCGCATCGCGATCCGGGGCCTGTTGGAACGGTTCCCCGGCCTGGAGACCGACCCGGCCGGCGGCCCCCTGGAGTGGATCCCGGGGAGCCTGATGCACGGGGTGAGCCGACTGCCGGTGCGCTGGTAGCGGGACGCCTCCGCCGGGCGGCACACCACCGGTGGCCCGCCCGGTGGAGGCGCGTACCGGCTGCCGGTACGGGTTTTGGACTGGTGCCCGATCCTCAATACGATCCGGCGATGATCATAAGAAAACGACTGGCGGCAGGGGCCTGCGGCCTGTTCGTCGCCTTGACCGCGGGACTCCTCCCGTCGACCGCGGCCGCCGCCGACGGACCGGCGAAGGAGCCCCCGAAGGTCGAGCTCGTGCTCGACGTCAGCGGCTCGATGCGCGCGACCGATATCGACGGCCAGTCCCGCATGGCCGCCGCGAAGCAGGCCTTCAACGAGGTGCTCGACGCGGTCCCCGACGAAGTCCGCCTGGGCATAAGGACCCTGGGCGCCACCTACCCCGGTGACGACAGGGCGCTCGGCTGCAAGGACACCAAGCAGCTCTACCCCGTCGGCACGGTCAACCGCACGGAGGCGAAGACCGCCGTCGCCACCCTCGCGCCCACGGGCTGGACCCCCATCGGACCGGCCCTTCAGGCCGCCGCCCAGGACCTGGAAGGCGGCAACGCCACCCGCCGGATCGTCCTCATCACCGACGGCGAGGACACCTGCGCCCCGCTCGACCCCTGCGAGGTGGCCCGCGAGATCGCGGCCAAGGGCATCCACCTCGTCGTGGACACGCTCGGACTCGTCCCCGACGCCAAGACCCGCGCCCAGCTCACGTGCATCGCGGAGGCGACCGGCGGCACGTACACCGCGGTGACCCACACCGCCGAACTCTCGAGCCGCGTCCGGCAGTTGGTCGACCGCGCCGCCGACCCGGCGGCCACACCGGTGGCCACCGAGGGCGCCAAGCGGTGCGAGGACGCCCCACTGCTGAAGGCGGGCCTCTACAGCGACCGCGAGACCTTCGGCGAGCACCGCTGGTACCGGGTCGACGTACGCCCCGGCCAGGAACTGCGCGCCTCGGTCAGCATCGGTGCCGACCGGGCCGTCAACAACGACTACGGCGTGCTGCTGCGCGCGACCACCGTCCACGGGCGGGAGATCGTCCGCGGCTCCGAGGCCGGGGACGGCCGTACCGACGTGATCTCCACCGGCCTGCGCTACCCGAAGGCCGAACGCGACGGGGCCGGCGGGGACGCCGCCGAGGCCCCGGAGACCGTCTGCCTCCAGGTCAGCAACTCCTTCGCCGCCGGCCCGGCCGTCAAGACCAGCCCCGGCATGCCCGTCGAGCTGACCATCGACCTGGTCGACGGCCCCGACGAGGGCTCCGACGTCGCCTCCTTCGGCCTCGGCCGCGGCTGGTGGCTGCTCGGCCTGCTGGTGCTCACCGGCCTGCTCGCCGGTCTGGTCTGGGGCTGGCTCTCGCGCTGGCGCGTCACCGTCTGGAGGACCAACTGATGCGTACCGTACGCACCCTGACCGCCGCACTGCTGGCGGGAACCGCGCTCCTCGCCCCGGTGACGGCCGCCGCCGCGGCCCCGAGCCCCGCCCCCACCCCGAGCGCGGGCCAGGGCACCGGGAAGGACGGCCGTGCCCCGACCGAGGCCGGGACGGGCTTCCGCACCGCGGCGCTCTTCCGGCCCGGGCAGAAGGCCACGGCCGCCGGGTCCACCGGTGACTACCTCTACTGGGCGTTCCCCGCCGACACCGGCCAACGGGCCACCGTACGCGCCTCCGTGACGCTCCCCGAGCCGGCCGCCCGGCACGGCGCGCAGACGTGGCGGCTCGACGTGTACGACGGCCTGCGACGCCGGCAGCCCTGCGCGTACGGGCACCAGAGCGCGGCGGCGGACAGGGCGGCCGTCTCCGTGGAACTCTCCTGTACCCTGCGCACCGTCCGCTCCGGGGCCGAGGCCTGGTCCAACGACCCGCTCCCGGGCAGCTACTACGTCCGCCTGACGGTCGTCGGGGCGCACGAGGAGGACCTCGGGCTGCCCGTGAAGGCGCAGGTCGAGGCCGAGGTGAAGGAGACGGGCGGGGCCCGGGCGGTGGACGCGGTCCTGTCCGAGCCCCTGGTCGCGGGGGTGGCGGCCGCCTCGGAGCGGCAGCGGGAGGCCCGCGCCCCGGAGGGCGGCTGGTCCGGCGGCCGGTGGTCCGACCGCTGGCTGTGGACGGCCGCCGGCGGGGTGCTCGCAGCCCTCGCGGGCGTCTACGGGTACTCCCTGACCCGCGGCTCCGGCCGCCCCTCCCGGCCCCGGGCCTGACCGGGTGCCGCCGTCCCCGCGGGGTACGGCGGCTCCCGTTCCGGAGGATCATCCGGCCACGGAGCGTGGGCTATGTTGGGGGGAGAGTGACGTGAGAAGGAGGCCGCCGGTGTCATCGGGGCAGCAGGCACGCGCGCAGGCGGCCGCGATCACGCCCGGCGGGACCCCGCCCGGGCAGGAGAAACCGCCGGCCGAGCGGCTCCTCGCGCTCTTCGACGGCCACCGGCTCTCCCCGGGCCAGCGCCGGATCGCCCAGTACCTGATCGATCACCTCACCGAGGCGGCCTTCCTGTCGATCACCGAGCTCGCGGAGCGCGTCGGCGTCAGCCAGCCGTCCGTGACCCGGTTCGCGTCCTCCCTCGGCTTCAGCGGCTACCCGGCCCTGCGCGACGTGCTCCAGCCCATCGCGCTGTCGGCGGTGGCCGCGACCCCGGACAGCCGTGAACAGATCCGCCGGAACGAACTCCAGGCCGCCGTCGACGCCGAGATCGAGAACCTGGAGAACGTGCGTCGCCTCCTCGCCGACACCAACCAGGTGCTGGACATCGGCCGCGAGCTGGCCCGCTCCGTCCCGCTGACCGTGGTGGGCCTGCGGATCTCGGCCTCCCTGGCGGAGTACTTCGCCTACGCGGCCCGCCGCATCCACCCCGACGTGCGGCTGGTGACCCGGGGCGGCAGCGTGGCCTACGACGCCCTGCTCCAGTGCCGGGCGGCCGGCGGGAGCTGGGTGCTGGCCTTCGCCATGCCCCGGCACGCCAACGAGACCCTCGCCGCGCTGCGCGCGGCCCGCAGCACGGGGCTGAAGGTCGTCCTGATCACGGACCCGACCGTCGGACCGCTGGTGGAGGCGGCCGACGTGGTGCTGACCGCCGCCACCGGTTCGCGGCTGGTGTTCGATTCGTACGCGGCCCCCGGGATGCTCTCCGCCGCCCTGCTCCAGGCGATGGCCGACGCGGACCCCGAGCGGACCCAGGCGCGGCTCGAACAGTACGAGCAGGTCGCTGACCAGCACGGTTTCTTCATGTAGCGGCAGATCTCGCCGCCGTACACCCGCCAGACACCCCCGGTACACCCGTCGTGCACGCGCCCGCCGTCCGGGGATATTCAGTGCCCGGACATGCATGAAATTTTTCATACTCTTGATTACTCGACGGTATATATGTTTACTGACGGCGGCGCTTCGGATCCCTCAGACGCCAAAGGCGGACGTTCCCCTCGTCCGCCTCGAACGGCCCCGGTACGCCGAACCTCCTCACGGCGGGACCGGACGCCGCGTCAAGGCTTGTGGATCCCCCGGAGGAGCGCCCCCGGCGGCCTCGGTCAACCCCTGGACCGAGGCCGCCCACCAGCAGTGTCTCGATCAGAGTTCGACACCACTCGGAAGTGACGAGAATGCCCCAGACGGCCACCCTCACGCGCAGCCCGGACTGGCCCCTCCAGGTCAAGGCCCCCGGGACGCACGACTGGGAACGCAGCGCCACCCGCTGGCTGCGGGACCTCCTCCCGGCCCGCTACGGCAGCTACCTGACGCTGACCCGTCACCACGCCCTGCTCGCCCGCCACGTGCAGCTCCAGCTGCAGCACGAGATGCGCGCGGTCCGCGTCGCCCTGCACACCAGCCGGGCCGAGCTGCCGACGATGGGCATCGCCGAGTCGGTCATAGAGAACACGATCAGGATGTACGCCATCGAGCTCGAACAGCTCGGCCGCCTCTCGCGGGGAGCCCGCCTCGTTTCGGAGGCGCTCCTGCTGGCGGCCGCCCCGGGCCAGCGCAGGCGCTGACCCGGAGCGGGGCGGAGCCGGCCGTCAGGCCTGGCAGACGCCGCGCGCGTAGTCGTACGTCGCGGTCGCCTGGGAGTACGTCCACTGCCGGCGGGCCGGTGACGGCCTTCCGGCAGCCGGGGCTTCAGAGCCAGGGGATCTCGTGGGCGCCGTGGCGGTAGGCGCGGAAGACCGAGTTCTGGGCGCCGCGCGAGGACTCCAGCCCCGTGCCCCGGCTGAACGACCCGAATTCCGGGACGACGAACTCCCACACCACGTCCCCCTCCGGCGTCACCTCGAAGAGGCGCCCGAAGGAGCCCTCCGCGACGAAGGTGTTCCCGTTCGGCAGGCGCTGGGCGCTGGACATGTACGGGCTGAAGAAGTTCTGCGGCGGGTTGTCCTCGTACGACCACACCTCCTCGCCGGTGACCGGATCGAGCTCCACCACCCGCCCGGCCAGGGCGAGCGCCTCGTCGATGTCGTGCGTCACGAACAGCACGGTCGTCCCGCTGCGCTGCCACAGCTCCCGCAGCAGGTCCTGCATCCGGGACCGGGTCAGCCCGTCCAGCGCCCCGAACGGCTCGTCCATCAGCAGCACTTCCGGCCGCGCCGCCAGCGCCACACGCTGCTGCATCCCGCCGGACAGCTGCGCCGGGTACTTGTGCGCCCCGTCCGCGAGGCCGACCTCCGCCAGCCCGGCCATCGCCCGTTCGCGTCGCTCCCGGCGCGGCAGGCCGAGCCGCTTGAGGGCGAACTCGACGTTGCCCCGGGCCGTGCGCCACGGGAAGAGCGCGTAGTGCTGGAAGACCACGCCCCGGTCCGGGCCCGGCCCCTCCACCGGCACGGCCCCGGCCGTCACCCGGCCTGCCGCGGGCCGGACGAAGCCGGCCACCGTGTTCAGCACCGTGGACTTGCCGCAGCCGCTGGGCCCCAGCAGCGCCGTGAACGACCCCGCCGGGAACGTCAGGTCCGTCCGCTCCAGCACGGGCGCGCCGCCGTAGCCACCGTCAGCCCATCCAGCCGTACGTCGAGGCTTATGACGCGCCCCAGTGCACGAAGCGGCGTCCGGCGGCGGCCAGGAGGAGGTCCGCCGTCACGCCCAGCGTCCCGAGGACGAGCAGCCCCGCGAACATCCGGTCTACCCGCAGGAACTGGCCGTCCACCTGGAGCCGGTACGCCAGCCCGCTGTCGGCGCCGCCCAGCTCGGCGGCGACCAGGGCCAGCAGCGCCACCGAGGCCCCGTACCGCAGCGCCGCCAGCAGCGCCGGTGCGGCGGCGGGCAGCAGCACCTCGGTGAACCGGCGGTGCAGCGGCGCCCCCAGCGAGCGCGCCGCCCGCAGGTGCGAGACCGGCACCCGCGAGACCCCGTCGTGCACGTACAGCCAGACCGCGAGGAGCACGGCGTACGCGATGAGCAGGCGTTTGGCGCTCTCGCCGATGCCGAACCAGGCCGTCGCCAGCGGCACCAGCGCGATGGCGGGGATGGGCCGCAGGAAGGAGACCAGGGGTGACGGCGGCGGACAGCCGCGGCAGGTACCCCGTCGCGAAGCCGAGCGCGCCGCCACCGGCCGCTCCGAGGGCGAAGCCCTGCCCCGCACGGGCCAGGCTCGCGGCGAGGTCGTCGGCCAGGACGCCGCTGCGGGCGCTGACGGCCAGCGCGGAGAGCGTTCCGGCCGGCGTGGGCAGCAGGCCCGGGGCCACCGCACCCGACCGGGCGAGCAGGGCCCAGAGTCCGAGCACGGCGGCGGCCGCACCGAGCGGCGGGCCGAACCGGCCGAGGGCCCGGCCCGCCGGGGAGGGGGTGGTGGGGTGCACGTGAGCACTCCTCATCTCGTGATCTCGTGATCGGGTGGGAATTCGTCGAGCGCATCGGCGGCGACCTTGCCGACCTGGCGTTCATAACTGCGGTCAATAATTGACCAGGCTTATGAGCGGTGTGTTGCGGCCGTGCGAAACCTCCCGGGCCCGCCCGGCCCCCGAAGGCGATGAGGTATGTTCACGAGCGTGTGTGCTGGCCGCCCGGTCAGGCCTCTCGCAGCCCTTCCTCAGCCAGTTGGAACGCGGACTGGCCACACCCAGCCTCAGCTCGATCTACCGGATCGCCGAAGCGCTCGACGTGGCACCCGGGACCTGCCTGCGGCCGCCGGGCCGGCCGGGACCGGTCGGCCACGAGAGCGACCCGCAGGTGATCCGCGTCAGCGAGGGCGCCGGGCAGGTGGCCCAGGTGCTCATCCCGGGCGGGCGCAGCACCCTGATGGAGGCCTACGAGCACCACTTCGAGCCCGGTCAGGGCGAGCGCGGGTGGTTCGAGCACCGGGGGGAGGACTTCCTGTACGTACTGGAAGGGGAGGTCGTCCTCGAAGTGCGGGGCGAGGAACCCCTCCTGCTGAAGGCCGGCCAGAGCGCCCATCACCAGGGCGGCCTGCCGCACCGCTGCGTACTGGCCGGCGGGGGCGCGGCGGCCCGTACCCTGCTCGTCGTCGCGAGCCCGTAACTCCCCTACCGGGGCGCCGCGTAGCAGCGCACGGCGACCACCCTCTCCGGCCCCCACCGTTGCTCGACGGCCGCCAGCAGGCTCCAGCCGAGACGCTCGTACAGCGCGACGGCCACGGTGTCGGAGGCCACCACGTCCAGTACCGGATGCAGCCCGAGATCCCGAGCCTCCCGTACGGCCCGCGCCATCAGCAGGGCGCCGGTTCCGCGGCCACGCGCGGCGGGTGCGACGAACAGCCGGCTGACGACGGCGGCCCCCTCCGCGGGCACCCCCGTCCGCAGGCTCCACAGCCCCGGCGCCGCATCGCCCGGTCCGCCGCGGCACAGGGCGATGTGGCCGGCCACCCGCCCGTCCCGTTCCGCGACCCAGCTGCCGAGCAGCGCGGGCGGCGACAGCCACTCCCGCGGCCGTTCGGGCCAGTCCACCGGGTAGCCGTCACCGTGGTGGACCTCGGCGAGTGCGCGCACGCACGCGCCGAGGTCGTCGGGTCCGCGCCGTCGGATGTCCATCCGGTCATGCAACCACGGCGTGCTCCGCCTCAGGACAGACGGGTGACCCTGGCCCCGAACGAGGGCTCCGCCAGGTCCCTCCCGACCGCGACCGGCACGCTCTTCGCCCCACTGCCCTCGCCCACCGTCAGCACTCCGACCTCGGTCCCGGCCTCGGCCTCGTGCGGCAGCGGCTTGGTGCCCGCGCCGAGGGCGAGCCGCAGCCGCTGACCCGGTACGCCGATGACGGTGAGGTCCTTCGCCGCCACGAGCGGGGTCGAACCGCCCAGCCCGTCGGAGACGTGGCCCACCAGCTGCCCCTTGCGGATGACGGTGACCGGGCCGAGCGCGGCGCGGACCGCCTCGATGACCTTCCGGCTGTTCTCCTTCACCAGCTTCAGGCTGTTCGCGGCGTTGGGGTCCGGGCCGTCCACGCGCTGGTCCATCATCGTGCCGAGGATCAGCGGGGTCTCACCGCCGACCGTCTTGTACGCGGCCCACATCAGGGTGCCGCCGGCGGGGGTGCTCGACCCGGTCTTGATGCCCTTGATGCTCAGACCGGGTGCGAGCAGGAGGTTGTCGTTGTTGTTGTTGATCGGCTTGGGCAGCCCGTCGATGGTGGCGCTGGGCATCGCCACGACCGAGCGGAACGCCTCGTCCTTCATCACCGCCTCGGCGAGCTTGAGCTGGTCGACGGCGGTGCTGACGGTGCCCGCGTCCAGGCCGCTGGGATCCGTGTACGTGGTGTCCTTCATGCCGAGTTCCCTGGCCGCCGCGTTCATCTTCGCCACGAAGGCGGCCTCGTCGGCACTGCCGGTGTCCCAGCGGGCCAGCAGCCGGGCCACGTTGTTGCCGGACGGGATCATCAGCATCTTGATCATGTCCAGCTGGCTGAACTTCTGCCCGGTGGTGAGCCCCTCGATCCGGGACTCGTCCTCCGAGGTGCCGTCGGCCACCGCCTTGGCGTCGACCTCGATCTTCGGGCCCGGGTCGTTCTTGCGGAGCGGGTGCCCCTTGAGGACCACGTACGCCGTCATCACCTTCGCCACGCTGGCGGTCGGCACCGGCTTCTGCTCGCCGAACGTGCCGATGTCACCGGATCCCGCCACGCGTACGGCCGCTTGTCCCTTGGCCGGCCAGGGGACGGGGGTCGAACCGTCGAGGGTGTACGAGGTCTGGGCGGGCACGAACCGCGGGGCCGGGAGCGGGCGCAGCATCTGCCCGCCCGCTACGGCGGCGCCGAGCAGCAGCACGACCGGCGCCCACACCTTGACGCGGCGGGTGAGGGTGCGGCGCGGAGTCTGCGGCGGGGGAGCGGTGTTGGTCAGTTCGGCCAGCAGCTCCAGCGGTGCCACCGGGGCCTGTCGGGCGGGCTCGGGCACGGGCCGGGGAACCGGCCGCGGGACGGTCCCGGGCCGGGGGGCCGCGGGGTCCCCGAGCGCGGCGAACTCGCGGGTCCGCTCCGGGTCGTGCGGCCGTGTCCACCGGGCGGGGGAGCCGTCCACGGCCCCGCCCTGCGTCCGTCCGCCCGCTGCCGGACCGTGGCCCCGCGCGCCGGGCGGGGGTGTGCGGGGGTCCGGGGCTCCCTTGCCGGGAGCGGCGGCTTCCTTCGCGGGCCGTGCCGGTTCCGCGTCGGCCGTGCCCGTGGCGGGGGCCTGCTCCCGGGCGCCGGGCGTGGGCTGGTCATCGTCCAGCGCCCAGGCCGGGCGGGGTCGGGCCGTTCCGGTCCGGGCCGCCTCGTCGCCGGTCCCCTCGGGCACGGGTGCGGCGGCTTCGCCCGCCCGGTCCCGCGCGGGGGACTCGGCCTTGGCCCAGGAGGGGCGGGGCCGGTCCGTCCCGCGCCGCGCCGACGTCCCGTCAGCCGCGTCGGCGGTGCCCTTGCCTCCGGCGGTGGTGTCGTCCGCCGGCTCGGGGCCGGCGCCGCCCGGCCGCTTCCCGGCCGTGGTGTCGGCGTCGGCGTCGGTGACGGAACCGGCCTGATCCGGCGCGCCTTCCGCCGGGACGGCGGCGGTGGTTTCGTCCGCCGACTCGGCGTCGCCCTCGACGTCGGTGTCCTTGGTGGTGCGGGGATCGGTCTGCTGCACGGGCTGGGCGTCATTCGCCGGCTCCGCGCTTTCGGCTTCGGTGTCGGTGTCCGTGTTGCCGGCGGGGGTGCCGGGGGCGGTCCGCTGCGTGGGCCGGGCGTCGTCCGCCGGCTCCGCGTCGCCCTGGGCTCGGGCACCGGTATCCGCGCTGGCGGTGGGGGTGTCATCCGCCGGCTCGCCTTCACCTTCGGTGTCGGCGTCGGTGTCCTCGCCCCCGGCAAGGGCGTTGGCGTCGGCCTGCTGGCCGGGGAGGGCGTCGGATCCCGGTTCCGTGTCGGTTCCGGCGGCTATCCGCCCGGCGAGGGCAGGGGTGCCGCCGTCGGATTCCCTTGCGCCCTCGCCAGAGGTGTGGGCGTCGGTCTGCTGGCCGGGGAGGGTGTCGGATGCCGGTTCCGCGTCAGCCCCGGCGGATATCCGCCCGGTCTCGGCGGGGGCGTCGCTGTCGGGTTCCCGCCCGGCGAGGGCGGGGGCGTTGCCGTCGGGTTCCCGCCCGGCCAGGGCAAGGGTGTCGCCGTCCCGTTCCCGCCCCGCGAGGGCGGGGGCGTTGCCGTCCGGTTCCCGCCCCGCGAGGGCAGGGGCCTCGCCTTCGGGTTCCCGCCCGGCCAGGGCAAGGGTGTCGCCGTCCCGTTCCCGCCCGGCCAGGGCACCGGCATCCGTTCCGCCGCCCGCCACCGTTTCCGCCTTCATGCGCGCCCCACCTTGCTGTTCCCACCCGGCTCCGCCGGTACTCGCCGTCACGTCGGCGCGGCCGTCACCGGCCCGCCGATCACCTAGATGGCGGACCCGGCCTCCGCGTTCCCACCTCGGCGGGCTGTGACGGTTCGGTCATACTCCGCCGGTTTGACGAGCCCTCACCGCACCTGCACTATTCCACTAACGTGTTAGTGGAATAAGGGGGTGGGATGGAGTTCCGAATCGACCGGCGCAGCGGTGTCGCCACCTACCTGCAGCTCGTCACGCAGGTCAAACAGGCCCTGCGGCTGGGGGTGCTGGAGCCGGGCGACCGGTTGCCGACGGCCCGGGAGGTGGTTGCGGCCACCGCCATCAACCCGAACACCGTCCTCAAGGCGTACCGGGAGCTCGAGCGCGAAGGGCTCGTCGAACCCCGCCCCGGCGCGGGCACGTTCGTGCGCCGCTCCCTCTCGCACCCCGGCGCGGCCGCCGATTCGCCGCTGCGCCTGGCCCTGGCGGCCTGGATGGCACAGGCCCGCGAGGCGGGACTGGACCGCGAGGACATCACGGCGCTCATCGCGGCCGCCGTGGACGAAAGCTTCAACCCCGGGCCCGGGCGGCCCGGGCGATCGAGAGAGGAAACGGCGTGAGCGATCCGCACCACGCGCCGGCACTACGGGCCACCGGGCTCGGGCGGGAGTTCGGCGGCCGCCGGGCCCTGCACGCGTGCGACGTCGAGCTGCCCGCGGGCGGCGTCACGGCCCTCGTCGGCCCCAACGGCGCCGGCAAGAGCACCCTGCTCCAGCTCGCGGCCGGTCTGCTGCGCCCCAGCAGCGGAGGGATACGCGTCTTCGGCGAGGCCCCCGGCACCGCCGGGGCCCGTCGGCGCACCGCGTTCCTGGCCCAGGACAAGCCCCTGCACGCGGGCTTCACCGTCGCCGACACCCTGCGCCTGGGCCGCGAACTCAACCGCGGCCAGTGGGACCAGGACGCCGCCGAACAACTGCTCACCGGCTCCGGCATCCGCCGCGCGGCCCGGGTCGGATCGCTGTCCGGCGGCAACCGGACCCGGCTCGCGCTGGCCCTCGTACTCGGCAAGCGCGCCGACCTGCTGCTCCTGGACGAGCCGCTGGCCGACCTCGACCCGGTCGCCCGGCACGACGTCACGGCCCTGCTCATGACCGAGGCCGCCGAGCGCGGCACCGCCATCGTGATGTCCTCGCACGTCCTGGCCGAGCTGGAGGACGTCTGCGACCACGTCGTGCTCCTCAAGGACGGGGCCGCCCGGCTCTGCGGCGACGTCCAGGAGCTCTGCGCGGCGCACACGTGGATCACCGGCCGGGCCGACCCCGTGGAGGGCGACGGGCTGCCGCGCTCCTTCGACCGCGGCAGCGTCGTGCACTCCGCCGTCGGCGGCCGTCAGGTCACCGCGCTCGTCCGTACGCCGCCCGGCGCCCCTCCGTCCCCGGACGGCGCGGCGGACGGCCGCTGGATCACCGAAACCCCCACCCTGGAGTCCCTGTTGCTCGCCCACCTGCGCGCCCCGGGCCGCACCGCCGAGAAGGAGGCCGCCGTATGAAGGGCGTGCTGTGGCTGGCCTGGCGCCAGCAGCGCCTGATGATCCTGTCCGCGCTGGCCCTGCTGGCGGTCTGCGCGGCGTGCGTGGCGCACTGGCGCTCCGAGATGACGGAGCTGATCGCCGCCACCGGGTGGGAGCCCTGTCCGGGCTGGAACGGAGGCTGTGAGAGCCCCGTCACCTTCCAGATCATGGACTGGAACTCCGCCGGCATCCGCGCCCTCGGCGGTCTCGGCCTCGCGGTACCGGCGCTGATCGGCGTGTTCTGGGGCGCCCCGCTCATCGGCAGGGAGCTGGAGACGGGCACGTTCAGACTGGCCCTCACCCAGGGCGTGGGGCCGCGCCGCTGGTTCGCGGCCCGCTTCGGCCTGGCGGCGCTGGTCGCCGTGCTGGTGGCGGTGGTCATCGGGGGGCTCGTCGCCTGGTGGTGGCTGCCCATCGCCAACACCCTCGACGGCCCCTACTGGCACGACGCCCCGGTCTACAACGCGACCGGCCCGGCCCCGGTGGCCTGCGCCCTGTTCGGCCTCGCCGCCGGTACGCTCGCGGGCCTGCTCGTCCGCCGCGTACTGCCCGCCATGGGCGTGGCGCTGGCCGCGATCTTCACGGTGATGGTGTGCGTGACGTACTTCCGCACCTCCTGGACGGCCCCCGAGACCCGGATAACGCCCGGTATGACCCCGAAGCGGCCCGTCGGCAGTGCCTGGTCCACCGGGCGGTTCGGGTACCTCACGCCCGACGGCCGCGAGCACTCCATAGACGGTGTCTGCCAGCTCTCCGGCGAGGAACTGCGGGCCTGCATGGCCGAACACGGGTTCGTCGCCCGCTACCACAAGGTCTACCCCAGCGGCGACTTCTGGACCTTCCAGTGGATCGACACCGCCCTGTACCTCGGTGCGGCCGCCACGCTCGTGGCCCTGACCCTCCTCGTCCTGCGCCGACGCACCGCCTGACGGCTCCGGCCGCACCGGGCGCACACCTCCCGGCCGCCGGGCGCCCCCGCCCGGGCGGCCGCACCGCACACGGCCCGACCACCGCACCCTGACCGTCCGCACCTCAAGGGGACTCCTCATGGCCACCCAGAAGAACCTCACCGCCGACCGCACCGGCCTCGGCCACAAGGTCCGCTACGCGCTGGGCCATCCGACCCGCATCGCCCCGTACGTACGCCGTGCCGCACGCGACCGCTGGCTGCGCCTCAAGCACCCCGACCACGTGGCCTACTACCGCGCCGTCATGGCGTCCGACACCGGCCGCAACCCGGAGGCCGCCGTCGGGAGCCAGACCCACGACCGCTGGCTGGCCCTCGGCAAGATGCAGTTCGACTACCTCGTGCGGCACGGTCTCACCCCGCGCCACCGCATGCTCGACATCGGCTGCGGCAACCTGCGCGCCGGCTGGCGCTTCATCGAGCACCTGGAGACGGGCCACTACTACGGCATCGACATCTCGCCCGACATCCTCATCGAGGCCAAGCGGACGCTGACCGGCCGGGGACTCCAGCACAAGCTGCCGCACCTGACGATCACCCAGGACCTCACCCTGGACTTCCTCCCCGACCGGCACTTCGACGTGGTGCACGCGCACAGCGTGTTCTCCCACTCGCCGATCGGGATCATCGACGAGTGCCTCGCGCACGTGGAGCGCGTCCTGGCGCCCGGCGGCTGGTTCGACTTCACCTTCGACCGCACCGAGGGCACCGAACACCACGTGCTGCGCGAGGACTTCTACTACCGCACCGAGACCCTCGTCGACCTCGCCGCCCGGCACGGGCTGAAGGCGCGCTTCATGGAGGACTGGGAGGAACTCGGCCACGGCCAGTCCAAGATCCGCGTCACCGCCGCCTGACGGCATCCGGCCCGGGGGCGAAGCCTGCTCGAAGGCTTCCCCCCCGGGCCTCTTCGTGCGCAAAAGTGCGTGGTACCGGACTACTTCGAGCAGGTTCCTTCAAATCGCCCACCCGAGTCCGCTATCTTGCCGGGTGCATGCCAAGGCGGGTGTATCCGCGATCCGGACCGCACGAGGAGCTGCCCCATGAGTCCGACGAGACTGTCCCTGAGGCGCGACCGGCACGATCCCCCACCCCGGCACCACCGCACCGGCCGCCCCGGCCGCCACCGCACCCGCCTCGCCGCCCTGCTCGCCGCCGCGCTCGCGGCCGCCGGCCTCGCCGCGGCCGGCCCGGCCACCGCCCGCGCGGCGGCCGCCGCCCCGGCCGCCACGGCGGGGACGGTCACCGGCATCTCCCAGTCGGGCGCCACCTTCACCGTGAGCACCTCCAGCGGGGCCAAGGCCCGCGTGGTCGTCGCCCGCGCCGACATCTTCCGCCTCTGGCTCTCCCCCGACGGGGCCTTCACCAACGACCCGGCCGGCTCCGACCTCGCCCCCACCACCGACTTCGGCCCGGTGAATGCCCGGTACACCGACGCGGGCGGCCACTTCCGGATCACCACCGGAGCCCTCTCCATCCGGGTCAACAAATCGCCCCTGCGGTTCTCCGTCTACCGCGCCGACGACTCCACCCCCGTCTGGCAGGAGACCCAGCCCACCAGCTGGGGCGGCGGCAGGACCACCCAGTACCTGGCGCGCGGCGCCGACGAGCAGTTCTACGGCACCGGCCTGCGCCTCGGCGAATGGGCCCTGCGCGGCAAGACGGTGCCGGTCGCCGTCGACAACAAGTGGCGCGAGAACGACAACGCCAGCCCGGCCCCCTTCTACATGTCCACCAACGCCTACGGCGTCATGCGCAACACCTGGGCCCCGGGCTCGTACGCCTTCAACGCGCCCACCACCCTCACCCACGACGAGACTCGCTTCGACGCCTGGTACTTCACGGGCGACTCCCTCAAATCCGTCCTCGACGCCTACACCGACGTCAGCGGCAAACCCTTCATGGCACCCATGTGGGGCCTGGAACTCGGCAACGCCGACTGCTTCAACGCCTCCAACCCCGACTACCAGGGCGACCACGACCGCCCGCGCCACCAGACCACCCCCGACGTGACCGGCTACGCCGCCGATGCCCGCGCCGCCGACATGCCCTCGGGCTGGTTCCTGCCCAACGACGGCTACGGCTGCGGCTACACCGCACCCCTGAAGTCCACCGTCGACGCCCTGAAGGCCAAGGGCTTCCAGACCGGCCTGTGGACCTCCACCGGTCTCGGCTCCATCGCCGACGAGGTGGGCACCGCGGGCAGCCGGGGCGTCAAGACCGACGTGGCCTGGATCGGCAGCGGCTACAAGTACGCCTTCCAGGGCGTCCAGCAGGCCGTCGACGGCATCGAGAAGAACTCCGACGCCCGCCGCTTCGTCTGGACCGTCGACGGCTGGGCCGGCACCCAGCGCAACGCCGTCGTCTGGACCGGGGACACCTACGGCACCTGGGACGACATGCGCTGGCACGTCCCCGCCATCACCGGCGCGGGCCTGTCCGCCCTGAACTACGCCGCCGGCGACGTCGACGGCATCTTCGGCGGCAGCCCCAAGACGTACGCCCGCGACCTCCAGTGGAAGGCCTTCACCCCCGCCTTCATGACCATGTCCGGCTGGGGCGCCACCAACCCGTCGGCCGGCTACCAGGACAAGCAGCCCTGGCGCTTCGCCGAGCCCTACCTCTCCATCAACCGCAAGTACCTCCAGCTGAAGATGCGGCTGATGCCCTACCTGTACACGATGAGCCGCACCGCCCACGAGAGCGGCGTCCCGAGCACCCGCGCCATGGTCCTGGAGTACCCCGACGACCCGGTGGCCCGGGGGAACCTCACCAGCGGCCAGTTCATGGCCGGAGACTCCTTCCTCGTCGCGCCGGTCGTCTCCGACACCTCCGTCCGCGACGGCATCTACCTGCCCGCCGGGACCTGGACGGACTACTGGACCGGGAAGACGTACGCCGGCCCGGGCTGGCTGAACGGCTACCGGGCACCCCTCGACACCCTGCCGCTGTTCGTCAAGGGCGGGGCGATCGTGCCGATGTGGCCGCAGATGAACTACACCGGCGAGAAGCCCGTCGACACCCTCACCTACGACATCCACCCGCGCGGGACCTCCTCCTTCAGCCTGTACGAGGACGACGGCCGCACCCGCGCCCACCAGAGCGGCGCCTTCGCCCGCCAGCGCGTGGACGTCAGCGCACCGGCGGCCGGCCCCGGCACGGTGACCGTCTCCGTGGGCGCCCCCACCGGCGGCTACGCCGGACAGCGGGCGGCCCGCGGCTACGAACTCACCCTCCACGTGGCCTCAGCCCCCACCGCCCTCACGGTGGACGGCGCGGCGCTGCCCCGCCTCGCCGACAAGGGCGCGTACGACACGGCCGCCACCGGATGGTTCTTCGACCCGGCCGACCGCGCCGGCGTCCTGTGGGTCAAGACCGGTACGAAGCAGGGCGCGTTCGGCGTCACCGCCACCGGCACCTCCGTCCCGGCGGCCGACCCGGTCCCCGTCACCTCCACGCCCGTCCCGCAGACCGCCTGGAAGCTGCTCTCCGCCGACAGCCAGGAGACCGCCGCAGAGAACGGCGCCGCCGTCAACGCCTTCGACGGGGACCCCGCCACCCTGTGGCACACCGCCTGGTCCACCGGCAAGGCGGCCGCCCTGCCGCACGAGATCAGCATCGACCTGGGCGCCCGCTACCGCGTCGACGGTCTCGGCCACCTGCCGCGCCAGGACGGCGGGGTCAACGGCCGGATCGGCGGCTACGAGGTCTACGTGTCCGACACCACCACCGACTGGGGCACCCCGGTCGCCACGGGAACCTTCGCCGACACCCCGACGGCCAAATCCGTCACCCTCGCCCCCAGGACCGGCCGCTACCTGAGACTGCGCGCCCTGACCGAGGCGGGCGGCCGCGGCCCCTGGACCAGCGCCGCCGAACTCACCCTCACCGGCCGCCCCGCACCGCTCCCCGCCGACGCCACCCTCGTCAACGCGGCCTCCGCGCGCTGCCTGGACCTGCCGCACGGCGACACCACCCCGGGCACCGCACCCACCCTCTACTCCTGCCACGGCGGCCCCAACCAGCGCTGGACCCTCCACGACGACGGCCGCCTCACCGGCCTGAACGGAGTCTGCCTCGACGCCGCGGACCCCGCCCGGATCACCGTACGGACCTGCGCGGCCGGCCCCGCGCAGACCTGGCAGCCGGGCCCGGACGGCAGCCTGCGCAGCGCCGGCCAGTGCCTCACCCCGGCCGGCTCCGGCACCGCCGACGGCACCGGCCTCACCCGCGCCCCCTGCACCGGCAGCGCCGCCCAGCGCTGGACCTTCACCCCCTGACCCCCCGACCGGGTCCGGCCCGGCCCCCCACGCCGGGCCGGACCCGCCTACGGGTGGGCCTGCCGCCCACGCCCGCGCCCGCCTCCGCCAGGGGGCGGGAGCGCCCCGGCAGCAGCCAGGCCGCCACCAGGCCCAGGCCGGCCAGCGCCGCCAGGGCCGTCAGCGGCCCGCCCGCCCTACCGGCCCCCGAGGCACCGGCCCCGGCGCCCGCCGCGACCGCGATGCCCAGGCTCGGGCCCACGTTCATCGCCGTCTGCTTGAGCCCGCCCACCACACCCGCGTACCCGGCGGGGGCGTCGCCGACCACCGTCCCGGTGGCGGTGACCATCACCGCCGCGAACCCGGCCCCCAGCACCCCGAAGGCCACCCCGCCGCCCACGTCCAGCCCCGCCGTGCCCAGCACCGTCAACGCCGTTCCCGCGACCGCCGTCCGCCGTGCCCCGTACCGGCGCAGCGCGGCCGCCGCGACCGGCGCCCCGGCAACCATCAGCGCCGTCAGCGGCAGCGCCCGCACCCCGGTGGCCAAGGGGCTGAGCCCCCGTACGTCCTGGAGCAGGAACGTCGCCGTGAACAGTGCCCCGAACATGCCGGCCGACACCGTCAGCAGCAGCGCCATCGAAGCCGCCACCGGCCCCGACCGCGCCACCGGGGCGGGGACCAGCGGCAGTTCCGCGCGCCGCTCTCCCCGCACGAACAGCGCCCCGAGCGCCGCGGCCGCCCCGAGGCCCAGCAGCGTCGGCCCGTCCCTCCATCCGTGCTCCGGCACACCGGCCAGTGCGTGCACCGCCACCCCAGGGTGGCCGCGAGCAGCACCGGAGCGGCGGGGCCCAGCCGCCCCGGCTCCCGCCGCTCCGGCGCGGGCACCCGTACGGCGAGGGCGAGGGCGGCGATCAGCAGCGCGGCCGGCACGTTGACCAGGAACACCGCCCGCCAGCCCAGCAGTGCGACCAGCACCCCGCCCAGCAGCGGCCCCGCCGCCGCGGCCACCCCGATCGCGCCGGTCCGCACCGCGACCGCCCGGCCCAGCCGCTCCGGCGGGTACGCCAGCCGCAGCAGGGCCAGCGTCGCGGGCTGCAGCAGCGCCCCGAACACCCCCTGCACGGCGCGCAGCGCGATCACCCAGCCGACGCCGGGCGCCAGGGCGATCCCCGCCGAGGCGGCGGCGAAGCCGAGCACGCCCGTCAGCAGCAGCCGGGAGTGCCCGTAGCGGTCCCCGAGGCGCCCGGCGACGACGAGGAAGGCGGCGACGGCGAGCAGGTAGGCGGTGCTCGTCCACTGCACTTCGGCCACCCCCGCCCCCAGATCGCGGCGCAGGGCCGGCTGCACCACGACGAGCACCGTGCCGTCGAGGGCGACGAGCATCGCCCCGGCCACGCTCACCAGGAGGGCGAGCCGGGGCCTCACGCCCCCTCCGCCCCGAGGTGCGCGTCGACCACGGCGTCCACCACCGCGTCCAGGAGCGGGCGGCCGTCCGCGGCCGCACCGGCCCCGTCCGCGTCCGCCCCGGCCGGGTGGACGCCCAGCACCAGCGGCAGACCGCCGTAGTCCCACAGCTGGGCCGCCCCGTGCAGTCCCGCCCACAGGGCGGCCGCCGTCACCCCGGGCCGATCCGCCCCGCACCCGGCGACCAGCCGGGTCAGCAGCGCGAACAGGGGCAGGGTCCGCTCCCGCAGCCGCGGGGCGGCGGAGGGCTCCTGGCCGGTGCTGTCCAGCAGGTCGTGCCGGAACATCAGCTCGAACATCCCGCGCTGCTCCAGCGCGTAGCCCACGTAGACCCGTCCCAGTGCCCGCACGTGCTCCCGGGGCGCGGGCTCCCCGGCGCCGGCCGCGCCGAACCGGGCCCCGAGATCGGCGAAACCGCGCCCGGCGATGGCCGACAGCAGTGACTGGTGCGTGGGGAAGTACCGCCGGGGCGCCCCGTGGGACACCCCGGCGCGGCGGGCGATCTCCCGCAGCCCGAGCGAGCCGGTCCCCTCGCTGGTGACCAGCTCCACCCCGACGTCGATCAGCCGCTCACGCAGCGGCGCGTCCGATTCCATGGGCCCTGTCCAACACGGCGAGTGGACAGTGTCTACTCGCTCCTGCCCGCCGGTTCCCCCCGCGCCCGGCGGGTAGGCGCCGGGGAGCAGCGACCGCACACCGGGAGGCCGTCATGGGAAGCGGAATCTGGGGATACGCGAGCGGATCGGGCCACGCGCCCGGCACGGACCTCATCGGCTACGAGGTCGAGGCGGCCGACGGGTCCATCGGCAAGGTCGACCGGCACACGGACGACGTGAGCCGCTCCTACCTCGTCGTCGACACCGGCCCCTGGATCTTCGGCCGCAAGGTCGTCATCCCGGCCGGCGTCGTCTCCCGCGTCGACACCGAGGAGAAGACGGTGCACCTCGGCTGCACCCGCGACCAGGTCAAGGACTCGCCCGACTACGAGAAGAACGGACGGCACGAGGACGAGCCCGCCTTCGTCCGGCTCATCGAGACCCACTACTCCGGCCCGCACATGTGAGGAGGAGCCGGGACGGCCGCCGCCGAGGACGAATCCGGCCCGCGC
This sequence comes from Streptomyces sp. NPDC012794, assembly GCF_042901085.1. Taxonomy (NCBI): domain Bacteria; kingdom Bacillati; phylum Actinomycetota; class Actinomycetes; order Kitasatosporales; family Streptomycetaceae; genus Streptomyces; species Streptomyces sp. NPDC012794. The sequence continues at coordinate 57,289 of NZ_JBIBCI010000006.1, forward strand.
GGCGAAATCCCCTGGTGGACGGCCACCCCGCAGGTGATCATCGCCGGATGACCACAGACACGATCACCGCTTCGGCCTCGGGCACCTGGACCCTCGGCGACCTCCAGGTCAACCGCGTCGGGTTCGGCACCATGCGCCTGCCGCAGAACGGCCCCGCGCTCCGGGCCGATGCCGTCTCCGGCGACCGCGACCGGGCGATCGCCGTCCTGCGCCGCGCGGTGGAACTCGGCGTGAACCACATCGACACCGCCGCCTTCTACTTCTCCCCGCTCCGCTCCGCCAACGAGCTGATCAACAGCGCCTTCGGCGGCTCCTACCCCGACGACCTCGTCATCGCCACCAAGGTCGGCCCCGCCCGCGACGCCTCGGGGGAGTGGGCCGACCACGCCGGCCCCGGGCAGCTGCGCGGCCAGGTCGAGGAGAACCTGCGCCAGCTGGGCCGCGACCACCTCGACGTGGTCAACCTCCGCGTCCTGCCCACCCAGCCCCACTTCGCCGAACGCTTCGCAGCCCTCGCGGAACTCCGCGAGGCCGGGCTCATCCGCCACCTCGGCGTCTCCAACGTCACCCCCGAACAGCTCGCTCAGGCGCAGGCCATCGCACCGGTCGTCTGCGTGCAGAACATGTACGGCATCGGCGTACGCCCCGAGTACGACGACTTCGTACGCTCCTGCGGGGAGCAGGGCATCGCCTTCGTGCCCTTCTACGCGATAGCCGCCGCCGGCCGCGAGACCGGCGCGGCCGGCTGCGCCGAGAGCGAGGAACTGCGGTCCGTCGCCCGCGCCCACGGTGCGACCCCCGCCCAGGTCCGCATCGCCTGGACCCTCCGGCAGGGACCCCACGTCCTGGCCATCCCCGGCACCGGCAACCCCGACCACCTGGCCGAGAACGTCGCCGCCGGCGCCCTGCGCCTCACCGAGAAGGACCTCGCCCTGCTGGACGGCCTCCACCGCACGGCGGCGCCGTAGCGGACCGGCCGGCCGGGGCCGCACCGCCGCCCCGGCCGCGTCCGGCACAATCGGCGGATGAGCGAAGAGACCCCCGCCGGCTCCGGCGGCCCGCACGACCAGGACCCCTACCTCTGGCTGGAGGACGTGGAGGGCGAGGAAGCGCTCTCCTGGGTCCGGGAACGCAACGCGGAGACCGTCGCCGCGCTGACTACCCGCCCCGCGTTCAAGGAGCTGGAGCGCGAGGTCCGCGAGGTCCTCGACGACGACGGGCGCATCCCCTACGTCGTCCGGCGCGGCCGCCACCTCTACAACTTCTGGCAGGACGCCTCCCGGCTGCGCGGCGTCTGGCGGCGCACCACCCTCGAGGAGTACCGCACCGGGCAGCCGGCCTGGGAGACCCTCCTGGACCTCGACGCGCTCGCCGAGGCCGAGGGGGAGAAGTGGGCCTGGGCCGGCAGCACCGTGCTGGGCCCCGACCACCACCACGCCCTGGTCATGCTCTCCCGCGACGGCGCCGACGCCTGCGTGGTACGCGAATTCGACCTGCGGACACTGGAGTTCGTCCAGGACGGCTTCACCGTCGAGGAGGCCAAGACCCGGGTGGACTGGATCGACGCCGACCACATCTGGATCGGCACCGACTTCGGCCCCGGCTCCATGTCCCCCTCCGGCTACCCCCTCCAGGTCCGCCGCTGGCGCCGCGGCACCCCCCTCGCGGAAGCCGAGAAGGTCTACGAGGGCCACCCCGACGACCTGTCCGCCACCGGCTGGCACGACGACACCCCCGGCTTCGAACGGGACTTCCTGTCCCGGCAGATCGACTTCTGGAACGGCCGGCTCTTCCTGCTCCCCGAAGACCCCGCCGGGCCGCCCGAGGAGATCGACGTACCGGACGACGCCGTCGCGGGGGTCCACCGCCAGTGGCTGGTCGTCCAGCCGCGCTCCCCGTGGCTCGGCCACCCCGCCGGCAGCCTGCTCGCCTTCGGCTTCGACGACTTCCGGGCCGGCGGGCGCGAGGCCGCGGTCCTGTTCACCCCGGACGAGCGCACCGCCCTCGCCGGCTACAGCTGGACCCGCAACCACCTCCTGCTGCGCACCCGGGCCGACGTCTCCTCCCGCCTGGAACTGCTCACCCCCGGCCCGGACGGCTGGAGCCGCGCCCCGCTGGACGCCGTACCGCCGCTGTCCACGGCCTCGGTGGTGTGCACCGACCCCGACGAGAGCGACGAGTACTTCCTCGACGTCACCGGCTTCCTCCAGCCCTCCACCCTCTTCCGCGGCGAGGCCGGAACCGCGGGCGCGGAGGTCCTCAAGCAGGCGCCCGCCCTCTTCGACACCTCCGGGCTGCGGGTGAGCCAGTACTTCGCCACCTCCCCCGACGGCACCCGCGTCCCGTACTTCGTCATCGGCCCCGAGGACCGGCCCGGCCCGGGCCCCACCCTGCTCTACGGCTACGGCGGCTTCGAGATCTCGATGGTCCCGCACTACAGCGCGGTCACCGGCCGGACCTGGCTCGCGCGCGGGGGCACCTACGTCGTCGCCGGCATCCGGGGCGGCCGCGAGTACGGGCCCGCCTGGCACCAGGCCGCCCTCGGCGCCAACCGCGTCCGGGCCTTCGAGGACTTCGCCGCCGTCGCCCGGGACCTCACCGCGCGCGGCATCACCACCCCCGCCCAGCTCGGCATCGAGGGCGGCAGCAACGGCGGCCTCCTGATGGGCGCGATGCTCACCCGCGACCCCGGGCTCTTCGGCGCCGCCGTCGCCCACGTACCGCTGCTGGACATGCTCCGCTTCCACAAGCTCCTCGCCGGAGCCAGCTGGACCGCCGAGTACGGCAACCCCGACGACCCCGCCGACCGGCCCCACCTGGAGCGGATCTCCCCCTACCACCGGATGCGGGCCGACGGCCCCGCGTACCCGCCCCTGCTCCTGCTCACCTCCACCCGGGACGACCGCGTCCACCCCGGCCATGCCCGCAAGGCCGCCGCCCGGCTGCGCGAACTGGGCCACCCCGTCCTCTTCCACGAGCACATCGGCGGCGGTCACTCCGGCGCCACCGACCACCAGCAGACGGCCTTCAACGAGGCCCTCGTCGCCACCTTCCTCTGGGAGCGCCTCACCCCGCCGAGGTGACGGCCGGCGTGCTCATGCGAGGGCGCGGGCGATCAGGAGGGCGACGTCGTCGTGCGTGTCGGGCCGGCGCAGCGCCGACAGCAGCAGGTCGCAGGTCTCCTCGAGGGGGCGGTGGGGGCCGGCCAGGAGGTCGGTCAGGGTCAGCAGCCGGGCGTCGATGTCCTGGTCGCGGGTCTCGACCAGCCCGTCGGTGTAGAGCACCAGCTCGTCGCCCTCCCCGAGCGCCACGGCCGTGTTGCCGAAGGGCACGCCGCCCACGCCCAGGGGCACCGCCGTCGGCAGCCGCAGCAGCCGGGGAGGGCGGCCGCTGCGCAGGTGGACGGGCGGCAGGTGGCCGGCGGTGGAGATGTGGCACAGCCGGCTGTGCGGGTCGTAGACGGCGTATACGCAGGTGGCCATGGCGTCGCCGAGGTCGCCGGTCGCGGCGTCGAGGTGGGTCAGCACCGTGGCCGGGTCGAGGCCGAGACGGCCCAGGGCGCGGGCCGTGGCGCGCAGCTGGCCCATGGTCGCCGCCGCGTTGATGCCGCTGCCCATCACGTCGCCGACCACCAGCGCCGTCCGGTCCCCGGTGAGCGGGATGACGTCGAACCAGTCGCCGCCGGTCTCGTCGGCCGCCCCGGCGGGCTGGTACCGGTAGGCGATGTCCAGCCCGGGGGCCGCCGGCGGGTGCTGGGGCAGCAGGTGCCGCTGGAGGGCGAGGGCGGCGTGGCGCTGGCGCTGGTACCAGCGGGCATTGTCGATGGACACGGCCGCGTGGGCGGCGAGTTCCGAGGCGAGCAGCACGTCGTCGGGGCCGAACGGCACGGGGTTGCGGGCGCGCTTGAGGTCGAGGGTCCCGAGGACCTGGCCGCGTGCGATCAGCGGCACCGCGAGGTACGAGTGCACCCCCGCCTCGGCCAGCAGCCGGGCGGCGTCCTCGTCGCGGGCGATGCGGGGCAGGTCCTCGGGCCGGACGTGCGGGAGGAGCTCGGGCCGGGCGGTGCGGGCGCAGCGCGCCACCAGCCGCTCGGGGCGGTACGACGCCACGTCGCCGACGGGATCGGCCGCCGCCTCGGCAGGGGTGTGGTAGGCCGCCTTCACCGCGAGCGCGCGGAACCGTACGCCCCGGTCTTCGGCGGCCTCGCCGGGCCGGGGGCCCGTCAGGATGGTGTCGAGGACGTCCACGGCGGCGATGTCGGCGATCTCCGGGACGGCGACGTCGGCCAGCTCCCTGGCGGTGATGTCCAGGTCGAGGGTGGTCCCGATGCGCACCGAGGCGTCCGCGATCAGGGCCAGGCGCCGGCGGGCGTGCGCGGCGGACACGGCGGCCCGGTGCTGGTCGGTCACGTCGACCACCGACACCGCCACGCCGATCACCCGGGCCGCCTGGTCCTCCAGCCGGTAGATCGACACCAGCCACGCCCGCTCCCCGGACTCCCCGGAGACCCGGCCGGTGGTGAACTGGTCCAGCACCGGCACGCCGGTCGCCATCACCTCCCGCATCCGTGCCTCGACGGCCTCCGCGTCCAGGAAGGGCAGGACGTCGGAGACCCGCTGCCCGAGGTGCCGCTCGGCGGACACCCCGTTGATGCGCTCCAGCGCCGGGTTCACCAGGACGTACCGCAATGCGGGGTCGAGGACGGCCAGCCCGATGGGGGACTGGTCGACCATGCGCAGCGACAGGGCCAGATCCCGTTCGACGCGGCGCAGCGTCGCCTGCTCGGAGGCCAGGCCCAGCGCGTAGAGCCTGCCGTTGGAGGCCTGGAGGCGCATGTTGCGGAACTCGACGAGCACGCTGTGGCCGTCCCGGTGGCGTACGGGGAAGGAGCCCGCCCACGCGCCCTTGCCCGACATCACCCGGGCGAACAGCTCCAGGACCTCCTCGCGGTGCCCCTCCTCCACCAGCAGCACGGCGGCGTACTGGCCGAGCGCCTCCTCGGCCGGGTACCCGAAGAGGGTTTCGGCCTGCGGGCTCCACAGGCTGATCCGGCCCTCGGAGTCCAGGACCACGGCGGCCACGCCGAGCACGTCGAGCAGACCGCCCGGCGCCGGAGATCCCGCTCCGGGGCCGCCGGCCGGCGGTTCGGGCTGCGCATCGGCCATCGCCGGCCTCCTCACCCGGGCGCGGACTCCCCACCATGCTGATGCCCCGGCCCGGTCCCGGCGACCCGGTCGCGGCTATCGGTGGTGGCCTGCCCGCCGGGGGAGTCCGGACGGGGTGGGGTGAGCGGCGCCGGAGGCGGGTGGCGGGGCCCCGCCGTCCGGTGCGGACGGCGGGGCCCCGTTGGTGGGCCGGTTCCGGTCAGTGGAAGAGCATGGACGCGCCGCCGGCCGCGGTGGTCACGGATCCCGGACACAGGAAGCTGCCCGAGACCTTGGTGGCGGTGAAGGCCTGGTTGACGTACTTCCCGGTCGCCGCGTCGAGGCCCCACAGGATGTTCGTGGCCTTGTAGCGGCAGGACACGAAGCTCTGCTGCCCGGTGATGTCGATCAGGTCGGTGCGGGCGGTGGTCCCGGCGGCGTCGAAGGTGAAGGCCGGGTTGTTGTTCAGGGTGGCGGTGATGCCGCCGTCGCAGGTGAGGTTTCCGCCGGGCCTGTTGATGGTGGTGCGGTCGACGGTCAGGGCGCTGGGGGGATTGGCGCTGGTGCGGGCGTTGGTCCAGGTGCATGTGTTGCCCGCGACGACGATGACGCCGTCGACCTTCTGCTCGGCGGTGGGGCCGAAGGCGGCGGCGCTCGTAACACTGCCGGCCGTGGCCGCGAGGGCCAGTGCGGCGACGGCGAGTTTCGCACGGTGCATCATGTCGCTCCTCTGTGACACGTCCTTGTGGGGGTGTGGTGCGAGGGCGGTGCGGAGTGCGCCACGGAATGTGTCACAGCGGCCTTGAAATGTCATGTGCACTTCATGAATTGGCCGGAATGTGGCCCCGGCCAGGGGTGATCCGGGAGGGATGATCCGGGTAGGGGCGGGCGAGGGGAGCGTCAGGGGACGTCCGTGTCCGTCGGCTCGGCCTCGTAGACGTGCGGGGCGTCCCCCTGCCACTCGATCAGCGAGGGCGCGCCGCCGAGCACCACCTCGTCGGGGTCCGGGACCTCCGCGCGGCGCAGGAACTCGATCACGTCGGCGTCGGTGTGGGCGGTGCCCAGGGGCGCGTCGCGGTCCTGGACGCGCAGGGTGACCCGGCGGCCGCCCGAGGGGGAGATCCGGTGGACGACGATCGGCGCGTGCTCCATGCCTCCACCCTGGAGCCGGTCCGCCACCGGCGCATCCGGACGCGGACGCGGCGGGGCGTCCGCGCCGGGGCGGCGCGTGGCAGGCTGGGGGACATGTGCGGCCGATACGTCTCCACCCGCAGCCCCGAGGACCTGTCGGGCCTCTTCCATGTCCCCGCGCCCCCCTCGGAGCATGAGCTGCCGCCCAGCTGGAACGTCGCCCCGACGGACGCGGTGTGGGCGGTGCTGGAGCGCGCCGACCGGGAGAGCGGGATCCTCGAACGGCAGCTGAGGGCGCTGCGGTGGGGGCTGGTGCCGTCCTGGTCGAAGGATCCGGGCGGCGCGGCCAAGATGATCAACGCCCGGGTGGAGACGGTCGCCGACAAGCCGGCCTACCGCCGGGCCTTCGCCAAGCGCCGCTGCCTGCTGCCCGCCGACGGCTTCTACGAATGGCGGTCCGTCCCGGCCGCCGGGTCCGCGAAGGCGTACAAGCAGCCGTACTTCATCAGCCCGCAGGACGGCACGGTGATGGCGATGGCCGGTCTGTACGAGTTCTGGCGCGACCCGTCCGTCACCGACCGGGACGACCCGGCCGCGTGGTGGGCGACCTGCACCGTCATCACCACCGAGGCCACCGACGCCGCGGGCCGCGTCCACCCCCGGATGCCCCTGGTTTTGGCCCCCGCCGACTACGACGCCTGGCTCGATCCCGCGCACGAGGACCCCGACACCCTGCGCGCCCTCCTCGCCACCCCCGCCGAAGGGCGCCTGGAGGTCCGCGCGGTGTCCACGGCGGTCAACAACGTGCGCAACAACGGCCCCGAACTCCTCGAGGACGCCCCGGTGTCCTGAACCCGCGGCGCCCTCACCGCCGCAGGCGGGTCACCGGACCGTGCCCGGTCCGGCGACGGAGCCCCCGGAGGCAGGTCCGAGTACCCGGCGCAGCGCGGCCGGGGAGGTGAAGCGGTGGCCCCGCATGCCGAGGGCGAGGGCGGCGTCGACGTTCTCCTGCCGGTCGTCGACGAACAGGATCCGGCCCGGGGCCGCGTCCAGCGCCCGCAGGCACCAGGCGTACGCGCCGGCCGCCGGTTTGGCGTGGCCGATCCGGCAGGACAGGCCGAGCGCCTCGAAGTGGGAGAGCCAGGGGTGGTGGCGCTCGTAGTGGACGGCGAGTTCCTCCGGGATGTTCGACAGGAGCGCGATCCGCCGCCCGGCGGCGGCCAGTTCCCCGATCAGGTCCACCATTTCCGCGTCCACGGCGCTCCAGCTCGCGATGTCGGCCTCCACGAGCGCGGTGACCCGCTCCGGGCCGAAGCGGGTGCCGAGGGCTTCGGCCACCAGGTGCCAGTACCGCGGTCCGTTCACCCCTCCGCTGTCGTAGGGCGGCCGCAGTGCCCAGTAGGCCTCCCAGAACGCGTCGCCGGAGACACCTGCCGTCCCGGCCAGGCGTTCCCTGCCGGCCGGTGACTGGTGACGGGCGATGACGCCGAACATGTCGAACAGCAGGATCTCGTCCAAGGCCCTCACACCTTCCGTACGGTGACGCCCGCCGCGGCCAGCGCGTCGGTCTCGTCCTGCGGCGCCCCCTGGTCGGTGACCACGGCGTGCAGCGCGGAGGCGGGCAGCACGTGTGCCAGGGCGGTGCGCGAGAGCTTCGCCGACTCGGTGACGGCGATCACGCGGCGCGCGGAGCCGATCGCGGCGCGCTTGACGGCGGCATCCGCCAGGTCGTAGGCGGTCAGGCCGTGTTCCGCGCTCAGGCCGCAGCAGCCGATGACGGCGGTGTCGAAGCGCAGGGCGGCGAGGGAGGCCTCGGTCAGCGGCCCGGTGAGGGCGAGCTCGCCCTTGCGCGGTGCCCCGCCCGGCAGCAGCAGCGTCATACGGGGCGCGTCGGCGAGGGCGTTGGCGGCGTGCAGGGACAGCGGCATGACGGTCAGCCGGCGGTGGTGCAGGGCGCGGGCCACCTCCAGACAGGTGGTACCGCTGTCCAGGACGACCGACTCCCCGTCCGCGAGCAGGGCCGAGACCTCGGCGGCGATGCGCCGCTTGGCCTCCAGCCCGTCCCGGGCGCGCAGCGTGAAGGGCGGCTCCTCCCCGCGCAGCAGCAGGCTCCGCGCCCCGCCCCGGTAGCGCTCCAGCAGCCCTTGGCCGGCGAGGACCTCCAGGTCGCGGCGGATGGTCATCTCGGAGGCGCCGGTGAGCTCCGCGAGCTCCGTGACGCTGCGGCTGCCGCTCGCGCGGACGGCGTCGGTGATCTGTCTCAGACGGTCGACACTCATACCCGAATTGAACAATGCGAATGTTCGAAAGGCAAGTTCCGAACATGATTGATGTTTGTTACGTTCGATCGCATGCAGCGACTCACACGGCCTCGGGCTCTCCGGGACCCCCACGCTCCGCCCCCGTCCGTACGCCTGCGGAAGGCCCGGCGGGTCACCTTCGCCTACTTCGCCCTCAACGGCTTCGTCATGGGCATGTGGATCGTGCACATCCCGGTGGTGCAGCGGCGCACCGGCGTCGACCACGCCCTCCTGGGCTGGCTCCTGCTCCTCCTCGGGGCGGGTGCCTTCGCCGGCATGCGGCTGGCCGGGCCGCTCGCCGACCGCTTCGGGGCCCTTACGGCCGTCCCCGCCGGCGCGGCCCTGTGCGCCGCCGCACTGGTGCCGCCCGCGCTGGCCGGCGACGCCTGGACCCTGGGCGCGGCGCTGTTGCTGCTCGGCTTCGGCAACGGCTGCCTCGACGTCGGCATGAACGCCCACGCCGTCCAGGTCGAACGCGGCTACGGACGCCCCGTCATGGCGGCCTTCCACGCCGTCTTCTCCGTCGGCGGAGCCCTCGCCGCCCTGGCCGGCGCCCTCGCCCTGGGCCTCGGACTGCCGGCCGCCGCCACCCTCGGTGCCACGGCCCTCCTCGGCGTCGTCCTCGCTTTCCTGGCCGCCCCCGCCCTGCTGGGACGCGACTCCGGGCGGGCCGGGAGTCCGGAGCGGCGGCCCGCCGGCCGGACCTCCCCGCGCGTGCGGATGCTCGCCGTGCTCGCCTTCCTGCTGATGCTCTGTGAGGGCGTCGCCAACGACTGGAGCGCCCTCCACCTCGAGGACTCCCTCGGCGCGTCCCCCGCCACCGCCGCGCTGGCCTACGGGGCCTTCGCCACCGCCATGACCACCGGGCGGTTCCTCGCCGACCGCCTGACGGCCCGCACCGGCCCCGTCGCGGTCCTGCGCTACGGGGCCGCCCTCGCCGGCGCCGGACTGGCCCTGGCCGTCGTCGCGCCCGGCGTCCCGGCGGCCCTGGCCGGATGGACCCTCTTCGGCGCCGGCCTCTCGGGCTGCGTCCCGCAGCTCTTCAGCGCCGCGGGCCGCGCCGACCCGGAGGCGGCCGGGGTCAACGTCTCCCGCGTCGCGGGCCTCGGCTACCTGGGCATGCTCGCCGGCCCCGCGGTGATCGGTCCGCTGACCCGGCTCGTACCGCTCGGGCCGGCCCTGCTGCTGCCGGTGGCCTGCTGCGCCTTCGCCGCCCTCGCCGCCGGCGCCCTCCGGCCGGAAGGTCAGGGGGCGGGCGGGTAGTGCTCGCCGAGCACCGCGGCGAAGAGCGTCGACACGTCGCGGGCGCTCATGCCCTGCTCGCGCGCCTCGCGCATCCACTCTCCGAGACCGGTGCGCAGCGGGGACTCCGGTGCCGTCTGCGGGGTGGCCAGCGAGCGGGTGATGAAGGTGCCGGAGCCCTGGCGCACCTCGACCAGACCGGACCGCTCCAGCTCGCGGTAGGCCTTGAGCGTGGTGTTGGGGTTGACCTTCGTGGAGGCCGCGACCTGGGCCGCCGTCGGCAGCTTGTCGCCCTCGGTCAGCGCCCCCATCCGCAGGGCCTGCTCCACCTGCTGCACGATCTGGAGGTAGGCGGGCAGGCCGCTGCGGCGTTCGATGCGAAACACGACCACCGTGCCCGCCTCCTTGCTGCTTCTCGATCCTTCACGGGTGACGTTCCAGCCTAGGCCGTCTCTTCCGGATCTTGCTCCCCCAGCTACCGCTGGGAGGTGCCCCCAGACCCGCGACGCCTGGCACGGCACCTCGCCGCGTTGTCGGCACAGCCGAGTGCGCCCAGTACGCGCGCTGTGCCTCCGCCTTGCGAGGCGCCGCACCAGACGCCGCGGGCTTGACCGGCAAGATCCGAAAGAGACGACCTAGGGGGTGTCCGGCGGGGACGGCCGCGTCAGAGCGCCGAGTGCCGGGCCCGGCGCAGGAACGCGCCCACGAGGAGGGCGCTCAGCCCCAGGAAGATCCCGGCCGCGGTCCACTGCATGCCTGCCATCTGGTCGGTACCGAAGTACTCCCAGACCGAGTTGACGATGCCGAGGGAGGCCCGGCAGCCCTCGGGCGAGCTGTCGTGCACGCACGTGCCCCAGCCGTAGAGCCTGCCGGAGGCGGTGCCGATCCACTGGTCCACCTGTACGACGTGGTCGAGCGCGGCCGGCTGGGTGGAGCCCAGCGGATAGGCGAGCGTACGCGGCGTGGCGAGCCGCTCCCTGAGCAGCCCCGCCGCGAACAGGGCGGCGGACGCGGTGAAGAAGGTCGCCACCATGGCCGGCAGGGACCGGCGGGCCATGGCCCCGATCGTGATGCCGAGCGAGGTGCAGAACAGGGCCGCGGACACCAGGACGGGCCCGGTGGCGCCGAACACCGGCCCGTTCAGCCAGTCCTCGGGGGCGAGGGGCCCGGCGGAGTGCCACCACCACCGGTAGAGGAGGCTCAGGATCCCCGTCGGGACCGCCGCCAGCACCAGGGCCGAGCACAGCTTCCACAGCAGCCAGCGGCTGCGCGGGACGGACTGGGTGGCGACCAGCCGCGCCGTCCCGTGCTCCCGGTCGGCGGAGATCAGCGGGGCGCCCAGGAGGACGCCGAACAGCACGGGCAGGAATCCGAGCGTGCCGCCGAAGGAGTCGAGTTCGTTGGCGGCCCGGTTGTGGACGGCACTGTCGAGGGCGTGGGGGGACGTGACCGGCCAGCCGGTGGCGTGCAGGGTGTCCAGCATGGCCGCGCGCTGGTACAGGATCCAGGCCGAGCCGAGGACCGTCAGGGCGGCGCAGGTGATCAGGGCGGTGCGGTGCTGGCGCGCCAGCAGCCAGGCGAGCCCGCGCAGCCGTCGGGGGCGGGCGGGCGCGGTGTCCGGACGGGTGAGGCCCTCGGCGGGGGCGCTCATGCCGCGGACTCCTCTCGGTGCAGGGGGGCGGCCGTGGGGGAGAGCAGCGCGGGGGCCCCGGGCGAGCGGAGGTAGGCGAGCAGCACTTCCTCCATGCTCGGCTCCGCCCGCTGCCACGCGTCGTCCAGCGGGCCCTCGCGCCGTACCAGCGCGGTGAAGTGGCGCCCGGAGGTGCGTGCTTCGATGACGGTGTGGTCGTTCAGGGAGGCGGGCAGCCCGACGTCCGTGCTCACGCCGGTGACCAGGGTGTGCATGGGGACCAGTTCGTCGGTCTCCCCGGCCATCCGGACGCGGCCGTCGGCGAGTACGAGTACGTAGTCGCACATCGGCTCGATCTCGCTCAGCAGGTGGGATGACATCAGTACGGTGGTCCCGTGCTCGGCCGCCTCCGACAGCAGCAGGGCGGCCATCTCGTCCCGGGCCACCGGATCCAGATCGGCCATCGGCTCGTCCAGCAGCAGGACCTCGGGCCGCTTGCCGAAGGCGAGTGCGAAGGCGACCCGGGTGCGCTGACCGCCCGACAGGTCCCCCACCCGGGCGTCGGGCGGGACCATTCCCGCGCGGACGATCCGCTCGGCCAGCGCCTGGTCCCAGGCCGGATTGAGCTCCTGGCCCAGCCGCAGGGTCTGTGCCACCGTGAACCGCTTGAACAGCGGCTTGTCCTGCGCGAGATAGGCCCACAGGGGCATGGACCCGGGGGAGCCCGCGGGCCTTCCGAAGATCCTCAGGTCACCGGCCGACGGCTGCGCCAGGCCGGCCGCGAGGTTCAGCAGGGTGCTCTTGCCGGCGCCGTTGGGGCCCACCAGAGCCGTGATGCGGCCCGCGGGTATCCGGAAGGAGCAGTCCCGCAGCGCCCAGCCCCGCCGGTACTTCTTGCCCAGCCCGCGCGCCTCCATGGCCCATCGGCCGTCGGCCGCGCCGGAAGTGGTCGTGCTCCGCACGGGCTCCCCCTTTTCACTGAATCCACTAGATAAATAATGGAATCATGGAGTGGGGGTGGGGCCCTGTCAAACGGTGGCCGCGCCGATCAGGGGGAAGCCGGCCCCGGAGCCGTCGGCGCCGACACCTGATGAAGGCGCAGGGCCAGTTGCAGCTCCAGGCAGCGGTCGGGGGACTGCCAGTCCGGGCCGAGGAGGCGGCGGATCCGCTCCAGGCGCTGCACCACGGTGTTCACGTGGACGTGCAGGGCCTCCTTCGCCCGCGCCTGGCTCATACCCGCCGCGAAATAGACCCGCAGGGTGTGCACGAGCTCGCTGCCGCGCTGGGCGTCGTAGTCCAGGACCGGCCCCAGCACGGTCCGCACGAAGCCCGACAGGTCCGGACGGTCACCCAGCAGCACACCCAGGAACCCCAGGTCGGCCAGGGTGCTCCCGTCCCCGGCACGCCCCAGCGCGCGCAACGTCGACAGACAGCGCAGCGCCTCCGCGTGCGCGGCGGGCAGCCCCGCCGGACCGCCGTCCGCCCGCGCCGCACCCACCGTGACGGGCGCGCCCACGCTCCGGCCGAGGGCCGCTGCGAGCCCGGCGGCGTCCGCCCCGGTGGCCTCCGACGGGGCCAGCAATACGGCGTGGTCGTGGTGGACCCCGGCCAGGCCCCGGCGTTCGCGGGCGTGGTGCGCGGCGGCCGTGAGCAGACGGGGCCGGGGAGCGGTCTCGCTGTGCAGGACGAAGAGGGCGTGCGGCCGGGCCAGTTCCACGCCCAGACGGCGGGCGCGCACCGCAAGGCCGGCCGGATCGGCCGAGGGGCTCAGCAGGTCCCCGAGCAGCTCGCCGCGTATCCGGTCCTCGGTCTGCGCCACCGACCGGCTCAGGAGCAGCAGCAGGGCCGTGACCGTCGCCGCCCGCTCGAACAGGCGCCGTCCGGCCTCGTCGAGGCCGGGCCGGCCGGTCAGGGTGATGCTGCCCAGGAGTTCGGGCCCCGCCAGCACGGCGCACACCCAGGTACCGCCCTCCGCGACGGCCCTGCCGCCCGACCGGGAGGCGGCCACGGCCCCGCCCGGCGGGGGACAGGGCCCGGTCCCCGCGCGGGCAAGCTCCGTGCCGTCGGCGTCGTGGACCAGGGTGCCGCCCTCCAGCAGCACGCCGATCGCGGCCGCCACCTCGGCGACGTCACCGCCGCGCAGGACCAGACCGGTGAGCCGGTCGTGCGCCCGCTCGGCCCGGCGCAGGGCGTCACTGTTCTCCTGGATGGTGCGGGACGCAGCGCCCAGTTCGGCCAGGGCCCGGCGCGTCTCCTCCAGCAGCCGCGCCCCGTCGATGGCGACGGCGGCGTGGTCGGCGAGCGAGGACAGCAGCGCCACCTCGCGCGGACTGAACTCGCGCGGGCTGCGGTCGGCGGCGAAGAGCACTCCGATCACCGTCGGGCCCAGGCGCAGCGGGACACCGAGGATGGCGTGCAGGTCCTCCTCGCCGACGGCGCTGTCGATGGGCCCGGTGTGCTGGAAGCGCGGGTCGCGCTGGTAGTCCCCGGTGGCGTACGGGCGGGCCGTCTGGGCGACGAGACCGCCGAGCCCCTCACCCATGCCGAGGCGCAGCTGCTGGAACGCCGCCGACACCGAACCGTCCGTCACCCGCATGAAGGTGTCGCCCGCCGCCTCGTCGATCAGCGACAGGTACGTGACGTCCGTGTGCAGCAACTGCTTGGCCCGGTGCGTGATCGCCCGCAGCACCGCGTCCAGGTCGCGCAGCGCGGCCAGGTCCCCGGCGGTGTCGAACAGCGCGGTCAGCTCCGCCTCCCGGGTGCGGTGCCGGCCCAGGGTCCGGTGGACCTCCAGCGCCACCTCCGTCGCCTCGTCGAGGGCGGCCAGTTCCGCCTCGGAGGCGCCGGCGGCCCGCGCCGCGGCCGAGGGCCGCGCGAACTCCTCCGCCGGAGCCCCTTGGGCCAGCAGACCGAGCAGCTCCCGTATGCCTTCCGTCACGGTGGTGAGCATACGGGCGCCCGCCCCGTCAGCCCTTGACGGGGACGGGCGGGGCCGTTCCTGCGGGCCGGTCAAGGCTGCGGCCGCGGGTCTCGCGGGCGGCCGGCGCGGTCTCCCCCGTCCGCACGTACGTCCTGGCGGCGGGCCTGCTGTTCACCCCCGCCGACCTGCGTACGGGAGCGCAGGTCCTGTACTGCGGCGGCGATCTGGTCGAAGCGGCCGTAGCCGCCGTCGTGGCTGCTTCCTGGTACCGGGCCACCGGCCGGGCCCGGCAGCGCCGACGACCGGACCCGGGCCCGGCATCGCACACCGTGGAAGCCCTGACCGGGCCGCAGGCCGCCATCGCCCGTGCCCGCAGGCCGGGCCAGGAGATCGACTGGGAAAAGACGGGCGGCAGCCGGACAGGAGTGCCGCCGCGATGATCAACGGATCCAGACGTTTGGAAACCTCAACACGGTGCAGACGGACTGACACCAGCTTGTTCATCGAGGTAGGAGAAGCGCATGGGCATCATCGCCTGGATCTTGATCGGACTGCTCGCGGGCTTCATCGCAAAGGCACTGATGCCGGGCAAGGACCCGGGCGGCATCATCATCACCATGCTGATCGGTATCGCGGGCGGCCTGCTCGGCGGCTGGCTCGGCAAGGTCATCTTCGGCGTCGACTCCATAGACGGCTTTTTCGACCTCTCCACCTGGATCGCCGCCATCATCGGCTCCGTCATCCTCCTCGCCGTCTACCGACTGGTCACCGGCAACAAGCGCCACCACCGCCACGCCTGAGCGACCCTGTCCCACACGGGCACAACGGCTCCGCCTTCTCCTGAGGGCGGAGCCGTTCCCTTGCCGGTCATCGGGCCTGGCACATCGGAGCGGGGCCGGAGTGATCGGCGGAAAGCCCCGCGACAATCGGCGTCCCATTTGCCCGCATATCTTCCGATGGTGGGGTAGGCGCGGGTCATCAACCCTCTCTGGAGGTCACCATGGCGTCAACCCACCGCGCATCCATCGAAGAGCACCCCGACCTGATGGAACTGCGCGCCCGGCACGACCGCGCGGCAGCCACCCCGCGCGCCCAGATGGTCGAGGCTCTGGCCCTGCTCACGGGTCTCTACCTCGCCGCTTCTCCCTGGATCGTCGGCTTCAACGGCTTCACCACCCTGGCGGTCACCAACCTCATCGCCGGTATCGCCTACATGCTCCTCCTCGGTGGCCTGGGCAACTCCTACGAGCGCACCCACTCCATGGCCTGGGCCGCGGCCGCCATCGGAATCTGGACCTGCGTCGCCCCCTGGGTCGTCGCCGGCGACGTCGCCCACACCCGCTCGATCACGAGCAACCTCATCACCGGTGTCATCGCCACCCTTCTCGCCCTCGCCGCGGCCTCCGCCGCCCGCGACAACGACACCAGCCGCCACGGCCCCGGGACACGCATGCCGGGAACCCGCTGACGACGCCAACCCGGGGGCGGGCAGCCCCTGGGTGCGATGTGCCCAGGGGCTCCCCATGACATAGGGCAAGACCCTGCGCGGTGCTCGTCTCGCCCACGAGCGGTTCACGGGGGCCCCACCGGGCACCCGGTGACCGAGTGCCCCTTCAGCTAGAGCCGGTTCCTTCGGAAAGGCACGTAGTGAACAGTGACAGCACGCCCCCCACCCACCGCCTCGGCGCGTCTGCCCATGTGTCCGGCGCTCCGGGGGACGCCCTTGAGCGGTCCCGAATCCACACGCGCCTGACCGGGCTGATCCAGGGTTATGGCGGTGGGGAGGAGGCCAAACTGCCCGGCTACGCGGGGTCGATGGCGGTCTTCGGGCTGTACGCCACCGCGTGGACGGCCGTACTGCGCCGACACGGTCGCAGCGTGCCGGACGCACTCCGTGCCGGCGACCTGGCCCTCACGGCGGTGGCGACCTTCCGCCTCAGCAGGCTCCTCAGCAAGGGCGTGGTGACGAGCCCGCTACGTGCGCCGTTCGCCCGGTTCAAGGAGGCGGCCGGGCCCTCCGAGGTCACGGAGGAGCCCCGGACCGACTCCGGGCTGGGTGGCGCAGTGGGCGCCCTCGCCACCTGCCCGTTCTGCGTCGCGGTCTGGGTGGTGACCACCTTGACCGGCGCTCAGATACTGTGGCCGCGCCAGGTGCGGATCGTCACCGGCGCGCTCACGGCGCTCGCCGGGGCGGACGCCCTGCAGCTGGCCTACAGCGCCCTGCAGCAGAAGGCCGAGGAGTAGGACGCCGGCCTGTTCGCAGGCGGCGCGGTCAGTCCCGGTGGTCAGCGGCAGTGTGCGGTGCCCGCCTGTGGGCGAGGCGTCGCCTCATGATCCAGTGCCGACGTCGTGGCGCTCCGGACGACCGAGAAGACGACGGCCCAGCTGCGCGGGGCCGCACCCGGCTTCTGCCCTCTTTCCGCCTCGTCCGACTCCTGGGTCCATGACCGGTCCCTCAGCAGCCCTCCGTGCTCGTTGCCCGTCGTCCTGACTGGGCCGTCCATGCCCACCCGGCCGCGCACGAGCAGGCGCACGCTCCTCACGCCCCTCACCCGGGCCGTTTCCTCTCCGGCTCCTCCCGGCTGGTCGCTCAGTCGGGCGGGGGGATGCCGGCATGTCCCGCGTGAGGGAGCCGGTCCGTTTGGCGGGCCGGAACCGGGTAGGGGCTGAGGAGGAACGCGACCGAGAGTCCGGCTGTGGCTGTTCTGGCCCAGGCCGCGTGGAAGGAGATGAGAGCGATGCGTCATCGTCTGCTGATTCCGGCGGCCGTCATGACCGCCGTGAGCGGGGTCTGCGCCCCGGCGACGTTCGCCGCTGCGCCCGCCGGAGACCAGGACACCGCCTTCGTCCGGGCCGCGCACCAAAGCAACCTGGCCGAGATAGCCGCAGGCCAGGATGCGCAGAAGAACGCCATGACCTCCTGCGTCAAGGACGTCGGCGCGAAGCTGGTCACCGATCACCACAAGCTGGACGCGGACCTGAAGGCGCTCGCCGGCAAGATCAACGTGACGCTGCCGACCGCGCCGACGGCCGAGCAGCAGCAGAAGACGAAGGCGGTCCAGGAGAAGGCAGGGACGGCCGGGTACGACGCCGCCTGGCTCGCCGACCAGGAAGCCGGCCACACCAAGACCCTCGCGCTGATCGACCAGCAGATCAAATCGGGCAGCGAGGTGGCCGTTACCAGTGCGGCCGAGAAGGCCCGCCCGGTCGTCGCCATGCACCTCGACATGGTCCGCGGCGGCACCTGCCACACCATGTAGCACCTGGTGGATGGACCTTCGGTACCTGTAGGCCGGCCGTCTGCGCATTCGGCGATGCGGCCGGCCTGTTCACCGGGACCGGCGCGGACTCCCTGCTCGCTGGTAAACGGGCCGCGTGAGAGCACTGGGCACGGAGAAGAGCGGGACCCCGCTTCAGCACATCCGACGCAACCGAATGAAGGTGATCTCGTGAAAGCACTGACCTGGCACGGCAAGCGCGACGTACGGGTCGACACGGTCCCGGATCCGAGCATCCAGGACCCGACCGACGTGATCGTCAGGGTGACGACGACCGGCCTGTGCGGCTCGGACCTGCACCTGTACGAGGTCCTCGGCCCCTTCCTCGAATCCGGTGACATCCTGGGACATGAGCCGATGGGGATCGTGGAGGAAGTCGGCCCCGAGGTGACGGCCCTGCGGCCCGGAGACCGCGTCGTCATCCCCTTCAACGTCTCCTGCGGCACCTGTTTCATGTGCGGACAGGGGCTTCACTCGCAGTGCGAGACGACCCAGGTCCGCGAGCACGGCAACGGGGCGTCCCTCTTCGGCTACACCAAGCTGTACGGTCACGTCCCCGGCGGGCAAGCGGAATTCATGCGCGTGCCGTTCGGCAACACCCTGCCCATCGTGGTCCCGCCGGGACCGTCGGACGAGCGGTTCGTCTACCTGTCCGACGTGCTGCCCACCGCATGGCAGGCCGTGGACTACGCCGCCGTACCGCCCGGAGGCAGCGTCGCCGTACTCGGCCTCGGCCCGATCGGTGACATGTCCACCCGCATCGCCGCCCACCGGGGAGCGGGCACGGTGATCGGTATCGACCTCGTACCGGAACGCCTGCGTCGCGTCCAGGCCCGCGGGGTCCGCACATTCGACCTGAACGAGTACGGCGACGACATCACGAAGGCCGTCCAGGAGATCACCGGCGGCCGTGGCCCCGACTCCGTCATCGACGCCGTCGGCATGGAAGCCCATGGCGCCGCCCTGGCCAAGGGCATGCAAAAAGCGACCACCCTGCTGCCGGACGCACTGGCCGCGAAGATGATGCAGCGCGCTGGAGTGGACCGCCTCTCCGCCCTCTACCTGGCCATCGACCTCGTCCGGCGGGGCGGCACCATCTCCTTGTCGGGCGTCTACGGCGGCATGGCCGATCCCCTCCCGCTGCTGACCATGTTCGACAAGCAGGTGCAGCTCCGCATGGGCCAGGCCAACGTCTGGCGCTGGGTGGACGATCTCCTCCCGCTCCTGACGGATACCGACCCTCTCGGCGTGGAGGATTTCGCCACGCACCGCCTGCCCCTGGCCGAGGCTCCGGCGGCGTACGAGATGTTCCAGAAGAAGCAGGACGGCGCTGTCAAAGTCCTCTTCACTCCCTGACCCGACCCGGGTGTTTCTGCCCACGTGGTGGCAACCGAGCAGCGTCCCTGTCTCATCCGCTCGCGACGTCGCCTTCGGCTGCGCCGCGACGATCCCGCTGGAGCACCGCCCCGCCGACCACATCCGCGAAGCCTCGGATCATGGCCGCTGCCCGATGCGCAGGCCCCTGCGGACCGCCGCTGCCCGGCAGGAGGCGGGCACCGCTCACCGCTCCGGCCCGGGCCGTGTAGGCGTCGGCCGGGCGGGCAGACGCCCGGCATGACCAGCTGCGGTCGGCGTGCCCATCCGGGTGGCCCGGGGCCCTTGGAGGGCCGCGTCGCCGTCGTCACGGGCGCCGCGCGCGGCCTCGGCCAGGGGCTTGCGTACGCGTTGTCCCGTCACGGCGCCCGGGTGGCGCTGGTGGGCCTGGAAGGCGAGCGCCTCGCCCGCCTCGCCGCGGACCTGCCCGGCGCTGCCCACTGGACCGTGGACGTGACCCATGCCGACGAGCTCGCCGTCACCGCCGAAGCCGTACGCCTGACCCTCGGCAGGCCGTCCGTGGTCGTCGCCAACGCGGGCGTGGCCATCGGCGGGCCCCTGCTGGACTGCGACTCCGACGCCTGGCGACGGGTGATCGAGGTCAACGTCGTCGGCAGCGCCCTGACGGCCCGTTGCTTCCTGCCCGACCTGTTGCGCACCCGCGGCTACTACCTGCAGGTCGCCTCCATGGCGGCGCTCGCGCCCGCCCCTCTGCTCACCGCGTACTGCGCTTCGAAGGCCGGCGCCGAGGCGTTCGCGCACGCCCTGCGCGCCGAGGTCCTTCACCGCGGCGTCGGTGTCGGCGTCGCTTACCTGAACTGGGCCGACACCGCCCTGATCCGTGAAGCCGACGAGACAGTCGTCTTCCGCGAACTGCGGACGCACCTGCCCTGGCCGGCCTCCGTCATCCACGACCCCGCCCCCTATGTCCGGGCCATGGTCCGCGGCATCGAACGCCGGTCCGCGCACATCTACGCCCCGCCGTGGCTACGCGGGGTGTATGCGGCGCGGACCCTCCTGCCACCCGTCGTCGCGCTCCGCTCCCGGCAGGTCCTCGCGGGCCGCGGGGATGCGCCCCTGCCGCCCACCGGCCTCCTCGGTCCCGGCGGCGCTGCCGCGGGCCCCGTCCGGGCCGGCGGGCCGAACCCCGATCCGTACCTCCACCCTGAGGAGTAACCATGGCCGTACGACACCGACTGATCCACGCCGCCCCGCACTACGTCTGGGCGGTACTCGCCGACGGCTCGCGCTACGCCGACTGGGTGGTCGGCACCAGCGATTCGCGTGTTGCCCGCGGCCGGTGGCCCGAGCTGGACTCGGCCATCGAGTACACCGTCCGGATCGGACCGTGGACCGGCTCTGGTACCACGGTCGTGCGGCGGGTCGACGTCCCCGCCGAGCTGGAGCTGGAAGTCGACAGCGGCCCCGTCGGCACGGCGCGGGTGGCGATCGAGGTCCGCCCGTGGGGCGAGGAGTCCCTGGTCATCGTGGACGAGCACCCGCTGCGGGGAATCGTCGGCGCCCTGCACAACGCCGCGTTCGACGCCCTGATCCAGCTGCGCCATCGCGACATGCTCAGACGGCTCGCCAACGTCGTCGAGGAATACGCCGGAGCCCGCACGCACGAACGCGCCTGACGACGAGGGAGACGCGATGCCCGACGCGATCGTGATCGGAGCCGGCCCCAACGGCCTGGTCGCCGCGAACCTGCTCGCCGACGCCGGCTGGAGCGTGGAGGTGTTCGAGGCGCAGCCCGAACCCGGAGGTGCCGTGCGCAGCGACCGCGGGGTGCACCCCGACTACGTCAGCGACCTGTTCAGCGCCTTTTACCCGCTGGCCGCCGCCTCGCCCGTCATCGCCTCCCTCGGCCTGGACCGCGAAGGCCTCGCCTGGAGCCACGCGCCGTGCGTGCTCGCCCACCCTCTGGCGGACGGCCGGTGCGCTGTGCTGGACCGGCTACCCGGCGACACCGCCGCGGGACTGGAGGAGTTCGCGCCCGGTGACGGTGGCGCGTGGACGGACCTGTGCGAGATCTGGGAACGGCTCGGCCCCGACATCGTCCGAGGCCTGTTCACTCCCTTCCCGCCCCTGGTTCCCGCGGCCCGGCTCCTGGACGGCGTCCGCCGCAGCGGCGGACTGGCGCTCGTACGGCGGC
This sequence comes from Streptomyces sp. NPDC012794, assembly GCF_042901085.1. Classification (NCBI taxonomy): domain Bacteria; kingdom Bacillati; phylum Actinomycetota; class Actinomycetes; order Kitasatosporales; family Streptomycetaceae; genus Streptomyces; species Streptomyces sp. NPDC012794. Next base: position 78,463 of record NZ_JBIBCI010000006.1, read on the forward strand.
TGCTGCTGCCGGTGCGCCGGCTGGGGGAGGAGGAGTTCCGGGCCGAAGCGGGAGCCCTCCTCCTCGCGGGCAACGCCCTGCACGCCGACCTGCCCCCCGAGGCGGCCGGCAGCGGCGGCTACGGATGGCTCATGTCGATGCTCGGCCAGCACCACGGCTTCCCCGTCCCCGCCGGCGGCGCCGGCGAGTTCACGGCCGCCCTGGTACGACGGCTGGAGCGCCGGGGCGGCGCGGTCCGCTGCGGCACGCCGGTCGTCGAGGTCGTCGTACGGGGCGGCCGTGCCGTCGGCGTGCGCACGGCCACGGGTGAACGTGTGCCGGCCAGGAGGGCGGTCCTCGCCGACGTGTCGGCCCCCGCGCTGTACGGGTCCCTGGTCGGCGAGGAGCACCTGCCCGGCAGCGTCATGAAGGACCTGCGGCGCTTCCAGTGGGACTTCGCCACGTTCAAGGTGGACTGGGCACTGGACTCCCGCGTGCCCTGGGCGGCCCCGCGGGCGGCGACAGCGGGCACCGTGCACCTCGCCGACGGCATCGACGGCCTCACCGCCTTCGCCGCCCGCATCGCCATGGGCCTCGTGCCCGAGGAGCCCTTCCTCATCTTCGGCCAGATGACGGCGGCCGACCCGACGCGCTCACCGGCGGGCACGGAATCCGCCTGGGCCTACACGCACCTGCCGCACCGGATCAAGGGCGACGCGGGCGGGCAGGGCCTGACCGGGCGCTGGGAGGGCAGCGAGAGCGAAGCCATGGCCGACCGCATGGAGGAGGTCGTCGAGCGCTACGCCCCCGGCTTCCGCTCGCGCATCCTACGGCGACGGATCCTGGCCCCTCCCACCATGGAGGCGATGGACGCCAACCTGCGCGGCGGCGCCCTCAACGGCGGAACGGCCGCCCTGCACCAGCAGCTCGTCTTCCGGCCCGTGCCCGGCAACGGACGCCCCGAAACGCCGGTCAAAGGCCTCTTCCTCGCCTCCGCGTCCGCGCACCCGGGCGGCGGTGTGCACGGCGCGCCGGGCGCCAACGCGGCCCGAGCGGCCCTGCGGCGCCACCTGCCGACGGTCCTGACCGTGCGCCGTCGACGGCTCTCGCGGTCCGTCTAGGTCGTCTCTTCCGGATCTTGCCGGTCAAGCCCGCGGCGTCTGGTGCGGTGCCTCGCGAGGCGGAGGCACCGCGCGCGTACTGGACGTACTCGGCTGTGCCGACGACGCGGCGAGGTGCCGTGCCAGGCGTGGCGGGTCTGGGGGCACCTCCCAGCGGTAGCTGGGGGAGCAAGATCCGGAAGAGACGGCCTAGCGCCGGGCACCCCTACGGGCGGCGCCCGCCGAGGCCCTCGCGGCTGGGCGCCCCACGGCAAGACGCACGAGGCTCCTGCCGTGCCCGGCCGGCCAGACGCGCAACTGGTCGGCGGCCTGGTCGGGCCGCTGCTCGGGCACGGTACGAATCGGAACAGCAGGTCGGCGCCGGCTTCCGCCGGAATGAGGCTGGGTGCGGGTGCGTCGGTTCGGCCCGGCCGTCAGCCCGGCCGTCAGGCGCGCGACGCGAACCCACTCCGCCGGCTCGTCCTGGTGCCCTGCACGGGCACGGCATCCGACGCGGCGGCGGTCTCCCGAACGCTCATGTGCGGTGGCCGCCGCGTCCGCGTGTCTCTGGGTCCCGGCCGCCGCGACGTCCACCGCCTGTGCGCCGGGCTTCGGCGGTCGGCCCGTAGACGGACGCGGTGCGACCTTCCACGAGAGCGAACATCTGGTCGAGAACACCCTTGAGGTCCTGCCACGGGTTCGCGTGCTCATCGCGCGGGTCGCACGCCATGCCGCGACGATTACTCGGCTGTCTCCGCTCCATGGGTGCCCACCGTTCCTTCACTGCTCCTGCCTCGTGCCGGGCCGGAGGTGGTCAGCGGGCGTCTTCCCCCGTACCGGCCGTTCATGCGCAGGTCAGCCGGTCGGGGGCGGGGCTCCGTCGGCACACGTTCGCTGGTCCTCGCCGGGGTCGATGACCGCCGGCATGCGTCATGGAGCCGGTGTCCGAGGTGCGGCCGGGACGGGCATGCCGGTTGGGCCGAAGCCGAGTCATCCCGCCGGATCGCCCCCGGCGAGGTCGGTCGACTGCCGCACTTTCAGCATCACGCCACCCGAAGCGCCAGATGTGACAGGAAGAACTGCTGTGTTCGGACGCAGCGGCCGCGCCGCTTCCCACACCGCCGAAAAGTATGTTTTTGCGTCCCTGATGTTACGGGCGAGGCGCATGCGGTCGGATGTCCGCGAAAGGGGCGGCGGGCGGAGCCGTGCTGCGGCGCGCGGAGCCACGCGAGCGCCGTGGGCGCACCGCCTGCGAACCGGAAGCGCCCTGTGATGATCCGCTCGTCCTACGTAGCGTGGTGAAAGCGGAATAGCCGATCTCCGTATCGGAAACCGCCGCATGCGCATGCAGACCGCTCGTCCCCACAGCGAAAAGGAGTTCGACCATGACGTATGAGCGCCCCACCCTCACCAAGGCCGGCAGCTTCCGCAAGGTGACCGGGATCAAGAACACGGGGCCCAAGGACGTCCTCGGCGGCAAGCAGCTCCTCTGACATGAGGGACCGGCCGCGCCGCTGAACCGGGCGGTGGCGGCCGGGCCCGCGGGTGGCGGCACTCAGCCGCCACCCGGCCATCAGGCCACCCGCCACCCGGCCACCCGCTTCCCGCACATCGCCGACCGAAGGCCGCAGTCGTGGAAGAGTCCCTGTCACTCCAGGCCCTGCCCGCCTGGTTCGCCGTCCTGCCCGACACCGACGCGGCCGCCACCGTCGCCGCCCACGCGCTCGCCCACGCCGACCAGGCCCTGCGCCACCCATCTGGACGCCCCTGGCTCGTGGGCCGCTGGACACCCTCCAACATGGTGGTGGGCGAGTGCGGAGGAACCCGCATCGCCGTGCTCGGCGAACACTCCGTCACCGCGGAAGCGGCCCGGCGCGCCGCCGCGGCCGTCGAAGGCACGTCCCTGTCGACGCTCGACCGCATCAGCGCCACCTGGGCCGGCAGCCTCCACCTCGTGGCCAGCCGCGACCGACGGGTCCGGGTCCAGGGCGGCGTCGTCGGCATCAGGCGGGTGTTCTTCACCGATGCCGCTCTCCCGGCAGCCGGTGGCGTCAGCCTGGCCTCCGACCGGGCGGACGTACTCGCCGAACTGGTCGGCGCCCCGCTCGACGAACGCAGGCTCGCTCTCGAACTGCTCACCCTGGGCGTGCCGCACCCGCTCTCGGGCTCCCCGATGTGGAAGGGCGTACACGCCCAGCCCGGCGGCCACTACCTGACGCTCGACCCCGACGGACGGGCACAGGAGACCCGCTGGTGGTCGCCGCCCGAGCCGCACCTGTCCCTGGCCGAAGGCGCCGTGCGCTTCCGGGAGGCGCTGACCGCCGCCGTCGCCACGCGCACACGCGGGCGCGAGCTGGTGACGGCGGACCTGGGCGGCCTCGACTCCACCGCCGTGTGCTGCGCCGCCGCCCTCGGGGACGCGAAGGTCACGGCGTACACCGCCGCCATCCACGACGAACTCGGCGACGACGTGTACTGGGCGCGCCGCACCACCCAAGCCCTGGGAACGGTCGAGCACCACGTCGTCCCGGCGGCCGAACTGGCCATGACCTTCGACGGGATCGACGTACTCGACGACCTCCTGGACACCCCCAGCATCCTCACGGTCGACCGCAACCGCCGCATGCACATCGTCGCCCTGGCGGCAGCCCGCGGATCGAGCCTGCACCTGACCGGCCTGGGCGGCGACGAACTCCTCGCCGGAGCGCCCGCCCGCCTGCACGCGCTGATGGGTACGCATCCCCTCACCGCGCTGCGGGACCTGCGCGGATACACCGCGAAGTACCAGTGGTCCCGATGGCGCGTGCTGCGCCAGCTGCTGGACCGCCGCTCCTACCGGGCCTGGCTCGGCCGGGTCGCCCGCGACCTGGACGCTCCCCCGGCCCCGGCGGACGAACCGCTGCTCGACTGGTCGGCACCGCCCCGCATGCCCGGCTGGGCCACGCCCGAGGCCGTGGAAGCGGTGCGCGAGCTGCTCCGCACCCACCTCCCGGACGCCGAGCCCCGTGGCCGCGGCCACGGCGAGCACCGGGAGCTGGCCGCGATGGACGGCATCTCCCAATGGACCCGGCACATCGGCCAGATGGCCGCCCCGCTGGGCATCACGGTCGCGGCCCCCTACTACGACGACCGGGTGATCGAGGCAGCCCTCGCCGTCCGGCCGCAGGAGCGGATCACTCCGTGGCGGTACAAGCCGCTGATCGTCGAGGCCATGCGCGGCATCGTCCCCGAGGCCAGCCGCACCCGCGGCACCAAGGCCAACGCCACCTTCGAGGAAGAGGCGGGACTGCGCCGCCACCGTGCCCGCCTGCTGGCCCTGTGCGAGGAGTCGCGCCTCGCCCGGCTGGGTCTCGTCGACGCGAAGGCACTGCGCGAGTGGTGCCGCCGCGCCCTTTCGGCCGAGAGCGAGAGCTACCTGCTGCACCCGACGGTGGCCTGCGAAGTATGGCTGCGCTCCCGGGAGATGACGCCGTCCCCGAGGCGGCGCCCGCTGACGGAACGGGAAAGGTGATCCGATGTGCACGCTGAAGCCCGGGGTCCTGCTGACGGAGACCGAGTACGGCATGGCCCTGCTCGACCAGAAGAGCGCCGAGTACTGGACCCTCAACCCCACGGCGGCCCTCGTGCTCCGCGAGCTCCTGGACGGCCACGGCGCCGAACGGGCCGCGGCGGCCCTCGTCGAGCGGTACGAGGGCGTGGACGCCGACGTGGCCGCACGGGACGTCATGAGCATCGTCGAAGAATTCCGCTCCGCAGGGCTCATCACGCCGTAGCCGGCCACGGCCGCCGGGCCGTGGACCGCACCACCGGTTACCGGCCGCCCCCGCTGAAGGGACACGCACAGATGTCGACCCCGGAAGCCGTTCCCTACCGCCCCCGCTCCGTCCCCCTGGCCCGCCGCCTCGGGGCGCGCCTCGTGATCGGCTGCGCCCACCTGCTGGCCACCCTGCCGCCCCGCCGGATCCGGGCCGTGCTGGCCCTGCTACGCCGCGGATCCCGGCCCGCCACGCTGGCCGAGGCGGAAGCGGCCCGGGAGACGGTGCTCGCCGTGAGCCTGGCCGCGGGCGGGCACAAGGGCTGCCTGCCGCGGTCCCTGGCCACGGTGCTGCTGTGCCGCTGCCGCGGCCAGTGGCCCACCTGGTGCGTGGGGGTACGCACCCGCCCGCCGTTCGCCGCGCACGCCTGGGTGGAAGCCGAGGGCGAAGCGGTCGGCGAGGGCACGCCGGCCGGATACTTCCAGCGCTTCTTCGCGGTGGAGTGAGCCCGTGCCCCCCGCGATGCTCGCCCTCATCGGGCACCTCCGACCTCAGCGCGGCCGCATGGGCGCGGGTGTCCTGCTGGGTCTGCTCGGGAGCGTGATGGGCCTGGCCCAGCCCCTGGCGGCCAAGCAGGTGATGGACGACATGGGCCGCGGGGGTCCGGCGTACGGCCCCGTGGTCGTCCTCAGCGTGCTGGTGGCGGCGGGCGGAATCCTGGCCGGCCTCGGACACTACGTGCTGGACCGGTCCGCGGAGTCCATCGTCTGCACCGCCCGGCGCCGCCTGACGGACCGTCTGCTGGCCCTGCGCGTACCGGTGGTGGAGCGCACCGAACCGGGGGACCTGATCTCCCGCGTCACCTCCGACACGGCGCTCCTGCGGCAAAGCGCCCCCCGGGCGGTTTCGGCCGCGGTCACCGGCACCCTGATCACCCTCGCGACGGTGGTCATGATGGGCCTGCTCGATCCCGTGCTGCTCGGAGTCACGCTCGGTGTGATCGCCTTCGTCGGCGTCGTCGTCGCTGTCGTGTCCCCCCGGATCGGCCGGGCGACCCGGCATACGCAGGAGGCGGTCGGCCGTATGGGCGCCGCGCTGGAACGAGCCCTGGGCGCCTTCCGCACGATCAAGGCATCGGGTGCCGAACAGCGGGAGGCGCAAGCGCTGTACCGGGCGGCCGAGCACGCCCGGCGCACCGGTGTCCGCGCCGCCGCCTGGGAAGCGGTGTCCGCGACCCTCTCGGCGGTCGTGGTCCAGGTCTGCTTCCTGGTCGTGCTGGGGGTCGGGGGCGCGCGCGTCACCTCCGGCGCCATCGGGGTCTCCACCCTGGTCGCGTTCCTCCTCTACCTCTTCGCACTCGCCCCCCGGATCGGCCAACTCGTGGAAGGCGTCGTCCAGTTGCAGATCGGATCGGCCGCCGCCGCGCGGATCCTGGAGGTCGAGAGCCTGGCGGTGGAGAACCTGGAGGTCGAGAACCCGGAGCCCCGGGCGGCGTCGCACCGTGGAAGGGGAGGGGACACGGGCCGGCCGCAGGGCGATCCGCTGCCCGCCCGCGTGGCCTTCCGCGAGGTCCGCTTCGCCTACCGCCCCGGGCTGCCCCTGGTACACCACCGTGTCTCCTTCACCGTTCCAGGCGGAGGCCTGACCGCGTTCGTCGGCCCGTCCGGCACGGGCAAGACCACGGTCTTCTCCCTCATAGAACGCTTCTACGAGCCGGACGACGGGCACGTACTGCTGGACGGGAAGGACGTGCGGCAGTGGCCCCTGGCCGAACTGCGCGCCGCCATCGGATACGTGGAACAGGACGCGCCCGTCCTCGCCGGCACCCTGCGCGAGAACCTGACGCTGGGTGCGGTCGACGCCACGGAGGAAGAACTCCGCCACGCCCTGCGCCTCGTCCGCCTCGACGCGGTGACGGACCGCCTGCCCCATGGCCTCGATACCGACGTCGGCCACCGCGGCAGCAGACTCTCGGGCGGGGAGCGCCAGCGCGTCGCGATCGCCAGGGCCCTGCTGCGCCGCCCGCGACTGCTGCTGCTCGACGAAGCCACTTCGCAGCTCGACGCGGCCAACGAGGCGGCACTGCGCGACACCATCACCGACATCGCCGGCCGCATCACCGTCCTCGTCGTCGCCCACCGCCTGTCCACGGTCACCACGGCCGACCGCATCGTCGTGATGGAGGCGGGCCGCGTACGAGCGGTGGGCACCCACGCCGAACTCCTCACGGCGGACACCCTCTACCGCGAACTGGCCACCACGCAGCTCCTGAACGGCCGGTGAGCGCCGCCTGCGCCCAGCGCCCGGGTCATCGGTGTGCAGCCTTTCCTTCGGTACGGGCACGGTGAGGGCCGGCGGGGCGCCCGGAGCCCTCCCCGGTAGAGGCTGGGGGAGTGGGGTCGGGCCCGGCCGGCTCCTGGTCCGTGCGATGAGGAACATCAGCTCTGGGAGAGTGCCTTCAGCGCGGTGTTGAGTTCGAGGACGTTGACGCGGGGCTCTCCCATGAAGCCGAGGGTGCGGCCGGTGGTGTGTTCGGCGACGAGCTTCTCGACCTGCGTGACCTTGAGCCCGTTGCGCTCGGCGACGCGGTGGATCTGGAGCCGCGCGTAAGCGGGGGAGATGTGCGGGTCGAGGCCGGAGCCGGAGGAGGTGACGGCGTCGGCGGGGACGTCCTGGGGCTTGACCTGGTGATCGGCGGTGGAGTTGTCGGCGATGACGGCTTCCTTGGTGGAGACGACCTGGGCGCAGAGGGTGCCTTCCTCGGCGTCCTGGGTGCAGGTGCCGTTGACGGCGCCGTTGTCGGCGGATCGGTTGGTGGCGCCGGAGAGGATCAGCGCGTACTGCGTGTTGACGCTGTTGCTGCCCAGGCCGTTGGAGGGGCGAGGCTGGAACCACTTCAGGTCGGGCCGGGCGGCTTCCTGGGCGTCGTTCGGATCGTTCTTCGGCAGGTCGTAGGTCTGGCCGATGAGGGAGGATCCGACGGTCTGACCGTTCTTGTCCTTGATCTCGGAGCCGTTGGCCTTGTCGTTGAACAGGGTTTGGGCGATCCCGGTGACGGCGAGCGGGTAGACGATCCCGCAGATCACGGTCAGGACGAGCAGGGCCCGCAGTCCCGCGCCGAGCAACCGTGCCGCGTTTACTGCAGAGTTGTTCATGGGGTCAGCCGATTCGGGGGATGAGGGAGATGAGCAGGTCGATGAGCTTGATGCCGATGAACGGGGCGATCAGGCCGCCCAGTCCGTAGAGGCCGAGGTTGCGGCGGAGCATCTTGTCGGCGCTGGTCGGCTTGTACTGGACGCCCTTGAGGGCGAGCGGCACGAGGGCGATGATGATCAGCGCGTTGAAGATGACGGCCGAGAGGATCGCCGACTCGGGGGAGGCCAGGCCCATGATGTCGAGCTTGTCCAGGCCCGGGTAGACCACGGCGAACATGGCCGGGATGATCGCGAAGTACTTCGCCACGTCGTTGGCGATGGAGAACGTCGTCAGCGCGCCCCGGGTGATCAGGAGCTGCTTGCCGATCTCGACGATCTCGATGAGCTTGGTGGGGTCGGAGTCCAGGTCCACCATGTTCCCGGCCTCTTTGGCGGCCGAGGTGCCGGTGTTCATCGCCACCCCGACATCGGCCTGCGCGAGGGCGGGGGCGTCGTTGGTGCCGTCGCCGGTCATCGCGACGAGCTTGCCGCCGGCCTGCTCCCGCTTGATGAGGGCCATCTTGTCCTCGGGCGTCGCCTCGGCGAGGTAGTCGTCCACGCCCGCCTCTTCGGCGATGGCCTTCGCGGTCAGCGGGTTGTCACCGGTGATCATGACCGTCTTGATGCCCATGCGCCGCAGCTCCTCGAACCGCTCGCGCATGCCCTCCTTGACCACGTCCTTGAGGTGGATGACTCCCAGGACACGGGCACCCTCGGCGTCCTCGACGGCGACCAGCAGCGGCGTACCGCCGGCTTCGGAGATCCGGTCGGTCAGTGTCCGCGTGTCCTCGGAGACGCCACCGCCCTGCTCCTTCACCCAGGCCACGACCGAACCGGTCGCACCCTTGCGGATCTTCCTGCCGTCGACGTCGACGCCCGACATGCGGGTCTGGGCGGTGAAGGCGATCCACTCGGCGTGGGCGAGCTCGCCCTCGTGGCGTTCGCGCAGTCCGTGCTTCTCCTTCGCGAGGACGACGATGGAGCGCCCCTCGGGGGTCTCGTCGGCGAGGGACGACAGCTGGGCGGCACCGGCCAGCTCGGCCTCCGTGATGCCCTTGACCGGGACGAATTCGCAGGCCTGGCGGTTGCCGAGGGTGATGGTGCCGGTCTTGTCGAGCAGCAGCGTGGAGACGTCGCCGGCGGCCTCCACCGCGCGGCCGGACATGGCGAGCACGTTGCGCTGGACCAGGCGGTCCATGCCGGCGATGCCGATCGCGGACAGCAGCGCACCGATCGTGGTGGGGATCAGGCAGACCAGCAGGGCCGTGAGCACGATCATCGACTGCTCGGCGCCCGCGTAGATCGCGAACGGCTGCAGGGTCACGACCGCGAGCAGGAAGACGATCGTGAGGGACGCGAGCAGGATGTTCAGCGCGATCTCATTGGGTGTCTTCTGCCGGGCCGCGCCCTCCACGAGGGCGATCATCCGGTCGATGAAGGTCTCACCGGGCTTCGTCGTGATCTTGATGACGATCCGGTCGGACAGCACCTTCGTCCCGCCCGTGACGGCCGAGCGGTCGCCGCCCGACTCCCGGATCACCGGCGCGGACTCGCCGGTGATGGCCGACTCGTCCACGGAGGCGACGCCCTCGACGACGTCACCGTCGCCGGGGATGACGTCCCCGGCCTCGCACACCACCAGGTCGCCGATACGCAGATCCGCACCCGGGACCTGCTCCTCGCCCCGTCCGTCCTGCTTCAGACGTCGCGCGACGGAGTCGGTCTTGGCCTTGCGCAGGGTGTCCGCCTGCGCCTTGCCCCGGCCCTCCGCCACGGCCTCCGCGAGGTTCGCGAAGATCGTGGTCAGCCACAGCCACGCCGTGATCGCCCAGCCGAACCAGTCCCCCGGATCCTTCAGCGCCAGCACGGTGGTGACCACCGAGCCGACCAGGACCACGAACATGACCGGGGACTTGATCATGACGCGGGGGTCGAGCTTGCGGACTGCGTCGGGGAAGGACTTCAGCAACTGCTGGGGGTCGAAAAGGCCCCCGCCCACGCGTTCACCACCCGGCTTGTGGCCGGTGGGCACGTCCTGGTGCGGAGCCCTGGTGGGAGTGGCGGTGCTCATGATGCGAGCCCTTCGGCGAGCGGACCCAGTGCGAGGGCCGGGAAATAGGTCAGACCGGTGATGATGAGGATGGTTCCGACGAGCAGGCCGGCGTAGAGCGGCGTGTCGGTGCGCAGGGTGCCCGCGGTCTCGGGGACGGGCTTCTGCTCGGCGAGCGAGCCGGCCAGCGCGAGGACGAAGACCATGGGCAGGAAACGGCCCAGCAGCATGGCGATGCCGATGGTGCTGTTGAACCACTGCGTGTCGGCGTTCAGGCCCGCGAAGGCCGAGCCGTTGTTGTTGGCGCCCGAGGTGTAGGCGTAGAGGATCTCCGAGAAGCCGTGGGCGCCCGTGTTCGTCATCGAGTTCACCGGGGTGTCCAGGGCCATCGCCGCAGCGGTGAAGCCCAGGACCAGGGCCGGGGTGATCAGGATGTAGCAGGCCGCGAACTTGATCTCGCGGGTGCCGATCTTCTTGCCCAGGTACTCGGGGGTGCGGCCGACCATCAGACCGGCGATGAACACCGCGATGATCGCCATGATCAGCATGCCGTACAGGCCGGAACCCACCCCGCCGGGCGCGATCTCGCCCAACTGCATGCCCAGCAGCTGGATACCGCCGCCCAGACCCGTGTAGGAGGAGTGGAAGGAGTTCACCGCACCGGTCGAGGTCAAAGTGGTCGCCACCGAGAAGATCGCGGAAGCACCGATCCCGTAGCGGGTCTCCTTGCCCTCCATTGCCCCGCCCGCGATCTCGAAGGCCGGGCCGTGGTGGGCGAATTCGGTCCCCAGCATCAGCGCGGTGAAGGTGATCCAGATGATGCCCGTCGTCGCGAGGATCGCGTAGCCCTGGCGCAGGTTCCCGACCATCCGGCCGAAGGTGCGGGTCAGGGAGAACGGGATGACCAGGATCAGGAAGATCTCGAAGAGGTTCGAGAACGGGGTCGGGTTCTCGAAGGGGTGCGCGGAGTTGGCGTTGAAGTAGCCGCCGCCGTTCGTCCCCAGCTCCTTGATGACCTCCTGCGAGGCCACCGCCCCGCCGTTCCACTGCTGGGTGCCGCCCATGAACTGGCCGACCTCGCGGATCCCGGCGAAGTTCTGGATCACACCGCACGCGACCAGGACGACCGCGCCGACGACCGCCAGGGGCAGCAGGATCCGTACGGTGCCGCGCACCAGGTCCGCCCAGAAGTTGCCCAGCTCACCGGTGCGGGAGCGCGCGAAGCCCCGTACGAGCGCCACCGCGACGGCCATGCCGACCGCGGCCGACACGAAGTTCTGCACCGCCAGGCCGCCGGTCTGCACGACGTGGCCCATGGCCTGCTCACCGGCGTACGACTGCCAGTTGGTGTTCGCCACGAACGATGCGGCGGTGTTGAACGCCTGGTCCGGGTCGATCGGGGCGAAGCCGAGCGAGCCGGGCAGGATGCCCTGCAAGCGCTGCAGGGCGTAGAGGAAGAGGACGCTCACGGCGGAGAAGGCCAGGACGCCGCGCAGGTAGGCGGGCCGGCGCATCTCGGCGGCGGGGTCGGCGCCGATGGCCTTGTAGATCCACTTCTCCGGGCGGTAGTGCTTCTCGGAGGAGTAGACCCGCGCCATGTAGTCGCCCAGCGGGCGGTAAACGAGGGCGAGTGCGGCGATCAGCGCGAGGAGCTGGAGCACGCCGGCGGTTTGGGGACTCATCTGCTCAGAACCTCTCCGGGTACACGAGGGCGAGGACGAGGTAACCGAGCAGGGAGACGGCGACCAGCAGGCCGACGATGTTCTCGACCGTCACAGCCTGGTCACCCCCCGGGCGATGAGGGCCACCAGTGCGAAGACCGCGACCGTGGTGACGACGAAGGCCGGATCGGCCATCGTGAGCTCCTGGATGAAGAGGGAAGTGGTGAATCGGCCAGATGGCCGATGACGAGATAACCGTGTCTTCATCCCGGCGTTAAGACGCCTTGACGGTCTCCATACGCAGGGCGGGGAACTCTTGACGGCGTCCTGACGCGCGCGAGCCCGCGAACGCTCACTGACCTGCGTTGACGCGCCCTTTACGGCCCCCAGCGCATCCCGTGCACCGCCGTCAAGAAGGCGGCAATCCCTCGGCTCGCATGCGGAGCCGACCGCGATCGGGCAGTAGCCTCCTGCCTGTTGCGCCGCCGGGGACCTCGATCACTCACATGACGGCCGAGGGGGTCCACGCGAGGCAGTCCCCGGCGGCGACACCTCCAGTAGTGCGCGACACCGTACCGGGGTGGTGGCGTGTCCGGTGGGCCGGTTCGCCCCGTGACGGCTCGGGGCGTCCGGAGACTCAGCTCCGATTCACGGCCTTAGGGGAGGTCCTCGGGGTGGGGGCCTGTGGCGTACGGGTTCGGCTCGCCCTCGGCGAGCACGGCTACGAAGGGCTCGCCCTCGCCGGCGAAGGTGTAGGCGCCGTTCTCGATGCGGCCGATCAGTCCGCGGGTCCAGGCCGCTTCGCTGTCGGCGGAGTGGAGCCACATGTTCATGATCTCGCCGATGTGGCCGAGCTGGCCGGGCCCGTTCTCCGGCGTGTAGTACTCGGTGACCGAGGACCGCCACTGCTGAAGCCGCTCGATCCTCTCCCTGAGGAGCGCGACGGCCTCGTCCCGCGGCAGGTCGACGATGAACCCGACGCCGGCGGAGAGCACGTCCATCTTCTGGTCGTACGAGGTCAGGGCCTGGCGCAGCTGCGTGAGGTACTCCTCCGTTCCCTGCTCGGTGATCTCGTACTCGACCCGGGGCGGACCGCCGACGGTGCTCGGTGCGACCTCGTGCGCCAGGAGGAGTCCCTCCTTCGCCATCTGCTTGAGCGCGTGGTAGATCGAGCCCGGCTTGGCGTTGGACCATTCGTGGGCGCCCCAGTACTCCAGGTCGTTGCGCACCTGGTAGCCGTGTGCCCGTCCGTGCTGGCGGACCGCGCCGAGGACCAGCAGCCGGATCGCTGACATGGGCGTCTCCCTTCAAGACAACTTTGACTAGCCTATCGGTAGACAAGTTTGACCAGCCTGTTGCCGGTGCATCTTCCCGGGTAATCAAGTTTGACTAAGCGCCCGCGGGTCCGTACTGTTCGGCAAGTAGTCAAGTTTGACGAGAAGGGGAGGGTGCATTGTCCGACCGCGATCCGGCGATCATCGTCGAAGGCCTGCGGAAGAGGTTCGGGGACAAGCAGGCCCTCGACGGCCTCGATCTCACCGTCGATGCCGGGACGGTCCAGGGGATCCTCGGCCCGAACGGCGCCGGCAAGACCACCGCGGTGCGCATCATGTCCACGCTGCTGCGCCCTGACGAAGGACGCGTGGAGGTGGCGGGAGCCGACGTACGGACCCGGGCCCGCGAGGTGCGCTCGCGGATCGGGATGCTCGGCCAGAACGCCGCGGTGGACGAGGAACTCGGCGGCCGGCAGAACCTGGAGATGTTCGGCAGGCTCCACCGCCTCGGCGCGCGCCGCGCGGGCACCCGGGCCGATGAACTGCTCGGCCGGTTCGGGCTCGCGGACACCGACGGCAAGGCCGTCAGGCACTACAGCGGCGGTATGAGGCGCCGGCTGGACCTCGCGGCGTCGCTGATCTCCCGGCCGCAGGTGCTCTTCCTGGACGAGCCCACGACCGGACTCGACCCCCGCGGCCGCACGGAGGTGTGGAACGCGGTCCGCTCGCTGGTGGACGGCGGTACGACCGTCCTGCTGACGACGCAGTACCTGGAGGAGGCCGACCAGCTGGCCGACCGCATCGCGGTGATCGACCACGGCAGGGTCATCGCGCAGGGCACGGCGGAGGAGCTGAAGTCCATGACGGGCGGCGACCGCATCGACGTGGTGCTGCACGACGCGGCGCAACTGGCACGCGCGTCGTCCCTCCTGCCCGGCGAGGCGGTGGTGGACGAGGATCGCAGGCTGGTCAGCACCTCGGTCACCGACCGGATGCGGGCCCTGACCGAGACGGTGCGGGCCCTGGAGGCCGCCGGCATCGAGGCGCAGGACATCGCGGTACGCCGGCCGACGCTCGACGAAGTCTTCATCCACCTGACCAAGGAGGAGGCCGCATGAGTGCGACGCTCACCGTGGGTACGGCGCACGGCAGCACCGGTTCGAAGCTGCGCTGGGCGGCCGCCGACTCCTGGACGATGACCAGGCGCGAGCTGGCCCACTGGGCGCGCCGGCCCGCTCAGGTGGTGGTCGGGCTCGTCTTCCCGGTGATGATGCTGATGATGTTCGGCTATCTGATCGGGGGCGGACGGGGCGTCGACGGTGACTTCACCTCCTACCTGGTGCCCGGCATGTTCGCCATGACCATGGCCTTCGGCCTCGACGCGACGATGCTCGCGGTCACCCAGGACCTGGGCAAGGGGGTCATCGACCGGTTCCGGGCCATGCCGATGTACTCCGGCGCGGTGCTGGTCGGACGGAGCGTCGCCGACATGCTCCAGTCGGCGGTCGGCCTCAGCGTGATGATCGCGGTCGGATACGCGCTCGGATGGCGCTGGCACCACGGATTCGCCTCGTTCCTGGCGGCGGTGGGACTGCTGTTGCTGCTCCGGTTCGCGATGCTCTGGATCGGCATCCACCTGGCGCTGGTCGCGGGCAAGCCGGAACTGGTGCAGGCCGTACAGATCCTGGTCTGGCCCGTCACCTTCCTGTCCAACGCCATCGCCGCACCGCAGTCGATGCCTGCCTGGCTGGGCGCGATCGTGGAATGGAACCCGCTGTCGGCGACGTGCACCGCCGTACGCGGCCTGTTCGGCAACCCCGATGCCGGCGGCGGCTCCTGGGCCGCCACCCACGCGGAACTGCTCGCCGTCGCCTGGCCGGCGGCCCTGATCGCGGTGTTCTTCCCCCTGGCGGTCAAGCGCTTCCGGGACCTGAGCCGATGACCCGCCCTTCGAACCGCCCCCAAACGTCCACCGCTTCGTCCACCGCTTCGTCCACCGCCTCATCCACTGCTTCGTCCACGAACCGAGGGAGTACCGTGCCCAACTCCACGCCCACCCCTGTGACCGGCTCCGCTTCCGGTGACGTCGTAGCCCCTCTTCCGCCGCTCGCCGTCCAGGCCGAGCACCTGATCGAGCTCGGCGTACCCGAGATCGCCGGGATCTCCGCCGCCGAGGTACGGGCCTTCGCCGCCGCCGGCGGCGAGGACGTCCTGCTCGCCGTCCACCCGGACCGGGCCCCCGCGTCCGCCCTCGCTCCGCTGCTGCGCCGCCAGGACAAGCCCGGCTTCGTCGTCACCGACATGCATGACGTCGACCGGTTCGCGCCCCACGAGGTGGAGCTGCCCGACGCACCCCTCTACCTCGTCGCCGCGCCCGACCGGGGCGACCGCATGTCCAACTGGAGCCCGGAGGAGGCACTGCCCGCCCTCACCGCGGAGGGCCGCAGCCCGCTGCTGCTGACCGAGGGCATCCACTGGGTGCTCCAGCAGCCGCAGGCCCTGGAGCGCAACCGCTGCTTCATGACCATCGGCTCCCGCCTGCGCAAGGACAACGGCGCTCTGGACGCCCGCACCCCGGCGGTCTGGATCAGCAACGGCACCGGACGGGACGGCCGCGAGCGGCGCGGCGCCCCCAAGGTCGGCTGGTGCTGGTGGAACAACCGCCACACCTGGCTCGGCTTCGCCTCCACGACGGGCCGCCGCCCCTGACCGGGCACGCTCCCCGCCCTGCCGCGCCCCGGCCCGGCCAGGACGGCCCGGACCCGACCGGACCGGCCTGGCTCGGCGGCGCGGTGGCCGCACGGCCGAGCCGCCGAGGACGACGGGGTCGAGACCATCCTCTCGGTGGCTCCTTTCCCCGCAGCGCCGCAGGATCGTGGCGCGCCGGAGGTACTGGCCGATCGGCGGGGCTGGCCGACCGGCGGGGCTGTGAAAATCGCTGTCCGATCACCGGAGCGCGGTGATAGAGATCCGGCGTGGACAAGAATCTTGAGTTCGCCGACCTGCTGCGCCTGGTCGATGAGCGGTCGACCGCCTTCCGCACCGCGGTCGCCGCCGCGCCCAGTCTCGACGCACCGGTGCCGAGCTGCCCCGGGTGGACGCTGTTCGATCTGGTGAAGCACCTGGGTGGAGGAGACCGTTACTGGGCCGCCATCGTCGGCGCCGGGCCGGCCGACGCTCCTCCCGCCGAGGCCATAGCCGCGCGCGCCGCTCTGGAAGTACCGCGGGAGCGCGAGGCCCTGCTGGCCTGGCTGGCCGCGTCGACGCAGCTTCTGCTGAGCACGCTGCGCGGGGCCGGACCGGACGCCGGCTGCTGGGCGTGGTGGAGCACCCTGCAGACGCCGCGGACCGCCGGCGGAGTCGCCCGGCACCGGGTCCAGGAGAGCGCGGTGCACACCTACGACGCCCAGCTCGCCGCGGGCGCCCCGCAGCCGCTGCCGGCCGGGGTCGCACTCGACGGTGTCGAGGAGTTCCTGTTCACCTGCGTCGCGACGCCCAGTGCCTGGCCGCACAAGCCGACGACCTTCGACTTCCACACCGCCGAGGGCCGCACCTGGCGCCTCACGGTCGACGGCGACGGCGCGCGCTCCACCCGCATCCCCGCGCCCACGGCCGCGACGGACGAGGATGCGGACGCGGCCGGCGCCTCCGTCCACGGCACGGCCAGTGAGTTGGTCCTCTACCTGTACGACCGAATCCCCGCCGAGTCCTTGCACGTTGACGGCGACGCAGGGCTGTTCGACCTGCTCCGCGCCTGGGAGCCGGAGGAGTAGGACGGGCCCGAACCCGCTGCCGGCCCCGAAGCGGGGCTACAGGTCGAGTGCGCGGGCGAGCACCCATGCGGCGCTGCGGTTGGTGCATGGGGCAGGTGCATCCGGCGCCGGAGGGGGACCCAGACCGTTCGGAGATCACCGAGAGCAATCTGGGGGTGCGCATCACGCGGGTCTTGCTCACCGCTTCCGGCGCCACCACCCGCGAGCGGCTGGTCGGCCGGGAACTCGGTTCGGAGCTGGAGCAGGAGCTGAGGGGCAGCGCACGCACGGCGCGGCTTCTGGACGAGCGGGCCTGCGCGGGGACCGTGCGGGTGGTAACGGACGGGCGGCCTGTCGTGGACATCGCGCGCGAGGTGGTGGCCGCCACCGGCTGGGCCGGGCGCAATGCCGCCCGCCGCCGACCCGCTGACCTGCTGACCCGCTGTCGTGCGGGCGCCAGGGCGGCCGGCTACGGCGGGTTCTCCTCGCGGTCCGGGGCCTCGGGCGCGGGGCGGTCTTCTTCGCGCCGGGCCGCCGACCGGTCCTCGTAGCGGTCCTCCTCCCGCTCCGCGGAGTGGCCCGCGTGCCCGGCCGCGTCCCGGTCCGCGTTGCCGTCCGCGCCCGGGGCCGGCCGTCCCGCCCGGTCCTGACCGGTGGGGGCGGGGTCCCGTACCGCGTCCGAATCTTCGTCCGCGCCGGCCCGGATGTGGCCGACGACCGTGTGGATGACGGCGACCAGCGGGACCGCGATGACCGCCCCGCCGATGCCGGCGATCAGCCCGCCCGAGGCGACCGCCAGGACCACGGCCAGGGGGTGCACCCGGACGGCGCGGCCCAGGATGAACGGCTGGAGGACGTGGCCCTCGATCTGCTGGACGATCAGTACCACCATCAGGGTCATCACCGCGGTGAACAGTCCCTGGGTGACCAGGGCGACGATCACGGCGAGCGCGCCCGAGGCGACCGCTCCGACCAGCGGCACGAACGAGGCCAGGAAGATCACGACGGCGATGGGCACGGCCAGCGGCACCCCGAGGAAGTAGATGCCGACACCGATGAAGACCGCGTCGATCATGGCGACGATCATCGTTCCGCGCACGTACGCGGTCAGGGTGCGCCAGGCCGGCGGGCCCGCGCCGGCCATCGCGGGCCGGGCCGCGGCCGGTACGAGGCGCAGGGTCCACTCCCAGATGCGCCTGCCGTCGTACAGCAGGAACAGCGTGCAGAAGATGGTCAGGAGCACCCCGGTGATCAGCTCGACCAGGATGGTCACGCCCTGGAGGCCGGTCGAGGCGATGTTGTCGGCGCCCGTGCCGATCGCGTCGCTCAGCCGGCTCGCGATGTCGTTGATCTGCTCCTCGGTCACGTGGAGCGGGCTGTTCACGAGCCAGCGCTTCAGCTCCTCGATGCCTTCCTGGAGGCGGCTGGACAGACTGCCGAGGTTGTTGAGTACCTGCCATACGACGAACCAGCCTGCCAGACCGAGGACGATGAACCCGCAGACCGCCGTGACCGCGGTGGCCGGCCCCCGGGACAGGCCCCACCGTTGC
Source organism: Streptomyces sp. NPDC012794 (assembly GCF_042901085.1). NCBI lineage: Bacteria > Bacillati > Actinomycetota > Actinomycetes > Kitasatosporales > Streptomycetaceae > Streptomyces > Streptomyces sp. NPDC012794. The sequence continues at coordinate 96,778 of NZ_JBIBCI010000006.1, forward strand.
AGGCGGGTGACCGTCGGCTGGAGCAGCGCGGTGACCAGCAGTGCCGCCACGAACGCCAGCGCGGCCAGCCGGACGGACCCGATCACCCGCATCAAGATCCACAGGGCGGCGGCGATCACCACGAAGCGCCAGCCCACCTCCGCCGCGACCCGTATGCCCCAGGGCACCGCTTGCGCGGGGGCCGCGGAACTCGGGCGGGCCCGCTGTCCGGCGCGCGCCTCCCGGACCCGTTCGGCTTCGGCTTGCGCCTCGTGACGTGCCAGAGCCCGCGCCCTGCGCTCACCGAACGCGGCGGCGCCGCCCTTGAGGCGCTCGGTCCAGCTGCGGATGACGGGCACGACGCACCACCTCCCTACGGCCACCACCTGCCCGTCTGCCCCGGCTGCGCGTGATCAGGCGGGGCAGGCCGGCCGGACGCGGGGCGGGACGTCCGGCATGCCACGCGAACCCGTGGGGAATCCGGCGCGCCGGTCGGGCATCTGCCGCAACCCCGGGCCCGGTTGGGTGTCGCCCCCCGCCCCCTGTCGCTCCATGAATCAGGATCATCACTCCATGTAAGGGTGGGGGGCGCGGCCGCGCCCCCCACCCGAGGTGGCACATGCGACTGACCGGAACGAGAGGGCGCGGGCCGACGACCGCCCTGCCGATGAGACTGCTCGCCCTGCTGGCGGCCCTGGCTGCCTGGGCGCTGCCCGCCACCCCACCGGCTGCCGCCGAGGTGCCGCGCGTCGAGTCCTGGGGCCACGACTCCTTCGCGGAGCTCGGCGACGGCACCACCTTCGAGCGGCACACGCCGGTCACCGTGGCCGGACTGACCGCCGCCAACACCACGAGCCCCGCCGCGGGCGGAGGTCATGGCCTGGCCCTGCTGTCCAGCGGCGCACTCAGGGCCTGGGGCGACAACAGCGTGGGCCGGCTCGGCAACGGCAGCACCACCAACAGCGGCACTCCCCTCGCCGTCCGCACCGGGATCCCCGCCATCACCCTCGTCTCCGCGGGCGGTTTGTTCAGCCTGGCCGCCTGAATCCCCCTGGCAGCCCGACCGGGCCGGGGCCGCCTACCGCGCGGCGGGCCGTGCGGTAGGCGGTGGCGGGGGTGCCAGGTAGGCGCGGTAACCGGGGCGCCCCGGCAGGCCGGGCAGGGGACGGGGGCGCCAGTCCAGGGCCCACCGGGGCGGTGGGGAGTCACCCGACACCAGTACGGCCGTCGGCCGCGTACGCGCGAGCGAGACGAGCTCGCGCGCGGTGATGCTGCCGTCATGTCCCCCGTACACCTGACGGGCGGCGCATCCGGTGGCGAAGGCGGCCCGGACCGCCTCGACCCCGCTGAGGGTGCACGGGGGGCGTACGCCCAGACGGCGCAGCTCTCCGGCGACCTCGGTGAAAGCCGCCCGGTCGGCACGGCTGCGGGCCGCCGCGGCACCCGCGATGGTGAACTGCAGGGCCAGATGGGCCACCAGAGCGGCGCACAGCACGCTCAGCGCGAGCGGGCGGGCCCGGCACGCGGCGAACAGCCGGTCCAGGCACAGCGCGACCGGGATCGCGAGCAGGGCGTAGGCGGGCAGCAGGAAGCGAGGAGCCGCATAGCCGATCATCAGCAGGTAGGGCACGGCGAGGAACAGCGCGACCACAGTGGCCAGGGCGACCCGCTTCCCCGTTCCGCCGCGGTGTGCGGCGAGGAGCCCGCCCGCGGTCAGCGGTGGCAGGGCCAGCCACCACAGGCCCGTGACGGGCCGCGACCACGGCACATCGCAGGGACGGCACAGCGTCCGCCCGCCGAGTGAGCGCAGCTGGTCGGCGAAGGCCGGGTTCCAGCCCAGGCCGCCCTGGATCTCGCTCGCCCTCCGGAGCCTGGGCAGGACTCCGCCGTGGCGGAGGTGGGCCTCGACGAGCCATTCCGCGCAGCCCACCCCGAGTCCGGCCACCAGGGCCGCCGCGAGAACGGCCCGCGGCCGAGGGGGAACCGCCCACGCCGCGCAGAGCAGGGGGAGGACCAGCCATACCGCGTCACCGGGACGCATCAGCGCGGCGAACGCCACCCCCGCGGCGGCACCCGCCGCCGCGAGGCGGTCCCGGGGATCGCGGGCCGCCCTCAGGAAACACCCGACGGTGAAGAGCGAGCCGAGGGCCACCCAGAGGTTGGGCATGGCCTGGGGCCCGTAGAACAGGGTGATCCACAGTCCCGCGAACAGGCCGCCCGCCAGGGCGAGTACGCGGGTCGGGAGCAGCCCGCGCCACACCCACAGGGAGAGCAGCAGCCCCGCCGCTGCCAGCACGGCCAGGTAGACCCGTAGCACCGGCACGGACGAGCTGAGCGCGGTGACCGGGGCGACCAGGTAGGTGATGCCGCGGGCGCGCGGGGCGCTGAAGAACGCGGCCGGGGCCTCAGCGGCCACCTGGCTCACGTACACCGTCTCGTCCCACCCCAGCCCGGTACCCGGTACGACGAGGAGCAGCTGGACGACGCCGTACGCGCCGGCGACCGACCCAAGCCGGACCAGGTCCTCCCGACGGCCGCGGGCCGTGACGGAGCCGGCCCGGGCGGTCGGGGGATCCGGCACCGTGATGACCTCCTGCGGCATCGCCGTCGTACCTCCGGTGCGAGGGGGGCGGGTGCACCACCCTGCCCCGCACGGGCCGCCCCCGCATTCCGGGCGCGGCGGTGAGGAACCGCCCTACGGCGTCGGCGGCGGTCGGGCGAGCGGGAGGGGGCCGGATGCGCCGACACGCCCGCCGTCCGTTTTCCGGGAGGGTGGTGTGCCGCGGCCGGGCAGGGGCAGGGGCGGCTGGAGGGAAGGCATTACGAGTCTTCTCCGTCCGCCCCGCCCGAACGGGGCGGGCGGCCGCCCACGCAAGGAACGAGGATCGGTCATGTCGCAGGTCAGGGAATCCATCGAGGTCAACGTCCCGATCACCACCGCCTACAACCAGTGGACGCAGTTCGAGTCGTTCCCCGAGTTCATGGACGGGGTCGAGCACATCGAGCAGCGCACCGACACGCTCACCCACTGGGTGACGAAGGTCGGCGGCGTGCAGCGTGAGTTCGACGCGGAGATCACCGAGCAGGTCCCCGACAGCAAGGTCGCCTGGGTCACCGTGGGAGGCGAGACGGAGCAGTCGGGTCTGGTCACCTTCCGCCCGATCGACCCGGCCCATACGGAGGTCACCCTGATGATGGACTTCGATCCCGAGGGGATGGCCGAGAACATCGGCGACAAGCTCGGCTTCGTCGACCGTCAGGTCAAGGGTGACCTCAAGCGGTTCAAGCACTTCATCGAGGAGCGCGGCCGCGAAACCGGCGCCTGGCGCGGCAACGTCTGACCGCAGCACCCCCGACGCCCCGCACCAGGTCCCAGTCCGTTTCCACGGACGGGGTTTGAGCAACCGGATCGGGGACATGCGGCCAGTGGCGGCGGCACGTCTCACCGGTCCGGCGGGACCCCGGCGGCCGATGACCGCAAGCGGCACCCTTCTCCCCGGTGCCGCTTGCGGGCCGCCTGGGACGTAGCCGCCTCCGCAGCCGTCGCTGAGCCTGCCCCCATGCGTACATCCGGGGGGACGACAGCAGCGGGCCGGCCGCCGCCAGGTCCCGAAGCTGGCGGCGGCCGGTGTGGCGGGCGGGCTCGCCCTCACCACCTCCGCGTGCGACAAGGGCAACGGCGACCTGCTGTGGCACGCCGATGCCGCGCTCGTGGAGGGGCGCGACGGCCTCGCGTACGCAAACCCGCCGGGCGGGAGCCCGACCGCGTACGACCCGCGCACCGGCGTCGTCCGCTGGACCGCACCGGCGGCGCACGCCTCGGTGCCCGTGGCGCACGGCGACGCCGTCCACCTCAGCGCGCCCGACGCTGCGCTCCCATGACGCGCGCACGTCGCGAACGCCGGCGGAGGGAGCCCCGGGAGGCCCCTCTGACACCCCGCCCGCGGGCCACGCGCCACGACGCCGAGCACGCTCCGCGCACGCAGCGCGCACGCACCGCGCCGTCACCCGGACGTGGCGTCGCTCAGGTGTGGAAGCCGTCCTCGTGGGCCCGTTGGGCCAGTTCGATCTTCGTATGGGCCGGACGGCCCGCCTGGCGGTACTTCTCCTTGACCTGATCCAAGTAGTACTTCGCGGTGTTGACGCTGATCCCGGCGCGCCGGGCGGTCGCCTTCAGGGTCAGTCCGGACGCGTAGTCGCGCAGGACCTGCCGCTCGCGCGGAGCAAGGCGCGGCCGCGCCGGACCGGTGTCGCTGAACCAGGCGAAGGCGAGTTCCGGGGAGTGCACCGTGCCGCCCGCGGCCACGGTCTCGACGGCCTCGACCAGGGTGTCCAGCGCGTGGTCCTTGGTCAGGTAGCCGTCGGCTCCGGCCGCCACGGCCGCCACGACCCTGGCACGGTCCGCCACCGTGCTGATCACCAGGACCCTGCTTCCCGCCTCGCGCACCCGCCGCACGTTCGCCTCGGGAACCGATCCGTCGCGCAGCACCAGGTCCAGCAGCACCACCTCGGCGGCCGCCGCGGGCCCGGCCAGCAGTTCCTCCACCGTGGCGGCGGTCCCCAGGAGCCGCAGTTTCCGCTGCCCGGACAACCAGGAGCACAACCCGTCGAGCAGCATGCGGTCGTCGTCCACCACGGCCACGTCGATCACGCGGGCCACCGCAGCTCCACGACGGTCCCCTCACCGGGGAGGCTGTCGACCGAGGCCGCACCCCCGACGGAAGCCATCCTTCCGTACACCGAACGCCGCAGCCCGGTACCGGCCCCGCGGTGCGCGTCGTCGGAGGCGTCGAACCCGGCCCCGCGGTCGGCCACGGTCACCACCACACCCCCCTCGCTCCCCACCACGGTGCAGTAGGCCGAGGAGGTCCCGGCATGCCTGCGTACGTTGTTCAGCGCCTCCCGTACGGCGGCGGCGAGCGCCTCGGCGACGTGCGGCGGCACCTCCGGTACCGCGTGGTACTGGGCGCTGACCACCAGCCCCAGCCCCTCCGCGGAGCGCACCACCTCCTCCAAGGAGGCACCGACCCCCACCACCCCCTCGGACGGGGGACCGGAGCGGCGGTGCGGGCCCTCCTCGAACTGGACCAGCCGCCGCAGGTAGGCCGCTTCGCGCGCGCACCGGTCCCGGACCGCCGGCGCGTTGGCGTCCACCCGCCCGGCGGCGATCGTGGACAGCGTGGCGAGCACCGTGTCGTGCAGCGCCGCGTGGTGGGCCGCCCGCTCGGCCTGGCGCGCCCGGGCCACCTCGGCGACGACGGCCCGTTCCTGCGCGGCGTCCAGCAGCGTCCCCTGCCGGCGCAGGTACCACCAGCAGGCTCCGGCCAGCACCACGCACTCGAGGAGCGCGGCGACGTGCCGCAGGAGGTCCCGCGAGCCGGAGCCCGGCACCACCCCGTACAGCGCCAGCGACGTGACCAGCAGCAGCGCGACCGCCCCGGCGAGGCCGCGCCAGTCGAGCACGACGACGACGGCCGTGGCCGCCGACAGGGCCTGCACCATCAGCCAGCCGTGGGGCGTCACCGCCGGACCCGCCCCCAGGACGGCGAGGGCGGCCCACGGCAGCGCACAGCCCGTCACCAGCACGTCGGCCCACACCCACGCGGGGCGCAGCCGGCCCCGTACGAGGGCCGGTCCGTACACGGCGGCGCTGACGGCACAGACGACGGCGAAGACCCCCACCGCCCCCGTGTCGACCCCGCCCCCGCCCACCACACTGCCCGCGAAGAGCAGGTGCGCCACCCGAAAGAGCCCGGCCACCGTGACGGCCACGGCGCGCGCACGCCCAAGCCCCACTCCCCACCCCCCCCGCATACGATCCCCCGCCGCGCCACCCCCCTGAACTGGCGGGTGCCGCGCGTTCAGTGGATCTCGATACGTTTCCCGGCGTCAAGACGGTCCCCGGACAGGAGACCGTCACCGCCGCAAGGAGGAGTTCCCGTTGAACCGATCGTCCCTGTCAGGCCGGCTGCGCCCGGCCGCCGTGGCCGTGGCCGCCGCGACCTGCCTCATCGCGGGTGCCACCGGCGCCCAGGCGGCCACCGCTTCGGCCGGCCCCGTGCAACTGCGCTACACCGGTTTCGGAGGCGGGCCGCTGAACATCGCCCAGCGCGCCGCCCTGGAAGCGGCCCTCGCGAAGGCCGCCGCCACGGGTTTCAGCAGCAGCCAGTGCCGCATCACCAACGGCACGGACTTCCAGCAGGTAGGCGGGTACTGGACCTCCACCCGCGAGGTCACCTGCGTGGGCGAGCCGGCGGTCAGCGCCGCCCAGCTGTCCCTGGACCGCTACTTGAAGCCCGGCAAGGACCACCTCAGCAGCGTCTGGCACGTCCCCGACGGCTACAACCGCGAGGGCTCCCTGGGCCGTCTGCTCACGAGCGCCGCCCCGGGCACCAGCCCCCTCTACCTGTGCGTGGTGCGGGGAGACAACTTCCTCTCCCGCGACGTCAACTGCGAGGGACAGCAGTACGTGACGCGCCTCGGCTGGATCCACGACGGCCCGCCCGCCGGGGTGGCGGGCGCCCCCGTGTACCGCTGCCTGGTCAACCAGTCACGGGAACTGTCCGAGTCGAACGACCCGAACTGCGAGGGCCAGATCGTCGGCGGCCCGCTGGGCCACACCGTCACCGGCTGAGCCCGCGGACCGACGACCGACGACCGACGAACCACAGGGGGACCGGATCTCATGGCACTACGGAAGAGCATGCGCGCGGCGGTCACGGCGGCCGTGGCCGCCGCACTGACGGCGCTGGCGTCGGGGGCCGAGGCAGTAGCCGTCGAGTGGCGGCCGCGGCCGGGCATGGTGTACCTGTCCGACATGCCGAAGGACGGCACGACCTGGTACGGCGCGCCGGCCGTCCGGGGCTGGAACAACTTCACCGCCTGCTTCGGCTTCTGGCCGGACAACCAGGCGCCCGAGGTGAACGTGTGGAGCCGTGAGGTCGCCACGTCCGAGACGGCCGCGGGCAGGCAGAACACCGTGGTCTTCGAAACCGAAGCCGAGGCCGCCGCTTTCGCGGTCCGCGCCCGGCAGGCCTACGCGGACTGCCCGCGGCTCTACGAAGGGCCCCACACCGTGGTGACCGGATACGACTACGGGGCGGTGGACGTGGAAGAGGGCGTCACCGTCCAGGGCATGCGCCTGACGTACACCTTCGACAGCAGCCTCTACCACAACCACCTGTTCGGAGTGGGCCGTGACGGTGACACCGTCACCCTCCTCGAATGGGAGAGCAACTGGAGCGCTCCGCCGGTGGACTACTTCAAGAACACCACCATGCGCAACGTCGTCAACCGCCTCTACTGACGCCGCCGCTCGGGCCTGTGTTCAGGCCCGGCCGCTCCTCCTGGCCCGCGCGTCTGCGACGGCGTACGGCAGTCCGGGCAGCAGCAGGACCGGCGCCGCCCACAAGGGCAGCTCGAACAGCACCCCGTCACCGGCGAGCCGGTCCGTGAGGAGCGCCGCGGGCAGGGCGGCGGCGCAGGCGACCGCCCAGCTCCGGCGTATGCCGAGGTTGCCGCGCCGCAGCTCCCAGACGACGGTGACGGTGCCCAGCACCGCCCAGAAGGCGAGGTATCCGGGGGTCACGTCCAGGCTGGTGGTCCACCGGGGCGCGTACGAGAGGAGCAGGACCACGCCGATGGCGAAGCACCCCAGGGACGCGGTGCGCAGCACCCGGCGCGGGAGCGGGGCGCGTGCCCGCGCCCATGCGGCGGCGAAGGCACGGACGTTGTCGCCGACGACGTCCTGTGGTGTGCGGCCGGCCGCCTCCGCGTCCTCCAGGTGTGCGGAGAGCTCGTCGAGCATCTCCCTCACCGACGCGTCGTCGATGCCCCGGTACTCCCAGTTGCTGCGGCAGGCGGCGAGGATCTGCGTGTTCGTCATGGCGTGGTTCCCCCCGTTGGTTCCGTCGTGGTCAGGACGCGGCCCACCTGCCCGGCGAAGGCGAGCCAGTCGGCGCGGCCGCCGCTCAGCTCGGCGTGCCCCGCCCCGGTCAGGCGGTAGTACTTGCGCGGGGCACCGCCGCTCGGGGACGGAGCACGGTACGAGGAGACGAGCCCTGCCCGCTCCATCCGTGCGAGCAGTGGATAGATGCTGCCGTCACTGACCAGCTCCAGCCCGCCGGCGGCGAGCGCCTCGGCGAACTCGAAGCCGTACCGGGGTCGTTCGGCGATCAGCGAGAGCAGGCACAGGTCGAGCACGCCGCGCAGGAGCTGACTGCGCCGCTGGTCACCGGCCGCGGACAGGTCCTTTGTCATGCGGTACAAGATAGTCGGCGGGTATCTTGCACCGCAAGAAACCTGGCCTGCCAAGACCCGGCCGGAGCCCGGCCGGGCCGTGTCAGAAGTGGAAGACGCCGAGGTGCCGGACCGTGTCGGCCAGCGCGCGGATGAGGTCGTTCTCGGCTTCGGTCCGCCAGACCAGGGCGAAGGTCAGGTTCCCGATCTCGGGGATGGGCAGCCACCGGATGTGGGACATGCCCCAGTACTTGGTGACATGGCTGGGGAAGGTGTGGATGATCTCGCCCATGCCGATCAGGCTGACCAGCTCGTCGGAGTTGTCCGCCAGCTTGAGGCGCTCGATCCGCCGGCCCCGTGGAGTGTGGAAGGGCAGGTAGCTGTCCTCCCAGTAGTCCGGGACGTCGAGGGAGGTGGCGTGCGGGAACTCGGCGAGCAGCTCCAGGGGCACGGACTCCCGCCCGGCGAACGGGTGTTCGGCGCGCACGCCGAGGACCCGGGAGTCGGTGCAGAAGGCCGGGCCGACGGTGAGGTCCGGCTCCTCGACCGGCAGCCAGGTGACCAGTACGTCGGTGCTGCCGGAGCGGAGCCGGCCGAAGACGTCGTTGAAGGTCTCCAGGCGGATCTGGAGTTCGCACTGCGGGTGGCGTGCGCGGAAGGCCTTCCAGTAGGGGTGCAGTTCGGGCATGTTGAACGGCATCAGGCTGACGCGCAGCTGTGCGGTGATGCCGCGGGCCGCCAGCCGGGCCCGTTCCAGGGAGTCGTGCAGGCCCGCGTAGACCGGTTGCAGGTCGTCGCGGAACTGCCGGCCGATCTCGGTCAGGCGTACGGTGCGGCTGGTGCGGGTGAACAGCTCGGCGCCGATGCGCCGTTCCTGCTTCTTGATGGCCTGGCTGACGCGGGCCTGGGAGACGTGCAGCCGCTGTGCCGTCCGGCCGAAATGCAGTTCTTCGGCCAGCACCAGGAAGATCTCGATGTCCCGCAGCTCCACCGGCTCCCCAGCCCCCTCAGACGATGACCCGGCGGTAATCGAACCGGGCGCAAGTTTACCTTCATCATGATCGCGCCCGGTCGCCCGCTTCGGCCACTGGCAGCCGGAGTTCGAGAGCTCGCTCGCGTTCGCCGTGACCGAGGCGGCCCCCGGCGGCGAAGGGCGTCATCGAGTGGGGTTGCCCGGACGAGGAACGCTCAACGAACGACCTGCGCGGCGCGGGCGGTCCACCCAGGGGGCGGGGTCAGTCGGCCGGGCGGCCGAGCAGGACGCCGCGACCGGCGTAGTAGCGGCGCATCACCGGCCAGGGGACGTCGGCGAACTCCTGCGAGGTGCCGTGCCGGCCCGACGGGTTGTGGATCGCGACGGCGTTCCGGTCCGCCCCCACGGCCAGCACCAGGTGTCCGCCGCGGTGGGGCGGCTCGGTGTCCCCGTCGCGGACGCCCGGGTGGACGGAGAGGACGACGAGGCGGCCGGCGTGCAGCTGGTACGCGACCTCGTGCAGCGGGAGGCTGGGGCGGGATTCGGCGTAGAGGCCGAAGCGGTCCCGGGTGTGGCGGGCGAAGGGCTCGTAGATCAGCCCGTGCAGGCCGCCCTCCTTCGGTGCGTACGCGCCCGCTTCGAGGTACTCCTTGCCGAGGGTGACGCTCGGGGGCGCGTCGAGGCCCCAGTGGGTCAGCGCCATCCGCAGGCAGGCCATACCGCACACCCGCCACGACCAGAAGGCGTACTCCTCGGGAGAGTCGGCGCCGGAGGCCCGCCAGCGGGGGTCGTCGGCGGCGTCCAGGCGGCCCATGACGATCTCCGAGACCAGCTCGGGCGACTCCCACTGCGCGAAGTACGGCACCTGGTGGCGGACGGGCCGGTACGAGGAGAGGGGCGGAAAGGGGTCCGTCATACGAGACTCCTCCGTGGTCGGGGGCGGCTTGGGGTGTCGTTTCCCGCTCGTTCGGTGAGCTGCCGCACGTCTCTTCCGCAGGCGGCGGCATGCCGCGGGGCAGCGCGGGCGCCGGAAAGCGGGAAGCCCCGGCCCCGCCACGGAGCTTAAGCGGGGCCGGGGGCCCGGGGGGCCGGGGGCCGGGGGCCGGCGACGAACGCGTCGACCGTCGGGATGTGTGGTGGTCAGGCGCGGCGTACGCCGCCGGTCCCGGTACCGGTCGCCGTACGGGTCCCGGTCGCGGCGGTCACGCCTGGTTCTTGGCGTCGATCTCGGCGATCAGGCCCTCGACGAGGCCCTTGATCTCGTCGCGGATGGGGCGGACGGCCTCGACGCCCTGGCCGGCGGGGTCCTCGAGCTGCCAGTCGAGGTACGTCTTGCCGGGGAAGTACGGGCAGGCGTCGCCGCAGCCCATGGTGATGATGTAGTCGGAGGCCTGAGCGGCCTCGGGGGTGAGCACCTTCGGCTTCTGGTCGGAGATGTCGATGCCCAGCTCGGCCATGGCGGCCACCGCGGAGGGGTTGACCTGGTCACCGGGGACCGAGCCGGCGGAGCGGACCTCGACGCGGTCGCCCGCGAGGTGGCGGAGGAACCCGGCCGCCATCTGGGAGCGGCCCGCGTTGTGGATGCAGACGAAGAGGACGGAGGCGGCTGCGGGTACTTCCCGGGCGCCGGGCTGGGGGAGAGCGGAGGACATCTGTTCTTCCTTGGGGTGGTGGCCACGGGGTTCAGGGCGCGAGCCGCGTGAGCGGTTCGGTGACGTCGGCGTCCATGGCGTCGCGGGTCTCGTGCACCACGGCGTTCGGGCTCCGCCGGGTGGAGCCGATCAGGTCAGCTCAGAGTGGTGTCAGGCCCGGCTGATGTGACAGTATCAGCACATGATGACGTCAGTCGACACTGATCTGATTCGGGTGCTGGCCGACCCGCTCAGGCTCCGGATCGTGACCCTGCTCGCGCGCGAGACCCTCTGCACCACCCACCTCGTGGAGGAGACGGGCGCCAAGCAGACGAACCTCTCCAACCACCTGAAGGTGCTGCGCGAGGCCGGGGTCGTGGAGACGGAGCCCTGCGGCCGGTACATCTACTACCGGCTGCGCCCGGAAGTCATCGAAGCCCTCGCCGGTCAGTTCGCGGACCTCGCCCGGACCGCGCGTGCCACCGCCGAAGCGAACCTCAAGCGGTCCTGCCCGTAGCCCGCTGTCCGCCTCACCTGCCCGAGGAGAACCCGCCTTGACCGCCACCGAGCGCGTCGCCGCCGCCCCCGCAGCGGAGTCCGTCATAGCCGCCGACCCGCCCCGGCCCGCCCCCGGCGCGACCCCGCCCCGCGCTCCACTGGTCGCCCGTGCCGCCGCCGAGATGGTCGGCACCGCCGCCCTGGTGGCGGTCGTCGTCGGCTCCGGCATCCAGGCCACCGAGCTCACCGACGACCTGGCGCTCCAGCTCCTGGCCAACTCCACCGCCACGGTCTTCGGCCTCGGCGTCCTGATCACCCTCCTCGGCCCGGTCTCCGGCGCCCACTTCAACCCGGCCGTGACGCTGGCCGAGTGGTGGACCGCCCGCCGCGGCGGTGCCGGGGTCACCGCACGCGAGCTGGCCGTGTACGTGCCTTCGCAGATCGTCGGTGCGATCGCGGGCGCCATCATGGCGGACGCGATGTTCGGCGAGCCGCTGGTGAAGTGGTCCACCCACGACCGCTCCGCCGGCAACCTCCTCCTGGGCGAAGTCGTCGCCACCGCCGGACTCATCCTGCTGGTCTTCGGCCTGGCCCGCACCGACCGGCTGCGCTTCGCCCCCGTCGCGGTCGCCTCGTACATCGGCGCCGCGTACTGGTTCACCTCCTCCACCTCCTTCGCCAACCCGGCGGTGACCGTCGGCCGCGCCTTCACGGACACCTTCGCCGGTATCGCCCCCGCCTCCGTGGCCGGCTTCATCGGCATGCAGCTGATCGGTGCGGTGGTGGGCCTGGCTCTGGTAGCGGTCATCTTCGTGCGCGGCAGGGCGGGCACCGGGACGCCCGCCGCATGAGCATGCGCACGGACGTGGTGGTGATCGGCGGCGGCCAGTCCGGGCTCGCCGCCGGATACCACCTGCGCCGCCTGGGCGTCGACTCCGTCATCCTCGACGCCCAGGCGACGCCGGGCGGGGCCTGGCAGCACGCCTGGGACTCCCTGCGCCTGTTCTCCCCGGCCGCCTACTCCTCCCTGCCCGGCCGGCTCATGCCACCCCAGTCCGGGCAGACGTACCCGGACGCCGCGCACGTGGTGGAGTACCTCGCGGACTACGAGAAGCGGTACGAACTCCCGGTCCGGCGCGGCGTCCGCGTCTCCGCGGTCCACCGCGACGGCGCCTTCCTGCGCGTCGGGACCGATTGCGGCGACTGGCGGGCCCGCGCCGTCATCAGCGCCACCGGGACCTGGACCCGTCCCTTCCTGCCCGCCGTCCCAGGCCGGCGCGAGTACACCGGCCGCCAGCTGCACACCGTCGAGTACGAGAGTCCTGCCGCATTCGCCGGACAGCGCGTGATCGTCGTGGGCGGCGGGAACTCCGGCGCGCAGATCGCCGCCGACCTGGCCGGGCACGCGGACCTGACGTGGGTCACCCGGCGCCCGCCCCGCTACCTCGCCGACGACATCGACGGCCGCGCCCTCTTCGACGCCGCCACCGCCCGCCGGCGGGCCCTCGACGAAGGCCGCGCCGACACCGGAGGCGTCGCGTCCCTCGGCGACATCGTCGCCGTACCGCCCGTACGCGCGGCCCGTGACGCCGGACTCCTGCACGCGCGGCCGATGTTCAGCCGTCTCACCGCCGCCGGAGCCGAATGGGCCGACGGCACCCGGTCCGTCGCCGACGCGGTCATCTGGTGCACTGGGTTCCGCCCTGCCCTGGCCCACTTCGCCGCACTGCGGCTGCGCGGCGCCCGCGGCCGCATCGCCACCGACGGAACCCGCGCCGTCGACGAGCCCCGCCTGCACCTGATTGGCTACGGCGACTGGACCGGCCCCGCCTCCGCCACCCTCATCGGCGTCGGCCGCCCCGCCCGCGACGCGGCCCGGGAGGTCGCGGCTCTGCTCGGTTGACGATCGGTGGGGCCGTCACCGGGGCAAGGTCTGGGTGACGCGCCCCATGTCCCCGGGCAGCCGCACGGAGCTGTCGAGGCCGGTGGGGCTGAAGTCGGTGGGCGTACGGTGACGCCCTCGCGCGCGAAGTGGAGCGCGTCGCGGCCGCGGCCGGCCCCCAGCTCCAGTACGTCCTTCGCGCCGGCGGTCCGGAAGACCGCGGCCCCCTGGGCCGTGCGGTTCCTTCGCGAGGGGCACGACGCCCGACGAGGAGACCGGAATCCAAGGTTTTGTGGATTCAGGATAGTATGTACTGTCGTAGCGTGCTCACCGTCGCCCCTGACATCGAGGTGCTGGCCCGCTTCGGCCGCGCGCTCGCCGACCCGATCCGCTGCCGCATCCTCCTCGCCCTGCGCGAGGCGCCGGCCTACCCGTCCGACCTCGCCGACAGCCTCGGGGTCTCCCGGACCCGCCTGTCAAACCACCTGACGTGCCTGCGGGACTGCGGCCTCGTCGTCACCGTCCCGGACGGGCGCCGGACCCGTTACGAGCTCGCCGACCGCCGCCTCGGCCTCGCACTGGGCGACCTGCGCTCCGCCGTCCTCGCGGTCGAGAACGACAAGACCTGCGCCGATGCGGAGACGGAGGGCTGCTGCTGATGGTCATGTCCCTCGGGCCCTCCCCGGCCCGTCGCGACGCCCTCGCCCAGCGCATACGCCTCCTGGTCGCCGCGACCATCACCTACAACGTCATCGAGGCGGCCGGCGCGCTCACCGCGGGCACCCTCGCCTCCTCCACCGCACTGATCGGCTTCGGCCTCGATTCCGTCATCGAGGTCTCCTCCGCCACCGCCGTCGCCTGGCAGTTCTCCGCCCGCGACCACGCGAGGCGCGAAGCCCGCGAGAAGACCACCCTGCGGATCATCGCCGTCTCCTTCTTCGCCCTCGCCGCCTACGTCACCTTCGACGCGATCGGCGCCCTGACCGGCACCGGTGAGGCGGAGGTTTCCGTCCCCGGCATCGTCATCGCCGCGCTCTCGCTGGCGGTCATGCCGTTCCTGTCCGCCGCCCAGCGTCGCGCGGGGCGTGAACTCGGCTCCGCCAGTGCGGTCGCGGACTCCAAGCAGACCCTGCTCTGCACGTACCTCTCCGCAGTCCTCCTCGCCGGTCTGGTCCTCAACGCCACCCTCGGCTGGTCCTGGGCCGACCCCATCGCCGCCCTCGTCATCGCCGCCGTCGCGGTCAAGGAAGGCCGCGACGCCTGGCAGGGCAAGGGCTGCTGCGCGGCTCCGTCGACCGCGGCGGCCACCGCGCCGGACGGGGATGCGGACCGGGATGCGGGCGGGAACGCGTGCGCGTGCAAGCCCGGCTGTGCCTGTTGTCCGTGAACATCGCATTGCGGGCCGGCCGCCCCGGGGAGGGGCGGGCTGATACTGGCCCCACGATCTCGGGGCGGGGGCAGCGGTGGACTGGTGGCTCGTTCTGGGAGCGCCGGCCGCCGGGCTGCTGATCGCCGCCGTCACCGCACCGGTCGGGGTGTCGGGGGCGGTGTTCCTGCTCCCGGTCCAGCTCAGCGTCTTCAGCGTGCCGACCCCCCGCGGTCACGCCGGCCAACCTGCTCTTCAACGTCGTCGCCGGCCCCGGAGCCCTGTGGCGCTACGGCCGGACCGGCGCCCTGCGCGGCTCGCTCACCCTCCGTCTGGTGGTCGGCAGCCTTCCCGGGGTGTGCGCGGGCGCCGTCATCCGGGTCTTCGCCCTGCCGGGCCCGACCGTCTTCCGGCTCCTCATCGCCGTCCTCCTGCTGCCGTTGGGCTTGTGGCTGTGTGCCCGTACGCTCCGCCCTCCACATGAGCGGCCCGCCGCCGAACCGTCCGCCCGTACGGTCACCGGCCTCGCCTTGGCCGTCGGAGTGGTGGGCGGCGTCTACGGGATCGGCGGCGGGTCCCTCCTCGGCCCGATCCTCGTCGGCCGGGGCGTGCCCGTCGCCCGTGTCGCCCCGGCCGCCCTGGCCTCGACCTTCGCGACGTCCCTCGTCGGCGCCGCGACCTTCGCGCTGCTGTCCCTGGCCGGCAGCGGACGAGTGGCCCCCGACTGGCCCCTGGGCCTGGCCTGCGGTGCGGGCGGCCTGATCGGCGGCTACCTCGGCGCCCGCCTGCAGCCCCACCTCCCCGGGACCGCACTGCGGCTCCTGCTCGGCGCGCTGGCCGCCGCCCTCGGCGTCCTCTACGCGGCCCAGACCGTCATCTGACGCGCTCACGCCGGCCGGACCCGCCCGCCAGGGGAGGCGACCGCCCAATTTTGATAGATGTCTATGTTGACGCCCGTCGAAGCAGGTGGGATGCTGATCGGGCAAGACATCGACAAGCGTCAAACCAAAGGGGAACCTCGTGAACGCCAGCGCAACCACCGCCAACGGCCACCTGCCCGTCGTGGTCATCGGGGCAGGCCCGGCCGGTTTGGCCGCCGCCGCGCACCTCGTCGCGCGTGGCCTCACGCCCCTGGTCCTGGAAGCCGGACCGGCCGCCGGCAGCGCGGTGCGCGAGTGGGGTCACGTGCGGTTGTTCTCCACCTGGTCCGAGATCGTCGATCCGGCCGCCGAGAAGCTCCTGGCCCCCACCGGCTGGACCGCCCCCGACGGTGCGACGTACCCCTCCGGCGCGGACTGGGCCGAGAAGTACCTCCAGCCGCTCGCCGACGTCCTCGGGGACCGGGTCCGCTACGGCGCGACGGTGACCGGCGTCTCCCGGCTCGGCCGCGACCGGATCGTCGACGCCGACCGCGAGGCGCAGCCCTTCACCATCAGCGTCCTGAACGCCGGCGGCACCGAGGAGCGGATCACCGCCCGCGCCGTCATCGACGCCTCCGGCACCTGGTCCACCCCCAGCCCCATCGGCGGCGACGGCCTCCCCGCCCTCGGCGAGCACGCCGCCTCGGACCGGATCTCGTACCGGATCCCCGACCTCAAGGACCCGGCCGTCCGCGCCCGCTACGCCGGCAGGCGCACCGCCGTCATCGGCTCCGGAGCCTCGGCCTTCACCGCCCTCGCCTACCTGGCCGACCTCGCCAAGGAGGAGTCCGCCACCCGAGCGGTGTGGGTCCTCCGCCGGGGCATCAGCGGTTCCACCTTCGGCGGCGGCACAGCCGACCAGCTCCCCGCCCGTGGCGCCCTCGGCCTCGCGGCCAAGGCCGCCGTCGACGACGGCTACGCCGACGCGGTCACCGGCTTTCGCACCTCCGCCGTCCGGCGCGACGGCGACAGGCTGGTCCTCGTAGCGGAAGACGGCCGGCATCTGGATCCCGTGGACGAGGTCATCGTCCTCACCGGCCTGCGCCCCGACCTCTCCTTCCTGAACGAAGTGCGGCTCGGCCTCGACGAGCGCCTCCAGGCCCCGCTGGAGCTCGCGCCGCTGATCGACCCGAACCAGCACTCGTGCGGCACCGTCTACCCCCACGGAGTCAACGAGCTCTCCCACCCGGAGAAGGACGTCTACCTGGTCGGCATGAAGTCCTACGGCCGTGCGCCGACCTTCCTCGCCATGACCGGATACGAGCAGGTCCGCTCCATCGCCGCCGCCCTCGCGGGCGACCGGGAAGCCGCCGAACGCGTCGAGCTGACCCTCCCCGAGACCGGAGTCTGCGGCGGCGCCGGACTCTTCGACCAGCCCCAGGCCGCCGAGGAGACCGGCGGCGGGTGCTGCGCGGCCCCCACCACGCTCACTGTCGGCCTCGGCGTCGGCGCACCGGCCCAGTCCGGCGGCTGCTGACCCGCGGTGACCGATCCCCGCAGCAGCGGGGCCGCGACCGGAACAGGGGACCGGTCGCGGCCCCGCGGCGTCCTGCCCGCGCTCTGCGCCACGCAGATAACCAGCTGGGGCACGTCTACTACGCCTTCCCCAGCCCGCTCCCGCGGCTGACGGCCGACACCGGCCGGTCCGTCAACGGCGCGACGGCCGCCTTCTCCCTCGCGCTCCTCCTCTCCGCCGTGGCCGGCATCCCCATCGGCCGGATCCTCGACCGCCGAGGGCCGCGCGCCGTGATGACCGCAGGGTCCGTACTCGGCACCCTCGCGCTCCTCGTCATCGCCGCCGCCCCAACCCGGCCGTCTTCACAATGGGTTGGGTCCTCGCGGGGGTGGTCATGGCGGCAACCTCCTACCCGCCCGCCTTCGCCGCGCTCACGCGCTGGTGGGGACCCGACCGCGTCCGCGCCCTGACCATCGTCACCCTCGCGGGCGGTCTCGCCTCCACCGCCTTCGCCCCCTTGAGCGCGGCTCTCGCCGAGGAGAACGGCTCCTCTGCCGACCGCCTAACCAGCGACCCCCACCTTCTCCAATTCGGCCAATCGGGCGAGGACGCGCTGCGAGAGCTCCGCCGCCGGCATCCGGAACTGGCTCCAGCGATCCTTGGAGTCCGGCTTCATCGACGCCGAGAACGTGAGGCGCCCCTTGCTGTTCGGCTCGGTCACCATCTCGGCGAACGTGCCGCTCGGGATCAGCCACGCCATCGTGATGACCCCCCGCTCGACGTCCACGACGATGAACAGCATGTCCAGGTTGGTCCGCGGCTGGAACGTCTGCGACCGCACGAAGGCCATCAACCGGCTCTTCTGCACCTGCGTTCCCGTGGACATCCGCGCCTTCACCTGCACCGCCAGAGTCGCGGAGCTCCCGCGCCGGTGGAAGACGAGGTCCACCCCCTCGTCGTCCACGAGCGAGGTGGAGACGTTCAACTCCCCGCCCGTGGCGAGGATGCAGGAGGCCGCGACCAAGTACTCCGCGGCCTTCCCCATGCGTGCGGCGGCCGGGCTCTTGTCCACGTAGTCCTCGTCATCACTCATGGCGTGAACCTACCGAGCGCCTCCGGCGGTGAACATCCCTCCGGACGGCCCCATCGGACGACGGGCCGCCTCGAACCACCGGCACAAGCGGGTGCCGCGGGTGTGCGACGTCGGCCTGATCGCGGTGGTCGAGCCGGCGGCCGCGAGTAGGGTGGCCGAAGCTCCTGTTCGCTCCAGGTTCGTCCGACGGAGAGGAAGAGACATGCGCAAGGCCCTGATGGTGATGGCCGCGGCCGCGATGACGGCCATCGGTTTCGCCGCGCCGGCGCAAGCCACCGTGAACGCCGTGGACATGCCCTTCGGCATGGCCTACGGCAACAGCACCACGTCCGGAACGATCCACTTCACCGACGGGTACACCGCCACCGTCTCCGGCGCCGTCCACGCGGCGAGCGGCTACCGCCGGGTCTGCGCCTACGGGGCGAACGGCGACGCGAGGTCGGGTCTCATCTGCAGCCCGTTCGCCCAGGCCGGCGGGCCGGACCAGCCCCTCAGCGGATCGCTGCGGATCGCGGTCCCGGGCGGCGTCCAGCGGGTTTACATCACGATGTACGACGGCAACAACGTCCGTCTGGCCGAGGAGTTCTGCACCCGCAGCGGCTGTACGCGAGTCCTCTGAGGCGCTCCGGTCCGCCCCGGCCCGCCCGCGGGGGAACGGGGCGGGTGGGATCCCCCCCCCGCCGATCGGCGGGGGCGGGGCTCATTTCCGCGGAGGACGAGCGCCGATGCGTGCCCCGTGCAGCGGGGAAGGCGGCGGTACGTCGACGGCCAGTGGAGCCGCGAGCAGGGGACGATGCCTCGTCGTACGGGCCCGGTCCTCTCCTCCCGTTCTCGTCGGCGCGGTCCACCGAGCCGCGTCGGCCTGCCCGGGAGGGCATGAGGCGGGCCGTCGCCGGGCCCGGCAATGCGTCATGAACCACACGAGCCGCTGACCTCGGCCGACGAGGGGGCGGCGGGCCGGTGATCACTTACCGCCGCCGCCACGTCGACGAGCTGGAAGGCCCGCATGCCGTCCATGGGGGTGCCATCGGGATTCAGCCCGAAGGAGGCCGCGAGAACGACGGGCAGATCGGCCTCAGGGACAGTGGTGCGCAGTTCCGCGAGGACGTCGGGAAAGTCGGTGTCGTCGATGGCGCCCAGGTACTCCTGGCGCAGGCGGTGGATGACCTCGACCAGCTCGGGCCGCAGCCGCATCCAGGCGCGGGACGTCCGGATCTCCTCCGCAACCTGGTCCATGAACCAGCGCATGACCTCGTACGGGATGTCCAGGTGCCGTCCTCGGGGATCGAAGCGCACCATCGGTTCGCGCCCCGGGTCCTCGTCGGGGACGACCGCGGTCACGAGCGTCCGTTGTTCGCGGAGGAGTTCCAGTTCCAGATAGCAAGCGTCGTCGGGCACGGAGTACATCGCGGTGATCGCGTAATCGCGGCTGGGGTGCGTGACCATCGTTCTCAGGCCTTCGGGCCGGTCGACGGGGTAGTGCGGACCCTCGGCTCGTCGCCGTCCCGGGTGTCGACGTCCTCGCGCAGGTGGGCCTCGATGGCGCCCAGATGCTGGTCATGGGCGATGAGGAGGCTGTCCTCAAGACCGAGCAGGCGGATGCTGCCGCTGGGGAACCGGAGGGTGAGGCCGGCCGTGAAGCCGACATGGCCGTCGTCGTAGTCGATCTCCCGAACCGCGCGGATCGTCTGTCCGACGAACCGGGTCACCGGAACATCCGGCGAACCGTCGATCACGGAGACGCTTCCGCACTCCTCCATCGAGTACGGGCCGTGCGGCTGGTCGGCCCGCAGGGACAAGCCGGTCGAGGGGGTGTGGAACAGCACCGGGCCCAGACCCTCCAGGTGAAGCCACAGGTGCACCAGCGACGGTCCGTCGTCAGCGTAATGGTGCCAAGCCGTGGTCACTTTCAGCAGTCGCCTTCCGATCAGGTCGGCGGCAGGCAGCTCCTCATCGTCAATCACCTGCCGATGCTCGCACGGCCTCACCGAGAGGACACGCGCATTCCCGACCGGCAGCACACGCCTCTCGCGCCCGTCCCCTCGGCGCCCCGCGCGGGACCCGGTCGGCCGTCCTGCTCCGGGGCGTGGACACTGCCCCGACCCGTACGGCGCGAAAGGTGGGAAACGTGACGTTGTGGACAGGTGTCGGGGCGGGCAGGCTGGAGTGGCGAGGACCCGGACCGTGTACATCCCGCTGTTCGACGGCGTCGAAGCCCTGGACGTATCGGGACCGATGGCCGTCTTCGCCGGAGTCAACATGGATACTCGCCGTCCACGCACCGGGCACGACCGCCTACACCATCCGTACCGCCGGCTGCGGGGTGCTGCCCGTGCGCTCGGCCAGCGGCCTGACCCTCCTCCCCGATGAAGACCTCGACACCCTTGCCGCACCCCCCCGCCGGCCAGCGGGCCGTCGGCCCCAGCAAGGGCTCGTACGGGGACCGCCGGGGAGCCGATACCTCCTCGCGTGGCTGCCCTCGGCCAGACCCGTCCGGGCCCTCCGAGCCGGGGTCGGACATACACCCGTAGCGCTGCCCGGCCCCGGCACTTTCTGGCGCAACGTCACACTTCCCTCATCGAGACCCGGCACTGCATCCCGGGCCCGCGGAACGCGAGTGGTCGACGGCGCGGCGCGTCGGTGCGGTCTCCGACGGTGACACGTGCGGGCTCGGCTGCGCCCGCGGTTCCTCCGTACTGCACCCGTTTCGGCGGCGCGCAGCGCGGAGCTGTGGCGCGGGTCCAGCCCTCGCAGACGCACCGGGCCGGCCGTCGTCCGTCACGTAACGGCCCGGGACGCTGTCGTACGCGACTCCGCGCCCAGCGCTCCGGAGGGACCGTCTAGGATGTCGGCCGCGCGCTGGTGTCACATGTGGTTGACGTCGCGCCGGGTCGTGCTCATGTGCAGTCCTGCGTCCGTGAGCCGTCCGACCGGATGCGTCCGGGTAGCTGTTCCTACGGGGGAGAACGATCGGTGTTCGGAATCATCAGGCCATGCCGTCATCGCCTGGGCGAGGGCTTGCGTACCGAGTGGATGGCGCATCTGTGCGGGCTGTGCCTGGCTCTGCGCAGCGAGTACGGGCAGTTCGCGAGGGTGGCCACCAACTATGACGGCCTGATCGTCTCGGTGCTGACCGAAGCGCAGTCGGAGCGGACCGGGGACTGGCGGCGGGGTGCCGGGCCGTGCCCGCTGCGCGGGATGCGGTCGGCGGACGTGGCGCGGGGTGAGGGTGCGCGGCTGGCGGCGACGGTGTCGCTGGTGCTGGCCGCGGCGAAGATGCGCGACCACGCGGCCGACGGTGACGGCCTGGTGGGGCGGCGCCCGGTGGCGCTGGCGGCCCGCCGGATCGCCCACAACTGGGACCGCGCGGGCGTCGCGGGCGGTGAGCGGCTCGGCTTCGACACCGCGCTGCTGATCCGTGCGGTCGAGCGCCAGGCGGACATCGAGCGGGCGACCGGTCACGGGGGCTCGCTGCTGGCGGTCACGGAGCCCTCGGAGACGGCGACGGCAGCCGCCTTCGCGTACACCGCGGTGCTTACGGACCGCCCGGGCAACGCCGAACCGCTGGCGGAAGCGGGCCGTCTGTTCGGTCGGCTGGCGCATCTGCTGGATGCGGTGGAGGACCTGGACGCGGACGCGGCGTCCGGCGCGTGGAACCCGATCTCCGTGACCGGCGCGGACCGAGCCGAGGTGCGCCGGCTCTGCGACGATGCCGTCCGCGGGATCCGACTCGCCCTGGATGACGCCGTGTTCGTCGACGGACGGCTGGTACGGACGCTGTTGGGCGGCGAGCTGGAACGTGCCGTCGACCGTGTCTTCGACCCTCGGCACCGTCCCCACAAGCCCCGACGAGAGGTGCGGGGCGGCCTGCGTATGCTGCCCTGGCTGGGACGCCGTACCGAGACGGATACGGAAACGGCCTCGGCCTGCGGCGTGGGGGAGCTTGCGGGCGCTGCCACGATGGGCGGGGTGACGGCGTCGGGCAGGCCGCCGGAGGGACAGTGCCGGCGGTGTCGCGAGTGGGGCCGGCTGTGCGGCGATTGCAGGTTGTGCTCCAGGTGCTGCCGGTGCGACGACGGCGGCCCGGATGACGGGGAGCCCATCCAGTTCGGCGACGGCAACCGCAACGGCGGCTCGAGCCGGGACGGTTCCGGGAACGACGGCTGGTTCGGCGGCCAGGGCGGCGGCTACTCCGGCGGCAACTCCGGTGGCTACTCCGGCGGTTCGGGCGGCGGTCGTGGCTCCGGTGGCTCCGGTGGTTCCGGCGGAGGTTCGGGCGACGGCTGCGGTGGCGGTGGTGGCTGCTGCAATCCGTGCAAGTGCTGCTGCGACTGCTGCGACTGAAGATGGAGGAGCCCGGTTTCCCCGCCCGGCGGGGAAACCGGGTGCCCGCAGCGGGAGGCGCCGGTTTGCTCCGAAGCCGCCTCCTGGCGGTCCCGGGCCGGGAAAATGGGTTGAACCCGGGCGGCGGCGCCGACAGGATCGGGGAAGACCGATGAGTTCTTGCCGGCGCCGCAGTCTGTCAGGGTGACCGCCACGCGCGGAGGACACTCACATGACGGAAGGCACCATGCCCGCACCACACGAAACACCCAGCCCCTCACCCGCCCGCGTCACCGCCGTGCTGCGGATCCTCGTGCTGTCCACCTTCGTCGTCCTCCTCAACGAGACGATCATGGTCAACGCGATCCCGCGGCTCATGCGCGACTTCGAGGTCACCGCCGCCGCCGCGGGGTGGCTGTCCACGGCCTTCATGCTCACCATGGCCGTCGTCATCCCGGTGACGGGGTGGTTCCTCCAGCGCGTGACGACCAGAACCGCGTTCGGTCTCGCCATGGCGCTCTTCCTCGCCGGCACGGCACTGGCCGCGGCCGCGCCCGCGTTCCCCGTACTGCTGGCCGCCCGCGTCATCCAGGCCAGCGGCACCGCCGTCATGATGCCGCTGCTCATGACCACCCTGATGACCCTCGTGCCCCCGCACGACCGCGGGCGCGTCATGGGCAACATCACCCTCGTCATCTCCGTCGCCCCCGCGCTCGGCCCGGCCGTCTCCGGAGTGCTGCTGCAGCTGGGCTCGTGGCGCCTGCTGTTCGTGGCCGTGCTTCCGATCGCCGGAGCCATGGCCATATTCGGCCGGCGCAAACTGGTCAACATCGGCGAGCCGCAGGCCACCCCCATCGACTGGCTGTCCGTCCCCCTGGCGGCAGCGGGCTTCGGTGCCCTGGTCTACGGCCTGAGCGGGCTCGGCGCCGAGAACGCCGCCCAGGCCCCCGTGCCCGCGGAGGCCATCACCGTGGCCGGCGCCGTGCTCGTGGGCCTGTTCGTATGGCGGCAGCTGGCACTGCAGCGTTCGTCCGCACCACTGCTGGACCTGCGTGCCCTGATGTTCCGTCACTTCTCCGTGGCGCTCGGCCTGATGTGCCTGTCCTTCATGGCCCTCATGGGTGCGTTCATCCTGCTGCCCATCTACCTCCAGGAGGTGTGCGGCCTGACCTCACTGCAGACCGGCCTGCTCCTCATCCCCGGCGGCCTGACCATGGGCCTGCTCGGACCGCAGGTCGGCAAGCTCTACGACCGGCTCGGCGCTCCACGCCTGGTCGTCCCCGGCGCCGTACTCACCGCGCTGTGCCTCGCGCTGTTCGCGCTCACGGGCGAGCAGACCTCGCCGTGGGTGGTGCTCGCCCTGCACGTGGCCCTGAGCGCGGGCATGGCGTTCGTCTTCACCCCCGTCTTCACCTCCGGCCTGTCCGTACTCCCGCCGCACCTCTACCCCCACGGCTCCGCCATCCTGGGCTCGCTCCAGCAGGTCGCGGCCGCCGCCGGCACCGCCCTCGTCATCAGCGTCATGTCGGGGCGCGCCGCCACGGCGGCGGCCGAGGGCGCCGACGCCACCGGCGCCCTCGCCGCGGGCGTCCGGTGGGGATTCGGTATCGGCGCCGTGCTCGGGGCCGTGGCCGTACTGGTCGCCTTGCTGATCCGCACTCCGCCCGCTCCGGAGAAGCCTTCCGAGCCGGAGGCCCAGGACGAGGACGGCACCGCGACGAACAAGACCGCCCATACGCCCACCTGAGGCCCCGGTGCCGGCGGGGAGCGGGCGGCGGCCGGTCGCCCGCCCCGGTCGGTGGAACGCCGGCTCCGTGCTGCCGGCTCCCTCCCGGAGCCGAGCGGCGCGGAGACGGCGTTCCGTCCCGTCAGCCCCTGAGCGGGCCCTCGCAGGTGTACGCGGAGGTGCCGGCGCTTCCGGCGATGGCGGTCGGGCCGAACCAGCAGTTCATGTCCTGGAAGTTGGTGCCGCTGCCGAGGGCGCGCTCGATCAGCCGCCCGTCCGTGGCGGCCGACATGTCCTGGAAGACCAGGTCCGGGGCGGCCGTGTCGCGCAGCGTGGCCGTCAGCTGCCCCGTGCACACGAACCGCCGGTTGGCGCCGGTGGCACCCGTGTCCGCGCACTGCGCCGCCGTCCCACTGGCGGCGGAGAGGGCCGACCGCACCTGGTCCGCGGTGTCGTGGGTGAGGGTCCCGGTGGGCTGGAACACCGTACGGGGGACGTAAAGGTCGCCGACCTTGGCTATCTGCTCGTCGAGGAAGGTGTCGTACCCGCGCTGGACGGCGGCGTCGGCGCCCAGGCGGTTGCGCCAGGCGTCGAATCCGGTGACGTCATTGGACCTCAAGTACCGGTACATGGCCTGGAGTTCGGACGGCCTGTCCCGCCACAGGTACTCGAAGAAGGTGCCCGCGTAGTCGTAGAAGCGGAAGCCGTCCCCGGAGTACGTCGCGTGCAGGAGCTGGTCCACGCTCATCCGCGGGCCGCCGGCCGCGGTGTCGTCGATGACCCCCTGGACCAGGGACTTGCGCACCGCGACCCCGTCGTCGCGGGTGGCCCCGTCGAAGAACTCCGCCGTGCCCTCGTCCATCGCCGTGGTCCGGTCACCGCTGTACCAGGCGCCGGAGCCGAAGGTGCCCGGGACGGCGAACCGGCCGTTGAGGTAGTGGGCGTACTCGTGCCGGAACAGTTCCTCCAGGGTGAGGGAGGAGTCCTCGGGCACGCGCCGCTGGTAGGTGTAGAAGGTCGCCGTGGACTCGATGTACATGCCGCCGTTGTTGGTGCTCAGACCGGTGAGGATCGGCTGGTACTCCACGTAGTCGGCGCGCGAGGCGTACAGCACGACGGTGAGGGTGGCGTTGGTGTCTCCGGCGAGCGGCTGCTCGGTGCCGAGCACGCGGTGGAAGTGTGACTTGACCTGCTTGCTCGCGTAGTAGAGCTGGTCGACGGTCGCCCGGTCGAGTCCGGTGCGGACCTTGATCGCGCCCTTGTCGTAGGTGTACGTGTACGGGAAGAGCCGTGCCTCCAGCTCGGCCTTGCACTTCGGCGAATGGCAGGAGCCCCCGGCGGTGGCCTGGGTGGCGGACGCGGCCGTGGCGGCCCGTTCCACGCGGTCGCGCCGGTCGCGCCGGTCGCGAGCCGAGTCGGACGGCCCGGGGTCCGCCTTCGTGGCGATGGCGGAGGCGGGCGCGGAGGCGGGTGCCGAGCCCGGGGCGGGCGCGGGGGAGGCCTGGGCGGCGGGCAGCGCGGACAGGGCGAGCGCCGCGACTGTCACGGCGGTGAGCAGGGACGCGCGCAAGGATCTCGGAGCGGGCAAGGAAAGTCTCCTGACGGTTCGGCAGGGGTGGAGGGTACGGTGCCGCGAAGCGGTGCCGCGTAACATAGCAATGTGAAATGGCACTGTTAACCCCCCGGACCGCGCGGCTTGCCGCGGGCGGACGCTCCCGGGGCGGACGAGGCCGGTGGTCTTGTGCGTGAGGGAGTCCCTCCACATACTCACTTCAGCGCCTGTCAGGGACACGCCATTTCCTGAAGCGCCTCACAGGGCCCACACCCCACGGGCCCCGACGCTCCGAGGAGGAGAGCAGTGAGGATCACGCGCACCAGTTCCCCCACCCGTACGCCGAGACGAGCCGTGTTCGCCGCCGTCGCCGCGGGCCTGCTGGCGGCCACCGGGCTCACCCTGCCCACCGCCCAGGCCGCCGCCCCGCGGTCCTTCGGGGCGGCGGAGCTGGCCAGGGTCGACCAGGCCGTCCTGAACGCCGACGTCGGCGGGACCGCTTGGTACGTGGACCGGGCGAACGGCCGGGTCGTCGTGACCGCAGACAGCACCGTGTCCGCCGCCGGCCTGGAGAAGATCCGGAAGGCGGCGGGGGCCGAGGCGGGCGCCCTGCGCATCGAGCGCACCCCCGGCACGTTCACCACCCTGCTGGGGCCGGGTGACGCCATCTACGGCGGTGGCTACCGCTGTTCGGCCGCCTTCAACGTCGTCAGCGGCAGCACGTACTCCTTCCTGACCGCCGGCCACTGCGGCAACGTGGTCAAAACCTGGTACGCCAACTCCGCCCAGAGCACACTGATCGGGCCCACGGTCGGGTCGAGCTTCCCGGGCAACGACTACGCCCTGGTCCGCTACGACAACACCTCGCTGAGCCACCCCGGCGGCTTCACCGCCGCCGACGCCTACGTGGGCGAGCCCGTGAAGCGCAGCGGCTCCACCACCGGCACGAAGAGCGGAACGGTCACCGGTCTCGACGCCACCGTCCACTACAGCGGCGGCGGCACGGTCCGCGGCATGATCCAGACCAACGTGTGCGCGGAGCCCGGCGACTCGGGCGGGGCGCTGTACGACGGCACGAAGGCGCTCGGCATCACCTCCGGCGGCAGCGGCAACTGCACTGTCGGCGGTACGACGTTCTACCAGCCGGTGCCCGAGGCCCTCGCCAAGTACCGGGTGTCCCTCCTCTGAGCATGCCCCTCGGCCGCCCCCGGTCCCGACCGGTGACACGGGACCGGGGCGCGGTCGCCCCAGCGGGCCCGGCGGGCCGGCGAGCCCGGCGTGCCTCGGTGCGGTGGTGGCCGCCACGACGGCGGACCCGCCCGGTCGGCCGGCTCATGCGCCGCGGCGGCCGGCCGTGCTGTCGTCGACCGCTTCCAGCGCCTCCGGCATGACCTCCGCGGCCGCGGGCCGGGCCGCGCGGACGCGCGTGCGGCGTCCGGTGAGCCAGGTCGCGACGGGTTCGGTGTAGCGGGCGGTCAGCGGTCCGACGATGACCAGCACCAGGACGTAGGCGGTGGCGAGTGGCCCCAGGGCGGGCTCGATGCCCGCGGTGACCGCGAGCCCCGCGATGACGATGGAGAACTCGCCGCGCGCCACGAGCGTGCCGCCCGCCCGCCAGCGGCCCTTCACCGAGATCCCGGCGCGGCGTGCGGCCCAGTAGCCGGTGGCGATCTTCGTGCCGGCCGTGACGACCGCCAGCGCCAGGGCGGGCAGCAGCACGGGCGGGATGCTGGCGGGGTCGGTGTGCAGGCCGAAGAAGACGAAGAACACGGCCGCGAACAGGTCCCGCAGCGGGCTGAGCAGGTTGTGCGCACCTTCGGCGACCTCGCCCGACAGGGCGATCCCGACCAGGAAGGCTCCGACGGCCGCCGACACCTGGAGCTGCTGGGCGATCCCGGCGACCAGGAGGGTCAGCCCGAGGACGACGAGCAGCAGCTTCTCGGGGTCGTCGCTGGAGACGAACCGTGAGATGACCCGGCCGAAGCGGACCGCGAGGAACAGCACCAGGCCCGCCACGCCCAGCGCGATCGCGAGGGTGACGCTCCCGGCGGCGAGGCTCACCCCGGCCAGCAACGCGGTGATGATCGGGAGGTAGACCGCCATGGCGAGGTCCTCGAGGACCAGGATGCTGAGGATCACCGGGGTCTCGCGGTTGCCGAGGCGCCCGAGGTCCCCCATCACCTTGGCGATGACGCCGGAGGAAGAGATCCAGGTGACTCCGGCCAGGACGACGGCCGCGACCGGACCCCAGCCCAGCAGCAGGGCCATCGCCGCGCCGGGCAAGGCGTTCAGGGCGGCGTCGACCAGGCCCGCCGCGTACTGGGTCTTGAGGTTGGAGACCAGGTCGCTGGCCGTGTACTCCAGGCCGAGCATCAGCAGGAGCAGGATGACGCCGATCTCGGCGCCGATCGCGACGAACTCCTCGCTCGCCCCGAGCGGCAGCAGTCCGCCCTCGCCGAAGGCGAGGCCGGCGATCAGGTAGAGGGGTATCGGGGAGAAGCGGAACCGGCCGGCGAAGCGGCCCAGCAGGCCCAGTCCCAGGATGATCGCGCCGAACTCGATCAGGAAGACCGCGGAGGAGTGCACGGCGCTCACTCCCGGCCGAGGATCGAGGCGGCGGCCCCGACACCCTCGCGGGTGCCGATCACGATGAGCGTGTCCCCGCCCGCCAGACGGAAGTCCGGCGTCGGCGAGGGGACCGCTCCCGAACGGCGCAGGACGGCCACGACCGACGCCCCGGTCGCGGTCCGCATCCTGGTCTCGCCCAGCACCCGGCCGTTCCAGCGAGAGGTCGAGGACAGCTCGATCCGCTCCGCCACCAGCCCCAGATCGGTCGTGGACAGCAGGTTCGGGCTGTGGTGCGAGGGCATCAACGCGTCGATCAGTGCCTCGGCCTCACCGGCGGTCAGTTTCACCGACAGCGCGCACTCGTCCGGATCGTCCCTGCGGTAGGCGTTCACCGTCCGGGTGCCGTCGCGGTGGGCGACCACCGACAGGCGGCGGTGCTCGCGGGTGGTGAGGTCGTACCTGACCCCGATACCCGGCAGCGGTGTACTGCTCAGACGTGGAACGGGCACGGCGAGCCCCCTGGTTCGTAGTGGTGTCCTGCGGCAGACCGGACGTGCCTGGGCACACCCTTCGTTGTCACCTTATCGACATGCGGATCACCTGATCGGGTGAGCGAGGGGTCGGTCGCCATTCGTCTCTCGTGAGAAGCGGGCCCCGGAGGACCGCGCCCCGGTCGGTTAATTGGAAATGATTATCATGTAATCTTCGGTGCGTTCCCTTGATCGGCACCCCCGGAAGGCAAGAGCGCGCACCATGAGAACCCCCCGTCGTCGGCTGATGGCCGGTCTCCTCCTCACCCCGCTCCTCACCGGCTGTTTCGCCTCCGGCGGCGACCCGGTCTCCGGCTCCCCGGGCTCCGCGGAGGGCAGCCGGCTGCGGGTGGCGCTCGCCTTCCCGCCGACCCGGAACCTCTCCCCGCACAGCCAGGACGCCTTCCACCTGTCCAAGCTGGGCGTCTCCGAGGGCCTGACCAGGCTGGACGCCAACGGCAACACGGTCCCCGCGCTCGCCGAGTCGTGGACCAGCGAGCAGGGCGGCCGCAGCTGGCTGTTCACCCTGCGCGGCGCGAAGTTCCAGGACGGCACCGAGCTCACCGCGCAGGCCGTCGCCTCCGCCCTCACCCATGCCGCCGGAGCCCAGCCCGTCCCCAACGCCCTCTCCGGCGTCAAGCTGACCGCCGAGGCGGTCGGCGAGCGCCAGGTGCGGATCGGCACGGACGCCGCCGACCCGGTACTGCCCCTGCGCATGTCCAACCCGAGCCTGGCGGTGTTCTCCCCGAAGGCGTACGGGGAGAAGGGCACCGTGAACCCGGTCGGCACCGCCACCGGCCCCTTCGCGCTCACCCGGATCGCCGGCGACACGGCGGCCACCCTGGACCGCTTCGACGACTACTGGGGCGGCCGCGCCCAGGCCCCGGGCATCGACGCCACCTTCGTCGCCGACGGCACGGCCCGCGCCAACGCCCTGCGGACCGGCCGGGCCGACATCGCCGAAGCCCTCCCCATGGCCCAGATCGCGTCCCTGGACCAAGGCGCCGTCCACGAAACCAACACCGCCCGAAACACCAGCCTCTACCTCAACACCAAGTCCGGCGTCTTCGCCGACGCGGGACTGCGCGCCGCCGCGCGCGGGGCGGTCGACACCTCCGTCATCGCCAAGGACGTCTACGAGGGCAACGCCGAGGCCGCGCACGGCATCTACGGCCCCGCGCTGAACTGGGCCGCCGCCAAGCGGACCGAGCCCGCCGGGCGGGCCGCGGCCGGCGAGCCCGGCGGGAAGAGCATCACCCTCGCCACCTACACCGGCCGCCCCGAGCTCGCCGAGGCCGCCCAGGTGCTCCAGCAGCAGCTCGAAAAGGCCGGGTTCAAGGTGAAACTGGAGGTCCGCGAGTACGCACGGCTCGAAAGCGACCTCCTCGCGGGGAAGTTCGACGCCGCCGTTGCCTCCCGCAACATGGTGCTCGACACCGGCGACCCCGTCAGCGTCCTCGCCAGCGACTTCACCTGCGCGGGGACCTACAACCTCTCGCTGCTGTGCGACCCGGGCGTCGACCGGGCCGTGGCGGACGCCCGAGCCGTGGCCGACACCACCGAGCGGCAGAACGCCGCCATGAAGGCGGAAGCAGCGGTCCTCGGCACCGACGCGGTGGTCCCCCTCGTGCACCAGAAGGTCTCCACCGGCATCGGCGCCTCCGTGCGGGGCACGCTGCTCGACCCGTTCGAGCGGCAGTTCATCGGAACGGGGACCCGGCGCTGAACGGCAACCCCGACCCCACCCGGGGCGGCACCGCAGCCCTGACCACCGCGCTGCGCGCCCTCGCCCGCGGCGGCGGGCACACCCCGCTGTGGCGGGCCCTGCTCGCCGCGGCCGTGGTGTGCGGGATCGGTCTGCTGCCGTGGCTCTCGCGCACCGACCCCGCCCTGACCGTGCTCAAGGCACGCTCGGCGGAGCACGACCCCACCCCCGAGGCGCTGGCCGCCGTACGCGACGAACTCGGCCTGGCCGACGGCCCGGCCGCCCTGCTCGCGCGCTGGCTCGGCGGGCTGCAGCACGGGGACGCGGGCCGGTCCTGGATCTCCGGGACCGACGTCCTGCCGTCCGTGGCGGAGGCCCTCGGCGTCTCGCTCCTGCTGATGGCGGGCTCCCTCGCGGTCGCCGTGGGCACGGCCGCCGCGGTGTGCGCCCGCACCCTGTGGCTCGGTCCACGGCGCGGACTCGGAGAGCGCACCGCCGGCGGCACCGCGACGGCGGTACTGGCCGCGCTGCCGGAGTTCCTCGTCGCCGCCGTACTCGCCTCGCTGATCGGTGTGCGGCTGGGCTGGCTCCCCGCCCTCGGCTGGTACGGCCCGCAGTGGATGGTGCTGCCCTCGCTCGCCCTCGGGCTGCCCGCCGGAGCGGTCCTCGGGCGGATGCTGGACGATCTGCTGCCCGGCGCGTTCCACGCGCCCTGGGTGCCGGCCGCCGCCGCACGGGGCGTCCCGCCGCGCTCCGTGGCGCGGCAGGTGCTGCGGAGCTGCCTGCCGGGACTCCTGCCCAACCTGGGACTGTTCGTCGTCGGTCTGACCGGCGGCTCGGTCGCCGTCGAGCAGGTCTTCGACATCCCAGGCCTGGGCCGGCTCACCCTGCGCGCCGCCCTCGCCCAGGACCTGCCCGTCCTGCAGACCGGCACGCTCGCCCTGGTGCTGCTCGCGGCCGCCGCCGGCGCCCTGGCCCGGCTCTGCGCCCGGCTGCTGACCGGACCCGTGCCGCGTGACGGCGCCCTGCTCTCGCTGCACCGGCCCGCCCCGCCCGCACCGCGGACACCGCCCCTGCTGTACGGGACGCTGCTCACCGTCCTCATCGGCGCCGGCCTGTCCCGGGACCCGCTCGCCCTGCACCCCGGCGCACGCCTCCAAGCCCCCTCCACGACCCACCCGTTCGGAACCGACGCGCTCGGCCGGGACGTCCTGGCCCGCATCGCGCACGGCGCCCTGACCACCCTCGGCACCGCCCTCGCCGTGAGTGCCGCCGCCCTCCTGACCGGTGTGCTGCTGGGGCTGCTCCCACGGCTGTCCGGGCCCGTGGTCGAGACCGTCAACGCCGTGCCGCCCGTACTGGCGGGCCTCCTCGTCACCGGTGTCGCCGGCAGCGGCCCGTGGACCCCCGCGCTCGCCGTGGCCGCCGTCGCCTGGTCCCCGCTCGCCACCCACGCCTCGGCCCTCCTCCGACAGGAGCGCGCCGCCACCCACCTGACCGCCACCCGCGCCCTCGGCGCCGGCCGCCGGTACGTCCTCACGCGCGTCCTGCTCCCGGCCGTCCTGCCGCCCGTCGTCCGCCACGCCCTGCTCCGGCTCCCCGGCATCGCCCTGTCGCTGGCCGCCCTCGGCTTCCTCGGCCTGGGCTCACAGCCGCCGTCGCCCGAGTGGGGCCTGCTGCTCGCCGAGAATATGCCGTACGCCGAACGGGCCCCCTGGGCCGTCCTCGCCCCGGCCGCCGTCCTCGCCCTCCTGGGCGCGCTCGCGGTCACGGCGGCGAGCGCGGCGAGGCGCGGGACACCCCGGCCGAAGCCCGGGGGAGTACGCGTACCCCGGCCGGGGAGGCGGGCGGCGGTACACCCCACGGCGCCCGCGGCCACCCCCGCCGTACCGGCGCCGGGCGCGCCGGAGCCACCGCGCCCCTCCGTCCTCACCCGGTCCGCGGACTGAAGGGAACCCGATGACCGGCATCTTCTCCCTCGTCCTGCCCCGCCGTGCCGCCCGGGTTCCGAAGCCCCCGCGCGAGCGGACGTGGAAGCACCTGTCGCCGCTGCTGCGCCTGCTGATCCTGACCCAGCTGGCCTTCAACATCGGCTTCTTCGCCGTGCTGCCGTTCCTGGCCGAACACCTGGGCACCGCGATCGGCATGGCCGGCTGGACGGTCGGCTTCGTCCTCGGCCTGCGGACCTTCAGCCAGCAGGGCCTGTTCGTGGTCGGCGGATGGCTGGTGGACCGCCACGGCGTACGCCCGGTCGTCCTGACCGGCTGCGCGCTGCGGATCGCCGGATTCGCCTGGCTCGGGTACGCGGAGGCGACCTGGGCCGTGATCGGCGCGGTCCTGCTGATCGGCTTCGCCGCCGCCCTGTTCTCCCCGGCCGTGGAGTCCGAGACGGCCCGGCAGGCGGCGCTCCGCGAGCAGGAGGGCCACGGCCCGCGCACCCGGACGCTGGCCCTGTTCAGCGCGGCCGGGCAGGCGGGCGCCTTCGTCGGGCCGCTGCTCGGGGGCCTCCTGCTGACCGTCGACTTCCGTACCGTGTGCCTCGCCGGGGCCGGGGTCTTCGTCCTCGTCCTCGGCGGGCACGCGTGGCTGATGCCGCAGCACATCCCCGGCCGCGTCCGCACCCGCGGGCGGGGCGGGACCCGCGCGCTGCTGCGCAACCGCCGCTTCCTCGGCCTGTGCTGCGCGTACGGCGCCTACCTGCTCGGCTACAACCAGCTGTACCTCGCCCTGCCGGACGAGGTGGAACGGGTGACCGGCTCCCAGGCGGCCCTGTCCTGGCTGTTCGCCCTGTCCTCCCTGCTGGTGGTGTGCGCCCAGCTCCCGGTGACCCGCTGGGCGGACGGCCGCTTCGGCCCGCGCCGCTCCATGGCCGCCGGGCTGCTGCTGATCGCGGCCGGTTTCACCGTCGTGGCCGCCGCACGTCCGGCGGAGTGGACGGGACCCGCCGGGCTGCTGCCCGCCGCCGGGTACGTCGTCCTCCTCACCCTGGGCCAGATGCTGATCGTCCCGGCCGCCCGCGCCCGGGTGCCCGACCTCGCCGAGGACGGACGGCTCGGCCTGTACACCGGCGCGTTGTCCTCCGTCTCCGGCCTGATCGTCCTCGCGGGAAGCTCGGCCGCGGGCTCGCTCCTCGACCTGGGCCTTCCCCCCGCCGTCCCCTGGCTGGCCCTCGCCGCCGTGCCCGTCCTCGCCCTGGGTCTGCTGCCCCGCGACCCCGGCGCGGCCCACGGCCGCCACCACGGATCTCCACGGTGAGAGCGGGTACGAGCGACCGCGCGTCCCGGCGGAACTGACGGCCCGGCCGATCGCCGCCCGGACTTCCGGGCAGACGGGCCCTGACGAAGGGACGGACGGTATGGGCGAGATGCGGATCGGGACGTGTTCATGGACGGACAAGGCCCTCGTGGGCAGCGGATGGTACCCACCCGGGCGCCGTGACCCAGAGGGACGGCTGAGGTACTACGCCGAACGGTTCTCCGTCGTGGAGGTCGACGCCGGCTACTACGCCCTCCCCAGCGTGCGCAACAGCGTGCTGTGGACCGAACGCACACCGCCGCACTTCCGGTTCGACGTCAAGGCGTTCTCCCTCCTCACCGGCCACCCGACCCGCACGTCCGCCCTGCCCGCCGACCTGCGCGGCTACGACGCCGGGGACCCGGAGCTCCTCGACGAGGTCTGGCACCGTTTCGGCGCGGCCCTGCGGCCCCTCGCGGACACCGGCCGGCTCGGCGCCGTACTGTTCCAGTTCCCGCCGGGATTCGCCCCCGGCGCCCGGGCCGAGACCGTGCTCCACCGCACCAGGAAGCGGGCGCACCAGTGGCCGGTGGCCGTGGAGTTCCGCCATCCGGACTGGTGGCGCGAGGACCGGCGGGAGCGCACCGCCGCCCTGCTGAGGGACCTGGACGCCACCGCGGTGGCCGTGGACACGGCCCAGGGGCTGCCCACCTCGATGCCCCCCGTCACGCCCGTCACCTCCTCAGGGCTCGGAGTGGTCCGCTTCCACGGACGCAGCCCCGCCTGGGGGACCGGCAGCAAGGAGGACCGCTTCCGCCACGCCTACACCGAGGAGGAACTGTGTGCCTGGATACCACGCCTGCGCCTCCTGGCGGAGCGGGTCGACGAGCTGCACGTCCTGTTCAACAACTGCTGCGGCGACGCCGCCGTACGCGCCGCCGTGACCCTGCGCGGCCTCCTGGACCGTGACGAAAGGAACGGGCCGATCGGGCCGGCCGGCCACGCATGAGAGGCCCGCGGCGGGTTACACGCCGTCAATGAGACCTGAACGCAGCGCGGTCCCCGGACCCGGCCGCCGCCTCGCCCTCCTCTGGCTGCTGCCGGTACAGGCGGCCCTGATGGTCGCCGTGGGGCTGATGGTCACCGGCCCGCTGGCCGACCGGTGGCCGCTGGCCGCGGAGGACGGCGTCAACCGGAGCCTGGCCGCCCACCGCAGCGGCCCCCTCACCGCGTTCTCGGACTGGCTGTCCCTGCTCGCCGCCACCCAGACTGTCATCGCCCTCACCGTCCTGGCCGTCGCCGCGATCACCGGGCTCTCGCGGGGACGCCGGCTGCGGGAGGCGGTGTTCCTGGCCGTGGCCGTGGCCGCGCAGTCGGCGGTCTTCCTGCTGGTGACCCTCGCCGTCGAGCGGCCGCGCCCGGACGTCCCCCACCTCGACGCCGCGCCGCCCACCTCCAGCTTCCCCTCCGGGCACGTCGGAGCGTCGGTGGCGCTGTTCGGCGGGCTCGCCGTCCTCGTCGCGCTCCGGCCGCGCGGCGACAGGCCCTGGGTGCGGCGCGCCCTGGTCACCGCCTTGCTCCTGGTCCCGGTGCTCGTGGCCTTCTCCCGGGTCTACCGGGGCATGCACCACCTCTCAGACGGGGTGGGCGGCCTGCTCAACGGCGCCTGCACCCTGCTCGTCGTGGCGTACGCGCTCCTGCTGCCCGCCCCGCCGCGGCCGTTCGCGCGTGCCGCCTGCGGCGCGGTCCCGGCCGGCCGGCTCCCGACCGCCCGCCCCTCCGCCGGCGGCGCCGCGGGGCGCCGGGCCGTGGTGGTGCGCCACCCGCACGGCTGCGGGACGGAACTGGCCGAGCGCGTGCGGGGCGTCCTGCGCCGCCACGGCTACCGCGACCAGGCGTGGACGGAGACCTCCGCCGAGCACGCGGCGGGTGCTCTCGCCGCGCGGATCGCCGAGGAGGACACCGCCCTCGTCGTGGTCTGCGGCGGGGACGGCACCGTACGCGCCTGCGCCGACGTCCTGGCCGGCGCCGGGATCCCGCTCGCGGTGGTCCCCTGCGGCACCGGCAACCTGCTGGCCCGCAACCTGGGGCTGCCCTCCGACCCGGCCACGGCGCTGGAGGCGGCCTTGTCCGGGGAGACGGCGCGGATCGACGTGGGCCGGGTGGAGGGCAACGGGCCGGGGAGCGCCCGCTTCACCGTCATGGCGGGAGCCGGCTTCGACGCCGCCATGGTCGCCGACGCCTCGGAGCGGGCGAAGCGACGCGTGGGCTGGGCCGCGTACGTACTGTCCGCCGTCGGCCACCTCCGGGACCCGCGGATGCGCCTGTCGATCCGGCTGGACGGGGGTCCCGTACGGGAGCGCCGCGCCCGCATGGTCGTCATCGGCAACGTCGGCAGCCTCCAGGGCGGACTGCCGCTGCTGCCCGAGGCCCGGCCCGACAGCGGCCGGCTGGAGGTGGCACTGCTCGATCCGCGCGGCGTCCGCGGCTGGCTCGCGGCGGCGGGATACCTCGGGACGCGCATGCTGCCCGGCCGGGCGGCGGCCGCCCCCGGCGGCTCGTACGGCAGGGTGGCCGGCGGCGCGCTGGAGTACTTCAGCGCCGTACGCGTCGACATCCGCTTCGCCCGCCCCCAGCCGCGTGAGCTCGACGGTGACGTCATCGGAGCGGGCACCCGGCTGAGCGCGGAGGTGGAACCGGGCGCGCTGCGGATCTGGCTCCCGCCGCGCGCGCCGGCCGGGCGGACGCGCACGGCGGCGGCCGAACCGGCCGTCCGCGCACACGGCCCGGGCGGGCGGTGACGGCCGTGGGAACCGCGACGCGGGTACCGCAGCGCGAGGAAGCGGCGGACCCCACCGCCGGACTGGAGATGGAGGGCGAGGAACTCTCCGCCGAGGAGGCGCTGGCCGCCCTGCGGCGCTACGGGGGCTGGAGCCTCGTACGGGACTCCTTCGTCCGCTTCCGGTACGCCGACGGCTTCAGCCACTCCAGGGCCCTGGCCCTGCAGACGGTACTGGCCCTCGTCCCGCTGGCCATCGCCGTCATCGGGCTGTCCGGCGCGCTGCACACCGAGGACATCGGCCGGATCGCGGAACTGACGATCCGCCGGCTGGCGAGCGGGCCCAGCCAGGAAGTGGTGGACGACGCCCTGTCCCGGAGCCGCCACCGGGCCGGGGACGGGAGCCAGGTCGCGCTCTGGCTCGGTCTGGCCTTCTCCGTCGTGAACGTGACCACCGCCCTGTGCCAGGTGGAGCGGGGTGCCAACCGCATCTACGGAACGGAACGGGACCGGCCGTTCCTGTCCAAGTACGCCCGCGGGCTCGTCATGTCCGTGCTGGCCGGCCTGCCCCTCGGCCTCAGCTTCGCGGTGACCGTCCTCGGCGCCCACCTGAGCCGCGCCGTGGCCGAGGTGTACCACCTCGGACCGGGCGCCGTCCGCGCCTGGGACCTGCTGCGCTGGCCCGTGGGCGTACTGCTCGCCGTCCTCGCCACCAGCGCCGTCTTCCGCCTCTCGCCCCGCCGCACCCAGCCCGGTTACACCTGGCTGGCCTTCGGCGCGACGGTGTACCTGGCGCTGTGGTTGCTGGCGACGTGGGGGCTGAGCCTGTACGTCGGTGCCGGCGGCTCCTTCACCACCGTGTACGGGCCCCTGAGCGCGTTCGTCTCCCTGCTGCTGTGGTCCTACCTGACCTCGATGGCCCTCTTCCTCGGGCTGGCCTTCGCCGCCCAGCTGGAAGCCGTACGGGCGGGGGTGACGGAACCGGCCACGGACGATCCCGGCGTCTGAACGGGCCGCGCCCGGACAGCCCGCAAGGGCTGCCCCCGGACGCGGCGGAACACTCCCTGAAAGGAAGCACCACGCCCATGGCACGACTCTCCGCCCCCCGCCGCGCGCTCGCCCGGCTCGTCACCGGCCGCTGGGGCCCCGACGCCCGGTTCGGGGCGCGGCTGGCGGCGACGGTGGCCGCGACCGCCCTCGTGTCCGTTCCCTTCGCGCTCGCGCTGGTCCTCGTCGAGTCGCGGTGGGCGCCGCTGTGGCGGCTGGACCAGGGAGCGGCCCAGTCGCTGCACGCGGCGGCGCTCCGGCATCCGGCCTGGGTGCGGGTGCTGCGCTTCCTGAGCGACGTGGTGTGGGATCCAGTGACCATGCGGCTGCTCGTGGCGGCGCTGGTGGTGTGGCTCCTCGTACGGGGCGCCGTACGGCTGGCGCTGTGGGCGGCCGTCACCGCGACGGCCGGCGGCCTGCTCGGCCTGCTGGTGAAGATCGTGGTCGCGCGGGCCCGGCCCCACCTGCCCGAACCGGTCTCCCACGCGCACGGGTTCTCCTTCCCCTCCGGGCACGCGATGACGGCCACCACCTCCTGCGCGGTCCTGCTGCTGGTCCTGCTGCCGCTGGTCCCACGGCGCGGACGTCCGCCGGCGTGGGCGCTGGCGGTGGTCTCGGTCGTGGGCGTGGGCGTCACACGGGTTGCGCTCGGGGTGCACTGGGTGAGCGACGTGGTGGGGGGCTGGCTGCTCGGGCTGGCGGTGGTGACGGCGACGGCCGTGGCCTTCGAGGCCTGGCGGGCGGACGTCGGGCGGCGCCGCACCACTCCCGCGGAGGGTCTGGAGCCGGAGATCCGCTCCGAGCACCCCGAGCCGCCGGCGGGGGCCCCGGACCGTCCGTGACCACCCGCCGGCGGCGTGGTGAGGGCCGTCAGGCCCCGTCGCTGGTGAGGGTCTCCTTGACCTTGGCGATGGCGAAGCCCCATCCCTGGCTGACGGTGGGCTTGCCCGGTACGGCGATCTCCCGGGGGTTGGTCAGCACGTCGAGGAGGACCGGGCCGGGCGTGTCGAACGCCCGGCGCACGGCGTCGTCCAGCTCCGACGGGTCGGTGACGCGGATGCCGGTCAGGCCGAGGGCGGTGGCGACGGCCGCGAAGTCCGGATTGTCTAGTTCGGTGCCGAACTCGGGCAGGCCCGCCTGCTCCTGTTCCAGTTTGACCATGCCCAGGCGGCGGTTGTCGAAGAGGACGAGCTTGACCGGAAGCCGGTACGTCTTGATCGTCATCAGGTCGCCGAGCAGCATGCTCAGGCCACCGTCGCCGCAGAACGCGACCACCTGACGTTCCGGCGCCCACAGCTGGGCGCCCAGCGCCTGCGGCATCGCGTTCGCCATCGAGCCGAGGTTGTACGAGCCGAGCAGCCGCCGCGTCCCGCGCATGGTGACGAACCGGGAGAGCCAGACGGTCGCCATGCCCGTGTCGGAGGTGAAGACCGCGTCGTCCGCGGCGTACCGGTCCACGGCCGCGGCCAGCGCCTCGGGACGGACGTCGTGGTCCCGGTTGTCCACCAGGGCGCGCAGCCTGCCCCGCCAGCGGTGGTCGTGGCGGGGGTCGGCGAGCTGCTGCTGGTCCTCGCTCCAGGACTCGAAGCGGGAGCGCGAGGCATCGAGGTGGGAGCGGTCGGACGAGGCCTTCAGCTGGGGGAGCAGGGCGCGCAGAGTGGCGCCGACATCGCCCGCCAGCCCGGCGTCCACCGGGACCCGCCGGCCGAGGTGGTCGCCGCGGGTGTCGATCTGGACGACCTTGCAGCCGTCGGGGTACCAGTCGCGGTAGGGGAAGTCGGTGCCGAGCATGACCAGGGTGTCGCACTGGTCGAGGGCGTGGGAGGCGGCGGGGTTGCCGATCAGCCCCGTCTGGCCCACCTGGTACGGGTTGTCGTGCTCGAAGCCCTCCTTGGCCTTCAGGGTGAGCACCATGGGCGCGTTGAGCAGTCCGGCCAGGCGCAGCACCTCCTCGCGGGCCTCCCTCGCCCCCTGGCCGACCAGCAGGGTGGTCCTGGAGCCGGCGTTGACGAGCTGCGCGGCTTCGGCGAGCGCGGGATCGTCGGGCCGGGTCACCGGGCGGTCCAGGGCGAAGCGCACGGGCCGGTCGTCCTCGACCTCCTGGTCGCCGAGGTCGCCGGGGACGGTCAGGACCGCCACACCGCCCTGGCTGATCGCCGCGCGGACCGCGGATTCCAGCATCCGGGGCATCTGCCCGGGCGAGGTCACGGTCGCCCGGTACACGGCGACGTCCCGGAACAGCTGATCGTTGTCGACTTCCTGGAAGTAGTCGGTGCCCATGTCCGCGAGGGGGACCTGACCGCAGACGGCCAAGACGGGGGCGTGACTCTTGGCGGCGTCGTACAGCCCGTTGAGCAGGTGGACCGAGCCCGGCCCGACGGTGCCCATGCACACGCCGAGCCGGCCCGACAGCTGGGCCTGCGCGCCGGCCGCGAAGGCCGCCGCCTCTTCGTGGCGACAGCCCACCCAGTCCACGCCCTCGGTGGTGCGGATGGCGTCGGTCAGGGGGTTGAGGGCGTCTCCGACGACGCCGAAGACGTGGTGGACGTCGAGTTCCTTGAGGGCGTCGACGATGACGCGGGCAACGGTACGTGTCACGGGGGAGTCCTGTCGGTCGTGGAGCCGGTGTCGTAGGGGCGGGGGCGGGGGCGCGGGCCGTGACGGCCGGCGCGCGTACGGGGCCGCAGCGGCGCACCGCGACCAGGGCGGGGCGCGTCGTCGGGGAGCTGCCGCGGGCGAGCCGCCCGCCGTGTGCGGAGCCGCCGAGCCGGGCGCCCGTGTCCAGGGGCCGTGACGGCCGGTCGGCAGCGAGCCGGGGCTCATGGCGGGCACGTTGTCGAAGGGGCGGGCGCAGGGGGCCGCCGATCCTGTCCCGGTGGCGTCGCCGCCGGAGTGCGCGGCGGTGCGGACGTCAGCACCTCGAACCCCGTCATCGCACGCGCGCTCCTGCCCGCACGGCATCCGCGCGTTCGGGGCGCCCACCACCCAGCGGCGGTGGACGCCCCGAACGTCCGTGACGCGCCCGCGCCGGAGGCGGGCGCGCCCGCGGCGGGCGGCCGGATTCAGATGCGGCCACCGGTGAGCCGGGAGAGCGGCCCGCGCCGGCGCAGCCCGGCCCGGCGCCCGATCGCGTACGTGCTGGTGATCACGGCCGCCGTGCCTCCCGCCGCGGCGGCGGCGAGGGCCTTGCGGTTCCTGATCGCCGTCCATGCCCGTCCCGCGTTGCCGAGGGTGCCGCGTACCGCCTGCACGGCCGCGTGGGTCCTCTCCGCCAGGGGGGCGGGCAGGGCCGTCAGGGTGCCTGCCACGGTTTCCTTCGCTTCCGTCCCGGAACCGCTCCCCGCCCGGGCGGCGCGGGTGGCCCGGCGCCGCGTGGTGGTGCCGTTGGAGGACGAACGGGATCCGTTGCCGGTCGACTTGGTGTTGTCGGACTTCTCTGATGCCGTCATACAGCGCGTGTAGCCGGATCCGTGTTCGGTAAACGCGGTCCTCCGGGAGTTCACCCGGCGGACCCCGGGAACCGGTACGGATCCCCGCGGATCCCGGCCGGGGTCCCCTGGCTTCCGGCCGGGGCCCCTCGTGGCGTCCGGCTCGTCCGTCCCCGTGGCGTTCGAGTGGAAAGATCCTGCCGTGGGCCGAAGGTCAAGCCCGCCGAACCGGCCATCCCGGCCCTGCCGTGCGCGGCCGCCCCTCGCCCTTCCGGTTCGGGCGGACGTCTCCGCCCCCGCTCGATCTCCGGGGCGGAGCAGCAGCTCCGCTCCCCGGACCGCCGCGCGACCGGACGGGAGGCAGTCTCGGCCACTCTCCCCGGGACCCCTTGCGCCGACGGGGAGGAGGCGTGGTGAACTGGTTGAGCCGTAACCGATCAGGTGCGTGAGCGGCATTGCGAGTCCGGACCAGGGTTGAACAGCACCCCCGTTTCGAGCGCACCGCCAGGGGCGCGGCGGCAGGCGTGTGCGCCCCGGGTGACCACCGGTCAGTGTCCGCCCGTGCCTGCCTCCCCCCTCGCCCTGAATCTGGAATGGAGTGACCGTGCACCACGGCCCCGACCTGCCCGAAACCCCTTACGAGAACGTGGCCGTCACCGGCGGAGCCGGTTTCGTCGGCCGGCACCTCGTCACGGCCCTCAGCCTTCTCTCCCAGAAGGTCACCGTCGTCGACCACGCCCCCCTTCCCCGCGAGCTCGCGGCCCTGCCCGGCGTCTCCTACATCCGCGCCGACCTGCGTGATTACGGGGAGACCTTATTGGCGCTGCAGAACGCCGACGCCGTCTTCCACCTGGCCGGCAACGCCAGCGGCACCGAGTCGGTGGCCCATCCCCGTCACGACTTCCACCTGAACGCCCTCGGGACCTGCAACGTGGGCAACGCCTGCCTGGAACTGGGCGTGCGCCGCCTCGTCTACCTCTCCTCCGCCATCGTCTACGGCACCCCGCTGCAGAGCCCGATCCGTGAGGACCATCCCACCCAGCCCTTCCTGCCGTACGGTGCCTCGAAGCTCTCCGGCGAACTGACGCTGCGCAGTCTGCACGCGACGGCCGGACTGCCCGTCGTCATCGGCCGCTCCTTCGTCGTCTACGGCCCCGGAGAGGATCCGCGCCGGGCGGGCGGGGAGGTCTCGCAGTTCCTGCGCTGGCACCTCAACGAACAGCCCATCCCGGTGGTCGGCGACATCGACCTCAAGCGCCGCGACTTCATCCACGTCGAGGACCTGTGCCGGGCCATGATGACCCTGGCCGGCCGCGGTGCCGACGGCGAGATCTACAACCTGGCCACCGGCACCGCCGTCTCGATGCGCGAGCTGGCCGAGGCGGTGGGTACGGCCACCGGCCGCCCGGCGCTGCTGGACGCCGACACCTCCAGCCTCGCGGACAGCTTCACCCTCCTCGCCGACGTCACCCGTCTGCGAGGGCTGGGCTTCGCCCCGCGCGTCACCCTGGCCGAGGGGCTGACCGGTCTGGCCGACCTGCTCGGGCCCTTCCCCGAGATTCCCTCCGCCCGGGCGGTGTTCCGGCGGGAGCCCCCGGGCGGCAGGAGGATGACGCTGACCGCCGCCGTCGGGGCCGGTGAGGAGGCCAGGACGTGCTAGCCGTCGACGGGGGTACCCCGCTGCTCTCCGGGGACGAGGTGGCTCCCTGGCCGTACATCGCCGACGCCGACCGCAAGGCCGTGCTCGACGCGCTGGACCAGGCGACGCCGTGGCACTGGCCCATGCGTACGGTGAGCGATCTGGAGGCCGCCTGGGCCGAGTTCACCGGCATGCCCCACGTCCTCGCCGCCAACTCCGGTACGGCGGCCCTGCACATGGCGATCGCCGCCGCCGGGGTGGAGCCGGGCGACGAGGTGCTGGTACCGGCCGACACCTTCCTGGCCTCGGCCTCCTGCGTACTCCAGGCCAACGCGATCCCGGTGTTCGTGGACACCGACCTCGCGACGTTCAACATCGAC
The DNA here is from genome assembly GCF_042901085.1 of Streptomyces sp. NPDC012794. Classification (NCBI taxonomy): domain Bacteria; kingdom Bacillati; phylum Actinomycetota; class Actinomycetes; order Kitasatosporales; family Streptomycetaceae; genus Streptomyces; species Streptomyces sp. NPDC012794. Next base: position 139,725 of record NZ_JBIBCI010000006.1, read on the forward strand.
CCGGACCGGATCGAGGAACGGATCACCGACCGTACCCGTGCCATCGTCGCCGTGGACCTCAACGGCCTGCCCGCCGACTACGACGCCCTGCGCACGATCGCGGACCGGCACGGCCTCGTCCTCATCGAGGACGCCTCCCAGGCCCATGGCGCGAGCTACCGGGGCCGCCCGGTCGGGTCCCTCGGCGCACTGAGCGGTGCCAGCCTCAACGGGTCGAAGACCCTCTCCGCCCTCGGCGAGGGCGGTCTGTTCGCGACCCGCGACGAGGAACAGCACCGGCTGGCCCGGCGGGTGCTGATGTTCGGTGAGGAACTCCCGGGCCAGAGCCGCGACTACAACGCCCGCATCATGGGCTGGAACTACCGCATCGACGTCCTCGCCGCCGCGTTCGCCCGCTCCCAGCTGACCCGCCTGGCCGAGATGTCCCTCGTCCGGCAGGCCAACGGGGCCGCGCTCACCCAGGCCCTCGCCGGCGTCCCCGGCATCCGCACGCCGGCCGTGCCCGAGGACCGCACGCACGTCTACTTCTTCTACCCGCTGCTCGTCATGCCGGAGGAACTCGGACTCGACGGCCTTCCCGTCGCCGCCTTCCGTGACGCGCTCGCCCGGGCGGTGAACGCCGAAGGCCTGCACATCATGCGCTGGCAGCCGCAGCCGGTGCCCGGGCAGACCCTCTTCCAGGAGCTGCGCGGATACGGCCGGGGCTGCCCGTGGAGCTGCGGACACGCCCGCCCTGGGCACCACTACGATCCGGCGCAGTACCCCGTGAGCGAAGAGGTCTGCCTGCGCCGCCTGGTGCTGGGGCAGAGCTTCAGCTCTTTCGGCCCGCCCAACGACGTGACGACGATGCGCCGCTACGCGGAAGTCCTGTACAAGGTCCTTGTCGAGGAACGGGAGGCGTTGATCGCCCTGACCCGGCGGACGGCCGACTCGGCGCGATGACAGGCGGAAGGCCGGTCCTCCCGCCGGGGCGCGGGGACCGGCCCGGCACGGCACGGGCACGAAGGACAAGGGGACGGACGCAGATGCACGACGAGTCCGAGACCGCGGGCGGACGTGCGGTGCCCTCCGCCCGTGAACGTGACGGTGGCCGTGGCCGTGGCCGTGACGGCGGCCCACGGCCGCGGACGATGCGGCTGGCCGTCTGCGCGGTCTTCTTCGTCACCGGAGCCGCCTTCGCCACCTGGGCGGCCCGGGTACCGGCCGTCCAGAGCGGGCTGGACCTGTCCGCCGGGGAACTGGCCGTGGCCCTCGTCGGCCTCAGCGGCGGGGCCTTCGTCGGGCTCCCGCTGGTCGGCGGCCTGGTGGCCAGGTTCGGCAGCCGTAAGGTCCTGTGCGTCGGCATGGCCGCCTACCTGGGCGCCCTGGCGAGCCTGCCCCTCGTCCCCGGCCTCGCGGTACTGACCGCCGCCCTGGCCCTGTTCGCGTGCGGCAACACGGCCGTCGACGTCGCGATGAACACCCAGGGCGTCCTCGTCGAACGGGCCTACGGCCGCCCCGTCCTCGGCGGCTTCCACGCCATGTTCAGCCTCGGCGGCATCGCCGGCGCCATGGCGGGCGGCCTGGCGGCCTCCGCCGGTATCGGCATCCGGGCGCACTTCACGGTGACGGCCCTCGTCCTGCTGGTGGTGGCGGGGGCGGCGGCCACCGCCCTGGCCCCCGAACCAACGTCGGCCGACGGTCCTTCCCCGGCGGGCCCCCTGCTGGCCCTGCCCGGCCCGGGACTGTGGATCCCCGGCCTCGTCGCGTTCTGCGCGCTGATGGGGGAGGGGGTGGTCAACGACTGGGGGGCGGTGTACCTGAAGGAGGAAACCGGCGCCTCACCGGGCGCGGCGGGCCTGGGGTACGCCGTCTTCTCCGCGGGCATGGTCATCGGCCGCCTCACCGCCGACCGGCTGCGCGCCCGCCTCGGAACGGTCCGCTTCACGCTCGTCTGCGCCGTGGTGGCGGGAGCGGGGGCCCTCATCCCGATCATCAGCGCGACGACGACGGCCGGTTTCATCGGCTACACCCTGCTGGGCCTCGGCATGGCCGCGGTCATCCCCCTCGTCTTCGCCCACGCGGCCGGACTGCGGCCGGAGCGCGCCGGTTCCTCCATCGCCGCCGTCTCGGCGGTGGGTTACGTCGGCTTCCTCGCGGGACCTCCGGTCATCGGCGGCCTCGCGGAGGCGACGAGCCTGCGGTGGGCGATGCTGGTGCTGCCGGCGCTGATGACGGCGATGGCGGTCCTGGCCCCCCGCCTGCGCCGCCCCTGACACGGCCGGAGCCCCGCCGCCCCGGGCATCCGGGGGAGCAGGGCTCCGGGGGTGGTGCGGTGCGCGGATCAGGCCGGGGCGGACGCCGGCCGAGGGGCCGTCGCCTCCGTACCGGCGCCATCGGCGCGGCGGGCCGGCAGCCGCTGGGCGAGGACTCCGGAGACGACCCCGAACACGGCCCACAGCACGAGCTGGACGGACACAGCCCGCGGGAGGTCCGGCCAAGCGGATGAGTCACTGATCACAGGTGCGTACCGGCCCGGGCGGGCGCACGGGCGTCAGCGCGCGCCGGACACCGCGGAGTTGCCGGGACGGGAGCCGTGGCAGCGGTGCGGGTTCGCGCGGTGCGGAACTGCACCGGTACCTTGTTGCATATTCCTTGCAAGAACGAAGACCCTGCGAAAGAGGCTGGCGTGGGCGCTCCGGTGGTGCTGGGCATCGAGTCCTCCTGTGACGAGACGGGAGCCGGGATCGTCTCCGGCGGCCGGCTGCTCGCCCACGTGGTGGCGTCGAGCATGGACGAACACGCCCGGTTCGGCGGCGTCGTGCCCGAGATCGCGGCCAGGGCCCACCTGCAGGCCTTCACCCCCGTCGTCCAGGAGGCACTGGACCGTGCGGGACTGCGCCTGCGGGACCTCGACGCCGTCGCCGTGACCACCGGGCCCGGGCTCTCGGGCGCCCTCCAAGTCGGCCTCGCCGGAGCGAAGACCCTCGCCTACGCCGCCGGAGTGCCGCTGTACGGGGTGCACCACCTGGCCGGACACGTCGCCGCGGACACCCTGGAACACGGGCCGCTGCCAGATCCGTGCGTGGTCCTGATCGTCTCCGGCGGGCACACCTCCCTGCTCCTCGTACGGGACCTCGTACGCGATCCGATCCTGCACCTCGGCGACACCGTCGACGACGCGGCCGGCGAGTGCTTCGACAAGGTGGCGCGGGTCTTCGGGCTGCCCTACCCCGGCGGCCCCGCGATCGACCGGGCCGCCCGCGAGGGCGATCCCCGCGCGGTGGCCTTCCCCCGCCCGCTGACCGGGCCTCGCGACGCCCCGTACGCCTTCTCCTTCTCCGGCCTGAAGACCGCCGCCGCCCGGTGGGCCGAGCGGCACCGGCGCAGCGGCGAGGAACTCCCGCTGGCCGACGGCGCGGCCTCCCTCCAGGAAGCCGTCGCGGACGTGCTGACCCGCAAGGCGCTGGCCGCCTGCCGGGAGCACGGCGTACGGACGCTGGTCGTGGTGGGCGGTGTCGCCGCCAACTCGCGCGTACGGGCCCTCGCCGAGGAACGCTGCGCGGCCGCCGGCGTCGAGCTGAGGGTGCCCGCGCTGACCCTGTGCACCGACAACGGGGCGATGATCGCGGCCGTCGGCGACCTGCTGGTCCGCGCCGGCGCCGAACCGGCCCGGCTGGACGTCTCCGTCGACCCCTCCGCACCCCTGGAGCACGCCGCCCTGCACCCCGTCGCCCGCCCGCCGCTGCGGGTCGCGTGAACGGGGCGCGGCCGAACGGGTGCGCGGCCGGCGCACCGGCGGTGGCCACGGCCAACGGCGGCCGCGGACACGGCACTGCACGGACCGTCAGCTCGGCGGTCCGCACAGCCTGCGGGATGGTCAGCCGTCAGCAGCCGCCGCCGTGCCCTCCGCCCCAGTCGTCATCGTGGTCGTACCCGCCGTGGCCGTGGCCGTAGCCGTGGTCGTCGTCCCATCCGCCACCACCGGTGACGTAGGAGACCGAGTGGGTGGGCGCCGCCGCGGAGGCCGTGCCCGCCGCGCCGAGGGCGGCGCCGCCGGCCATCAGGACTCCGATCGCGGACGCCGCGAAGAGCCGCTTCACTCTCAGTGCCTGCATGGTTCAAAACCCTTCTCGAACTGCGCCGCGCACGCGGCGCGAAACGGTTTTCGGCCTCCTTCCGGCTCCAAGTCGTGGAACTCCGGCCAGTACCCGATAGACGTGTGGAGGTGCATCCGCCGTCAACGCGGCTCTTCGGGCCGCGGACCACGGGGCTGGATGGCACGTTCTCAAGGCCGTACGCATCACCGCAGGTGAAAGGTCTGTTCCCAACGGTGGCGGCCCTCTTCTGCCCATGCTAGTCACCTCCCCGCGGGCCGTCATCTCGGGAACCGGGCGGGGGGCGGGGCCGGAGGACGCGGGGCCGGCCGCGGACGCACTGCTCCCCTCGGGTGCGCGACCGGTGGCCCCCCAACTTCCGCCGTACGAGGGGCCGTCGGGCGACGCCGGGACGCCCGCCGTGGCCGCGCGTACGCCCCGGCGCCGCGCCCGCCCTACGCGGCCGCGCGCAGGCGGGCGGCGGCCGCCTCGGCCTCCCGCACGACGCGCTCCGTGTCGATGCCGACCAGCCGGCCGCCGAGCTTCAGCGCCCGCCCGTCCACGAACACGGCGTCGACGTTCTCGGGCCGCCCGTTGAAGACGATCTGCCCGACCCAGTCGAAGCGCGGTGCGAAGTTCAGTGCCGCCGGGTCGATGACCACGAGGTCGGCCCGCTTGCCGGGGGTCAGGGACCCCACCCGGCCGGAGAGGCCGAGGACTTCGGCGCCCCCCAGCGTGGCCATCCGCAGGACCTCGTGCACCTGCGGGAAGACCGAGGCCCGGGTGGTGCGAACGCGCTGCAGGCCGACGGCCGTCTTCATCAGCGCGTGGAAGTCCGAGGTGTCGTTGGTTCCGCCGTCCAGGCCCAGCCCGACCTTGACGCCCCGTTGTCCCAGGTCGGACAGCCGCATGATGCCGGAGGCCAGCCGCATGTTGCTGAGCGGGCAGTGGGCGACCCGGACGTCGTGCTCGGCGACGGCGGCGATCTCCGCGTCCGTCAGGTGGACCGCGTGGTTGATCAGGAGCCGCGGACCCAGCGCGCCGATGCCGGCGAGCACCCCGATCGGGTCGTCGGCCCGCTGCTCGGGGCGTTCCAGGACATGGGAGTTGAGCATGACGCCCAGGTCCTGGGCGGCCTCCCAGTGGGCGCGGTTGTGGGACTCGACGGCCCGCGCCGCGTGGGTGGCGACCTGGAAGGAACCGAGGGGCGCCGGGTCGACGAGTTCCCGTTTCACCTTCGTGACCAGCGCCGCGTCGGGCGCCGGCGGGAACATGGCGTACGTGAACCGCAGGCCGGTGCCGGCCAGGGCCCGTACGTAGCTCTCGATGAGGTCGTACGAGAAGATGTCCACCCAGTCCACCAGTGTCGTCACGCCCGACTGGACGGCGTCGAGGGCGGCCAGCCGCACGATGCTGTGGACGTCCGCGGGCGTCAGACGGCCGCGCTGGGGGTCGGTACACCCCCGGAACCAGCCGAACAGGTCCCGGTCGGTGCAGCCGCCCCGGATCGCCGCCTGCCACAGGTGGTTGTGGGTGTCGACGAAGCCGGGCATGACCAGCTTGCCCGAGGCCTCCACCACCCGGGCGCCGGGCGGCGTGCGCAGTGCCGTGCCGATGGCGGCGACGGCGCCGTCGAGCACCAGGACGTCGGCGTTCTCGACGGCGCCGAGGGGGCCGCTGCCGAGGGCGGGGTCCATGGTGAGCACGAGGGACGCCCCGCGGAGCAGGACCGTCCGGCCGCCCGGGACGGCCGGACGGGAGGGCAGGTCGTGGCGGGCGGGGCCCGGGGTGGAGCCGAGGACGAGCGGGGTGGCGGCGGCCAGGCCGAGACCGGCGAGGACATCACGGCGGCTGGGGGGTGGGGGCGTGGGGGCTGACTGCATGGCGTGTTACCTCCCGAGAGCTCAGAACGGAAGGCCGCCCGGGCGGTACGCCGGGACGGGGCGTCGTACCGGGGCGGGAGAACACACGCAGCATTCCCAGCGAACGGCCATCCGATAGACGCCCGGTGGAAAACTTTTTCCGCTCCGAGCGGTGCCTCGCTCGGAGCCGAGGCGCAGACCGGTGACCCGGCCCCCACCCTTGAGGTATGCCACGGCCTCCGCGCGGTCCGCCGGCACCACCCGGCGCGCCGGTCGAGGGGCCCGCCCCCGGCAGCCGGGGGGCGCGGGCCCGGACCGGCCGGACCCCACGGCACCTTCCCCAGCCGCGCCTCTGAGCCGGCGGCGCCCCCGGTCACTAGCCTGACCCCATGACTTCCCCCGCCCACCCCGCCCCCGGCCGGTACACCGTCGTCCTGCGCCCCGGCCCGCCCGGCGCCCAGGACACCGAGGGCCACGACGCGGTCCTGCGCACCGCCCGGGTCGAAGCCACCGGCGCCATCGGCGTCTCCGGATACCCGCGCTACGCGGGGGAGGGGGTGCAGGCCGAGATCGACCCCGCGAGCCGGGCCGTGGAGGCCGTCACCGTCGACGGCGAGGAGCTCCCCTACGGCTGGATCGCCCAACTGGCCGACGACCCCGGCCCTCCGCGCAGCTGACCCACGGCCGGCCTGGAACCCCGGAAGGGCCTGCTCGTGGCGGGTGCGCGATGGCTTGACCGATGGACCCGCCGCCACGTAGCTTCTGGCGGACCGGCTCGTGAGTTGACGGAAGGAGGCGACGTCGGATGTCCACCATCTCCGCACTGCTTCGCCTCGCTCACCAGGTCGCCTGGGCCCCGGGCCGCGTCGCACACGGCTGCTGAACAGCCCCCTCTCCGGCGTGCCCGATTGCGGCCCCGGCTCCTTTTTCGATTCTCTGTCACCGCCTGAGGCACGCCGTCGCGTGCCGACGTGCGCTCTCCGGGCTTCCTCCGGCCGCGCCACCGAACAGAAGGCTCCTGAAATGGCGACTAGGACGATCACATCCACCGCGCACCGGAACGAGGACGTGCCGTGGTAGCGGCGCGGATCACGGTCAACGGGAAAGACACACCCATCGAGCCCGCTCCGCCCCACACCTCGGTGCTGGACTTCCTGCGCGAGCGCGGCCTCACCGGCACCAAGGAGGGCTGCGCCGAAGGCGAATGCGGTGCCTGCTCCGTCCTGGTGGCCCGACCCGGACTGGACAAGCCCACCGACTGGGTGGCGGTCAACGCCTGCCTCGTCCCGGTCGCGGCGCTCGACGGGCAGGAGGTCGTCACCTCCGAAGGCCTCGCCACCCCGGGCGCGCCCGGCACGCCGCCCACCCTGCACCCGGTGCAGGAGGAGATGGCGGTCCGCGGCGGTTCCCAATGCGGTTACTGCACCCCGGGGTTCGTCTGCAGCATGGCCGCCGAATACTACCGGCCCGACCGCTGCGCGCACGCGGAACCCGCCGACGGCGGCGACCCCGAGCATGACCCCGAGCACGGCCCGAACGGCTTCGACCTGCACTCGCTGAGCGGAAACCTGTGCCGCTGCACCGGATACCGCCCGATCCGCGATGCCGCGTACGCCGTCGGTACGCCCACCGAGGACGACCCCCTGGCACGGCGCCGTGAGCATTCCCCGCCCGGACCCGCCGCCACCTCGTACACCCGCGACGGCAGCGCGTTCCTGCGGCCGGGCACCCTCGCCGAGGCGCTGCGGCTGCTGCGCGAGCGGCCCGACGCGGTGGTCGTCGCGGGAAGCACCGACTGGGGCGTGGAAGTGAACCTCCGGGCCCGCCGGGCGCCTTGCGTGGTCGCCGTGGACCGGCTCCCCGAACTGAGGGGACTGGACGTCACGTCCGACTCCGTCGTCATCGGCGCGGCGCAGACGCTCACCGAGATCGAACGCCGCCTCGGCGGCACCGTCCCGCTGCTCGCGGACCTTTTCCCGCAGTTCGCGTCCCGCCTCATCCGCAACAGCGCCACCCTCGGCGGCAACCTGGGCACCGGCTCGCCCATCGGCGACAGCCCGCCGGTGCTGCTCGCGCTGGAGGCGTCGGTGGTGCTAGCCGACGCCGACGGGGACCGCGAGGTCCCCCTCCGCGACTACTTCACCGGCTACCGGCAGAGCGTACGCCGTCCCGGCGAACTGATCCGCGCGGTGCGCGTCCCGCTGCCGCTCTCCCCGGTCACCGCCTTCCACAAGATCGCCAAGCGGCGCTTCGACGACATCTCCAGCGTGGCGGTCGCCTTCGCGCTCGACATCGAGGACGGGATCGTCCGCAAAGCGCGCATCGGCCTGGGCGGCGTGGCCGCCACCCCGATCCGCGCCCTCGCCGCCGAGGCGGCGCTGGAGGGCAAACCGTGGACGGCCGGGACCGTCGAGGCCGCGGCCGGGGTGCTGCGGGCCCAGGGCACTCCCATGGACGATCACCGGGCGAGCGCCGGATACCGCTCCGCGATGCTCGGCCAGAGCCTGCTGAAGCTGTACGCACAGACCCCCGAGGCGGTGTCGTCATGAGTCACCTGTCCGAACGCCCCGAACGTCCCGCCGTCGGCGTCCCCGTGGCGCACGAGAGCGCCGCCCTGCACGTCACCGGCGCCGCGCTCTACACCGACGACCTGGTCCACCGCACCAAGGACGTCCTGCACGCCCACCCGGTCCAGGTCATGAAGGCCCGCGGCCGGATCACCGCGCTGCGCACCGCGCCCGCGCTCGCCGTGCCCGGCGTGGTCCGGGTACTGACCGGCGCCGACGTGCCCGGCGTCAACGACGCCGGAATGAAGCACGACGAACCGGTCTTCCCCGCCGAGGTCATGTTCCACGGCCACGCCGTCGCCTGGGTGCTCGGCGAGACCCTGGAGGCGGCCCGGCTCGGTGCCGCCGCCGTGGAGGTGGAACTCGACGAACAGCCCGCCCTGGTCACCCTGGACGAGGCGATCGAGGCCGGCAGCTTCCACGGCGCCCGCCCCGAGATGCGGACCGGCGACATCGACGCGGGCTTCGCGGACTCCGCACACGTGTTCACCGGCGAGCTCCGGTTCTCTGAGCAGGAACACTTCTACCTCGAGACGCACGCCGCCCTCGCCCACGTCGACGAATCCGGGCAGGTGTTCGTCCAGAGCAGCACCCAGCACCCCTCGGAGACGCAGGAGATCGTCGCGCACGTACTCGGCCTGCACAGCCACGAAGTGACCGTGCAGTGCCTGCGGATGGGCGGCGGCTTCGGCGGCAAGGAGATGCAGCCGCACGGATTCGCGGCCGTCGCCGCCCTCGGCGCCCTGCTCACCGGCCGCCCGGTGCGGCTGCGGCTCAACCGCACCCAGGACCTGACCATGTCCGGCAAGCGGCACGGGTTCCACGCCGCGTGGAAGATCGGCTTCGACGCCGAGGGCCGCATCCAGGCCCTGGACGCCGCACTGACGGCGGACGGCGGCTGGAGCCTGGACCTCTCCGAGCCGGTGGTGGCCCGCGCGCTGTGCCACATCGACAACACCTACTGGATTCCCAACGCCCGCGTCACCGGCCGCATCGCCAAGACGAACAAGGTCTCCAACACCGCCTTCCGGGGCTTCGGCGGACCGCAGGGGATGCTGGTGATCGAGGACATCATGGGCCGGTGCGCGCCGCTGCTCGGCCTCGATCCGACCGAGCTGCGGGAGCGGAACTTCTACCGGGAGGGCCAGTTCACCCCGTACGGGCAGGAGGTCGTCCAGCCCGAACGGATCTCCGCCGTCTGGCAGCAGGTCAAGGAGAACGGCCGGTTCGCCGACCGCCAGAGGGAGATCGCGGCCTTCAACGCCGCGCACCCGCACACCAAGCGGGCCCTCGCGCTCACCGGCGTCAAGTTCGGCATCTCGTTCAACCTCACCGCCTTCAACCAGGGCGGCGCGCTCGTGCTGATCTACAAGGACGGCTCCGTCCTGATCAACCACGGCGGCACCGAGATGGGCCAGGGCCTGCACACCAAGATGATCCAGGTGGCCGCCACCGCCCTGGGCATCCCGCCGCACAAGGTACGGCTGGCCCCGACGCGGACCGACAAGGTGCCCAACACCTCCGCCACCGCGGCCAGCGCCGGCGCCGACCTCAACGGCGCCGCGGTGAAGAACGCCTGCGAGCAGCTGCGCGAGCGGCTGCTGCGGGTGGCCGCCACCCGGCTCGGCGCGAACGCCTCGGACGTGCGCATCGTCGACGGCGTCGCACGCGTCCTCGGCAGTGACGGGGAACTGCCCTGGGACGACCTGGTGCGCACCGCCTACTTCCAGCGCGTCCAGCTGTCGGCGGCCGGTTTCTACCGTACGGAGGGCCTGCACTGGGACCTGAAGTCCTTCAGGGGATCGCCGTTCAAGTACTTCTCCCACGGCGCCGCCGCGGCCGAGGTGGAGGTGGACGGCTTCACCGGCGCGTACCGCATCCGGCGGGTGGACATCGTGCACGACGTCGGCGACAGCCTGTCCCCGCTGATCGACATCGGTCAGGTCGAGGGCGGTTTCGTGCAGGGCGCGGGCTGGCTGACGCTGGAGGACATGCGCTGGGACACCGGTGACGGGCCGGGCCGCGGCCGGCTGCTGACCCAGGCCGCGAGCACCTACAAGCTGCCGAGCTTCTCGGAGATGCCCGAGGAGTTCAACGTCACGCTGCTGCGGAACGCCACCGAGACGGGCGCCGTCTACGGGTCCAAGGCGGTGGGTGAGCCCCCGCTGATGCTGGCCTTCTCGGTGCGGGAGGCGCTGCGGCAGGCCGTCGCGGCCTTCGGGGCCGCCGGTGCCAGTGTGGAACTCGCCTCCCCGGCGACACCGGAGGCGGTGTACTGGGCGATCGAGGCCGTTCGCGGCGTCGGCGCGCCCGGCGGCAGCGGCGTCCCCGCCGACACGAGCGTATTGAGCAATGTCTGACATGACCTGGGTGGCCGCGGTCGCGCGGTTGCGGGCCCGCCGGGAACCCGGAGCGCTCGTGACCGTCGCGGCCGTGCGCGGCCACGCGCCCCGCCGGGCCGGTGCCAAACTCGTGGTGGGACGGACCGAGACCTGGGGTTCGATCGGCGGCGGCAACATCGAGGCCGTCGCGATCGACCGGGCCCGGGAGGTGATCGGCACGCCGGACCCGGAACCGGAGCTGATGGACTTCGCCCTCAACGACAAGGTCACCGGCCGCCACGGCGTCCAGTGCTGCGGCGGGGCCGTCAGCGTACTGCTGGAACCGCTGCCGGTGGTCCCGGCGGTGGCCGTCTTCGGCGTCGGGCACGTCGGGATGGAGCTGGCCCGCATCCTGGCCCGCCACGACCTCGATCTGCACCTGATCGACAGCCGCCCCGGCCAGCTCTCCGACGACCGGCTCGCCGTACTCGCGGACGCGGTGGCGCGGATCCACGTCCACCACACCCCGCTGCTGCCGGAGGAGGTGCTGGCGGAGCTGGCGCCCGGCACCCACGTCCTGATCATGACGCATGACCACGCCGAGGACGCCGCCCTGTGCGACGCCGCGCTGCGCACCGCCGGCCTCGGCTCGATCGGGCTGATCGGCTCCGCCGCCAAGTGGGCGCGGTTCCGGCAGCGTCTGGCCACCGAGGGGGGCCACGACGAGGCCACCATCGACCGGATCAGGACCCCGATCGGAATGCCCTGCATCACCGGCAAGGAGCCCGCCGTGATCGCGGTGGGCGTGGCGGCGGACCTGCTCCGGACCTTCGAAGGGGGCGGCGCGGCGTAGTACGGGGTCCCGCGCGCTCACCGCGGCGCGAAGTGCCTCCGGAGCCAGGTGACCAGGGCCGCGAACGCGGGGGACATGGCGGCGTCCGACTGTTCGAGGACCGTCGAGCGGCCGTCGTCCTCCACGGTGACGCGGTGGCCCATCGCGTCCCTGGCGCGGCCCGCGTCCTCGGGAGGGGGTGTCGCGGCGGCCGCCGCCACCAGCCGGCGCAGCTCGGCCTCGTCGTCCGGGGGCAGCGTGTCCGCGTCCAGCACCTGGGGCGGGCGGCGGAGGCCGGCCCCCGCCGCCAGCCCCCCGTACGACACCAGGCTGACCCTCATCTCACGCGGCCTCCCGGGTCGTTCCCCGCGCTCACCGGGAGCCCTTCAGCGCGGCCACGTCCCGGGCCAGGCTGGTGACCCGGTCGCTCAGTGCTCCGATCTGCCGGGTCAGGGCCGCCAGGTCGGCCTCCCGGCCCGTGCCGCCGTGCCCGTTCCCCGAGAAGACCCGTGCCCGGGCGAGGCCGGCCGGGACTCCCGTGATCTGGATCTCGACCTCCTGCCAGCCCGCCAGTACGGCCGTCTGCTCGGGGCTGCCGATCCCGAACAGCTGCCCGGCCTTCTGGAAGGTGGTGTCCGCGAAGTCCTGGAACGTGTCCCGGGGGCTGGACGCCTTGAGCGCCTCGTACCAGATCCGCCCGGAGGCTTCCCAGGCGAACCCGCCGATGCCCACGGCCGTCGCGAAGAACGCCTTGTTCGGGATGCCGGAGTTGAAGTGCACCCCGCCGTTGTCCGTTCGCGGAGTGTCGGGCAGGTGGACGAACTTGCTCATGCGGTCGGGCTGCGGGTCCTTCCCGACCAGCGGGTTGTTGTACGCCGTCCCCGGCGCCTTCATCGACCGCAGGGCGTCGCCCTTGATCCCCGGGGTCCATATGTCGGCCCCGATCAGCCAGTCGGCCTCCCCGGCCGTCTGCTTGAGCGACCACTGCTTGACGAGCGCGCCGAAGACGTCCGACATCGACTCGTTCAGGGCGCCGGACTGATTGTGGTACTCGAAATTCGACGTGTGCTCGGTGACTCCGTGCGACAACTCGTGCCCGATCACATCGAGGGAGCCGGTGAGGATGCCGAACTCGATCCCGTCCCCGTCGCCGAAGAGCATCTCCTGGCCGTCCCAGAACGCGTTGTTGATCTTTTCGCCGTAGTGGATGAACCCGTTCAGCCGCATCCCCCGGTCGTCGATCGAATTGCGCTGGAACACCTCCTGGTAGAAATCGCGGGTCAGGCCGAGCCCCTCGAACGCCTGGTTGACGGCCTCGTCCGGGGATTCCGGCCCGTCCTCCGACCTGGCCAGCACCGCATCGGGGAGGAATTCGCTCCGCTCGCAGTCGAAGACGGTGCGCCGGGCGTTTCCGGGGGAGGCGGCCGAGGGGCCGGTGAAGGCCGACCGGACGGCTCGTTCCCCCCGCAGCCGGGCGGTGGTCAGCAGGGTGTCCAGGGCGGCCCGGCGCACCTCGCTGTCCTCGCTCTCCATGAGCTTTTCGAGGATGTACGGCGGGATGATGCAGTTGACCGGGCGGGTCCTGCTCATGGCCCACCTCCTGGGTGAGAGGACCTACTGTTGAGGGTTCACCGATCCGGGCACGCGATGACCGCCGGGCACGGGATGCCGGAACCCGCGTTGTCGCCACCCGCCTCACCGCCCGGTCGGCCGACGGCTGAAGAGCGGGGCGGATGACGTGGCACGGCAGGCCGCGGGGACGCACCCACGGGTGCGGATGCGGCGGCGCGGACGAGCGTTGGCGCCGGCCGGGCGTGGTCCCGAGGCACGGCACGCCGCACCCCCAGTCTCCCGCCGTCCGCGGCCCCCGGCAAACGCAACCCGCGGGTGCCGGAACGCCCTTCGGCGGGCCCTGCCGCTCGAAGGGCGTTCCGGGTGCGGGGACGGGGTCGGGGCGCGCGGGCCGGACGTCGGAATCCGTCCGGCCGGGCGCACCCGTCATCGTGAGGCGCGGCTGAACAGGCGGAAGACCACCAGGAGGATGAGGGAGCCGACGATGGCGGCGATCCAGGTGGAAAGCTCGAAGAATCCGTCGACGGAGTCGACGCCGAAAATCACCTTGCCGAGCCACCCGCCGAGCAGTGCGCCCGCGATGCCGATCAGAAGGGTGACGATGATTCCTCCGGGGTCCTTCCCGGGCATCAGCATTTTGGCGATGATGCCCGCCAGGAGTCCGATGAGGATCCAAGCGATGATTCCCATGGTGCCTTCTTTGCCTCGTCGCGGGGAATAGCGGTCAATTCCGCTTTTACGCCGACAAAGCGATTCTCAAACCTCGTCCCGCCGGGGCACCGCCGTGCGGCGGAGCGCCCGGGGGTCCGGAGCGCCCGCCGGGCCGTGACCCCCTCGGGGCGGAGGCCGGGCCATGATCATCCCAAGTGGTCCCGGAGGTAGGGTGGTTCTCGTACATCAGTTCTCGACTGCGCGCGCCGCACGTCAGCCCAAGGGGGACCCCGCATGAACCAGACCACTCGTCACGCCGCCGTCGTCGCGGCCGCCGTCGCCGCCCTCGCGGGTGCGGCCACGGCCGGTGCGGCCGGCCCGGCGGGCTCGGACGGCAAGGACGGCATCAGCGTCGTCGCCCACACGGGGATGCTCTCCGCTCCCGTCGACGCCCCCGCCGAGGGCGACCTGGCCGTGGTCCAGCACGTCGCCCTCTGAACCCCGCCGCGTGAGCGAACACCGCGCCGCCCCGTCGGCCGGGCCGCCGCCCGTGGTGGAGAGGCTGGTCGAGCTCTCCACCCGGCTGCAGCGGATGTGGGACGCGGGGCCGACGGTGACGTTCCCGGGCTGGGGGCACCCGTTCCGCGCCCTCGGGGAGCTGCTGCCCGAGCAGGACGTGATCCACGCGGACCGGCACCCGCAGATGGTGCCGCTGCTGTGGTACCCCGCCCTGCGTTCGCGGGGGCCCGGGGGCCGGGTGGTCGTCGAGGTCTTCGACCACCTGCCGCGGGAGGAGGACGCGGCCCCGCTGATGCTGCGCCGCCAGGACCTCGCCGGGCTGTACAGCTGGGCGGTGCTCACCGGCTCCGTCGCGCAGTGGATCCGCGACGTCACCGGCGGCACGCCCCTGCTGGAAGCGGGGGCGGGATCCGGCTACTGGGCACGGCAGTTGTCCCGGGCCGGCCTGGACGTCCTGGCCACGGACCTGAACGAAGTCGAGGCCAACGCCTTCACCCACGGCTTCCGTTACGCCGACATCGAGACGGCGACGGCGGTAGACGCGGTACTACGCCACCCCGGCCGCACCCTGATGCTCGTATGGCCGCCGCCCGCGGACGCGATGGCCGCGGAGGCGTTGCGCGCCTATGGCGGGGACACGTTCCTGTACGTGGGGGAGGGGCCGGGCGGGATGTGCGCCGACGCGGACTTCTTCGCCGAGCTGCGCCGCCACTGGACCGCCGGGGCCACCTGCCCCCTGACCGTGCGCTGGCTCGGCCACGGCGACGGCGTCACCCTCTACCGTCGCCGCTGACCGCTCCGTCGCTGCCCGCCCGGCCGCCGCCCCGCATGGAAAACCGCCGACCGGGCAGGCGACCGGTGAAGAACGGCCGGGCGCGCCCGGGGCGCGCCCGCGGACGAGAGCATGCGAGGCGGTGCGTACGCATGGACACCCAGCCGGCCGTAGCGCGCGGCGAGACCCTCATGGAGCCGGAGGAGCTCCTGGAGATCGCCTACGACGTGGGCCGCGACTACCACCGCTGGCGGCCGAGGCTGTCGGAAGCGGACGGCGAGGGCAACTGGCTGCCGCTGTTCCGGACCGGCCTCTTCGGGGTCTGGGCCCTCGGCTGGGAGTGTCTGCCGCCGGGGGCCGCCTACCTCGACCACGAGCGCCTGCGCGGAGCGGTGTACGTGGCGCGGGGCGCCCTGACGCACGAGCGGGCCCGGCTCGGCGACGCCCCCCGTACCGAAGAGGTGGGCGCGGGCCTGGGCTTCTGCTTCGACGAGACCTTCTACCACCGCATGCACCCCGTCCGGGAAGCCGGACCGACCGTCACCGTCCACGTCTTCGCGCCCGCCGGCCCGGAGGAGACCCCCGGCGGCGAGGAGGGGCCGTGGCCCCCTCTGTGGCTCGGCCTGCCCTGACGGCATCCGCCGGTCGGCGCCGGGGTAGACGCAGCGCATGGCCGTGACCGTCGGCACCTCCGGGTGGCAGTACCGGGACTGGTCGGGTGTGTTCTATCCCCCTGACCGGCCGCAACGGCTGTGGCTGGAGGAGTACGCGAGGCACTTCCGGACGGTGGAGAACAACAACGCCTTCTACCGCCTGCCCTCTCCGGACACCTTCGCCCAGTGGCGCGACCGCACTCCGCCCGGATTCCTGATGGCCGTGAAGGCCAGCCGGTTCCTCACCCACATCAAGCGGCTGCGCGACCCGGCCGAGCCCGTCCACCGGCTGATGGACCACGCCGCCTCCCTCGGGGACCGGCTCGGCCCCGTCCTGCTCCAGCTGCCGCCGACGCTGCGCGGGGACCCGGAGCTGCTCGACCTCTGCCTCGCCTGCTTCCCGGGCGGCGTCCGGGTCGCCGTCGAGCCCAGGCACGAATCCTGGTGGACGCCGGCCGTGCGGTCGGTGCTCGCCGCGCGCGGCGCCGCCCTCTGCTGGGCGGACCGGGGATCCCGGCCGGTGACACCGCTGTGGCGCACGGCCGACTGGGGTTACGTCCGCTTCCACGCGGGCCGCGCCCGACCCTGGCCCCGCTACGGCAGGGCCGCCCTGCGTGGCTGGGCGGCGCGGGTGGCCGACACCTGGCCCCCCGAGGCGGACGTCTTCGCGTACTTCAACAACGACCCCGGCGGGGCCGCCGTGACCGACGCCCGGGCCTTCGCGCGCCTGACCGGCGGCCCGGAACCGGCCGGCGCCGCTCCGGGAGCGGGCCGCGCGGCGTCCGCGCGGCCCGGCGGGCGTTCCTGAGGCGCCGGGCCGGGAACCGGCTGCCGGCCGGCCGCTCCTCAGCCGGCCGGCGCCGTGGCACCCGACTGCGGGAGCGTCGCCGCGTCGCCGGCGCGTACGGCCAGCAGTACGGCGTCGTGCAGGGCACGGCTCGCCCCCTCGCTCGGACAGGGCGCCGGGCTCCCCGCCAGCGTGAGCCACTCCGTGGCGCCGCTGTGCTGGACGGCGACGTGGGCCAGCCCGTCGGCCTGGGTCCAGGTCGTGTGCACGTCGAGCTCGCCGGTCAGGAGAACCGATTCAGCGGTTCTCACCCCGCCCCGCCCGGCGAAGACGCCGCGCGTGGTCCACGATGCCCAGCTCATCCGGCCTCCAGGGTCCGTCCCGTAGCGGTACGGGATACGATGCGTACGGATCTGGCGTGATACCCGCCGGAAGCGTGATGTATGCCGCTTCGCCCTGGTCTTTCGGATATGCCCGGCTCAGTCGGCGGCCGGGGTGAGGACCACGAAGTCGGCGTTCCAGGGGTCGAGGCAGACGGAGAGGCGGCCGATGCCCTCCACGTCCTCCGGGCCCGTCTGCGTGTTGCCGCCGTTCCCGGTGACCGCGGCGACGGCGGCGTCGCAGTCCGGGACGGCGAACACGGGATGCCAGTACGGCCGCCCGTTCGTGAGGCCGAGGTGCTCCGGGGCCAGTTCCATGAGCCCGCCGTGCATGCGTTCGTCCGGGAGCCCGGCCGGAGTGACGAGCGAGTACGTGCCCCCGCCCCCGGGCAGCTCCATGTCGTTGAACCGCCAGCCGAGGACGCCGCCGTAGAACTCCTTCGCGGCCGCGGCGTCGCTGGTGAACAGCTCGGTCCAGCACAGCGAGCCCGGCTCGTCCACCAGCTCGACTCCCTTGTCCGTGCCCGGCTCCCAGACGGCGAACTGCCCGCCCAGGGGGTCGCTGTACTGGGCCATCCGGCCCGAGTCGTCCAGGGTCATCGGAGCCACCCGGACCGTACCGCCGGCGGCCTCCACCGCCCGGGTCGTGGCGTCCGCGTCCTCGACGCCGTAGTAGATCATCCACGCCGACCGCGCGCCCTCCTCGGTGAGCTTGCCGAGTCCGGCGACGATCTTTCCGTCCCTGCGGAACATCCCGCCTTCCATGCCCCCCATGGACTCGTACACCCACCCGAACACGGCGCCGTAGAAGGCCGCGGCGGCCGGCACGTCGGGCGTGCCGAGGTCGAGCCAGCAGGGGGAGCCCGGGACGTAATCAGTGGTGATCATGGGCGCAGTGCCTTTCGCGGAGCCGGTACGACCCAGCGTGGCACCGGACACCCGCCGCCGCCCGTCGGCCGGCAGCGGACGCGTACCGGCCGGACGCGGTTCTCCGGAAGGGGGACGGTCAACCGCCGGCGGGCAGCCGGTCCGTACGGGAGTCCGTGCGCGCGCGGGCTTCGCGGGCGCGTTCCCCGAGCAGCTCCCGGAACCCGGCCGTGGCGTACCGGTCGGCGGTGGCCGAGGCCGGACCGGGAAGGCCCGCGATCCGGGCCATCAGCTCCCGCGGCTGGATCTTCCACCCGACGACCAGGACCCGAAGGCCCCGGCGCTCCGCACGCCGGTGCAGGTCCAGGAGGTGCAGCAGGCCGTCGCCGTCCATGAAGGGGACCCCGTGCAGATCGATCATGAGGACCCGCTCGGCGGAGGTGACGTACTCCAGCGCTCGCCGGAGCTCCCCGTCCGCCTCCGCGTCGAGTTCGCCGCAGGCACTGACCAGGACGGTGGTGCCGCGGTACTGGACGTCCGTGGTGATCAACACGTTCCCCTTCCCGATTCGCCCGCGCGGGCGGCGGCCCGCGGGGCCACCATCCTGGCGTGGTGCCCCGCGGGAGGGGTAAGAGGCTCGCTGACGTTCGGCCCGGGTTGTCAGGTTTCGCTCAGGCCGGTACCGGCCTGAGTATGGCGCCTCACGCCACCAGCGCGTCATGCGCGGCGCGGGCCCCGGGCCGGAGGTCCGACAGCGTCGTGGTGCCCTCGCCGCGGACCGAGTCGAGGACGGCGTCGTGGAGGAGCCGGCTGGCGTACCCGTTGGGTCACGGTACGGGGCCGCCCGCCACGGGCCACCAGGTGGAGCCGCGCGGGGGGCGGACGGTCACCCCGGCCGGCCCGTCGGACCAGGCGGTGTGCACCTCCACTTCTCCCGTGACGACGCCGGCGTCCTGTGTCCGGACGCCGCCGCGGCCCGCAACGACCGAACGCGTCGTCCACCAGGCCCGGCCCATGGTGCTCGCCCTCTTCCGCAGTGTTGCTCGGACCCCGGCTCCTCGGCGGGGTCAGCTGGACAGCGATTCGAGGAGCTCGCCGACCTTCGTGTCGGGCAGTGCTCGTGCCACGTCGGCCTGCGCCACCATCCCGACGAGGTCGTGGCCGTCGATGACGGGCAGCCGCCGGACCTTGTGCCGGGCCATCGTGCGCAGGATCTCGCCGGCGTCGTCGTCGGCCCCGATGGTCACCGCCTCGCCCTGAGCCAGTTCGCCGGCCTTGCACTGGGCGGGATCCTTGCCCGCCGCCAGGACCTTGACCACGATGTCGCGGTCGGTGAGCATTCCCTTCAGCTTGTTGTCGGTGCCGCAGATCGGCAGGGCACCGACCCCGAGCTCCTTCATCATCTCCGCTGCCCGGATGATGGTCTCCTCGGCGCCGATGCAGTCGGCCCCCTCCGTCATGATCTCGCGGGCGGTGGTCATCAGCGGTTCCTCCCTCGTGTTCTGGCGATGGGTCTGGTTTTCGCGGCGGTCTTCTTCTCGCGGCCGGTCGGTCCCGGTGCGGCCTCATCCGGTGAGGGCGGGCAGTACCTTGTCGCGGTAGGCCTCGAAGAAGGCCTGGTCGTCCGGACCGATCTGGCCGATGTACACCTCGTCGAACCCCGCCTCCACATAGGCGCGGACGGCCTCCACGTGCTCCTCGACGTCGGGGCCGCAGGGGACGGCGTCGGACACCTGGCGGCGGGTGACGAGTTCACTCGCCTGCTCGAAGTGGGCCGGGGTCGGCAGGATCTGGTTCAGCTCGCCCGGCAGCTGCTCGGTGGGCCACAGACGGTGCGCGGTGTCGACGGCCTCGTCCCGGTCCTCGCCCCAGCACACCTTGAGGCCGCCGATCACCGGCTTCCCCTCGCCCCCCGCGTCCCGGAAGCGCTTGATGGCCTCCTCGTCGGGGCCCATGGTGACGAACCCGTCACCGATGCGTCCGGCCAGTTCCGCCGCCTTCGGCCCGAAGCCGGAGACGTGGACGGGCAGCCGGCCCCGCGGCGCGGTGTACAGGCGGGCGTTCTCCACCGTGTAGTGCCGGCCGCGATGGCTGACCTGGCGACCGGTGAAGAGCTCGCGCATCACCTCGACGGCTTCCTCCAGCATCTCCGCCCGCTCGTCGAAGGCCGGCCAGCGGTCGCCGAGGATGTGCTCGTTGAGGGCCTCGCCGGTGCCGACGCCCAGCGCGAAGCGGCCGTCGAGCAGCCGGCTCGACGTCGCCGCGGCCTGGGCCGTCACCGCGGGGTGCATCCGTGTGGTGGGGCAGGTGACCAGCGTGGTCACCGGCAGCTCCACGGTCTGCGACAGGGCCCCGATCACCGACCAGACGAACGGGCTGTTGCCCTGGGCGTCGTTCCACGGGTGGAAGTGGTCGGAGATCGCCAGCCGGCTGAAGCCGGCGTCGGCGGCCCGCCGGGCCTGCTCCAGAAGCCGGTCCGGGGGGAATTCCTCGCAGGCCAGGAAGTAGCCGAAAGCTGTCATCGGTCTCGTGCCTCCAGGTACGGGAAGTACGTGGCTCCGTGGTCGGCGCGTGCCCCGGCCGACGGGGGGCAAACCTCGCGGCCCGTGCCGCGGGGCGGGCCGCCCCTCGGGGACTCACCCGTGCGCCCCCCCGGAGCCGCCCTCGCCGTCCGGCGGCGCGTACGGGATGCCGCGCGAGCCGGACCCGCGGCGTCCACCCGGCGGGGCCGTCCTCAGGCCGGGGGGAACCGGTCGCGGTGGGCCGCCAGCCAGGTGGCGAAGTCCTGGAGGGCCGGGTGGATGCCGCGCACGGCGTCCAGATCCCGCGCGCCGGTGAAGGAGGCCTCGCAGTCGGCGTAGAACTGGAACATGTTCCCCGCCTCGTCGGCGCCGGGAAAGCCCAGGCCGCGGAACGCGTCCGGGGTCAGGGGCCGGTAACGGACCGGCCGGCCCAGGGACTCGGTGAGGGCCGCGGCCATGTCGGCGACCCGCAGGTGCTCGCCCGCGACGCTGATGGTGGCGGCGACGAAGTCGGCACCCGTCCTGAACATGGCGTGCGCGATCCTGCCGACGTCGTCGACGGCCATGCCGGACAGCCGCTTGTCGCCCATCGGGTAGACCAGCTCCAGGCCGCCGTCCTCCGTCCTGCCCGGCGCGAAGCTGCCCAGCAGGTTGTCCCAGAAGAAGGTGGTCCGCAGGAACGTGACCGGGACGCCCGCGTCCAGGAAGTACTGGTCCGCCTCCGCCTTGGCGTCGAAGTGCGGGACCTTGTACTGGCCCTGGAGCGTCGGCATCCGGTCGTCGTCCACGGGAATGCAGTGCCGCGTGTCCTCCAGGGTGGACCAGATCGCGTGCTGCACGCCGGCGTGCCCGGTCGCCCGGGCGAGGGACGCCGCCTGCCGCTTCTCGTGGGCGGCGTCCATGTCCTCCCAGAAGTCGGTGACCAGGAACGCCCCGTACGCGCCTTCGAGGGCGGGTCCGAGGCTCGCTTCGTCGTCCATGTCGGCCCGGACCACCTCCGCCCCGAGCCGCTCCAGCTCCCGCGCCCGTTCCGAGTCCGGACGGCGGGTCACGGCGCGCACCGCGAAGTCGCCGTCCCGGTCCTCCAGGATCGACCGGGCCAGGGAGCCCCCCTGCTGCCCGGTCGCTCCGAATACGGTGATCGTCCGCTTCCCGGTCATCGCCGGCCACCCACTCCCGCACCCGTTCCTCGCCCCGTGGGACGTTTCCGCCGCGAACATACGGGCGGCGGACCGGACGCGACCGGCGCCACACCCCGGGCCCGCCCGTATGGCCGCACGAGCCGGCGCCCCCTCGGTCCCCCGCGCCGAGGGGGCGCCGGGCCCGGCCCGGTCACCGGCGGGGGCCGACCCGGGCGGAACGCCCGGCCCGGCCCCCGCCGCCAGGTCGTGCCGGGTCAGCAGGAGGCGTCGTTGGAGTCGTAGACGCTGCCCAGGTTGCCCGCGTACATCCAGCCGCTGTAGCTGCGGCCGCCCGTGTACACGTCGCCGTGGTACCAGAGGTTGCCCGCGCCGTTGACGTACCGGCAGTCGATGCTGAACTCGGTGCCCGCCGGGACGTACGCGCGCACCCCGCAGTCCGCGTTCGGCCCCGACCGCAGCGGCGAGCTCTTGCCGGCGACCGTGAACGAGTAGCCGGAATCGTACGGTCCCCAGCCGGGCGACGAACACGCGGCGGCGGACGCGCTGGCGGTCGTGGGGGCCACGACGGCCAGCGGGGCCGTGAAGGCGGCCACGGCCAGGACCGCGCCCGCGAGACGCTTCTTCATGGAGCACTCCTTCGGGAAGACGCTGTCGGCTTGCCCGGCACAGCCTGCGCCCGCACCGACCCCGGATTCGACTCGTTTCGGGCTGTCCCGAAACGACGGTGGTCGGGAGCATCGCCCGCAGGGCTGCGGAGGAGGAAGGCGTGCTGCGGTTGCACTTCACGGCGCAGGACCTGGCACGGGTGAGGGTCGCCCTCCTGGGGCCGCTCGCGGAGACGGAGCTGAGCCTGTGGAACCTCCAGCGGCGTGACGCCAAGGCGCTCTTCGGCGGCTGGCGTGCGCGCACCGGCCCCCTGATCACGGGCGACGGGCCGGACACCGCGAGGTTCCTCGGCTCTCCGCGCGGGGAACTGGTGGACCTGTTCACCCTGGTGGGCGCTGCGGGCCGGATCGACGAGGGCGTCGAACGGCTGCGCGGAGCACCCGGGCGCAGGCTGCGCGCGGAGTTCGCGGTGGTCGCGGGCGCGCCCCGGCGGCACGCTCCCTGGCTGGCGGAGGTGGTGGACGCCGGCCCGCGCGGGGTGGCCAGGCTCGCCACCGCCCTCCAGGACTGCCACCGCGTGGCCGTGGCCCCGTACTGGGAGCGCATCCAGCAGCACCTCGAGGCGGAGCTGGCCCGGCGCGGGCGGCTCATGGTCCAGGGCGGGGTCGGGGCGCTACTGGACGGCCTGCGCCCGATGGCGCCCGTGGGAACCGCCCGTGCTGGAGGTCCCCGGCTATCGGCCGCTGGTCCACCGGGCGGCCGACTTCCACGTGGCGGGGCGCTCGCTCGTGCTGGCCCCGTCGGTGTTCTGCGGACCCGTACCCCAGCTGTTCGCTGGCCCCGAGGCCGACACGGTGCTGGTGGTGTACCCGGCCCTGACCAGTCCCGTTGACGCGGCCGCGCTGTGGGCCCCGGCCGCCGGCCCGCGCCGCGCCGGCACTCCGGTGCCGCCGGCGCTGTCCGCGCTCCTCGGCCGCACCAGGGCGGTGGTGATGTGCGTGATCGCCGACCACCCCGCGTGCACCACCACGCAGCTCGCCCGGCGGGCGGGCATCTCACCGGCCGGCGCCAGCGAGCACGCCACCACCCTGCGCGGCGCCGGTCTGACCGCCCTGACCCGCGAGGGGAAGACCGCCCTGCACACCCTCACCCGTCTCGGCCGCACGCTGCTGGACGGAATGTGAGCCCGCGCGGCCGGCCGTACGAGGCGGCTGGGGGCCGGAGACCTCCTCCTGGAGAGTCAATGGTGCTATGTTCATTAGCACCATGTTGTTGAGACTGAACACCGCGGACAGCCGGCCGCTGCACGAACAGGTGGCGGGCGCGATCAGGCGCGCCATCGCCGACGGCGAGTGCGGGCCGGGTGACCGCCTGCCGTCGGCGCGGGAACTCTCCCTGGCGCTGGGGGTCAACGCCAACACGGTCCTGCGCGGTCTGCGCGGTCTGCGTGACGAGGGCGTACTGGAGTTCCGGCGGGGGAGGGGCGTCACCGTCGCCGCAGGAGCCGGCCGGCGGTCCGTGGTGCTCGACCGGGCGCGCGAACTCGTCCGTGACGCGGCGCACCTGGGCTACAGCAGGGCCGATCTCATCGAAATGATCAGGGGGTTGCCGTGAAGGGTCCGCAAGATCCGCAGGGTCCGGCCGGCCCGGAGGGAGCCGCGGGGCGGCCGGCCCTCGGGCTCTGGGGCGCGGGGGTCGCCGCCGTGCTCGTCGCGCTGCCCTGGGCGGCGTCGGGACGGCTGCCGGAGCGGCTGGCGACCCACTGGAGCGCAAGCTCCGGCGCGCCCGACGGCTCCATGCCGCTGTGGGCCGCCGCGCTCCTTCCCGCGGTCGTCTGGGCGGCCCTGGTGCTGCTGACCGCCGGGGCCGCGCGGTGGTGTGGCCGTGCGGCGGCATCCGCCGTCCTGCCGGCCGGCGGCGTCTTCCTCGTCGGCGGGCAGGCGTGCGTCGTCCGGGCGAACCTCGACCGCGCCGACTGGCACCAGGCCCGCCTGGACAGTCTCGGCATCGCCCTGACGCTCGCGGTGGCGGTGGCGGTGGCGGTGGCGGTGGCCGCGGGACTGGCCGGCCGGCTGATGACCCGGCGCCGCTCCAGGGCGCGGCCGCCGGCGGCGCTGCGGGGGCCGGGCATGGAGATACCGGCCGGCGAGACGTTCGTATGGTTCTCCCGCACGGCGAACCCCTGGCTCCGGGCGACCGCGGCCGTGACCGGACTCGCTGCCGTCGCCGCCGCCCTGGCCGCCGTGGCCGGCCTCGTCCCGTCCCCGTGGGCGCTCGTCACGCCCCTCGCCGTCACGTCCGTCGTGGTCGTCGGGTGTTCGTCCGTACGGGCGAGCGTCACCGAACGCGGTCTGGAAGTGGCCCTCGGCCCGTTCGGTATGCCCGTACGCCGCTGGCGTGCCGGGGACATCGAGTCGGCGCGCGCCGAGCACCGGACGGCCGCGCAAGTGGGCGGCTGGGGGTACCGGCTCAGCGGAAGGGGGACGACGGTGATGCTCCGGGCCGGTGAATGCCTGGTCGTCCGCCCGCTGCGGGGCGGTGAGTTCGCCGTCAGCGTCGGGGACGCCGAGCGCGGCGCCGCGCTGCTGAACTCGCTGGTCGCGCGGCGCACGCCCTGAAACGGCGCACGCCCTGAAACCCGGCGGGGTCAGCTCACTGGCCGACCCTTCCGTCGACGCACTCGCGCAGCAGGTCGGCGTGGCCGCAGTGGCGGGCGTACTCGTCGATCCTGTGCACCATCAGCTCGCGGATCGCTATGGAGTCCTTCCCCACGCGCTCGCCCAGGTCCGTATGCGCGGCCAGCGCGGCGTCGGTCGCGGCCTGCTCGCGCTCCAGGTCCGCGTACGCGGCGTCGACCACGGCCTGGTCGGCGACGGCCCCGTGGAAGTCGGCGTCGCGCTCGCCGTAGAGCCTGGGCAGCGGGTCGCCGTCGGTGATCCAGTTGTGCCAGTCCCGCTCCACCTCGGCGAGGTGACGGATCAGGCCGAGCAGCGACATCGTCGACGGCGGAACCGACCGCCGGGCCAGCTGCTCGGGGTTCAGGCCCTCGCACTTCATCTTCAGGGTCAGGCGGTAGCCCGTCAGGAAGTCCAGGAGCGTGGCGAGCTCGCCGTCCACGCTCGTTCCGTCGTTGCTGCGGGGGTCGTGGTCCGGATCCGCCCACATGTCCGTGTACACGGTCGACTGGGTCCAGCGCGCGGGTTGTTCACTCATGCGGCCCATGATCGTATGCGACGTCCCGGGTCCGCCATCGAGATTCCGTCCGCCCGCCTCCGGGGGCGGGCGGCGGGCGGGAAGAGGGCCCTGCGGAGCGCTCGCGAGCGCCGCCCCGGCCGGTGGAGGCGTCCGTGAGCCGCGTCTCACCCGGGCTCCGGCACTTGTCTATGCAACGAGTTGCATAGAAAGATCGGGGGCATGGCGCTCGACCACGCGATCCTCGTCTCCCTGCTGGAGATGCCCGGCTCCGGATACGAACTGGCCCGGCGGTTCGACCGGTCCATCGGCTACTTCTGGACCGCCACCCACCAGCAGATCTACCGCGTGCTGGGCCGGATGGAACGGGACGGCCAGCTCACCGTCCGCGAGGTCCCGCAGCAGGGCCGGCCGGACAAGAAGGAGTACTCCGTCGCCGCCCCCGGCCGCGCGGCCCTCTCCCGGTGGCTGCACGAGCCGATCGAACCCGAGAGCATGCGCCACGACCTCGCCGTGAAGATCCGGGGCGCGGCCTTCGACGACCCGGCCGCGCTGATCCGCGAGGTCGAACGCCACCACCGGGTGCACGGCGAGCGGCTCGCGCACTACCTCGCCGGGGAACTGCGCGACTTCACCGGGCCCGAGGCCCCCGCCCCGCTCGACGCCGCGCAGGAGCTCCAGCACGTCGTGCTGCGCGGCGGCATCGCGTACGAGCGGATGACGATCGCCTGGCTGGACGACGTCCTCGCCACGCTCAGGCGTCTCGGCGCGGCAGCGCCGTCCGCCTGAACACCCCCACATCCCTCCCTCTCCCCTCCCTCTCCGGAAGGCGACCCCTCATGGCCGACTCCCTGCTCTTCAACCCGCGCACCTACGACCCCGCGCACTTCGACCCCGAGACCCGCAGGCTGCTGCGCGCCACCGTCGACTGGTTCGAGGAGCGCGGCAAGCGCAAGCTGATCGAGGACTACCGCTCCCGCGCCTGGCTCGGGGAGTTCCTGGCCTTCGCCGCCAAGGAGGGCCTGTTCGCCACCTTCCTCACGCCGGCCTCCGCCGCCGGACGGGAGGACCAGCGCTGGGACACCGCCCGGATCGCCGCCCTCAACGAGATCCTCGGCTTCTACGGCCTCGATTACTGGTACGCCTGGCAGGTGACGATCCTCGGCCTCGGCCCGGTCTGGCAGAGCGAGAACGCCGCCGCCCGCGCCCGTGCGGCCGAACTCCTCAATCAGGGCGAGGTGTTCGCGTTCGGTCTGTCCGAGCGCACCCACGGCGCCGACATCTACTCCACCGACATGCTGCTGGAACCCGACGGCGACGGCGGTTTCCTGGCCAGCGGCTCCAAGTACTACATCGGCAACGGCAACGCCGCCGGACTCGTCTCCGTCTTCGGCCGCCGCACCGACGTCGAGGGGCCGGACGGATACGTCTTCTTCGCCGCCGACAGCCGCCACCCGGCGTACCACGTCGTGCAGAACGTCGTCGACTCCTCCAAATACGTCAGCGAGTTCCGGCTCGACGCCTACCCGGTGTCCCCGGACGACGTCCTGCACACCGGCCGGGCCGCCTTCGACGCCGCCCTCAACACCGTCAACGTCGGCAAGTTCAACCTCTGCACCGCCTCGATCGGCATCTGCGAGCACGCGATGTACGAGGCCGTCACCCACGCGCAGAACCGCGTCCTCTACGGCCGCCCCGTCACCGCCTTCCCGCACGTGCGCCGGGAACTGGCCGACGCCTACGTCCGCCTCGTCGGCATGAAGCTCTTCAGCGACCGGGCCGTCGACTACTTCCGCTCCGCCGGCCCCGACGACCGCCGCTACCTCCTCTTCAACCCGATGACGAAGATGAAGGTGACCACGGAGGGCGAGAAGGTCATCGACCTCATGTGGGACGTCATCGCGGCCAAGGGCTTCGAGAAGGACACCTACTTCGCCGAGGCCGCCGTCGAGATCCGCAGCCTGCCCAAGCTCGAGGGCACCGTCCACGTCAACCTCGCGCTGATCCTCAAGTTCATGCGCAACCACCTGCTGGAGCCGGTCGCGTACCCGGCCGTGCCGACCCGCCTCGACGCGGCCGACGACGACTTCCTCTTCCGGCAGGGCCCGGCCCGCGGCCTGGGCTCCGTACGCTTCCACGACTGGCGTCCCGCCTTCGACGCGTACGCCGAGGTGGCGAACGTGGCCCGGTTCCGCGAGCAGGCCGACGCCCTGTGCGATTTCGTCGCCACCATCGCCCCCGACGAGGCGCAGAGCCGCGACCTGGACTTCCTGCTGTCCGTCGGCCAGCTGTTCGCCCTCGTGGTGCACGCCCAGCTGATCCTGGAGCAGGCCCGCCTGACGGACCTGGACCCGGACGTCCTCGACGAGCTGTTCTCCGTCCTCGTGCGGGACTTCTCCGGACACGCCGTCGAGCTGCACGGCAAGGATTCGGCCACCGAGGCGCAGCAGGCCTGGGCCCTGGGCGCCGTACGCCGGCCCGTCGTGGACGAGGACCGCGCGGCGCGGATCTGGCAGCGCGTCGAGGCCCTGTCCGGGGCGTACGAGATGGCGCCGTAGCCAAGAGGCGCCCCGAAGCGGACCCGCGCCCGGCCGTGCCGGCCGCGGGTCCGCCGTGGACGGCGGCCCTTCCCCCCGGCCCGGGCCCTGTCGCAGGCGCCCGGCGTTCACACCTTCCAGCGCAGCACCGCCCCCAGGCCGCCCGCCGGGCCCGCCATGTCCGCCGGGACGACCAGCACCTCGCAGCCCGCAGCCGCGGCCGACCGCAGCAGGGCGTCGTCCGCGCGCGCCCGTTCGGGCTTGCCGACCCCCATGGCCTGCGCCTGGCCGCGCTGCACCGCCACCTGGTCCACGCCGGGACCCACCCAGACCTCGCGCGCCGCGTCGGGGCCGTCCGGGGTGAGCAGCAGGGTCGCCGCCTGGTGACTGCGTACGGCGTCCACCACGGCGGGCATGCCCTCCGCGGCCTGACCCGGCCCGGTGTCCACGGTGGACTCCCGGTGCTCGCCGGGCCGGCCCCGCCCGACGCGGAACCGCTCCAGGGCGCTCTCCAGGCGCTCGCGGGCGAAAGCCTCGCGCACCCGCGCGATCTCACGGTCGAGGGCGTCCCGGGCGGCGCCGGGCGAGCGGCCGCCGGCGTCGACCTCGACGGTCACCGCCCGCATCGCCTCGGGCAGGCGCTGGTGGACGGCCCGGCGCTCGCGGACGTCACCGGCGAGCACCACCAGACCGGCGCCGCTCTCCGGCCACTGCCGGGCCAGCTCGGCGGCGATGGCGTCGGCCGTCTCGTTCCAGGCGTTCTCGACCTTGTTCCGGTAGTGCCACTCGTAGCGGTCGGCCGGCACCCCGCGGTGCCCCCGCTCCGGCCACCGGCTGCCCCGCGCCTGGCCCACGGCCTCCCGGCGCAGGCCGTCGCACAGCTCCAGATCGGCGCCGGTACGGTCGACGTGCGCCACCAGGCAGCTCGGCTCGTCCCCGCGCAGACCGGCCAGCGGGGCGACGTGCGGCAGGACCGACCAGGTCGCCGCGGTGGCGGCGGGGGCCCGGGCGAGCGGGACGTCCAGCAGGACCTCGGCGCCCGAGGCGAACAGCGCACGGCCGGGCGGCGCGCCGCCGGCGGGCTCCCCGGCGAGCCGGTTCACCACGGCCCGGACGGTGTAGGCGTCGGCGCCCGCGTCGATCAGCTGCGACGCCACCGCCCGCTCACGCAGGGCCTGGATCCGCTGCGCGTCCTCGGTGGCGCGGGTGGTCTCGACGTACACCGACGCCCAGGGGCCGGGACGGGAGAAGAGCGGTTTGAGGAAGCCCAGTTCCATGACGTCCCCCATTCAGGAAGGCGTGAGGGTCCTCCTCCAGAATGCCCCGCCCGCCCCCGGCGCGCCCACCGGCCGGCGGTGACCGGCGGGCCGGGGCGGCGGGGGCGGGCGGGCGTGCCGGCACGGGCGGGTCAGGAGAGGTCGAAGCGGTCGAGGGTCATCACCTTGTCCCACGCCGCCACGAAGTCACGTACGAACTTCTCGCCCGCGTCCTGGGAGGCGTACACCTCGCACAGGGCCCGGAGTTGGGAGTGCGAGCCGAAGACGAGGTCGACCGCGGTCGCGGTCCACTTGACCCGGCCCGTGGCGCGGTCCCGGCCCTCGAACACGTTCTCGTCCGTGGCCGAGGGCGACCACTGCGTCCCCATGTCCAGCAGGTTCACGAAGAAGTCGGTGGTCAGCGTCTGCGGCCGGCTGGTGAAGACGCCGTGCGGGGAGCCCTTGAAACCGGCGTTCAGGGCCCGCATGCCGCCCGTCAGGACCGTCATCTCGGGGGCCGTCAGCGTCAGCAGGTTGGCGCGGTCCAGCATGAGGGTCTCCGGCGACAGCTTCTCGCCCTGGCCGAGGTAGTTGCGGAAACCGTCCGCCCGGGGTTCGAGGACGGCGAACGCCTCCACGTCGGTCTGTTCCTGCGAGGCGTCCGTACGTCCCGGCGCGAACGGGACCGTGACCCGGTGCCCGGCGTCCTGCGCGGCCTTCTCGACGGCCGCGCAGCCGCCGAGGACGATCAGATCGGCGAGGGAGACCTTCTTCCCGCCGGTCTGCGCGGCATTGAAGTCCTCCCGGATCCGGTCGAGGGCCCGCACCGTCTGCGCCACCTCGTCCGACGCGTTGACCTCCCAGTCCTTCTGCGGAGCGAGCCGGATCCGCGCCCCGTTGGCGCCGCCCCTCATGTCGGTGCCGCGGAAGGAGGCGGCCGCGGCCCAGGCGGTGGCCGCCAGCTGGGAGACGGACAGCCCCGAGCCGAGGACCCGCGCCTTGAGGTCGGCGATCTCCGCGTCCCCGACCAGCTCGTGATCGACGGCGGGGACAGGGTCCTGCCACAGCTGCGGCTCGGGGACCCACGGGCCGAGGTAGCGGGAGACGGGCCCCATGTCGCGGTGCAGCAGCTTGTACCACGCCCTGGCGAAGGCGTCGGCGAGCCGGTCCGGGTTCTCGTGGAAGCCCTTCGAGATCGGCCCGTAGACCGGATCCAGCTTCAGCGCGAGGTCCGTCGTCAGCATCATGGGGGCGTGCCGCTTCGACGGATCGTGCGCGTCGGGCACCGTGCCCTGTGCGGCGGGGTCCGTCGGGGTCCACTGCTGGGCGCCGGCCGGGCTCCTCGTCAGCTCCCAGTCGTACCGGAAGAGGTTGTCCAGGTAGCCGTTGTCCCACTTGACGGGTTCGGTCGTCCACGCACCCTCGAGCCCGCTGGTGAGGGTGTCGGCCCCCTTTCCGGAACCGTACGAATTCGTCCATCCGAGGCCCTGCTGCTCGATGGGCGCGGCCTCCGGTTCCGGACCGACGTACTCGGGGTCGACCGCGCCGTGGCACTTGCCGAAGGTGTGCCCGCCGACGATCAGCGCGACCGTCTCCTCGTCGTTCATCGCCATGCGCGCGAACGTCTCGCGGATGTCCCTCGCGGCGGCGAGGGGGTCCGGGTTTCCGTTCGGACCTTCCGGATTGACGTAGATGAGTCCCATCTGCACGGCGCCGAACGGACCGGAGAGTTCCCTGTCGCCGCTGTAGCGCTCGTCCCCGAGCCAGGTGTCCTCGGGGCCCCAGAAGATTTCCTCGGGTTCCCAGATGTCCTCCCGGCCGAAGCCGAATCCGAAGGTCTTGAAGCCCATGGACTCCATCGCGCAGTTCCCGGCGAAGACCAGGAGGTCCGCCCACGAGACCTTGCGGCCGTACTTCTGCTTCACCGGCCAGAGCAGACGCCGCGCCTTGTCGAGGCTCGCGTTGTCGGGCCAGCTGTTGAGGGGAGCGAAGCGCTGGGCGCCCGACCCGCCGCCGCCCCGGCCGTCGGCGATCCGGTACGTTCCCGCCGCGTGCCAGCTCATCCGGATGAAGAGCGGCCCGTAGTGGCCGTAGTCGGCGGGCCACCAGTCCTGCGACGTCGTCATCACCTCGAAGACGTCCCGCTTGAGGGCCTCGACGTCCAGGTCCGCGAATTCCCGCGCGTAGTCGAAGTCCTCGCCCATCGGGTTGGACCGGGGCGAGTGCTGGTGGAGAACCTGGAGGTCGAGCTGGTTCGGCCACCAGTCCCGGTTCGTCCTGGGGCGGGTCGGCGTGGCGGCCGGGGAGGGAATTGCGGGGTTCTCGCTTTCGCTGCCGGACACGTCCGTCCTTCTTCCTGTCTCGGTGTTTCCACCTGCTGGCTGCTTTGCTCTGCGCGTCCGTATGGTCGCGCACGGTGGACGGTGCCGCCGAGAGAACACGCAGGGCGTCTCCACCCGGCGGGCGGACGAGATGCGGACCCCCACGCCGATGACCCCGATCAGGGGAGGGGAAATCCGGTGTCCCGCGCCGTGCGCGGGGTGGAACGGGTGCCGTCCCCCGGGCGGCGGCCCGGGGGACGGCGGACGTGCGGGGAACGGCGGCTACGGCTTGTTGGCGAGCGCTCCCAGGTACCGGTTGAGCTGCTTCATGCGGGCGTCGATGCCCTGGATGGAGGACGTCAGGAGCTGGAGCTCCTGCACCGCGGCGAGGACGGCCAGCAGGCCGGCCCGCGCCGACGGATCGGTGACGTCACGCAGAGCCGTCCGCGCCTCTTCGAGGAGGTGCGACGGGGCCGGGCCGGCCGTCGGTGCCGAGGGCGGTTCCATCACGTCATCCCACCTTCCGGTTGAGGCGGAGGCTCCGTCGCGGTTCGAGGATGGCCTCCACCCGGTTTCCTCGCCTGCCCCCGCCGCGCGCGGTCAAACGGCGGGTGCGGCCCGTGACGGCGGACGGGCACCGGGAGGGCGTTAGCGGCGCGCGCCACCGGGCAGATGCCGGGGGACCGGACGTGCGAGGAGGAGGAAACGCGGTGAAGGCATCGAAGATCGCGTACAAGCCCGTGGGGCTGGTGCTCGGCGCGACCGGGGGCGCACTGGCGGGCGTCGCGTTCAAGCAGCTGTGGAAGAGGCTCGGGCACGAGGACGACGCACCGAACGCCACCGACGAGGACCGTTCGTGGCGGGAGATCCTCATCGCCGCGGCGCTGCAGGGCGCGGTCTTCGCCGCCGTCAAGGCGGCGGTCGACCGGGGCGGCGCCGTCGCCGCCAAGCGCCTGACCGGCACCTGGCCCGCCTGACCCGGCCGCGGGGCTCCGGGGCCTCGGCCGCGGGGCTCCGGGCGGGCCGGCCTCCCGTTTGGCGCGGGGGCCGCCGGGAAGAAGCCGACTGCCGCCCCGCGGCCTCGAACGCGGGGCGGACCACAGCACGGGAGCCGGACCCCGGCCGGAGGTGGTGGCGATGGACGCGGGCGCGCGTACCGGCTCGGCCCCCGCGGCCGCCGGGCGGGAGCACGGACGGGAGCCCGGACCCGAGCTCGGACAGGAATACGACGCCACCCCCTACCTCCCCGCGCGGGGAGGCCTGAAGAACCTTGAGCGTGCGGCGTCGGGGTGCAGGGGTTGCCCGCTCTTCCGCGACGCCACCCAGACGGTCTTCGGCAGCGGCCCGGCCGGCGCGCGGCTGATGCTGGTCGGGGAGCAGCCCGGTGACCAGGAGGACCTGCGGGGCGAGCCCTTCGTGGGTCCCGCCGGCCGGCTGCTGCACAAGGCCCTCGACGAGGCCGGGCTCGCGGACGAGGGCGCCTACCTGACCAATGTGGTCAAGCACTTCAAGTTCGCGCTCGCCCCGCGCGGCAAGCGCCGCATCCACAAGGCCCCCAGCCTGCGCGAGATGACCGCCTGCCGGCCGTGGCTCCTGGAGGAACTGCGGCTGGTCGACCCGGAAGTGCTGGTGGTGCTCGGCGGTACCGCGGGCAAGGCCCTGCTCGGGTCCTCGTTCAGGGTGGGGGAGCGGCGCGGAGTGCTCCTGCCCATGCCCGCACCGCCCGGCGGGGAGCCGGGCCCGCCGGCCGGGCAGCTGCTGGCGACCGTCCATCCGTCGGCCGTGCTCCGCTCCGAGGACCGGGAGGGCGCCTTCGCGGGGCTGGTCGCGGACCTCTCCGTGGCCGCCGCCGCGCTGGGCCTCCCGGGCCCGAAGCCGTCTGAATGAGCCGCCCCCACCCGGGCAGGCGCACTGTACGGATCCGGTCCGGCCGGATCCGTACACACGCACCAGAGCGAAGGAGTCACCATGCCTCGCGGTTCCAGCCCCAAGCGTGAACGTCAGTACGAGCACATCAAGGAGAGCGCAGAGCAGCGCGGCGAGAGCACCGGACGGGCCAAGGAGATCGCCGCGCGCACGGTCAACAAGGAACGCGCCCGCTCCGGCGAGTCGAAGACCGCGAGCCGTTCCTCCACCCAGGACACCTCCTCCTCCAAGCGGGGCGGGCAGCGCTCTCACAGCGGCTCGCAGGGCCCCACCAAGGAGCAGCTCTACAACGAGGCGAAGCAGAAGAACATCGAGGGCCGTTCGAAGATGGACAAGTCCGAACTGAAGCGTGCCCTCGGCCGCTGACGCCTCGCCCAGTGGGCCCGGGCGGGCCGGCGTGCCGCGCCCCCGGCCATGTCCTCCCGACCGAAGCACCGAGGCTCCCGGGAGTAGGTCTCCATGCCCCTCCACCCCGTCCACCCGACACCGACGCTCCACTTGGCCCTGCGCGGGCGGGGTGCGGCCGCCGAGGCGCGCCAGGCGGTGCGTGACTTCCTCGAGCCCTTCAGGGGCGGGGAGCCGCCGTATTTTCCGGCCCGCGCCCTGGATGCGGCCCTGCTGGTGATCAGTGAACTCGTCACCAACGCCGTCCGCCACGCGACCGGCGACTGCGCGCTCGACCTGCACGTGGTGCCGGACGGCGTCGACGTCGACGTGACGGACAGCAGCAGCGCGGAGCCGCGGGCCCGGCGACCGGACGAGCGGGGGGAGGGCGGATGGGGGTGGCACCTGGTCAACCTGCTGGGGACCGATGTGGAGATCCACCACCACGACGGCGCGGAGGCGGGCAAGACCATCCACGTCCACATCCCCCGCGGTCCGTTCGTACGGTGACCCGCTCCGGGCGGGTCACCGTACGAACGGCGGCGCGGTCCGACGCCGGCGCCGACGGGGTCAGACGACCTCGCCGCGGCGCCCGCCCTCCGGGATGACCAGCGGCGTTCCGGCGACCGGGCAGCGGATCACGGCCGCGCGCAGGCCGAAGACCTCGTGGACGAGGTCCGGCGTGACGATCTCGGACGGCGGTCCGGCCGCGACGACCCGCCCGTCGCGCATGGCGACGAGGTGGCCGGCGTAGCGGCAGGCGAGGTTGAGTTCGTGCAGGACCATCACCACGGTGCGGCCCTCTGAGCGGTTGAGCTCCGCGACGAGTTCGAGGACGTCCACCTGGTGGGCGAGGTCCAGGTACGTCGTCGGCTCGTCCAGCAGCAGCACCGGCGTGTGCTGGGCCAGCGCCATCGCGATCCACACGCGCTGGCGCTGACCGCCCGACAGCTCGTCGATGGAACGCGCCGCGAGCTCCTGTGAGCCCGTCGCCGCCAGCGCCGCGTCCACCGCGGCCTCGTCGGAGGAGGACCACTGGCGCCACCACCGCTGGTGCGGGGTACGGCCCCGGGCCACGAGGTCGCGTACGGAGATTCCGTCAGGGGCGCTGGGCGTCTGCGGCAGCAGGGCGAGCCGCAGGGCGAACTCCCGTGCGGACAGGCCCGCGATGTCCTCGCCGTCCAGGTGGACGGCGCCGCCGGCCGGCTTGAGCAGCCGGGCCAGGGCCCGCAGGGCGGTGGACTTTCCGCAGGCGTTCGGGCCGACCAGAGCGGTCACCTTCCCGGCCGGGATGTCCAGGTCGAGGTCCTCGGAGACGATCCGGTCGCCGTACCCCAGCCGCAGCCCTTCCGCGCTGAGCGCGGAGGGGGCGGTGCCGGTCGGCGGGGTCTCGGTCAGCGGGGCGGTCATGTCAGCCTCCCTTTCCGGCCCGGTTGGTACGGGCGAGTAGCAGCAGCAGGTACGGGGCGCCGACGGCGCCGGTGAGCACGCCGACGGGCAGCTCGGTCGGGGCCAGGACGGTGCGCGCCCCGAGGTCGGCCAGGATGAGCAGGACCGCTCCGGTGAGGGCGCTGGTGATCAGCGGGATGCCGGCGGTGCCGGCGAGCCGCCGGGCGATCTGAGGGGCGCCCAGGGCGACGAAGGCGATCGGCCCGGCCGCGGCCGCGCCGAGCGCGGTGAGGCACGTGGCGAGGACCAGCAGCACGATCCGCGAGTGCCGCAGCGGCATGCCGAGGCTCCGCGCGGTGTCGTCGTCGTACTGGAGCAGCTGGTACGGGCGCGCCAGTGCCAGGGTCAGCGGCAGCAGTACGGCCAGCGCCAGTCCGGCCCACTGGACGTGCTCGTAGCCGCGGCCGTTGAGGCTGCCCGTCAGCCACACCATGGCGCGGGACGCCTGGTCGATGTCGGCGCGGGCCAGCATCCAGCGGGTCAGCGCGACCAGGGCGCCGTTCGCGGCGAGGCCGACGAGGACGAAACGGTAGCCGGTGATGGTCCCGTCGCGGAACGCCAGCAGGTAGATGACGATCGCGGTCAGCAGGGCGCCGGCGAGGGCTCCGAACGGGACCGCCGCGAAGGTGCCCGCGCCGGCGGCGGTCACCCCGCCGATGAGGATGGCGCTCACCGCTCCGGCTCCGGCGCCGGACGCGATGCCGATCAGGTCCGGGCTGGCCAGCGGGTTGCGGGTGACGGCCTGGAACACGGCCCCGGCCAGCCCGAACGCGGCCCCCACCAGCAGGGCCGTCAGGGCCCGCGGGAGGCGCAGCTGGTGGACGATGAGGTCGGCCGAGCCGGAGCCCGTGCCCAGGACGGCGGCCAGTACGTCGCCCACCGGAATGGCGAAGGTGCCCAGCGACACGGAGGCGATCAGCCCCGCGAAGCCGGCCGCCACGAGGGCGAGCACCACCAGCGCGACCCTGGGCCGCACGGCCACGCCGAAGGGCCCGGCTTCGAGCCTCAGCCGCGGAACGGCCTTGCGGCGGGCCGCCGGGACCGCCGGGACCGGCGTGCCGGTCGTACGCGTCACGCTCATCGGGTGTGCTCCTTGAGCTTGCCGCGCTTGACCAGCAGCGCGAGGAACGGCGCGCCCAGCAGCGCGGTCACCACGCCCGCCTCCAGCTCGCCGGGCCGGGCGACCATCCGGCCGACCACGTCGGCGGCGAGCATCAGCGACGCCCCGCCCAGCGCGGAACACGGGACCAGCCAGCGGGCGTCGGGCCCGGTGAAGGCGCGTACGACGTGCGGCACGACGAGGCCGACGAAGGTCACGGGGCCCGCGGCGGCCACGGCGGCGCCGGTCAGCAGGACCACCGCCAGCGCGCCCAGGGCACGGGTGGACCTGACCGGGGTGCCGAGCGAGCTGGCCAGGTCGTCCCCGAGGGCGAGGGCGTTGAGCCGGCCGCTCAGGCCGAGGGCGAGGGCGAGGCCGACGATAAGGAACGGGAGGAGTTCCATGCCCAGTTGGGCCTCCCGGCCGGCCAGCGAGCCGACCGCCCAGAACCGGTACTGGTCCAGGGTGCGCACGTCCATCAGTACGAGGGTGTTGGTGCCGGCGTCGAGCAGTACGGTCACCGCCGCGCCGGCCAGGGCGAGCTTGGCGGGAGTCGCGCCGCCGTAACCGGTACCGCCGACGGCGTAGGCGATGAGTCCGGCCAGCGCTCCGCCGAGGAAGGCGAACCAGATGTACTGGTACGGGCTGGTCAGCCCCAGGACACCGATGCTCGCGGCGACCGCGAACGAGCCTCCGGCGCTGATGCCGATGAGGCCGGGATCGCCGAGGGGATTGCGGGTGATGTCCTGGGCCACCGCTCCCGCGGCGCCCAGGGCGAGGCCGACCAGCAGCCCCAGGAAGGTTCTGGGCATGCGCAGTTCGCGGATGACGATCGCGTCGCCCTCCTCGCTGCCGCCGATCGCCGCGAGGACGTCGGAGAGCGGCACGGATTTCGTGCCGATCGCCAGGGAGGCGCACACCATGGCCACCACGAGGGCGAGCAGGAACGTGAGTACGAGGGTTCGGGACAGGGTTCGTCGGGGTGGCGGAACTGCCGGGACGGGGACCGCGGCGGCATCGGCGGTGACGGGCTTCAGAGACACTCAGACAAGGTAAGGGATGCCTAACCGTATCGGCTCTTCGGCCCCCGTCTGGATTTGGCCACGAAGAGCGGCTACTGTTCACCACGCATTTACTCAGGCAAGCCTTACCTAAGAGCGCCTCGCCCTTAGAGCACGCGTTCCCTCTGGAGAACTGAGAACCGATGAACAGCTTCACCCA
Source organism: Streptomyces sp. NPDC012794 (assembly GCF_042901085.1). Lineage (NCBI taxonomy): Bacteria > Bacillati > Actinomycetota > Actinomycetes > Kitasatosporales > Streptomycetaceae > Streptomyces > Streptomyces sp. NPDC012794. The sequence goes on from NZ_JBIBCI010000006.1 coordinate 177,239, forward strand.
CCGTCGCCGGCCGGGCCGGATCGCCGCTGCCGTCCTCACGGCGGCCATGGCCCTCTCGCTCGCCGCCTGTGGCAGCGGGGATGACGGCAAGTCGGCCGCCGAGTCGTCGCCGAAGCCGGCCGCCGCCGAGTCCGCGGGCTTCCCGCGCACCATCACCCACGACAAGGGCAAGACCGAACTGAAGGCCAAGCCCAAGCGCGTGGTGGCGCTGGACAACAGCCTGGTCGAGGCGGTCGTGGCGCTCGACGCGCCGCTGGTCGGCGGCATCGGGTCCTACCGTGACCAGAAGGGCTTCCCGGCGTACCTGGGTGACGCGGTGAAGGACACCAAGGACGTCGGCCCGCTCGACAACCCGAACCTCGAGGCGATCGCGGCCCTCAAGCCCGACCTCATCGTCTCGGCGACCGTCCGGCACGCCGACTTCTACGACCGGCTGAGCCAGATCGCGCCGACCGTCTTCGTGAAGACCACCGGCCCGATCTGGAAGGAGAACGTCACCTTCCTCGGCCAGGCACTGGGTCAGGAGGAGAAGGCTCAGGCGAAGCTCACGGCCTACCAGACCCGCGCCAAGAAGATCGGTGACGCGATCAACGCCAAGGGCGGCGGCGCCAACGGCAAGCCCACCTTCTCGGTCCTCCGCTTCGTCGACGGTCCGACGCGCATCTACCTGCCCAAGACGTTCAGCGGCATCATCCTGAACGACATGGGGCTGACGCGGCCCGAGAACCAGCGCGACGAGTCCAAGTTCAACATCGAGATCAGCGAAGAGCAGATCCAGCAGGCGGACGCCGACCACATCTTCATGACCTCCTTCTCGGGCGGTGACGAGCGCAAGAAGAAGTTCACCGCCAACCCGCTGTGGCAGCGCCTGAACGCGGTCCAGAAGAACCAGGTCCACGAGGTCGACGACTCGACCTGGATGACCTCGGTCTCCCTCCAGGGCGCGGACATGGTCCTCGACGACCTGGCGAAGGCCTTCCAGGTCGACCCCGCCAAGTAGGCGGACGCCGGGCGGGCGGGCCCTGCCCGTCCGCCTCGACGGAAAAGACCCCGGCCGCGTACGGGAGTACGCGGCCGGGGCCTTTCGGCGTCCGGGAGGGGTCCGCCTCAGTCCGTCTCCTCGATGCGGCGGATCCGCTCGTCGTCGCAGGTCCGGGGGCAGGTCGCGCACGCCCGGGCCGACTCCAGCGTGTAGTACATGCAGCAGCCGAGCCGGGTGCGCGTCGGGTGCAAACGCCCGTCGCGCGTCTCCAGCCGCCTGAAGTCCGCACCGCCGGGGAAGGGGGCGATGGCGGTGGGGAGCAGTTCGGTCGCCTCCCGCACCGCCCGGTCCTCCTGGCCGAGGACGCGGCCGAGGTACCAGATCCCGGAGACGAGGTCGTCCGCGGCCATCCCCCACAGGGCCCGGTCGCGGCGCCGCACCAGCGGCCCGAAGGACGCCAGCAACGGCCGTACGTGATCGGCGACGGCGGCGCGCAGCTCGGCGCGCAGCGCCTCCTGCCCGGCCACGGGCCGCGCACCGGGAAGGTGCGCCGCCGGGTCGCCGGGCAGACAGGCGAACGCCGTTCCCGGCACGATCTCGAACGTGCCGGCCGACAGGTCGATCCGCACCTCGCGCGGGCGGACGCGCGGTACGCGCCGTTCCAGGTACCAGGCGCCGCTCATCAGCAGGCTGACGGACCAGAGGTAGTCGTGCAGTGCGCGCGAGGCGGCGACGTCCGGGCGCGGTTCGTGCCCGTGGCCGGACCGGATGCGTGCGGCCTCGGCGGCGACGAAGGCCTCCAGGGCCGCCTGGTCCTCCGCCAGCTCGTCGCCGCCGACGAGTCCTTCGGGCCGTGCCGCCGCGGTGGCCACCCGGACGTCGAGCGCCGGGCAGAGGTCCGCGAGGCGCCCGTAGGTCCGCGCGAGCACGGCGGCGGCCACGTTGCCGGGCGCGGTGCGCGGGAGTGCGGTCATCGGTTCTCGATCATGTGCGGCACGAAGCTCCGGTGCTAGCTGATAGGTAAGCCTTACCTTAACCCAATGGTTTACGATCGTGGGTGCCGTGTCAGGTCCCGTGTCGCAGGGGAAAGTTGAAGCTAAGGGTTGGCTAACCTAAGCTGACCTTCGCCGACGTCAGTGCAGGACGTCGGTACCACGGCGTGCCGGAAAACAGCCACCACGTGCACCGCCACTGCTCAGCACTCGGAAGGGGCTCCAGCCCATGCGGTTGTACCTGCTCGCACTCAACCCGACCGACTCGGTCACCGAGGGGTTCCTCCCCGCCGCGGCCCGGCTCGGCCTCGAGGTCACGATCCTCACCGACCAGCCCGAGGGCCACCGCCGCTCGGCGCCGGACGCCGAGGTCCTGGAGTGCGACGTCCGCGACTTCCGCGCGGTCATCACCCGCATATCCACCCACCGCACGCCCGCCGCGGTCTTCACCAACAGCGACCACCTCCAGACCCAGGCGGCCCTGGCGGCCGACTACTTCGGCCTCCCCGCCAAGGACTGGCGGGCGACGCTGCGCGTCAAGGACAAGGCCGAGATGCGCCGCCACCTGGCCGCCGCCGGGCTCGACGCCGTCTGGTCCACGGAACTGGCCGCAGGCCAGGACCCGACCGTGTTCACCGACCTCGACGTGCCCTACCCGTGCGTGGTCAAGCCCCGCGAGGGCGTCGCCAGCGAGGACGTGGTGCTGGCCGACGGACCCGGGGAACTGGTCCAGCGCTGCAAGGAGATCCAGACCCGCCGGCCGGAGGCGGCCCTGGTGGTCGAGGAGTACCTGGCCGGCGAACTGTGCAGCCTGGAGACCCTCGGCGACGGCCGGGTGCGCCACGTACTGGGCGGCTTCCGCACGCGGCTCTCCCCGCCCCCGTACTTCATCGAGCAGCGCTGCACCTTCGTCAGCGCCCACCCCGAAGCCGTCGTCGAGCAGGTCCTCGCCCAGCTCGACGCCCTCGGCGTCGGCTTCGGCATCTGCCACACCGAGTTCGTCGTGAAGGACGGCCGGGCCCGCATCATCGAGGTCAACTACCGGGCCATCGGCGACCAGGCCGACCTGATGCTCGCCCAACTGCTGGACATCCCGCTCTTCGAGCACGTCCTGCGCACCCACCTCGGAGAGCCCCTCCCCGCCGACCTCGGCATGCGCACCGACGGCGTCGCCCTGGTCGACAACCCCTGCGCCCAGAGCGCCGGCACGCTCACCGCCGCGCCCGAGGCAGCCGACCTCGTCGTGGACGGCATCGAACTCACCTACCGGCCGCTGCGCGCGGTGGGGGAGCGGCACGAGCTGTACAACACCAACCGCGACTTCATCGGCGCCCTCCGCGCGCTGGGCCGGAACACCGACCAGGAGACCCTCGACCGCGTCGTCGCCGACTTCCTCGCGGCCCAGCGCTGGGAGATCACCCCGTGAACACCACCACCCGCACCGGCACCACCGAGGCGGAGCTGCTGCTCCGCGTCCTCGGGGCGCTCCTGCGCGAGGACGTCGTAGGCCTGCGCACCCGCACCACCGCCGTCGACCGCGCGGACGGCCGCTGGCTGCGGCTGCCCGCGGATGACGGCGACGCCCTGCTCCTTCCGGTCACCGAGGACGGCTACCAGAGCGTGTACGCCGCCCGGCTGCCCCTGCTCGCCCGGGAGTCGGACGGCCGCGAGCTCACCACCCACGACGAGGTCCTCGAAGCCCTCGGCGCGCTCGCCGACCCCGTCGACCGCGGCGGCTTCGACGCCTTCGCCGAAGAGTGCCGCCAGACCCTCGCCACCATGCGCCTGCACGCCGACACCGCCGACGAGGCCGCCGACGGCCTCACCGCCGAACACGGCACCGACCCCGCGCACTGGACCGGCCTCACGGGCGGACTCGCCCACGACGCCCTCGCCGCGCGCCTCGACCACCCGGTGTACCCCACCGCACGGGGCCGCTCCGGCCTGGACGAGGACCAACTGCGCGCCTACGCGCCCGAGTTCCACCCGCGCTTCGCGCTGCGCTGGATCGCCGTGCCGCAGCGCGACCTCACGGTCGCCGGCGGGCCCGCCGCGCTGCCCGACGTCTGGCCCACGCCGGCCGCGCTCGGCCTGCCCGAGCTCGACCACAGCCACCTCGCCCTCCCCGTCCACCCGCTCACCGTCGGCGCGCCGCTGCGCGAGGCCCTGGACGCGGCGGGCCTGGCCGGCCGTGCCGTCCTCGCCGAGCGCCCGTACCTCCAAGTCGTCCCCACGCTGTCCATGCGCACGGTCGGCGTCACCGCCGACCCCACCCTGCACATCAAGGTCCCGATGGCCACCGCCACCCTGGGACTGCGCAACCGCCGGATCATCCGGCCCGGCTTCCTGGCCGACGGGGTCGCGGGACAGCGGCTGATCGAGACCGTCGTCGCGCGCGAACCCCGCTTCCAGGGCGTCATCCTGCACGCCGACGAGACCGTCTACGCCCACGCCGGCCACGAACTCCTCGCCGCCCTCTGCCGCCGCTACCCGGCCGGCCTCGACGACGCCGTCGTCACCCCGCTCGCCGCGCTCCTCGCCGAAGCCCCCGGCGGCCGGCTGCTGATCGACCACCTCGCCGACCGGTTCTACGGCGGGGACCCGATCGCCCTGCTCGACGCCTACCTGCGGCTGCTCATCGACTGGCAGACGACCCTGTTCGGCTACGGCATAGCGCTGGAGTCCCACCAGCAGAACGTCTCCCTCGTCCTCGACCACGGTCCGGCCGGCGAGACCCGCGTCCGGCTCCTGTTCAAGGACGACGACGGCCCGCGCGTCCACCCGGCCCGTGTACGCGCCACGCTCGGCGCCGACGCCCCCCTCGGCTTCGACGACCCCCGCGCCTTCTGCGACGACGACCGCCCGCTCACCGACCTGCTCACCACCATCACCCTGCACCTGTGCGCCGGTTCGTACGCCTTCGGGCTGGCCCGGCACGGCCGCGCCGAGGCCCGGGTGCTGCTGGACCTCGTACGGGACCGGCTCGCCGAGGCCGCCGAACGCCTCGGTACCGGACCGGGCGAGCCCGGAGCCGTCCTCCGCGCCCACGTCCTGGACGCCCCCCACCTGCCGGTCAAGGCGATGGTCAGCGCCGGCACCCTGCTCAGCAAGGAGCGCTCGGGCGCCGCCGACATCAACAAGCACTACACGACCGGCCCCAACTACCTGCTCCGGAGCGGGGGTCCGCGATGAGCGCCGCAGCGCCGACGGACCAGCTCCAGGCGGCCCCCGCCGCCGGGCCGCAGCCCCGTCCCGTCCTCGGCCGCAGGCAGGTGCACGCGGTGGCGGGCTGCTACTTCGTGGCCTCCTTCGCCGCGCTGGGCCTGCCGCCCTTCCTCACCGAGATCCTCCCGGAACTCGGCGACCGCGACGCCAGCTGGGCCGGCGTGCTCTACATCGTCCCCACCATCTTCGCCGCCGTCGGCGCCCCCCTGTGGGGACGGCTCGCCGACCGGTTCGGCCGCAAGCGGCTGCTGCTGAGGGCCCAGCTGGGCCTCGCGGCCTCCTTCCTGCTGGCCGGCTGGGCCGACTCGATCGCCACCTTCACCGTCGCCCTGGTGCTCCAGGGCATACTCGGCGGCACCTTCGCCGCCTCCAACGGCTACCTCGGCGCCTCGCTGGAGGGCCCGCAGCTGTCCAAGGCGCTGACCCTGATGCAGGGTGCCGCGCGCGCCGCGCTGGTCTTCGCCCCGATCGTGGTCGGCAGCCTCTCGCCCTGGATGTCACCGCACCGCCAGTACGCGCTGCTCGCCGTCCTCCCGCTCACGGCCGCGGTGCTGATCGCCGCACTGCCGGAATCCCGCGGCGTGAGCGCGAAGCCCCGTACATCCGCGCCCGCGGAAGCGGCGGGCGTGACCGCGGCCGGAGAGACGGGCCGCGAGCGCGTCACCTCCCTGCGCGGGCTCTACGCCCTGGAGTTCGCCTTCGTCTTCTCCACGGTCATCTCCTTCCCGTACCTGATCTCCCTCGTCGAAGAGCGAATACCCGGCACCTCACCGCTGGTCTCCGGCGTCCTCTTCGCCCTGCCCCACCTGTGCTACCTCGCCGCCGCGATGTGGGTGCACTCCGGCTTCCACCAGCGTCCCCGCCTCGGTGTGGCGCTCGGCTTCGCCTTTATAGCCCTCGGGCTGGCCGGGCACGGGCTCGCCCACTCGCTCGCCGGGCTCGTCGCCGTCCGCCTGCTGCTGGGCGCGGGCCTCACCCTCGGCCTCGTCTGCCTCTCCGTCATGGCTTCGGACTGCGCCAAGGGCCGGGCCGCCGGCGGGCTGTTCGGCTCGATCGAGTTCTTCTCGAAGGCCGGAGCCGTCGTCGCGGGCCTCGCCGCCGCCGTCGGAAACGGCCTGTACGGGCCTTCGGCGCCCGTGCTGACCGGCACCGCCGTGGCCCTGGTCACCGTCGGCGCGACCGCCCTCCCGGCCCTGAACGTCCGTTCCCTCCGCTCTCTCCGCACCCGCTGGAGCCGTTGATGTCCCTGACCGATGCAATCGGTGCCCACCCCGTCGCCGCGCGTGCCTCCGTCTCCCCGGCCGGGCTGCCCACCGCCGACGAGGCGGTCACCCACACCCTCCTGAACTGCCTGCTGCGCGAGCTGTCCGGACCGGAACACCAGACCGCCGTCGCCGACGGCCACCTCATGCTGTGGCTGCCCCGCCGCGGGGTGCTGCTGCGCGCCGCCCTGCGCCGCACCTCGCTGATCGGCGCCCACCGGTTCACCGGACCGGTGCGCGAGCGGCAGGAGGACGGCTGGGTCCAGGTCGGCTGGCGCCGCCTCGCCGAGTACGTCCACGACGAACTGGCACTGCGGACCGACGTGCGCAACGAGGAGTTCCTGGAGCAGATCGCCTCCAGCCACGAGGCCGTGTCGGCCGCGCTCGCCGTACGCGCCGGCCGCCCAGCCCGCGCCACCACGGTCGGCGAGGGCGACGGACTCGCCGCCTACCTGGAGTCCGAGCAGTCCCTCGTGCTCGGCCACCGCTTCCACCCCACCCCGAAGGCCCGCAGCGGCGACACCGCCTCCTGGCTCTCGTACGCGCCCGAGACCGGCGCCTCCTTCCGGCTGCGCCACCTCGCCGTCCGCGAGCACCTCCTCATCGAGGAGACCGCCGAGGACGGCGCGACGCGACCGCTCGACCGGCTCCGCGCCGAGGTCCCCGAGGGCTACCGGCTGCTGCCCGCACACCCGTGGCAGTACGAGATGCTCAGCGGCCACCCCGGGCTGCGCGACGCCCTCGACCGCGGCGACATCCTGGACCTCGGCGACGGCGGCGAGCCCTTCGCCGCCACCGCCTCGGTCCGCACGCTGTACGACGGGGACACCTTCCTCAAGTTCAGCCTCAACGTCCGCATCACCAACTGCCTGCGCAAGAACGCCAGTTACGAACTCTCCGGTGCCGTCGCCCTGACCCGCCTGCTGGCCCCGGTCCTCGCGGAGCTGGAGACCCGCTTCCCCGGCACCGCCATGCTCCGCGAGCCCGCCTACCGCAGCCTCGCCCTGCCGGGCCCCGACGGCACTCCCGACCGCGCCCTCCTCGAAGGCTTCGGCGTGATCGTCCGCGAGGGCCTGCTCAGCCGGCTCATGCCCGGCACCACCCCGCTGCTGGCCGCGGCCGTCGCCGACGAATACCCCACCGGCCCCGGGCACATCTCCCGCCTCGTCGACACCACCGACCCGCAGGCGGCCCTCGACTGGTGGGCCGCGTACGTCAAGCTGCTCGTCCCGCCCGTCCTGTCGGCGTACTTCGACCACGGACTGGTGCTGGAGCCGCACCTGCAGAACGTGGTGGTCTGCGTCGACGACGAGGGCATGCCCGCCCAGGTGCTCTTCCGCGACCTGGAGGGCACCAAGCTCGTCCCCGAGCACCACGCCGACCTCCTCGCCGCCCTGCCGGCCGAGGTCGCCGGCCCCATGACGTACGACGCCCAGCGCGGCTGGGACCGGGTCGTGTACTGCCTCCTGGTCAACCACGTCGCCGAGATGCTCGCGGCCCTCGCCGACCTGCACCCGCAGACCGAAGCCGCCCTGTGGGCGCAGGTCCGCACCACCGTCCAGGAGCACGCCGACCGGTACGGCTGCCCGCCGCGCCTGGCCGCCCTCCTCGCCGGCGTACCGCTGCCCGCCAAGGCGAACCTGCTCACCCGCTGGGAGCGCAAGGCCGACCGTGAGGCCGGCTACGTCCGCCTGGCCTCCCCGCTCACCGAGGACGTGCTCTCCCAGGTCCTGCGGAACCACACCGAAGACGACCACGCCGACGCCACCCGGAGCATCCGTTGACCGCCCCCACCCCCGCCGTGCGCGAACGCGCCCTCGACCTCCCGGCGACGGAACTGCCCGCCTACCTCTACGACCTGACGGCACTGCGCGCGCACGCCGCCGCCGTCCGGGCCGCACTGCCCCAGCGCGTCGAGCTGTACTACGCGGCCAAGGCCAACCCGGAGGCGGAGATCCTCGCCGCCCTCGAACCGTACGTCGACGGGTACGAGGTCTCCTCCGGCGGCGAACTCGCCCACGTCAGCAAGGCCGTCCCCGGGCGCCCGCTGGCCTTCGGCGGTCCCGGGAAGACCCCCGCCGAGATCGTGACCGCCCTCGAACTGGGTGTCGAACGCTTCCACGTGGAGAGCCTGTACGAACTGCGCGTGCTGGCCGACCTCGTCGCGAGCACCGCACCCGGCGGGACCGCGCCGGGAGTGCTGCTGCGCTTCAACCTGCCCCTGGCCGCCGCCTCCCTCGAAGGCAGCTCCCTGGCCATGGGCGGCCGCCCCACCCCCTTCGGCCTGGACCCCGCCGAGGCCGACACCGCGGTGCGCCTGCTCACCGACGGCACCTACCCGCAGCTGCGCCTGCTGGGCGTCCACGCCCACCTGGCCAGCGGCCTCGACGCCCCCGAGCAGCTCGCCGTCGCCGAATCCGTCCTCACCTGGGCCACCGGCCTCGCCGCCCGCCACGGCGTCGAGTTCGCCGAGGTCAACGTCGGCGGCGGCATGAGCGTCGACTACGCGGACCCGGAATCCCGCTTCGACTGGGCGGCCTACGGCGCCGGCCTCGGAGAACTCGTGGACGCCCACCCCGGCCTGACCCTGCGCATCGAGCCCGGCCGCGCCCTGACCGCGTACTGCGGCTGGTACGCCACCGACGTCCTGGACGTGAAGCACAGCCACGGCGAGGAGTTCGCCGTGGTCCGCGGCGGCACCCACCACCTGCGCACCCCCGCCACCAAGGGCCACGACCAGCCCTGCACCGTCTTCCCCGTGGCCGAGTGGCCCCACCCCTGGCCCCGGCCGGCCGCCGGCGCCGAGCGGGTCACGCTCACCGGCCAGCTGTGCACCCCGAAGGACCTGCTCGCCCGCGGTGTGGAGGCGCCGGGCCTGCGGGCCGGAGACCGGGTGGCCTTCGGCCTCGCGGGCGCCTACGCCTGGAACATCTCGCACCACGACTTCCTGATGCACCCCCGGCCCGGCTTCCACTTCCTGGAGGCCTGAGGCGGCACGTCGTCAGAGTCCCGCTCGTCCCGCTCGTCCCGCCCCGGAGCGCACCGGGGTGCGGCCGGCCCCGGCCGCCGCGGCGGTGCCCGGGCGGGTCCGGCGGCGGCGCAGCAGGGCGGCCGGGAACAGCCAGCAGGCGCCGCACCACAGTGCCAGGGCGGCGTCGAGGAGCAGCGCGGTGCCCGGAGCGGTGACCTGGCGCAGCAGCACCAGGATGCCCAGGGAGGTCATCGCCAGCAGCAGGGCCATGCCCGCCGCGACGAGCCGTGACGCCCAGACGACGGTCTCCGGCTTGAGCCGCAGCCCCGTCACCAGGCGGTGCAGGGCCACCGGCCCGGTCAGCGCCGCCATGGCGCCGACCCCGCACAGCACGCAGACCAGGTACAGCTGCCGGTCCGTCCCGCCCAGGTGCCCGAAGGCGGGCGTGAACGCCACCGCGAGGAGGAAGGCCAGCAGCAGCTGCACGGCGGTCAGCACCACCCGCACCTCGTGCATCAGCTCCAGCCAGAGCCGGTCGGCGCGCTCGTCGCAGGTCTCCTGGCGCTGACCCACGTTCGACGCCCGGGCGATCACGGCGCACCGCCGAGGGCGGGGACCGCCGCATCCGGGTGCATGGCCGCCACCTCCTGAGATCTGCGTGCCCCCTGCCGGACCGGCAGGGGGCACGCCGTACGGATGCGGGTCAGGTGTCGCGGCGACGGCCGCGCAGGGAGTCGCCGACTCCGCGTGCGCGCTGATCGGCCTTGCCGATGGTCTCCTCGGCCTTGCCCTTGGCCTGGTCGACCTTGCCCTCGGTCTTCATCCGCTCGTTACCGGACATCTTGCCGACGGCTTCCTTCGCCTTGCCCTTGGCCTGCTCCATCTTGCCCTTGGCCTTCTCCGCCATGGTGAACTCCTTTCGAGGGTCCCGCACGGCGCCTGCCCAGCTTCGGCCGTCCGAATCCGATCGGGTGGAACCGGGCGGCGCGGCGGGGCGCGGGGCCCCCGCCCGGTTAGACCTCACCGGGCGGGGGGACCGTGCGGAGAGGAAGGCGTTTCGTCATGGACGGCCACGGGGCCACGCACGCGCAGGTCACGCTCCATGTCAACGGCGAACGGCACGTCCTCGACCTGGACCACCGCACCACCCTGCTCGACGCGCTGCGCGAGCGGCTGGACCTCACCGGGGCGAAGAAGGGCTGCGACCACGGTCAGTGCGGGGCGTGCACCGTCCTCGTCGACGGGCGGCGCCTCAACAGCTGCCTGCTCCTCGCCGTCGCCCAGGAAGACACGCGGATCACCACCGTCGAGGGCCTCGCGGACGACGACGGACGGCCGCACCCCCTCCAGGAGGCCTTCGTGGCCCGGGACGCCTTCCAGTGCGGCTACTGCACGCCCGGCCAGCTCTGCTCGGCCGTCGGCATGCTCGCCGAGGCGGCCGCGGAAGAGGCCGAACTGACCCGCGAGGCCATCGCCGAGCGGCTCAGCGGCAATCTGTGCCGGTGCGGCGCGTACCCCCGGATCGTCGACGCCGTGCGGGACGTGATCGCGTGAAGCCCTTCCGTTACGTCCGTCCCGCGAGCCTCGCCGAGGCCGCCGAGGCCCACGGGGCCCGGCCCGGATCCGCCTACCTCGCGGGCGGCACCAACCTCGTCGACCTGATGAAGCTCGGCGTCGAACGGCCCGACACCGTCGTCGACGTCGCCCGCCTCCTGCCCGGCGGCATCGAGACCACCGCCGGCGGCGCGGTACGCGTCGGCGCCGGGGTCCGCGGCGCCGACCTCGCCGCCCACCCGCTGGCCGGGGCCCGCTGCCCCGTCCTCTCCCAGGCCCTGCTGTCCGGGGCCTCGGCACAGCTGCGCAACGCCGCAACAACCGGGGGCAACCTGCTCCAGCGCACCCGCTGCGGCTACTTCCAGGACGTGTCCAAGCCCTGCAACAAGCGGGCCCCCGGCAGCGGCTGCGCGGCCCTCGACGGCGTCAACCGCGAACACGCCGTGCTCGGCCACTCCCCGCTGTGCGTGGCCACGCACCCCTCCGACCTGGCGGTGGCGCTGAGCGCGCTGGACGCCGAGGTGGAGGTCACCGGAGCCGACGGCGTCCGCACGGTGCCGCTCGACGGCTTCCTGAGGCTGCCGGGGGAGCAGCCCGAACGGGACACCACGCTGCGGCACGGAGAACTCGTCACCGCGGTTCTGCTGCCGCCCGGGGCCTTCGGCGTGCCGTCCGCCTACCGCAAGGCCAGGGACCGGGCCTCGTACGCCTTCGCCCTCGCCTCGGTGGCGGCGGTCCTGGAGGTGCGGGACGGCCGGGTGGCACGGATCGCGCTCGCCTTCGGCGGACTCGCGCACCGGCCCTGGCGGGCCCGGGTCGCGCAGCAGCGGCTGCTGGGCGAGCGCCCGACGCCGGACGCCGTCCGCGCGGCCGTCGACGCCGAGCTGGAGGCGGCCCGTCCGCTGCGCGACAACGCCTTCAAGGTGCTCCTCGCCCGCAACCTCGCCCGCGAGGTACTGGGCCGGCTCGCCGCACCCGGGCAGCACTGACCCGGGCGGGCTTCCGCCCCGCCCGCCAGGGCGGAAAAGGAAAGAGGGAGACAGACCATGGAAGGCTTCCCCGCGCTCGGTTCGCCCGCGACCCGGAGGGAGGGCGCGCAGAAGGTCACCGGCGCGGCCCGCTACGCCGCCGACCACACCCCGCCCGGCTGCCTGTACGCCTGGCCGGTGGCCGCCACCGTCGCCGTCGGCCGGGTGGTCCGCGTGGACACGGCCGCGGCCGCGGCGCTGCCCGGAGTGGCGGCCGTGCTCAGCGCCTCCGACGCGCCCCGGCTGGGACCGGCCGAGGACCCGGAGCTGCGGCTGCTCCAGGACGACCGGGTGCCGCACCACGGCTGGTACGTGGCCTTGGCCGTCGCCGACACCCTGGAACGGGCCCGGGAGGCCGCCGCGGCCGTGTCCGTCACGTACGACACCGAGGGCCCCGCCCCCGACGTCCGGCTGTACGAGGACCACCCCGACGCCTACGCGCCCGAGAAGGCCAACGGCGGCTATCCCGGGCGCCGGGAGCGGGGCGACGCCGCCGCCGCGTACGCCGCCGCCCCGGTGCGCGTCGACTGCCGGTACGCGGTGCCCCCGCTGCACAACCACCCGATGGAGCCGCACGCGGCCACCGCCGTCTGGGAGGCGGACGAGGGCCGGCTGACGGTGTACGACTCCAGCCAGGGCGCCTGCACCGTGCGCGCCGACCTGTCCTCCCTCTTCGGGCTGCCCGAGGACCGGATCACCGTGTACTCGGAGCACGTCGGCGGCGGCTTCGGATGCAAGGGCACGACCCGCCCCCACGTGGTGCTCGCCGTGATGGCGGCCCGGCACACCGGGACGCCCGTCAAGCTCGCGCTGCCCCGCGGCGGCCTGCACGAGGTGGTGGGGCACCGCGCCCCCACCCTGCACCGGGTACGCCTCGGCGCCCGGCCCGACGGCACCCTCACGGCCCTGGCGCACGAGGTCACCACCCACACCTCGCGCATCCGCGAGTTCGTCGAGCAGGCTGCCGTCCCCGCCCGGGTCATGTACGCGGCCCCGGACCTGCTCACCGCGCACCGCGTCGTCCCGCTCGACGTGCCCACCCCGTCGTGGATGCGGGCCCCGGGAGAGACCCCCGGCATGTACGCGCTGGAGTCGGCGATGGACGAACTGGCCGACGCGGTGGGCGTGGACCCCGTCGAGCTGCGCGTGCGCAACGAGCCCTCCGCCGAGCCGGACGGCGGCCGCCCGTACAGCAGCCGCAACCTGGTCGCGTGCCTGCGCGAGGGCGCGCGGCGCTTCGGCTGGCCGGGGACCCGCGGGCCGCGGACCCGGGGCGCCCTGCTGACCGGTGCGGGCGTGGCCGCGTCCACGTACCCGGCCCTGGCCGCCCCCTCCCAGGCGCTGGCGCACGCCCTGCCGGACGGCACCTACCGGGTGGAGGTGGCCGCTACCGACATCGGCACCGGGGCGCGGACCGTCCTGGCCCTGGTGGCCGCCGACGCGCTCGGCGTGTCCGCCGACCGGGTGCGCTGCGAGGTCGGGCACACCGGACTCCCCCCGGCATCCCTGGCGGGCGGCTCGTCCGGCACCGCGTCCTGGGGTTGGGCGGTGCACGAGGCGTGCCGGGCGCTCGCGCTGAAACTCGCCCGGCGCGACGGGAAGGTGCCCGAGGGCGGCCTGTGCGCCTCCGCGGACACCACTGCAGCCGCCAAACAGCGCTCGCCGTACGCCCGGCACGCCTTCGGCGCCCAGTTCGCCGAGGTCTCTGTCGACACCGTGTCCGGCGAGGTGCGGGTGCTGCGCATGCTGGGCGTCTTCGCGGCCGGCCGCGTCCTCAACCCGCTGACGGCCCGCTCCCAGTTCGTCGGGGGCATGGTGATGGGCCTGGGGATGGCACTCACCGAGCACGCCCCGCTGGACCCCGCGTACGGCGACTTCACCGCCAGGGACCTGGCCTCGTACCACGTCCCGGTGCACGCGGACGTGCCCGACATCGAGGCGTACTGGGTCGAGGAGCACGACAAGCACCTCAACCCGATGGGGAGCAAGGGGATCGGCGAGATCGGCACGGTCGGCGCGGCCGCGGCCATCGGCAACGCCTTCGCCCGGGCGACCGGCCGCCGGATCCGCGAACTGCCCCTCACCCCCGACCGGGTCCTCGCCGCCCTGGATGCGGCCGACGGCCCGGACGGCACCTGAGCTCCGGGCGACGGTTGCCCTCCCGGAGCGCGGGTAGCCGCCGTTAAGGAGCCGTCCGGGAGGAAGTCCCATGATCCAGGTCTCGATACCGCTGTTCCCCGCCGAAGACGGTGGTCTGCTGATCCCCGCCGACCACGTCACCGCCCTGCTGCGCCAGCTCGCCGCGGACTGGCTGCACGCCACGGAGACGGGCGAGCTGCCGGCCGATGAGGAGACGGTGTCCGAACTGGCCGACGTACTGACCGAGCTCGCCGATCAGATCGACGTCGAGTGCATCGGCTGCGCCTCGCAGTGACCGCCCGCCGCACAGCACCACCGTAGGGGGGCGGAGGCGCGACAGCCAGTGCTGTCGCGCCTCCGCCCCCCTACGGGGTCCGCCGGGGCCTCCTCAGGTCTTCAGCAGCCGGTTGAAGAACGACCGGTACTGCTGGAGCGCCATCCGCAGGTCCTCCGTAGCCACCTCGTCACCTCGCTGCCACTGGCCCTCCAGGTCCTGCTTGTGCGCCGCGAACGTCCCGGCGAGGTTCTGCATCAACTCGGCCACCAGACCGTCCGCCGAGGTGACCGCGTCCTTGGGGTCGTCGACGAAGCGGCCCTGGATCTCGCCCCACGCGGTGCGGTACCGCTCGGTCTCGTCGGCCGACAGCAGCGGCTGGTCGTCCCCCGCGTCGGGTTCCACGGCCTCCCGCGCCGTGCTCTGGTCGCCCGCGCCCCCGGTCACGCCTCCGGCGCCCGGGACGGCCGTGACGTCGTCGTCCCGGCCGGCCAGGCCTTCGTCGTACCGGCCGGAGACGGTTTCGTCCGCGTCGTCGCGGCCCGGGACGCCTTCGTCCGCGCCGCCGGAGAGGTCCCCGGCCGCCTCGCCGGGGTAGACCGGCACGTCGCGCCCCTCGGTGTCCTGGCCCGCGAGGTCCTCCGTGCTCAGGGGGGTGCGCCCGGCCGACTCGTTCTCGTCATGGTTCCGCATCTCACCGGCTCCTCTGATCCGTGAGCAGTTCCTCGAACAGGGCGCGATAGTGCACCATCGCCCCCCGCAGCTCCTCCGTCGTCGCACGGCCGTCCACGCTCCGGGCCCGGACGTCGTGCGCCGCCCGGTAGTGCTCCAACGTCCGGCCGTGTTCGACCGACAGGTCGCGCACCGCTCCCTGGTACCCCTCCGTGGGGTAGCCGCGCTCCCGCATCAGCCGGGAGACGAGGTCATCGGCCTCCTCGACGGCACCCGCCGGCCGGTCCACGAAGTGTTCCTGGACGCCCGTCCACTGCTCGGCGTAGTGGCGCCTGCGGTCCGGGGGGAGTTCCTTGATGTCGAGCTTGTCATGCCGCGCCTCACGGGCGCGCAGTTCGCGGTCGGCGGCCAGCGAGCCGCCCTTCTCCTCGACCGTGCGCTCGTACTCCGGTCCGAAGCGGTCGCGCAGATGGCGCCGCCGCGCCAGCAGCCACATGATCGCGGCGAGTGCGATCACCACGACCACCGCGACGACGATGACCGCTATGAGTGTGCTTGTGGACATCCTGGGCCTCCGTCTCGGGGCCTTGTAACCCGTATAGCGCGGCTGCCCGTCCTGCCCCCGGACAAACCCGGCACGGGCCGGCCCGGCCGTTCCGCACGCCCACCGGAGCCGTGCGTGGCATCCTCGTCGTATGGAGGGCGAGTCCGTGCTTCGCGCCGCCGGTGACGCCGCGGCCCCGGAGGTGCTCGCGCTGGCCAAGGTGGTGGCCAAGCTGCGTGCCGAGGTGGTCGACCTGGAGGGCGTGGCGTCGGTGACGGCCGTCCTCGAGCGGGCCAAGGGCGTGGTGATGGCCCAGGCCGACGTCCCGGCCGACGCCGCCCATCAGCTGCTGCTCGACCGGGCCGCCCAGCACGGGCGCAGCCTCCTGGAGGAATGCTGGATCACCCTGGGCCGCACGGGCAGGAGCCCCGCCGAAAACCCGCCGGGCGCGGCCGGCCCCGCCCGGGCGCAGGCGCCGGCCCCCGAAGCGCCGGAGCCGGACTCCGGCTCGGTCTTCCGCACGGGCCGGTTCGTCATCGGTGCGGGACGCCCCGCCGGGAACCGGCGGATCCTCGCCCGGCTGGCCCGGGAACTGGCCGGCGTCCGCACCCCGGACGGGGTCGCGGAGCTGCTGCGCTCGGCTCTCGGTGAACCGGAGGACGTGGACGCGGTGATGATCTACAACGTGTCCCCGGCCGGCAGCCTGGAGCTGGCGGGCCACGCCGGTGCCGGGGACGCGACCGCCGAACGGTGGAGCCACATCCCGCCGCTCAGCGGGGTCGCCGCGCTGGAAGCAGCGGGCACCGGCGAGGCGGTCTGGCTGGAGGACCCGGACCGGGACGGCGGCCGGTACCTGCTGATCGGCGACCCCCCCGAGCGGTGGCCCTCGCGGGCCTGGCTCCCGGTCCCCGGCAACGGGCCCGTGACGGCGGTCGTCGGCTTCTTCCGCACCCGGCACGGCCCCTTCGACGCCCGCAGCCGCACCCTGCTCAGGCGGGCCGTCCGGCTCTGCGGCGGGCTCCTGCGCGAAGACCACCGGCTCCGCGGCCCCGACCCGGTGGTCGCGGACGTGGACGCCGTCCAGACCGTCTTCGACGCCCTGGCCGGACCCGCGGTCCTGCTCACTCCGCTGCGCTCCGCCTCGGGGGAGATCGAGGACTACCGGATCGAGGCGGCGTCGTCGGAGTCGGTCGACGTGGCGGGCCGGCGCGGCAAGGAACTGGTCGGGCGGCGGGTCCTGGAGACCTACCCGACGGTGGCGGGCACCCCCCTGTGGGAGGGGTACCTGGAGACGCTGGCCACGGGCACGGTGTACGAGGGCGAGCCCTTCGTCTACGAGGAGGTCACCGCCGGGGTGCCGCAGCAGTCGGTGTACTCCGTGCGAGCCGCCCGGCTGGGGGACCGGCTGGTGGTCTCGTGGATCCGCCACGACGCGAGCGAGCGGGAGACCCGCAGGCTGGCCGACATGCAGCGGCTGGGGAACCTCGGCTGGGCCGGCTGGAACCTGGTGACGGACACCATCACCTGGTCCGACCAGGTCTACGCGATCTTCGGCCGGGATCCGGCGCTGGGCCCGATGAAGCTGGAGGAACTGCCCCGGCACCTGCTCCCCGAGGACCTGCCAGGGCTGTCCTCGGCGGTGCGGCGGCTGCTGGGTGACGGCAGGGCGATCGACCAGCCGTTCCGGATCACCACCCGCCACGGGGTACGCCACCTGAGGATCGTGGCGGAGGCCCAGACGGACGCGGACGGCAGCCCCATCGAGGTGCACGGCTTCTTCCAGGACATGACCGCGCAGCGGGACACGGAACAGGCCCTGCTGGAGAGCGAACGCGCCAACCTGGTCCAGCGCGGCATGCTGAAGGCCGAACGCGCCCTCGCCGCCCGCCTCCAGGACACCCTCCTGCCGATCCCCCAGCAGTCGCTGGAGCTGGCCGGGCTGCGCGTGGACGTCGCCTACGTGCCCGCCGACAGCGGAGTCAACGTCGGAGGCGACTGGTACTCGGCGATCGAACTCCCCGACAAGAGCGCCCTGTTCGTCGTCGGTGACGTCGCCGGACACGGCCTGAGCGCGGTCGGCACCATGGCCCAGCTGCGGTTCACCACCAAGGGCATGACCATCACCGGCTCCCCCCTCCCGGACGTCCTGCGCCTGCTGAACACCCTGCTCATGCACACCGCGGGAGATCCGTACAGCGCCACGGCCACGATGGTGATGGGCCGCTACCAGCCCTGGGACCACCGGCTGACCTGGGTGCGCGCCGGCCACTTGCCGCCGCTGCTGATCCGGGGCGGCGAGGCCCGCTACCTGCCGCAGCCCGACGGCAGCCTGCTGGGGGCCGCGTTCGACGCCACGTACGGCCAGGACACGATCGACCTGCTGCCGGGAGACCACCTGCTGCTCTACACGGACGGTCTGGTGGAGAACCCGGGCGAGGACATCGAACAGGGCCTCGCCCGCCTGGCCGAGACCGCCCTGCGCCTCCTCCGTGAGGGCCGGGGCGACACCCTGGCCCGCTCGCTGGCGGCGCTGCGGCCGGGAAACCGCGACGACATCTGTGTCCTCGACGTCAACGTCCCCGAGGACACCTGACCCGCTGCCCGCCTCGGCGATATCGGGCTGCCAGCCGGGGGAACGCCGCTTAGCCTGCCGGTCATGGCCTCTCCGATCACGAACGTGGAACGCACCGACCGACAACTGCGCCTGATCGCCGAGACGGTCGGGATCGCCGGGGCCCTGGGGCTGGAGGTTCGGCTCCGAGGGGGCTGGGCCATGGACTTCTTCCTGGGCGAACCCACGAGGGACCACGAGGACATCGACTGGTTCGCCTGGAGCGAGGACGCCCCCGCCCTCACCGGCGCACTGCTGCGCCGCGGGTACCGGCCGGTGCCCGGTCCGCCCGCCGGCCAGCAGCTCGACTTCGTGAAACAGGGCGAGGAGAGCAGCTTCGCCCTGCTGGCCCGCGATCCCTCGGGGCGGCCCGTCGTCGCGGGCGGGCCGTGGGCCGGGCGACCGTGGCCGGACGGCATGCTGGACGCTCCCGCCGGCCGCATCGGCGCGCTGCGGTGCGCCATCGTCAGCCCGCGCGTCCAGGTGGAGATCAAGCGGATGACGCCGGTCTGGATCCCGGGCCGGCCCCGCCGGGCGAAGGACGCGGAGGACATCCGCCGCCTGGAGGAAGCCCTGCGGGCCGGGGACCCGCGCCCGGCGTGAGCCGCCTCAGCGCCCGGCCGGAGCGGGGCCGGTGAAGCGGCGGCGGGTGTCGACGTGGGCTCGACGGGAGCTCGAGCCTGCTGCCGGGCGGCCCGCCTAGCGTGGAGGCATGCGCAAACTACCCCTCCTCGCCGTGGTGTTCGACCGCGGGTCGGCCGGATACATGGAGGTCCTCGCCTCCGCCCGGAAGCTGTGTTCCGTCGTGTTCGTCTGTGACGAGGACCTGCCCGGCTCGGCCGGTGTCGTGCGCCGGCTCGGCGAGGTCGCCCGGGTGCTCGACGTCACCGGGCTCACGCCCGACCGGCGCCGCGCCGCTCTCCGGGAGCTGCGCCCCGACGGCATCACCACCTTCAGCGAATACCGCCTCGCGGCCACGGCGGAGCTGGCCCGGGCCTGCGGACTGCCCTTCCACACCCCCGAGGTGGTGGCCGCCCTGGTGGACAAGGAGCGGCAGCGGGCGAGGCTGCGCGAGGCCGGCGTCCAGTCGACCCGTTGCGTGGCCGTACGGACGGTGGCGGAGGTGGCGGCGGCCCTTGACGAGGTCGGCCTGCCGGCGGTCCTCAAGCCGCGCAGCGGGGCGGGCAGCGTGGACACCTGCCGGGTCGACGGTGCCGAACAGGCCCTGGCCGTCGCCGCCGACTTCCTGGCCGGCGGAGACGCGGATTTCGTCGTGGAGGAGCTGCTGGCCGGGGACCCGGACGCCGCCGGGCCCGGATTCGGTGACTACGTGTCGGTGGAGTCGGTCAGCTCGGCCGGCACCGTCCGCCACGTCTGCGTGACGGGCAAGCTCCCGCTCGCCGAGCCCTTCCGGGAAACGGGCATGTTCCAGCCCGCCGCCCTGCCCGAGCCGCTGGCAGGCCAGGTGCTCGAGCTGACGGACGCCGCCCTGCGCGCCCTCGGGATCACCGACGGCGTGACCCACGTGGAGATCAAGCTGACTCCGGACGGCCCCCGGCTGATCGAGGTCAACGGCCGGATGGGCGGCTACGTGGGTGCCCTGCTGCGGCGCTCGACGGGCTTCGACCTGCTGCGCGCCGCGCTGCGCGCCGCCCTCGGTCTTCCGCCGGAGATCCCGGAACTGACCTTCGGCGGCGTGGAGTTCGTCTACTTCGTGACTCCGCCCGCCGATGCCGGTGCCACCCTGGCCGGGGTCCGGGGGCTCGACGAGGTGGCCGGCATGAAGGAGGTCTGGCAGGTCAAGGCCGACGCCGCGGCGGGCCGTGCCCTGCACTGGCGCGCCGGTACGGAGGGCCACCTCGGCACCGTGCACGGCACCGCTGCCGACCACGACCGGCTCCGGACCGTCCTCGGAGCCATCGACACGGCCATCCGGCTCGACTACGCCTGACCGGAGCCGGAGCCGGAGCCGGAGCCGGAGCCGGAGCCGGAGCCGGAGCCGGAGCCGCCGGTCACAGCGGGATCGTGGGGTCCAGCGGCTCCCGCAGCCGTCGTGCCACCAGGGCGCGTACCGGCGCGGCCAGCGGAGCCAGGTCCCACCAGCGGCCCGGGAACATCAGCCGGAACAGCCGGAAGTTGCGCAGCGCCACCGCCGTCGGCCGCAGCGGCACGCACGACACCAGGAGCGCCGTCCGCAGGGCGCGCAGGTGGTGCGCGGGGCGCCGTGAGGTCAGCAGCGACTGGGCGAAGGCGTTGCGGTAGGCCCACCACATCATCTCGTGGCGCTCCGCGCCGATCTGCATCCGGGTGTTCGGCTCACCCGAGTGCGGGTCCGCCGAGTGCGCGAGGCCGTCGGCGATGTGGTGGACGTACGGGTACCGGTCGGACACCCGCCACAGCAGGGTGCCGTCCAGCCCGAGCCCGTGGCTGAACTCGAACGGCAGGTTGCTGGGCAGCTCGTCCTGGAAGACGTCGAGCAGATCGGTCCTGCGCATCAGGGTGCAGGAGGCGCTGACGGGCACCTGGTCCTCGACCGTGGCCGACCGCACCAGGAACTCCAGCGAGGACATCCGCCCCTCGCGGTGCCGGTAGCAGGTCTGCGGCCGCTCGTAGTGCCACGTCATCGCCGTGAACACGAATCCGGCGCGCGGGGACCGGTCGAGCACCTCCACCGAGCGCTCCACCGCGTCCGGGGATATCCAGTCGTCAGAGAAGAGGAGCTTGACGTATTCACCCTCGCTCAATTCGAGCGAGCGACGCCAGTTCAGGACCCGGGGCAGCAACGAATCATTGCGGTACGCCCGGACCCGCGCATCGGATTCCGCGATTTTCGTGATGACGTCCCAGGTTTCGTCCGTACTCGCATTGTCAACGACGACGACTTCAATATCGCTATAAGTCTGTTCGAGGGCGCTGCGTACGGCGCGCTCCACCTCCGCAGGCCGGTTGTACACCGGGATACAGATGCTGACCTTGGCCATCGCGCGCTCCCTTTCGTCGAGTCGGCACATTGAAGCACAGTCCGTCAACCCGCGGCAGGGTGAACGGACATGACCATTCACGGCCTCCGCGATCAAGCTGTGTTGACTTATCGTTCACCCCGTGTTTGGTTTATTCGGCGATCAGTTCAGCCATTCCCAGCGCAACTTCTGCACACCAAGCAGGCGGTTATGCCGGGACGGAGAACCATGCTCTTGGGGGAAACTCTCTTGCCGTCTGCCGACCACTCCTTCGGCTTTGTGTTCTGCGGTGGAGGACCCGCAGCACTCGGCCCGGTCATCACCGCCGCCCGCTCCGGCCGCCTCGACGAGCTGCTCGGCCGGGGCATCGCCCTCGTCGAACCAGGACCCGTCGGACCCGGCGGCCTCGCCCACTACCGCATCGGCGCCAACTCCCTCGGCGGCCCCTTTCTGGAGTGCCTCGACGGCCTCGGCGACACCGGCCCCTTCGCCGCACTCCACGACCTGCCCGAGACCCGGCTGCTGAGGGCCCACGCCGACGGCCACCCGCCGCTGTCGGTGGTCGCCCCCTTCCTGACCCGTCTCGGCGCCGTCGTGGCCGGCCTGCTGGAGGCGCACCCGCGCTGCGAGGTCCTGCGGGACCGCGCCGAGGCCGTCCGGCTCACCCCCGAAGGCGTCGTCGTCACCACCGGCTCCGGCCGCGGGATCACCGCCCGGCGCGCCGTACTCGCGACCGGCGGCCGCCCGCTCACCGGGTACGCGGACGCCGAGGTGGCACCCGGCCTGGAACTGGCCCCCCACCGCGACAAGGTCGTGCACTCCTCGTCGCTTATCGACGCCCGCCACACCCCGCCCCCCGCACGCGGCAAGGCCGTCGTCGTGGGCGGCTCGCACAGCGCCTGGTCCGCCGTCGACCTGCTGCTGGCGGGGGACACCGACGGGATCACAATGATCCACCGCACCGCCCTGCGGCTGTGGTACGACAGCGCCGACGAGGCCCGCGCCGATGGCTACGCCTTCGACGCCGAGCTCGACGTCTGTCCGGTCAACGGCCGCGTCAACCGCTACGGCGGCCTGCGCGGCCGCGCCCACGAGCTGGCCAGGGCCGCGCTCGGGCTGCCCGGCGCGGCCCCCGCACCCGTGCGCCTGCTCCGCGCCGGCGACCCGAGGGACACCGAAGCGGCCCACAAGGCGCTCGCCGAGGCCGACGTCATCGTCATGGCCAACGGCTTCGAGGCCGACCTGCCGCCCCTGCACCACGCCGACGGCACCGCGCTCACCCCGGCCACCGGCCCCACCGGCACAGTCGTCACGGACCGGGGCCACCTCGTGGACGTCCACGGCACGGCCCACCCACGGCTCGTCGCGTACGGGCTGGGAGCCGGCCTGGCCCCCTCCGCCGACATCGGCGGCGAACCGAGCTACACCCGCAGAGCCGACGGCGTCTGGCTCTACCAGCACGACATCGGCGAGATCGTCCTCGACGACCTGCTGCACACCACGACCACGGGGGAGAACCACACATGAAAAGGCCGACCAAGGCAGTCGTCCTCGCCGCGGGACTGGGCCGCCGTCTCGGGCTCGACCACGCCAAGCCGCTGCTCCCGGTGGCCGGCACTCCCATCCTGCTCCGCACGCTCGACAGTCTCGCCGCCGCGGGCGTGCGCCAGGCCGTCCTCGTCGTCGGCCACCTCGCCGACGAGGTGCGCGCCGCGGTGGGGGAGACCCACGCGGGCATGAGCGTCACGTACGTCCACTCCGACGCCTACCGCACCACCAACAACGCCTACTCCCTGTGGCTGGCCCGCGAAGAGCTGGACCAGGACGTCTACCTCGTCGAGGGCGACGTGGTCTTCGACCCCGAACTGCCCCTCGCCCTCGCCGCCGCGGACGGTGAGGTGATCACCGCCGTGGCTCCGCACCGCCCTCCGATGAACGGCACCGTCGTCACCCTCGGGGCCGACGGCACCGTCTCGGCGATGCTGCTGCCCGCCCAGCAGGGTCCCGGGATCGACCTCGGCGAGACCTTCAAGACCGCCAACGTCCACCTGCTGCGCGAGCGCTACCTGCGCGAGGAGTTCGTACCCGCGCTCACCGCCCTGATCGCCGACGGCGGCCACGGCGCCTACTACGAGCTGGTCATCGCCGACACCGTCACCGGCGGCCGCTTCCCCGTCCACGGCGTCGACTGCGGCCACCTGCGCTGGTACGAGGTGGACGACCTCACCGACCACGCCGCCGCCGAGTACCTCTTCGCCGACGACGACGACCGGCTGACCATCCTGGAGAACCTCCACGGCGGCTACTGGCGCTACGACCTCGTCGACCACCGCCTCCTGTACAACCTGTACTTCCCGCCGGCGTCCCTGGTGGACGAGCTCGCCCACGACTTCCGCGACGCCCTCGTCCACTACCCCGTCGGCCACCTGCCGCTCCAGCAGCTCCTCGGAGCCGCGATCCGCCAGCCGGCCGACCGACTGGTCGTCGCCAACGGCGCCTCCGAACTCATCAAGATCCTCGGCGGCCTGCTCGGCCGCGTCGGGCTCGTCGTCCCGGGCTTCAACGAGTACGAGGCCGTCTTCGACGAGGCCGACATCCACCGCATCCACCTGCCCGCCCCGGCCTTCACCATGGACCCCGCACGGGTCGCCGAGGAAGCAGGGCGGGCCGGCGTGGCCGCCGTGATCATCACCTCGCCCAACAACCCCACCTCGATGGCCGTCCCGCGCGCCGACCTCGTCACCCTGGCCCGCCTGCTGGCCGCCGCCGGGATCCGGCTGGTCGTGGACGAGTCCTTCGTGGACTTCTGCGCACCGGGCCACAGCCTGGAGCCCGACCTTGCCGAACTGCCCGGCCTGACCGTCGTCAAGAGCATGAGCAAGGTCTACGGCATCGGCGGACTGCGCCTGGGCTACCTGCTCTCGGCGGACCTCGGCTTCGTCGCCGACGTCCGCGCCGCCCTGCCCATCTGGAACGTCAACGGCTTCGCCGAATCCTTCCTGCGACTGCTGCCCCGCTACCGGGACGCCTTCGCCGCCAGCTGCGCCCAGGTCCGGCGAGACCGCGACGAACTCGCCGGCCTGCTCGCGGCCCTGCCCGGCGTCACGGTCTACCCCCCGGACGCCAACTACGTGATGCTGCGCCTGCCGGAGGGCACCTCCGCGCTCGACGTCGTCCGGCGCACCTTCTCCGGCCACGGCATCCTCATCAAGGACTGCGGCGGCAAGTCCATGCCGGACGGCGACCGCTACCTCAGGGTGGCCTGCCGCGCCCCCCAGGAGAACGCCCGGCTGGCCGACGCGCTCGCCGCCGTCATGGCCGAACGGCCCACCCCCCTGGCCACGGGGGCCTCCTGATGCCCGCCGCGTCCCGCCGGGACGAGATCCATGCCGCGCTGAAGTCGGTACTGCGCCCGCACGACCGCCTGATGGTGCTGCACTCCAGCCTGTTCGCATTCCGCACCCCCGCCGAGGGGCTGCGCGGGGACCTGCTCGCCGCACTGCGCGCACTGGTCGCCGAGGGCATCACCGTCGCCTTGCCCGCCGTCACTTTCGAGTTCTGCCGGACGAAGGAGTACCACCACCGCACCTCCGCCCCCAACACGGGCGTCCTCGTCGAATGGTTCCTCGGCCTGCCCGAGGTCCGCCGCACCCCCCACCCCGTGTACTCCTTCGCCGTGGCCGGCCCCCTCGCCGACGAGCTGGCGGCCTGCCCGCCCGACACCGCCTTCGGCGCGGGCACCGTCTTCGAGGTGTTCGAACGCCACGACGCGCGGATCGTCACCCTCGGCGCCGAATGGAACTCCTGCACCCAGGTCCACCGCTACGAGGAGCTCGGCAAGGTCCCGTACCGCCACCCCATGACCGTGAGCGGCACCGCCGACTTCGGCGCCGGACCCGTCGCCGTGGACCTCGAGATGATCGTCCGCGACACCGCCCTGAACTCCACCCTGGACTTCACCCCCGTCTTCGACCGGCTGCGCGAGGACGGCGCGCTCGCCCGCACCGGCCTGTGGGGGGCCGCCGTGGAGGCGGTGTCCACCCGTGAACTGGCCCGCACGTGCGACGAGCTGATCACCGCGGACCCGTACGTCCTGGTCCGCGAACCCCGCGTGATCGAGCACCGGGCCCGCCAGCTTGCCGCCGCGCCCGTACGGCTGGCCCTGCTGGGCACCCGCAACCTGGAGATCCTCGCCGCCGAGATCAGCGCCGAGGGACGGCGGGTCCTCGGCTCCGCGCCGCACACCGTCTACGCGCCCGAGTACGGCACTCTCGCCCGCCAGATCCACGACCCGGCCTCCGGCCTGCGCGGATTCGACCCGCACGTGAGCTTCTTCACCGACCGGCTGGAGGACGTCCTCGCCTCCGACACCCTCGGCCCCGCCGACGGCGAACGCCTCGCCGCGGCGATGGAGCACTACACCGGCCTGGTCCGCGCCTACGCCGAGACCACCGACCGGCCGGTCTTCGTCCTCTCCTTCGCCCCCCTCCAGCCCTCCCCGCTGTCCACCGGCCCCCTGCTGCGCGAGGCGGACCGGCTGCTGCGGGAGGCCCTCGACGGCCACGAACACGTCCACGTCGTCGAACTGTCCGAGATCATCGCCCGCGCCGGCGGCGGTCCCCTCGTCGACCAGCGGCTGTGGCTGGTGGGCCGCGTTCCCTACGGCGCCGCCCTGAGCCGCGCGCTGGCCCGCAGGTTCTGGGGACTCACCCTGTCGGTGACCGGCCGCACCGCACGGGTCATCGTCACCGACCTCGACAACACCCTGTGGCACGGGGTCGTCGGCGAGGACGGCATCGACGGCATCCAGATCGGCACCGACCACCCGGGCAACGCGCACAGCAGGCTCCAGCGCGCCCTCAAAACCCTGCGCGAACAGGGAGTCGCCCTCGCCATCAGCAGCAAGAACGACGAGGACCTCGCTCTGCGCGCGATCCGGGAGCACTCCGGGATGGTGCTGCGCGAGGAAGACTTCGTCGCGACGGAGATCAGCTGGCGGCCCAAGGCCGAAGCCATCGCCGACATCGCCGAACGCCTCAACGTGGGCCTCGGACACGTGCTGTTCCTCGACGACAACCCCGTGGAGCGCGCCCGCGTCCGGGAGTTCCTGCCCCAGGTGATCGTGCCGGAGCTGCCCGAGGACCCCGCCGGGTACGCCGACGCCCTGCTCGACAGCCCCTACACCACCGTGTTCAACGTGACCGACGCCGACCGGCGCCGCACCGAGCAGTACCGCGCCCGCGAGAAGGTGCGACGCCAACGGCGCGGCTTCGAGCGGATCGAGGACTTCTACGCCTCGCTCGGCACCGAACTGCACATCGGCCCCCTGACCGAGGGCAACACGGCGCGCGCCGAACAACTCTGCGCGAAAACCAACCAGTTCAACACGACGACCCGCCGGTACACCCGCGCCGAACTGCGCCGCCTCGCCACGGCTCCCGACTCGGACGTGTTCGTCCTCGCCGTGGCCGACCGGTTCAGCGCCCGCGAGGACCTGGGCCTGCTGGTGCTCACCCACCAGGGCACCGAGAGCACCGTGGACACCTACCTGCTGTCCTGCCGCGTCCTGGGACGCGGCGTCGAGGAGGGCGCACTGCGCTGGCTGGCGGCGTCCCTGGCCGCCGGCGGACGCACCCGCCTGCACGGGCTCGTCACCCCGACCGAGCGCAACGCGCCCTGCCGCTCCGTGTTCGCGGACGCCGGCTTCGGACCCGGAGCGGCCGAGGGGACCTGGCGGCTGGACCTGACCGGCGAGCACCACGCCCCCGCGTGGCTGCGGATCGTCGACCACACCGAGGCGGAGAACCACCGTGCATGACGTCAAGCCGGGCGACATCGCCCACAGCAGCCACACCTTCACCGCGGCCGAGTTCACGGCCTTCGCCGCCGTCACCGGAGACCACAACCCCCTGCACCACGACGCCGGGCACGCCGCCGAGACCGAGTTCGGCGCACCGATCGTCCCCCTCGTGATGACCCTCGGCCCGGTGTCCGCGCTGATCGGCATGGTGCTGCCCGGACCCGGGGCGGTCATCCTCGGCACGGAGTTCCGCCCCGTGCGCCCCGTCTCCTTCGGCCGGCCCGTCCACTACTCGCTGCGCGTGACCGCGGTCAGCGGGGCCGGCGTACTGACCTGCCGGGTGCTGGCGTACCAGGACCGCGAGGTCGTACTCGAGGGGGAGGTCCGCAGCACCGCCCGCGCCCCGCGCCCGCGCCCCGACGCGACCACCGGCGGACTGCTGATCCCGGCCGACGCGGCCCGCACCGCCGTCGTCACCGGCGCCGCCGGGGACATCGGCTCGGCCGTCGCCCGTGAACTGGCCCGCCAGGGCTGGGACCTGGCGCTCGTACACCGCGGCGGCGCCGAGGAAGTCGTACGGCAGTGCGAGGAGGCCGGAGCCACCGTGCACTCGGTGACGGCCGACCTCGCCGACCCCGCCGCCCGCGGGGCCGCGGCCGGGAAGCTCGCCGCGCTGCGACCGGCCGCCCTGGTGCACGCCGCCGCCGCACCGCTGGCCGCCGGCCACGCGGCACACCTGGAGGTGGGCTACGCGGCACTGCGCGACCTGGCCGACGCGGTCCTCGACGGGATGCTGCTGCGCCAGCGCGGCAGCGTCGTCCTGATCGGCTCGGAGGCCGTCCGCTACCATCCGCGTGGCTGGTCGGACTACATCGCCGGCAAGGCCGCCGCCGAGAGCGTGCTGCACGGCATCGACCGCCACCACGGCGCCCACGGCATCCGCGCCGTCGTCGTGGAGCCGGGCTACGTCCAGGGCCGCTACTCGGCCGATGTACGCCCCGAAGGGCTCGGCCTGCTGCCCGAGGAGGTGGCCGAGGCCGTCGCCGCCGAAGCCGCCGATACGGACGCCCCCGCGCGGCGGGTGTGGCTCACCACGGGCGGCGCCACCCGCTTCGCCCTCGACGGCACCCCCGAGGGCGCCGCCGTACCGTCACGGGACGGCGCCCCGGCCCCGCGTACGGCCGCCGCCGCACCCGCCGCCGCGCCCGGGGACCTCGCCGACCGGGTGGAGGCCGCCGTGCGCGGGGTCCTGGGCCCGGGCGTCGACGTACGCGGCGGCGGGGTCGGGCTCACCCCGGGCTGGGACTCGCTGGGCCAGCTGCAGATCGTCCTCGCGGTGGAGGCGGAGTTCGGCATCCGGCTTCCCGCCTCCGCCCTCACCGGCGCCGGCCGCTTCGACCGGCTGGTCCGGGTCGTCGCCGAGCAGGCCGGGACGTGAGCGTGCGGTCAGTTCCAGCAGGGGCAGGCCACCGGGCGGGCGGTGAACACCTTGTCCGGGTCCGGCTCGGGGGCGACCCGTCCGGCCGGCGGAACCAGCGTGAAGTCGCCGGCCGGGTCGACCTGGTCGAAGGAGGCGAACAGGTGGGTGCGCGGGAACCAGTCGCCGAACGGGGCCGTGGCCGCGCCGATGCCGATGAACTCGCTGCCCGTCGCCACGGCGGCCCGTACGTCCCAGGGGCCGTCGCCCACGCACACCACCCGCTCGAAGCCGCCGCCGTTGCGCTCGACGGCCTGGTGGACGGCCTCGCGCACCACGTGCTCGCGGAAGGTGTGCTCGCTCGCGGTGGACACCGGGCCGCCGGCCCCGCCGCCCAGCGGCGCCAGCTTGGCCGCGGTCACCTCCCGCAGGCCGCCCGTGGCGAAGGCCACCGCGTACGCGCCGTCGGCCTCCAGCGCCCGCAGGAAGGCGGCGGCGCCCGGTATCTCCTCGACGCCCTCGCGGGCGGTCACGGCCAGGAAGCGCTCGTTCAGCAGGCCGGCGAACCGCTGGACCTCGGCCTCGCCGGGGAGGCGGCCGGTGTTGTGGCGGAAGACCTCGCGGAAGATCCACGAGTCGGTGTGGTGGGCGTAGCCGCCCCACGCCGAGTCGATGTCGGTGAGCCCGCAGTCCTCCAGCGCCGCGTGGAAGGCGGCCTGATGGGGGGCGACGCTGCGCAGCAGCGTGCCGTCGATGTCGAAGACGATCAGGGTGGTCATGTCCTGCTCCCTCGGTCGGCTGAACGGACTTTTCAAGATCGTAGGGGAAGGGGCTGGACATGCCGTCGAACGTGACCGGGCACACCGCCCGGGTGATCCGGCTGGAAGCGGAAGCCGTCGCGGCGGCCGAAGCGCTCGCGCGGGCGGCGGGCACCACGGCCGAGCGGGTGCTCGGCACGGCGTGCGCGGCGCTGGTGGCGCGGCTGTGCCGGTCCGACAGCGAGACCCTCGCCGCCGGGCCGGCCGCGGGCGCGGCGGCCGACGGACCGTCCGCCCTGCGACGGCCCGACGGTGCCGCCGAGTTCCCCCTCGCCGGCGTGCCGGACGACATCGCCGTCGCGATCGCCGACGCGGCGGGCCCCTTCGTCGCCGCGGCGCTGGCCGAACCGGGCCGTCCGCTCGGCGAGCTCGACCTGACGGACGAGACCCACTGGAAGCAGCTCTCGGCCTGGTCCGGCGAGGACACCGGGCCCGTCGAAGAGCCGGTGCACCGGATGTTCGCCGCCTGGGCGTCCCGCCGGCCGGACGCCGTCGCGGTGTCCTGCGACGGCGGCTCCCTGACCTACCGCGAGCTCCTGGAGTACGCCAACGGCATCGCCCGCGCGCTGCGGGACCGCGGCATCGGCGCCGGGGACGCCGTGGGGCTGCTGTTCGAGCGGAGCGCGGAATCCGTGGCGGCGACCGTCGCCGTGGCGATGGCCGGGGCCACCGCCGTGCCGCTCGACCCGCACTACCCCGCGCCCCGGCTGCGCCTGATGCTGGAGGGCCCGGCCGTGGCCCTCACCCTGACGGCCGGGCCCCCCGAGCCCGGAGCCGCCGCGCTGCCGGGGGCCACCCTCAGCGTGCTCGGCATCGCCCCCCGCACGGAAACACCGGACGCACCGGCCCCCGAGGTGGCCACGGTGATGTACACCTCCGGGTCGACCGGGCAGCCCAAGGGCGTCCGCCTCACCCACCGGGGCATCGCCCGCCTCACCCGCGACGAACGGATCGACTTCGGCCCCGGCGACACGGTCCTGCACCTGGCGCCCGCCACCTTCGACGCGGCGCTGCTGGAGGTGTGGTGCACCCTGGCCCGGGGCGCCCGCCTGGAGGTCGCCCCGCCCGGCCCGCTGACCCTGACCGAGCTGGCCGACCTGATCACCGCACGGTCGGTCAGCGCGCTCTGGCTCACCGCCGGACTGTTCCACCAGCTGGCCGAGCACCGCCCCGACGCCTTCGCGGGCGTACGGAGGCTGTTCACCGGCGGCGACGTCGTCTCCCCGCACCACGTCGCCACCGTACTGTCCCGCCACCCCGGCCTCACCGTGGTCAACGGGTACGGCCCCACCGAGAACACCACCTTCACCTGCTGCCACCCGCTGAGGGAACCCCCGGCGCCGGGAGCGGCCACCGTCCCCATCGGCACCCCCGTCCGCGGTACCCGGGTGTACGTGGTCGACCGCTCCGGCCACCCCGTCCCCCCGGGCGCGCCGGGCGAGCTGTGGGCGGCCGGGGACGGCCTGGCGGCCGGCTACCTGAACCTCCCGGAACAGACCTCCGAGCGCTTCCCCGTACCCGCGTCCGGACGGCTGCGCGGCATCCGCTGCTACCGCACCGGAGACCTCGCCCGCTTCCGGCCGGACGGAACCCTGGAGTTCCTCGGCCGAGAGGACGGCCAGGCCAAGATCAACGGCCACCGGATCGAACCCGGCGAGATCGAACAGGCCGTCCTCGCCCAGCCCGGCGTACGGGGCGCCTGCGTCCTCGTGGAGAGCGACCCCCTCGGCGGCAAACGGCTCGCCGCGTACATCGAGGGCGACGACCGGAAACTGGCCAAGGCCGTCCGGGCGGGGCTGCGCGCCGCCCTGCCGGCCTACCTGGTGCCCGCCCGCTACATCGTCATCGACAGGCTTCCGTTGACCGCCAACGGAAAGATCGACAGGAACCGGCTGCGCGCCGGAGAGAGCGAGTCCCGATGAACACCCCCGTACGGGAGACCGTGGAGCGGATCTGGTCCGAGGTCCTCGGCACCGCCATCGACGAGGAGTCCGACTTCTTCCTCCTCGGCGGCCATTCCCTGCTCGCCACCCAGATGGTGGCCCGGCTGGAGGCGGCCCTCGGTGTCCGGGTCACCATGCGCGAGGTCCTCGAGTACCCCGAGTTCGGCGAGTTCGCCGACCTGGTCGCCGAGCGCGCCGCCACCGGCCTCCCCACCGCCTAGGAGCACACGCACATGTCCGCACCACTGTCCCTGCCGACCCTGAGCTACCAGGAGGGCCGGCTGCTGATGGACGAGCGCGGCCGCGCCCTCGGCGTCCCCTCGGTCCGTACGATCTCCCAGGCCTACCGGGTCCGCGGGCCGCTGGAGCTGCCCCTGCTGGACCATGCCCTGGCCCGGCTGGCGCAGCGCCACGAGGCCCTGCGCACCCGGTTCGACGGCCCCCGGCGGCAGACCGTGCACCCGGCCGTCACCCTGCGCGCCGAGGTGCACGACGCCCACGGCGACGAGGCCGCGGCGGTCGCCCTGGTGCGGACCGAGGCGGACCGCCCGCTCCCGGCCGAACGCGAGGAGCGGCTGAGGGTCAGTGTGGTGCGGGTCGGGGACGAGGACCACTTCGTCGTCCTAGTCTTCGACCACCTCGTCGTCGACGGCTGGGCACGCGGCGTGCTCACCGACGAACTCTCCGCCCTCTACCGGGAGCCGGCGGCCGGCCGCGAGGCGCGGCTGCCGGAGGTCGCCTACGCCTACCGGGACCACGTACGCGAACAGAGCCGCCTGCTGGCGGGCCCCGACGGCGAGCGCATGATGTCCTTCTGGCGCGAGCGCCTGGCCGGCACCGGCGCGATACCCCGCCTGGACGTTCCCAAGCGGGAGCCCGGCGCCACGCCGGAAGGCGGCTACCAGGTCCGCCGGCTGTCCCCGGAACTCGTCGCCGAGGTCCGGGGGTTCGCCGCCAGGGAGCGGGTCACCCTCTTCATGCTGGTGCTGTGCGCCCTCAACGTCGCCCTGCGCGAGCACACCGGCAAGGACGACCAGGCCGTGGCGGTCAACGTCTACAACCGGGAGACGGAGGGCCGCGAGAACCTGGTGGCCCCGCTCGCCGAACTCCTCGTCGTACGCAGCGACCTGTCCGGCGCCGGCACCTTCCGGGCGGCCCTCCGCCGCGTGCGCTCCGACAGCCTCGACGCCCAGGAGAACGCCGCCGTCCCCTTCGCCGAACTGGTGAAGGCCCTCAACCCGCAGGAGTACGCCGACCCGGACGTCCCCATCGGCGTCGTCCTCAACATGCTCTACTCCCAGCTCCACGGCGGCGGCCTCGACCTGACACCCGCCACCACCACCCCCTTCCCCCTGTCGGACGAGGGCTTCCGCCCGCGCAGCGAGCTGATGCTCGTCGGTGAAGCGGGGGGCGACGAGCTGACGCTGGCCGCGTACTACCAGGCCGACCGGCTGCCCGAGGCCTTCGTCACCGGCCTGCTGGACCGCCTGGTCGCCCTCCTGGAGACCGTCGTCCGCGAACCGCTGCTGCCGCTGGACGGCGACCGTGACTGACCGCCGCGACGAGGGCCTGCTGCGCGCCGCGTTCATCGTCTCCACCTGCGGGGACTGGGTGTTCCGCTTCGCGCTGCCGCTGCTGGTGCTCCAGCTGACCGGTTCGGCCTTCCTGGCCGCGTTCACCTACGCGCTGGAGTTCGTCCCGTACGTCCTGGTCGGGCTGTTCAGCGGAGTGGTCGCCGACCGGGCGGACCGGCGCCGCCTGATGACCGGCTGCGACCTGTGCTCGGCCGTGGTGGTCGGCGGGATCGGCCTGCTGTGCCTGCTGGACAGCCCGCCCGTGTCCGTGGTGTACGTCGCCGCGTTCGTGCTGGCCTGCATGCGCCCGCTGTACTTCCCCGCCTTCCAGGGCTTCCTGATGGAACGGGTCCCGCAGGAGCGGCGCGCGGTGATGAACGCGTGGGTCCAGGGGTCGGAGAGCCTGCTCAACATGCTCGGGCCGATCGCGGGCATCAGCGTCGTCGCCTTCCTCGGACCGGCCGCGGCCAGTGGCGTCAACGCCGTCTCGTTCGCCCTGTCGGCCCTCCTCGTCTTCCTCACCGCCGCCTCCCCGGCGACCGCCGCGAGGACCCCGCTGCGCGAGGCGGTGCGCGGGATGGGCCCCGACCTGCTCACGGGATTCCGGCTCCTGTTCGCCGAACCCGTGCTCCGGCAGGGCACCATCCTGCTGACCCTGACCAACTTCGCGGTGCACGCCGTCGAGGCGAACCTCGTGTACGTGGTCACGGACGCCACCGGCCAGTCGAGCTTCGTCCTCGGGCTGGTCGTCGCCGCCCAGGGCGCGGGCGCGGTGGCGGGCGCCGCCTTCGTGCCCCGGCTGCTGAAACGCTTCAGCGAGGGCCGGCTGCTGTCCGCCGGGATGGGCGCGCTCGCCGTGGCCCTGCTGGCCCCCGCCGTCACCGCGGACGTCCGGCTCCTCGCCCCGGCCTGGGCCGTGGCGGGTGCGGCGACCTCTCTGATCGTGGTCGGCTGGTTCACGTACCGGCAGAGGGTCATCGACGCCGAGTTCATGGGCCGGGTGGTCGCCGTGAACCGCGCCGTCTCCTTCGCGGCGATCCTGCCGGCCGCGCTGCTGGGCGGCTGGGTGGCGGCCGAGTTCGCGCCCGCCGCCCTGTTCGCCACCGCCGGCGTCGTGCAGGCGCTGGCCTGGATCGCCACGGCGGCGGGACTGGTCGGCAGGGCGGGGCGTACATCCGCCCCGGTGATCATGAAAGCCGGATGATGGGAGAGAATGCCCATCACCGGACATGACCACCCGAAGAAGGACAGGAGCGCACCCGTTGAACGAGGAGAGGCGCCAACAGGCCCGGGAGTTCCTCCAGCCGGGGGAGCACCTCATAGCCGTCTGCTCCCACGACCTCGGGCCAGGGGTCCCCACCCCTCCCGAGTCGATGCTCGCGCCCCCGGAGCCGGCCGGCCTCCAGCAGCGGATCGAGGCGAGGCTGTCCCGCCCGCTGCGGCACCTGGCCAAGCCCCGGGCGCTGGATCCGCGGCGGCCGAGGCCGGCCGGCGCGGCGGACCCCAGCGGCCGGACGTCCGACGCAACGGACGCCAAGGGCATGGAGGGCGGCTGGCAGAGCTCCGCCGGAGACTTCGTCATCAGCCGGGCCAACGTACGCGGTCCGCTCGCCTGCGTACTGGCCCTCACCGACCGGCGGTGGTTCGCCCTCGGCGACGTGTCGCCGCTGTGGCACACGACGCCGGTGATGAAGCAGTACTGGGAAGTGCCCCGTTCGGCCGTGGCCGCCGTACGTGCCAACCCGGGCGGCGCCGCGCAGTTCGGCCGTATGGACATCGAGTTCACCGACGGCTCCTGGGTCGCCCTCCTCGCCACGGTACCGGCGCACGCCATGCCCTTCGCCGCCGCCTCCGCCCGCTACCGCTGAACCTCTTCACGGTGCGGGGCAGTTGTACTGCGCCTCCATCGGCACGGTGACGCAGTACACCCCCTTGCCGCGCGTCTCCTCCACCACGGCGGCGGGGACGGTGAACACGGCCGTCCTCGACCGGGGCATCACCACCGTGCCGATCTGGCGGACCAGCGAGGCGCTGTTGGAGGAGGCGTCGGCCGCGTACAGGCCCACGGGCAGTCGCGTGCCGGGCTCGAAGCCGTGGACGAGGATGCGGTGGCTGCCCTCGTCCACGCGCATGCGGTCCGGCCTGTCGGGGAGTTCGACCGGGTGGCTGTGCCGGGCGGACAGCGCGCCCTGGGTCGCCCGGATCGTGAGCTCGCCCGCGGCGGCGAGGTCCTCGCGCGCCGTGTCGGGCGGCACGAACCACCACTTCTCGCTCTGCAGGACGCCGTTGCCCAGTTCGTGCACCGTGAGCTCGCGATGGGCGAAGAGCGAGTCGGACGGTTCGAGCGTGCTGGAGGTCAGCCCGGAAGAGGCGGGCCGTGCCGTGGTCGTGTACTGCTTGCCACCGGCCGTGACGGTGACCTCGACGGGCTCACCGGGCGCGAATCCGTTCAGGCACAGCGCCACCTCGTCCGGGGTCAGCACCCGGTCCCGGCCGCGGATGTTCCCGATCCACACCGCGGGAACCTCGCCGGCCCCCGGGATCCGCCCCAGGTCGGCGGCGCAGTCCGGGACGGCCCCGTCACCGGCCGCGAGGAGCGTGATCTGCTGCGCCAGCAGCACGTCCGTGGCCGGGTCGGCGGTCACGGACGGTGACGCGGAGGGTGACGCGGACGACGGGACGGTCGGCGGTACGGTCGGCGCGACCGAGGTGGCGTCGGCGGCGCGGCTGGTGGTGACGGGCGGAACGGGCACGTCGGTGGCACCGCCCGAGGTGCCGGAGGTCGAGTCCGAGCCGCAGCCGGTGACGAGCCAGCCCAGCATGACGATGCCGGGGAGCAGGGTGCGTGGCCTCACGTGTATCAGGGTCCTTTCGACGGGGGGACGTCCTGCGGAGCCCCCGCGCAGGGGGCCTTCGCGGCCGTGGCCTGTTGCCGGAGCGCGTCCTCGATCTCCTCGTACCGCTGAGCGGTGATCTCCCCCTTGGCGCGGGCGTCGCGGAGCTGGCCGAGCGCCTCCCGCAGGTCCGCGCAGCCCGCCGCCAGGTCCCCGCCCCGGAATTCCCAGCCGGCCGCGAGCGCCTGCCACAGGCCGCGCCGGGCGAAGCCGCGCTCCTTGGCGACCGCCTCCTTCATGGTGGCCACCGCCCCCGCCAGGTCCCCCCGCCCGTAGGCGTGCACTGCCGCGATGGAAGTGGCCAGCACCCGCAGCTCCTCGACCGCCGCGCCGCCCCCCTGGGCGGAGCGGACGCGCGTCACGGCCCGCTCGATCGTCCCGTCGTCCCGGACGAGCCGCGCCGTCACCCGGCACAGCTCCACCTGGGCCAGGTTCACCGACGCCCGCAGCCGCCCGGTCTCGGTGAAGGCGTCGTCCGCCGCGAGGGCGCGCAGCTCGGCGGAGGCGGCGGCCAGCGCCTCGGCGTCCACCGTTCCGGGGAGGCAGCCGGGCTTCGGCCCGAGCGCCAGCTGGTACCGCGCACCCGCCAGGCTGAGGCGGGCGCGCAGGGCGATCGGCCCGTCCGGGGCGATGGCCCGGTAGTCGGCGCGGGCCGCCTCGAAGTACGGTGCCCGCCCGGCGGCCGGGAGGCCGACGGCGATCTGCTCCAGGGCGTGTCCGCGGAACAGGCGCACCAGGTCGGCCGTGACGAACTCGGACCCGTCGTCGCGGGTACCGTCCGCGGCCGGTGCCAGCAGCCGGTCCAGTTCCCGCCTGGCGTCGGCGACCCGGCCCGCCCGCCAGAGGTCGAGGGCATGCGTGAAGCCCGCCAGCCCGCGCGTACGGCGGGCCAGCTCGGCGATCACGTGCCTGCGGCCGGTGTCGGAGTTCCAGTCCTGGTCGAGCCGGATCGGGCCGCTCAGGTACCACCCGGCGAGCTCGGGCGCGTCGAGCACCTGCGCGGCCCGTACGTACACGGCCGGCCGCAGTCCGATCTGCCCGGCGGCGTCGGCGCTCACCAGGCCGCCGACGACGATCCCGGCGTTGGTCTCGTCGACGAAGCCGGCCGTCCAGTCGTCCAGCTTCCGGCGGTCCCGGCCGGTTCCGGCGAGCACCTCCAGCGGAGGCGAGGTGATCCGGGCGTAGTCCCGCGCCGTGCCGCCCTCCGGCAGCCGGCCCTCCAGCAGCGTCGCGGTGAAGGCCTCCGACACGTCGTCCAGGACCCGCTGGTCGTGGCCCGGACCGACGCCCGCGAAGCCGACCACGGCCACGCCCTGCGTCCCCGGCAGCCGGGCCAGGTCCGCAGGCGGCGGGCGCGGCCGGAAGACGACCACCAGAGCGGTGCAGGCGAGCAGGAAGACGGCCAGGCCCGCGACGGAGAGCCGGCGGGCCCGGCGGGACATCGCGGGCCGTTCCTTGAAGGCCTTCCTAACGGCGACGATCCCCCCGACCAGCACCGCGAACAGCACGAGCCCGGAGGCCACGGGGCTGGAGTGGATGCCGAGCAACTGGAGCAGCGGGCCCATCAGCGCCGAGAGGAGGGTGGTCGCGAGGGCCAGCAGGGCCAGCCCCCACGGCGGATTGGAACCGCCGTCCGTGGGCCCGGGGGGACGTGGCGGCCGGTCGGCGGGGTTCTCGTCGGGGGCGTCCTGCGGCCCGGGGCCGTCCACGGCGGCCTCCCTTCGGAACACGGTCGCGGCGCGCGGCGCGCACGGGGCCGCCCCCACCCTCGGGGCATCGGGCCCGCGTCCGCGGGTGGCGCGCCCCGCGGCCCGCGCATCCCCCACGTTCGGGCGAGCGGTCCGGCGGTACCGCCCGAGCGGGGCCGGCGGGGAAACGGTGGGATAATCCGGTTGGGGGGACAGGTGCGGCGCACCCGCTACGCAAGCTCGGGCGACCCGAAGGAGGAGCGTGGTGAGCACCCCCGCCGCTCGCATCGCTGACCTGCTGGAAGGCGTACCGACGCCCTCCAACCCCCGGCCCGCCCGCTACCCCGACCCGGCTCCGGTCCCGCCGCCCCGCCCCGACGGTCCAGCCGTCACCGTCACCGTGGTCTGGGGCGACCTCGTCGAGGTCCCCGCCGATCTGCACGTCACCGGGCACTACCGGTCCGTGGTCCCCGACGCGGCGGAACTCGCACTGGACCGCGCCATATCGGGCGGCCCCCGACCGCTGATCACCGAGCACACCCGGCTCGGCTGGATCGACGCCCAGCTCGGGCAGGTCACCTATTTCCCGTGCGGGACGGGCCCGGTACGGTCGGCCGCGGTCGTCGGCATGGGGCCGATGGGCACCCTCACCGAACCCCGCGCCGTCCAGCTGTACGCCTCCCTGCTGGGCGAGGCCGCCGCCGTCGGCCACGTCACGACGATGGCGACCGTCCTCATCGGCGCCGGCACCGGGAACCTCAGCGTCGGCCAGGCGGGCCGCGCCCTCGTCCGGGGCTTCGCCGCCGCCCTGGCCTCCATGGGCCCGCCGACGCCGCCACCCCGGCTCACCGAGGTCCTGGTCGTGGAGGTCGACCGGCTGCGCGCCGAACAACTGCTGCTCGCACTGACCGGCGCCGCCGCGAACCAGCCGCAGGTACGGATCCGGCAGGAACTCCGAGAGGAGAGGGGCGGCCTGCTGTTCGTCCCCTCCGCCGCCGTGTACGCGCTGACCGCGCTGTCCGGACTCGCCCGCCCGGCGGACGCCGCCGCCCCCGGCGGCCCGGATCCCCCCGTCGCCGAGCAGGCCCTGAGCGCCGTCCTGGCCGGATTCGAACCCGGCATCCGCGACAAGGTCCGCGAGCAGCTGGCCCGCCTCGCCGAGGTGGCCCGCACCGACCTCTCGCTGACGGTCCGCGGCCCCACCGCGCTCCAGGACGGCTCCGTACCCGTGCGGATGTCCGTCCAGTCCGGCACCGGCGGCCTGCGCTGGGCGGCCCTGACCGGGCGCGCCACCGTACCCGAACGCCTCGTCCCGGTGGACACCGACCTGCTGCGCGAGCTCGTGGGCCGGCTGACGGAACCCACCGTCGAGGACGCGCGCGGACTGCCCGGCCTGCTCTCCCGCTTCGTCGTCCCCACCGACTTCCAGCGGCTGCTCACCGACGACGCCACCGTGCTGCTGGAACTGGACCGCGACACGGCCTCCGTCCCCTGGGAGTTCCTGACGGAAGTCCAGCAGGCCGGCGTCGAGCGGCGCGACCCCCTCGCCATCCGCACCCAGCTCTCCCGCCAACTGCGCACCACCTACTCGCGCGTGCTGACGGAAGGAACGGCGGACGGACCACTGCGCGCACTGGTGATCGGCGACCCGGGAGATCCCGAGACGGGCCTCCAGCTGCCGGGCGCCCGCAGCGAGGCCCTCGCGGTCGCCGCCCGGCTCTCGGCCCTGGGCGTCCAGGTCAGCCTCTTCGTCGGCGCGGCGAACTCCACCCGCCAGCCGGGAGTGGAACCCGCCCGCCGGCTCGACGTCCTGCGGGCCCTGCTGTGCGGGCGCCACGACATCGTCCACTACTGCGGCCACAGCGCCTTCGACGTCTCCGGCACCGGACGGCGCTCCGGCTGGGTCTTCGCCGACGGCCTGCTGACCGAGCAGGAACTGGCCCTGCTCGAACGGCCCCCGCAGATCGTCGTGGCCAACGCCTGCTACACGGCCCGCCTCGGGTCCGCCGGCCCGGCCGGCACCCACGCCGGAGCGCC
Organism: Streptomyces sp. NPDC012794; assembly: GCF_042901085.1. Classification (NCBI taxonomy): domain Bacteria; kingdom Bacillati; phylum Actinomycetota; class Actinomycetes; order Kitasatosporales; family Streptomycetaceae; genus Streptomyces; species Streptomyces sp. NPDC012794. Next base: position 216,624 of record NZ_JBIBCI010000006.1, read on the forward strand.
CGACGCGGCCGGCCGGAGCCCGTGGGGGAACCCGCAGGCAGCCCTCGTACCGAGCCTCGCCGACGAGTTCCTGCGCATCGGGGTCGGCCACTACATCGGGGCGGCCTGGCGGATCCCCGACGACCAGGCGGTCACCTTCGCCGAGGAGTTCTACTCCCACCTGTTCGCACGCGGTCCCGGCGAATCCGAACCGACGGTGGGCGCGGCCGTCCGGGCGGCGCGCAAGAAGCTCTACGAGCAGCGTGCCCGGGAGGAGCAGGAGGGCGGCGCCGACCGGCAGCGGTGGAGCTCGTGGGCCGCCTACCAGCACTACGGGGACGCGTCCGAACCCTTCCTCACGTCCGGGAACCCCTCTGACCGCCAGGGGGACGGCGGGGGCACCGCCTCCTAGGAGGCCGGCTCATGGCCAGGATCCCGATGCCCGACGTCGTCGTACTGATCCCCGGCATCGCCGGCAGCGTACTGACGCGGAACGGGACGGACCTGTGGGCGCCCTCGTCCTCGGCGGTGCCGGGCGCCCTGGCGCTCCTGGGGCGCTCCCTGGAGGAGCTGGAACTGCGCGACGGCCAGGACGACTGGCGCGTGGACGGCCTCGGCGACGGCGTCGTCGCCGACCGGCTGGTACCCGGCCTGCACATGCTGCCGGGCCTGTGGAAGATCGACGGCTACACCGCCGTCGAGGAGTTCCTGCTGGACCGCTTCGACCTGAAGCGGGGCCGGAACTACTTCCCCTTCCCGTACGACTGGCGGCGCGACAACCGGGCCGCCGCCCGGCAGCTCGCCGGGCGCGGCGCCGGCTGGCTGCGCGACTGGCGCGAGAGCAGCGGCAATTCCGCCGCACAGCTCGTCCTGGTCGGGCACTCCACGGGCGGCCTCGTCTCCCGCTACTACGTCGAAGCGCTCGGCGGCTGGAAGGACACCCGGGCCGTCGTGACCTTCGGCACCCCCTTCTACGGCTCCCTCAACGCGGTCGAGTTCCTCTGCAACGGCTTCCCCCAACGGATCGGCCCCTTCGAGCACGACCTCACCCGCCTCCTGCGCTCCTTCACCGGACTGCACCAGCTCGTGCCCGTCTACCGCTGCGTGTACGGGCGGGACGGGGCCGCCACCACCCCCGCCAAGGCCGGACTGCCAGGCTGGCAGCCGCAGTGGAGCCGCCAATCCACCGCGTTCTACGAGGAGATGGAGGCCGCGGCCGCCGCCAACCGGCAGGACCCCGCCTGGGAGGCCGGCCAGGTCGTCTACCACCCCGTCGTCGGCGCGGACCAGCCCACCCGGCAGTCGGCCAGGATCACCGGCGAGGAGGTCGAGACCCCGATGGCCCGCGAGGACCACGACGAAGGCGGCGACGGAACCGTGCCCCTCGTCTCCGCCGCCCTCTCCGGCACCGAGGACGCCCGCACCTTCGTCCCGCAGAAGCACGGCGGCCTGCAGAACCACGGCGCGGTGCTCGACCACCTCGAGGGCGTCCTCCAGTCCCTGCACGACATCCGCACCGACGACCTGCGCGCCGCCGCGACCACCTGGTTCAGCCACCTCGGGGACGACCTCTACCTCGCCGGGGAACCGGTGGTCTGCGAGATCGGCGCCCACAGCGCCCAGGGCGAGAGCGAACTGCCCGAGGTCCCCGCCAGGCTGTCGGTGACCAGCCGGACCACCGGGCGACCGGCCGTCGACCTCACCGTCATCGTCCCGCGCGAGCGCCGGCGCCTCGACCTGGGCGTACTGCCCCCCGACACCTACGACCTGCTGATCAGCGCCGGCGCCGACACCTTCCCGCTGTCCGACGTCTTCGTCGTGGTGGCTCCGGAGGCGACCGTGGCAGAATGACGGAACGTGACCGAACCCCTCACCTCCGTCCTGATCGTCGACGCGGCGAACGTCGTCGGCTCCGTGCCCGACGGCTGGTGGCGCGACCGCAAGGGCGCCGCCGAACGGCTGCGCGACCGGCTCGCCCGGCGGGACACCGGCGAGGAGGTCATCCTCGTCGTGGAGGGTGAGGCCCGCGGCATCGCGTCCGTGCCCGGCGTCCGGGTCGACTCCGCGCCCGGCAGCGGCGACGACCGCATCGTGGAACTCGCCGCCGCCCACGCCGGCCGCCCCTGCGTGGTGGTCACCGCCGACCGCGCGCTGCGCGAACGGGTGAAGGCGTACGGGGCCGAGTGCGCGGGCCCCCGGACGGTCCGGCCCTCCTGAGGATCTTCTGATCGATTTCTGTGTCCGCTGGGGCTGGGGCTGGGGCTGGAGGTGGCAGGGGCTGTTCGGGTCGGTAGGCACATACCGTCTCTTTCCAAGTAAGCGGTTCGCGATGGAACTCAGGGGCGACCGGGGGTGCTCGCGGGCACCTCCACCCCGCCGCCGCGGCCAGAGGCCGCACCGGCCACGCATCCGTTCGCCACCGCGACGTTCCACGTGGCCGAGTGCTGTAATGACGTTGCGCAACGGATCTGATTCGGTGCCGCGCGGCACTGTCTATGCCGGGGGTCCCGGATTGTTGACGCGCTGTGGGTCTTGATCTGAAAGGTCACCGAGTCGCTCGGTGAGGGCATCGATGTGCTCCGGCTGAGCCAGGAGAGATATAGCCACTTCTTGTCTGCGATGGAGCGCGGCGACGTCTTGACGCAGCACGCGAAGGCGCGCATGCATCCGCAACCGCGTCTGCCATGGGTGCCACAGCGCCCGGAGCAGGTGTTGAGCTGTCGCCTGCCGATATTCCTCACACTGCGTCATGAGTTCTTCGAGCGACTCACCCAGGACACCGCCCAGGTGGAGATCGACCACTCTGATGACCTCGCATTGCAAGGCACGTTCCTCGCTGCCTCCGGCGAAGTCCAAGATCCTGCGGGGTATGCCCGCCGAGAGCGCAGCCACCACAAGATCTGAGACCGCTTCCCGCTGGGCGTGCTCGGCGTTCCGGCCGTCCTCCAGGACCGCCGTGACGCCAAAACGTGCCGTGGCGAGCAGTCGTGCCCCGGCTAAGTGCCGCGACGGACTCTCCCTCCGGCTCGGCACGATGTCGCATATCCTGTCGCGCACCGCTGCGACGCGGAGGAGCTGTTGCATGACCGCTGCTCGCTGCTGCCGACGTTCCTGGTTCCTGGAGAGGTAGTTGGTCACCGCGGCGCCGACGACACCGCCGGCCGTGGTGTATGCCAAGTCCATCCATCCAGGCATGGAAGCCGCCTCACTGTACCGGGAGCAAGCAAATCACTTGGCACCGAAACGGTCCGAGCGTAAGCGGGCTGCTGGGCCCAGGGGAAGACCGAGATCACGTGAAGGCAGTGTGGACCCAACACGACTGCCAGGCACCCGGCGGGCGCGGGCTCACCGGTCACAGCCACTCGTTGAGGACTGCGACCAGCACGGTTGCCTCGTAGCGGACGGCAAGCTTGTCGTATCTCGTGGCCACGGCCCGGTGGCGCTTGAAGCGATTGATTGCGCACTCGACGGCATGCCGCTCGCGGTAGTCCGTCTTGTCGAACCCGAGTGGCCGACCGCCTCGAGAGCCGGGCTTCTGGCGGTTGCGGACTCGGTCGGCTGGGCCCGGGATGGTCGCCTTGATCCCGCGTCTGCGCAGGTAAGCCCGTTACGGCGGGTGCCGTACGCCTTTTCGGCCCGCACCCGGCCCGGGCACCTGCGGGGCCGCCCGCGCCCCAGCCGGGGTACCCGGATTGCCGCCAAACCGGCTCGAACTGCGGAGAATCACCCCGCTGCCCAGCCGTGATCACCACCGACAAAGGCTCCTGTCCCAGCTCGACGGCGAGGTGGATCTTGGTAATCAGTCCGCCTCGGGAGCGTCCGAGCCCGACGGCAATGCCGCCGGGCGGCTCCTTCTGCAGACCCCCATTTTTCGACGCACCGGCAGCGTGCTGGTGGGCCCGGCAGACGGTGGAGTCGATGTTCACGCCCCAGGCGATCAGGCTCTCCGCGTCCGCCTGGGCCTGGAGCTGGGTGACGATCCGCGCCCAGGTGCCATCGCGCTGCCAGCGTCTGAACAGGTCGTAGACCCGGTCCCACCGGCCGTACCGCTCGGGCACGTCCCGCCATGGGGCGCCGGTCCGGGTCCGCCACCGTATGCCCGTCAACCAGATGCCGCCGTGTCCACACCGCCGGACGGCCCGGCTTGGTGCCCTTGGGCAGCAACGGCTCCAGCCGGTCCCACTGGCTGTTCGTCAGGTCACCACGCCCCACAAAGCGTGATCATCCCCGTCCAAGATTCACTTTCGCAACACGCTTCTAGGCAGACGGACCTGCCGCCACCGGCGTGCTCAGCCGGTGAGGAAGGCGCCCTCCGAGCAGGGGCGGCAGACGAAGACGTAGCCCAACCGGCCGCCGAGGTTCATCGCGGTCCTCTGGTCGATCCCCTCCTCCAGGTGTGCCGCGAATTCCGTCGGGCCGGAGCAGGAGGGGCACCTGGGCAACCGGTCGTCGTCCAGGTAGGAGGGACTGCCGCCGAGCGATCCGAGCACCTCGCGTTGCTTCCCGAACCGCTCGTCCGGCTCCCGCTTCCACCCTGAACGGGCGAGGTCGTACGTGTCGCGCGGGAGATCGCCGCTGTCATCGTCCTTGGGTTCGAGCGTCACGACCCGGGTCGTGATCGCCGACACCGCGGGCAGCAGCGTCACGCCCTTCTCGGGTACGGCCACCGGTACCAGTCCTGCGGCCGGGAAAAGAAGGACCCGGTTCGCCCCGGAGGTCGCGTCCCACAGCTCGCAGGCGCCCGGATCGTTCTGGCACACGAACACCGACAGGACGCCGTACTCGACCGGCAAATGCGCGAAGAACTGCATCGGCCCTCCGCAGTAGTCGCCGCACACCGGCCAGATGAACCCCGCGGGGGCCAGCGGCACACCCCCGGTCCGTGGCACGTCTGCATCGGGCGCGGCCGTGCCGTCGTAAATCATCAAAGTCGCCTGCATGAAAAAAGGGTACGGGCAGTCGGCAGCTCAGGATCCAGCATGCGCAGTGGGCCGTCGCGGATCATTTCCCGATGTACCCCGAGGACGGAGCACTCCGCAGGATGGCGACGCCGGCGGCGCTAAGCGTCAAGGACGCGATGGTGATCCTCGGCCAGTTTCCGCGCTTGCCACCGATCCGGCGTCTGCGCATACGCCGGCGGCGGTCTCGATCAGGGCCAAGGCTGCCGTCAGGGTCCCGCCCGGCAGGTGACGCAGGGTACCGCTTCCCGCCACGCCCGGGGGCTTCCCCGGGAAAATCCACGGCCGCGCACTAGGCTGGTGGGCCGTTCTCCGCCGGACCGGAACAACCCGGGCAGACCCGGGCTCCGCCGGCGCCCCGGACGCGTCCGGCAGCGAGACGTGAGGGCCCATGGCAGCCACACCGGAACGCGGCGAACTCACCCTGACGCCCTGCGGAGCCGCCCCTGACGGCCCCGCGCCCGGCGGGGAGTCACCCGGTGAAGCCGGGAAGGCCGCCCGGTTCTCCGCCGGGCCCGCCGCCCCGCCCCGTACCCTCCTCGACGTCTTCGAGGCCTCCGTACGGGCCCACCCCGACGAACCCGCCCTGGACGACGGCACCTCCCGGCTGACCTACCGGGCCCTGGCCGCGCGGGTCGAACGCCGCCGGCGCGCGCTCGCGGCCGCCGGGGTGGGGCTCGGCGACCGGGTCGGGGTACGCGTCCCCTCCGGGACCAACGAGCTGTACGTGGCCGTCCTCGCCGTGCTCGCCGCGGGCGCCGCCTACGTACCGGTCGACGCCGAGGACCCCGAAGAGCGGGCCCGCCTGGTCTTCGCCGAAGCCGGCGTACGGGCGGTCCTGGGCGCCGGCCGGCGCATCGACCTCACCGGCCGTCCGTCCCCCTCCGCCACCCCCACGCCCGCCGCCCGGCCCGGACCCGAACACGACGCGTGGATCATCTTCACCTCCGGCTCCACCGGCCGGCCCAAGGGCGTCGCCGTCACCCACCGCAGCGCCGCCGCCTTCGTGGACGCCGAGGCCGCCCTGTTCCTCGCCGACGAGCCGATCGGCCCCGGCGACCGGGTCATGGCCGGACTGTCCGTCGCCTTCGACGCCTCCTGCGAGGAGATGTGGCTGGCCTGGCGCCACGGCGCCTGCCTCGTCCCCGTGCCCCGCCACCGGGTCCGCAGCGGCGCCGACCTCGGGCCCTGGCTGGTGGAACAGGAGATCACCGTCGTCTCCACCGTGCCGACCCTGGCCGCGCTCTGGGAGCCGTCGGCCCTCGACGAGGTCCGGCTCCTGATCTTCGGCGGGGAGGCCTGCCCGCCCGAACTGGCCGCACGCCTCGTCACCGAAGGCCGCGAGGTCTGGAACACCTACGGCCCCACCGAGGCCACCGTCGTCGCCTGCGCCTGCCCGCTGACCGGCGAGGAGCCCATCAGGATCGGCCTCCCGCTCGCCGGCTGGGAACTGGCCGTGGTCGACGGCTCCGGCGAGCCCGTCCCCATGGGCGGCAGCGGCCAGCTCGTCATCGGCGGCGTCGGCCTCGCCCGCTACCTCGACCCCGCCAAGGACGCCGAGAAGTACGCCCCCCTCGAATCCCTCGGCTGGTCCCGCGCCTACCGCAGCGGCGACCTCGTACGCGCCGAACCGGAAGGCCTGGTCTTCCTCGGCCGCGCCGACGAACAGGTCAAACTGGGCGGCCGCCGCATCGAACTCGGCGAGGTCGACGCCGCCCTCCAGGCCCTTCCCGGGGTCGCCGGCGCGGCCGCCGCCGTACGCACCGCGCGCGGCGGCAACCAGCTGCTCGTCGGCTACCTCGTCACCCAGGACGGCTGGGACCGCGCCGATGCGGTCGACCGGCTGCGCGCCGAACTGCCCGCCGCCCTCGTGCCGCTGCTCGCGCCCGTCGACGCGCTGCCCACCCGCACCTCCGGCAAGGTCGACCGGGACGCCCTGCCCTGGCCCCTGCCGGACGCGGAGACCCCCGCCCCCGCCGAGCGGCTGCACGGCACCGAGGCCTGGCTCGCCGAACAGTGGGGCGAAACCCTGGGCGTGCCCGTGACCGGCGCCGACGACGACTTCTTCGCCTCCGGTGGCAACAGCCTCGCCGCCGCGCAGCTCACCACCCGGCTGCGCACCCGCTACCCCGCGGTGGCCGTCCTCGACGTCTACCAGAACCCGACGCTGCGGAAACTGGCCCGGCGGCTGGAGCGGTCCGTACGCGACGACGGCGCCGCCCGCACCGTCGCGCCGGTCCCGCTGCGCTCCAGGGCAGCCCAGTGCCTGCTGCTGCTCCCGCTGTTCACCCTCGTCGGCCTGCGCTGGACGGTGGCCCTGCTGGCCCTGGGCAACCTGCTGCACCGGCTCGGACCGTACCCGTGGGCGCCGACCGCCTCCTGGTGGTACGTCACCGCGGGCGCGGCCTTGCTGCTCAGCCCGCCGGGCCGCCTCGCCATCGCCGCCGGCGGCGCCCGCCTGCTCCTGCGCGGGGTCCGGGCCGGCCGCCACCCGCGCGGTGGAAGCGTGCACCTGCGGCTGTGGACGGCCGAGCGGCTCGCCGAGTGCTCCGGCGCCACCTCCCTCACCGGCCCCTGGCTCCAGCGCTACGCCCGGGCGCTCGGCGCCCGCGTCGGCCCCGAGGTGGACCTGCACTCCCTGCCCCCGGTCACCGGCATGCTCCGGCTCGGCCGCGGCTGCGCGGTGGAGGCCGAGGTGGACCTGTGCGGCCACTGGCTGGACGGGGACCGGCTGGAGATCGGACCCGTCCGGATCGGCGCGGAGGCCGTCGTCGGCACCCGCAGCACCCTCTTCCCCGGAGCCCGGGTCGGCAAGCGGGCCGAGGTGGCACCGGGTTCCGCCGTGACCGGACGGGTCCCGGCCGGCCAGCGCTGGGGCGGGGCCCCCGCCGTCAGGCTCGGCAGGGCGAAGCACGACTGGCCCGAGGAGCGCCCGCCGCGCCCGCTCCACTGGCGGGCCTTGTACGGGGCGACCGGCTTCTGCCTGACGGCCCTGCCGCTCGTCGCCGCCCTGCCCGCGCTGCTCGTGGCCGCCCGGTTCGTGCCCGCCGGCGCCGGACCCGGCAGGGCCCTGCGCGGAGCGCTGCTCGCGGCGGTGCCCGGGGCGCTCGTCTTCGCGCTGGCGTACGCGCTGCTCCTGCTGGCCGCCGTACGCCTGCTCAGCCTCGGGCTGCGCACCGGCAGCCACCCCGTCCACAGCCGCGTCGGCTGGCAGGCCTGGGCGGTCCTCCAGTTGATGGACCTGGCCCGGGCGGCGCTCTTCCCGCTGTACGCCGGCCTGGTCACCCCGGTGTGGCTGAGGCTGCTCGGCATGCGCGTCGGGCGGGGCGCCGAGGTGTCCACCGTGCTCGCGCTGCCGAGCCTGACCACCGTCGGCGACGGCGCGTTCCTCGCCGACGACACCCTCACCGCCCCCTGCGAACGCGGCGGCGGCTGGATCCGGATCGGGCGCTCCGAGATCGGCCGCCGGGCCTTCCTCGGCAACTCAGGGATGACCGCGCCCGGCCGTACCGTGCCCGACGGCGGGCTGGTCGGCGTCCTGTCCGCCACTCCGAAGAAAGCCAAGAAGGGCAGCTCGTACCTGGGGCTGCCGCCGGTCAGACTGCCGAGGTCCGCCGCGGCCGCCGACCGCGGCCGCACCTACGATCCGCCCGCCCGGCTGCTGTGGGCGCGCGGCCTGGTCGAGACGGCCCGGTTCGTGCCCGTCCTCTGCTCGGCCGCGCTGGCCGTGCTCACCCTGGCGGCGCTGTGCGCGCTGAGCTCGACGGCCGTGCTGGGCGTCCCGGGCGCCGCCCTGCTGTCCGGAGCGGTCCTGCTCGTGGCGGGCGCCGCCGCGTGCGCCGTCAGCGTGGCCGCCAAGTGGCTGCTGGTGGGCCGGCACCGGGCGGGGCAACACCCGCTGTGGAGCGGCTTCGTCTGGCGGGGCGAACTGGCCGACACCTTCGTGGAGGTACTGGCGGTGCCCTGGTTCGCCGGCGCGGTCCCCGGCACCCCGCTGCTGGTCCTGTGGCTGCGCGGGCTCGGGGCGCGGATCGGGCGCGGCGTGTGGTGCGAGAGCCACTGGCTGCCGGAGGCGGACCTGGTGACCCTCGGCGACGGGGTCAGCGTCAACCGGGGCTGCGTGTTGCAGACGCACCTCTTCCACGACCGGATCATGCGGACGGATACTGTGGTCCTCCGCGAGGGCGCCACCCTGGGCCCCGGCGGAATCGTCCTGCCCGGGAGCACGGTCGGGGCACGCACCACCCTGGGTCCCGCCTCCCTCGTGATGGCCGGGGAGTCCGTCCCGGCCGACACCCGCTGGCTGGGCAATCCGATCGAGGCGTGGCGGTCCTGAACGGACCCGGGCACGGCGCAGGGAGCGCGAGCGGCGATGATTGGCCAGACAGCGGCGGCTGACCCGTACTTCCCGGACAACGGAGACCCCCGGTACCGGGTGCACCGGTACGAACTCGCCCTGGACTACCGGCCCGGCCCCAACCGGCTGGCCGGCACCGCCCGGCTCAGCGCCATCGCCGGGCCGGCCCCGCTGGCCGAGTTCCACCTGAACCTCGCCGCGTTCAGGATCGGCCGGGTCCTGGTGGACGGCCGCGTCCCGCGCCACACCCACCGGGCCGGACGGCTCCGCGTCCGGCCGGCCGCTCCGCTGCCGCCCGGCGCCGCCTTCACGGTCGAGGTGCACTGGGCGGGCAACCCCCGGCCGGTCCGCAGCCCCTGGGGCGGCCTCGGCTGGGAGGAACTGACCGACGGGGCGCTGGTGGCCAGCCAGCCCGTCGGCGCACCCTCCTGGTACCCGTGCAACGACCGGCCCGCCGACAAGGCCGCCTACCAGATCTCCCTCACCACCCCGTCCGCCTACACGGTGGCCGCCGTCGGCCGGCTGCTCACCCGGACCACCGGGGCCAGCACCACCACCTGGGTGTACGAACAGGCCGCGCCCACCGCCAGCTACCTCGTCGGCCTGTCCATCGGCACGTACCGGACGGTGCCGCTGGGCGACCCGGACGGCGGCGGGGTTCCGCAGTTCGCCCACGTGCCCGCCCGCGTGCTGCCGCGCTTCTCGCGGGACTTCGCCCGGCAGCCCGCCATGATGCGGCTCTTCGAGGAGCTCTTCGGCCCCTACCCCTTCGGCGAGTACACGGTGGTCGTCGCCGACGAGGAACTGGACGTACCCGTGGAGGCCCAGGGCCTCTCCCTGTTCGGCACCAACCACGTGGACGGCGCCCGCGGTTGGGAACGCCTCGTCGCCCACGAGCTGGCACACCAGTGGTTCGGCAACAGCGTGGGTGTCGCCGACTGGCAACACATCTGGCTCAACGAGGGCTTCGCGAAGTACGCCGAATGGCTCTGGTCGGAGCGCTCCGGAGGCCGCCCGGCGCACGAGCACGCCGCGGCCGCGCACCGGCTGCTGGCGGGGCGGCCCCAGGACCTGGTACTGGCCGACCCGGGCCGCAAGCTGATGTTCGACGACCGCCTCTACCAGCGGGGCGGCCTCGCCGTGCACGCCGTCCGCGGCGCCCTCGGCGACGGGGCCTTCTTCCGGATGCTCCGCGACTGGACCGCCCGCCACCGGCACGGCGTGGTGACCACCGGCGGATTCACCGCGCACGCGGCCGACTACGCCGCCGGGCCGCTGGACGGCCTGTTCCGGGCCTGGCTGCACGAGCCGGCGCTGCCGCCGCTGCCCCCGGCGCCCGCCGGGGGCCCCGCCGCCTGACCGGTCCCGGGAGCCCGGCCGGGCGTCATGGCCCGGCGCGGCCGCTCACCAGGGGCCACTCGCGGTGCAGGGCGCCCAGCGGGACGCGCCGCTCGACGACCGGCGTACCGAACACGGACAGCTGGAGCTGGAGCTGCCCGCTCAGGCCGAAGCCGCCGTACAGCGCCCAGGAGCCGTTCGCCGTCGGCTCACGCCGCGTCCAGGGCGCATTCGGCCCATATGACCTTTCCGTCCGGCGTGTAGCGGGTGCCCCAGGCCTGGGCGAGCTGCGCGACGAGGAACAGGCCCCGGCCGCCTTCGTCGGTGCCGGCCGCCCGGCGCATGCGCGGGGCGGTGCCGCTGGCGTCGTACACCTCGCAGATCAGGGCGCGGTCGTGGATCAGGCGTACCCGGACCGGCCCGCCGCCACCGTACCGGATGCCGTTCGTGACCAGCTCGCTGAGCAGGAGTTCCGCCGCGAAGGCGGCCTCCTCCAGGCCCCATCGGCTCAGCTGGCCCATGGCGGCGGCGCGGAGGTCGCAGACGCGGGCCGGGTCGGCCGGCAGCTCCCAGCCGGCGATCCGGTCGGCGGGCGTGGCGCGGGTGCCGGCGACCAGGAGCGCGATGTCGTCGGCGGGGTGCTCGGGCACCAGCGCGTCGAGGACCGCCCGGCAGGTGTCCTCGGGGGAGCGTCCGGGGTGGCCGGTCAGGGTGCGGCGCAGCTCGCCGAGGGCCACGTCGATGTCGCGGTGGCGGTCCCCGAGGAGCCCGTCTGTGTAGAGGACCAGCCGGCTGTCCTCGGGGAGGCGGAGCTCGGCGGACTCGAACGGCAGACCGCCCAGGCCCAGCGGGGGGCCGGCGGGCAGGTCGGGGAAGGTCACGGTGCCGTCGGGCCGTACCAGGGCGGGCGGCGGGTGGCCGGCCCGGGCCATCGTGCACAGCTGCGTGGTCGGGTCGTAGACCGCGTACAGGCAGGTGGCACCGACGATGGCGGTACGGCCCAGGGCCGGATCGTCCCCGCCCTCCTCGCGGTCCAGCCGCACCATGAGGTTGTCCAGGTGGGTCAGCAGCTCGTCGGGGGCCAGTTCCAGCTCGGCGAAGTTCCGGGCGGCGGTGCGCAGCCGGCCCGTGGTCGCCGCCGCGTGCAGGCCGTGGCCGACGACGTCGCCGACGAGGAGGGCGACGCGGGTCCCGGACAGGGGGATGACGTCGAACCAGTCGCCGCCCACTCCGGTGTCGGCGGGCAGGTAGCGGTGGGCCACATCGACGGCGCTCTGTTCGGGCAGCCCGTGGGGGAGCAGGCTCCGCTGCAGGGCCAGGGCGAGGGTGTGCTCACGGGTGTAGCGGCGGGCGTTGTCGATGCACAGGGCGGCGCGGGCGGCGAGTTCCCGGGCCAGGGAGCGGTCGTCGTCGCCGTAGGGAGCGGGGTCGCGGGAGCGGTAGAAGCTTGCGACGCCGAGGACGACGCCGCGGGCGAGCAGGGGGGCGGTGATCAGGGAGTGGACGTTGTGGGCGAGGAGCAGTCCGGTGTGCTCCGCGTCCTGGGCGATCCAGCCGAAGGCGGCCTGCAGATCGGGTTCCAGCACCGCCTGTCCGGTGGCCAGGGCGCGCATGTGGGGCGTGGTCGGGCGGAGCTCCACCCGCTCGCCGGCCGGGTAGAAGGGACAGTCGTCGCGGATGCCGTGGACCACGGTGCGGACCAGCTCGCCGGTCGGGTCGCCGGACTCCTCACCGCGCAGCACCGACTCCGGCAGGTCGACGGTGACGAAGTCCGCCAGCCTCGGGACGGCCGTCTCGGCCAGCTCCCGGGCCGTGCGGCCCACGTCCAGCGTGGTGCCGATCCGGGTACTGGCCTCGGCCAGCAGCTCCAGGCGCCGGCGGGCCGCGACGGCGTACTTCCCCACCTCCGGCTCGCCCACCAGCACCAGCCCCCGGACGGCACGGCCACCCGGGCCGGCGGCCCCGGCGGGGGCGGCGGCCGTCCCGGACGGCGGGCGGGCCGCGTGGGCGGGCGGGGGCGCGTGGTGCTCGTCCTCGTCGGGCAGCAGCGCCTCGACGACGACGCCCTCCACCCCGTCCGCACTCGTCACGGGCCGGCTCACGAGGGTGACCCGCCGCCCGCGGGACAGCGGCACCTCGGCGGCGGCGCGGTGCGCGCCGCACAGCAGCTCGGTGGCCTTCTCCTCGAGGGTCGTGTGGTCGCTCTGCTCCAGCTCGCTCAGGAGCAGCTCCGCCAGGGTGACCGGGTGCCCGTCGAGGGCGTCCCCCCGGGCCAGGGCGAGGGCCCGGGACCGGCTCCCGGCCTCCAGGTACGCCTGGAGCAGGCCCCGCTCGCGCGCCGAACTCTGCTCCATCAGCCGCCGCTCGATGGCCTCGGCGGCCCGGCGCACGACCGCGGCCAGTGCCGGGTCGGCGTCCGTGCAGGGGTAGCCCAGGCACAGGACGCCCTCGATGTGCCCGCTGAGCTGGTCGCGGACGGGCATCGCGGTGCAGGCGCTGGACTGGGAGCGCTCGGCGAAGTGCTCGGCGCCGTTGACCTGGACGAACCGCCGTTCCGCGAGGGTCAGGCCGATCCCGTTGGTCCCCGCGACCCGCTCGGCGAAGACGAAGCCGGGCTGCGTCTGGATCGGCGGCAGCCGGCCGGGCAGGGACCTGTCTCCGAAGCGGCGTTCGAGGACGGTGCCGCGGCCGTCCGCGAGGCAGATGTTCATCGGGCGGCCCGCGAAGATCGACGCCAGCCGGTCGAGTACGGGTGTCGCGGCGCGGACGAGGGGACCGTCCGCGTCGAAGTCCTGGGTGAACGGCAGTTCGGTCTGGTCCGGCGACAGCCCCAGCAGCATGCTGCGCTGCCAGGAACTCAGGATCGGACCGCGCACGCTCCGCACGACCGATTCGGCCGACCCGCCGTGCAGGAACCGGTCACGGGACTGCACGGGGCCGGTGCCGGTGCGGTCGTCCACGACCCCCATGTGCACCACTTCCCTCGCCGCAGCAGTCGCGATGGCGTCGATTTGAGTATATTCCCCACCTTTTGCCCGGGTGTGGGGGTGGGGGGCGGCCCGCCGAAGGTCCGGTCACGGCACCGCGACCGGATTGACGGGGGATCCCGTGCCGCCCGGCACGTTCAGCGGGCCCACGACGAGCATGAAGGTATGGCGGCCGCCTCGGCGCAGGCGGCGGACAGCGCCTCCAGGTCGAGGTTGTCCAGCAGCGGCACCCCCATCGCCGTGATCGCCAGCGTGTGCACGGGGGAGTGCAGGCCCTCCACCGGTGACGGCCGTACGTCGCTGTCCCCGTCGGCGCCGAGCAGGGCGACGGCCCGCCGCGCCAGCAGCGGTACGGCGTCCACGTGCCAGCCCGCGCTGCCCGTGGCCGGGTCCCACGGGCCCTTCTCCCGCCGGCGGCGGAAGCGTCCGGAGCGCAGCAGGACCGCGTCGCCGTCGCCGATGGTCACGCCGAGCACCTCCTCCGCGGCCAGGACGTCCCGCGCCCGCACCGCGTGCCCCGGCTCCAGCCGCGGCACCCCGAGGACGGCGGGCAGGTCCAGGAGCACGGCCCGGGTGACCAGCGGGCCCAGGGCCGCCACCGAGCCGAAGCGGACGCCCCCGGCGCCGATCTCCTCGCGCGCCGTGCGCCCGTCGTAGAGGCGTCCCCGGTAGCCCATGTGCCCCAGCGCGTCGAGATGGCTGACGGCCTTGCCGTGGTAGTCCGCGCCGAGGAAGTCCATGTACGCGGACGGCTCCTGGGTCGCCACGTCACCGAGGTCGGTCATGTGGTGCAGGGCCGGCCGCGCGTTGTCCGGGCCGGGGACGGTGTCCCAGGGGCGCCCCAGCGGCACGACCGTGCCGGACCGGACCAGTGCGGCGGCCCGGCGCACGTGGTCCGCCGTCACCACGTTGAAGGCGCCGCGGCCGGGGTCCTCCCACCGGCCCCAGGTCCGGACGGCGTTGAACACAGGGCGTCGAACTCCCGGCGGGAGACGGAGGCTCCGCCCGGGGGAGTCCCGCCGGGACCCCCGCCCCCGGGGCGGGGCGGGGGAGCGGGGGCATCGGCGGCACTGGGACTCATGGGGCACTCCGGGGTCGTACGTCCGTGGCCCGAGCTCTATCCCCGCCGGGACGCGCCCTCTACCAGGCCCGCATCGGCTCGCCCTCCACGAGCTGGGAGACGAATCCGTCCGGACCCTGCGCGGGCTCCCCCAGGACCGTCACGCGGTGCATGACCCGGTCGACGTCGAGGTGGGCGAAGTCGGTCGGGGCGAAGTGGCAGGTGCTGCGGTTGTCCCAGAAGGCGATGCTGCCCGGCTCCCAGCGGAAGCGGACGGTGTACTCGGCGCTCGTCAGGTGCTGGAACAGCAGATCCAGCAGGTGGCGGCTCTCCAGCTCGGTGAAGCCGGTGATCCGGGTCGTCGAACCGGGGCTGACGAACAGCGCCTTCTCGCCGGTCTCCGGGTGGACGCGCACCACCGGGTGGACGGCCACCTGGGGGTCCTCGCAGTAGATCCGCAGGATTTCCCGGTCCCGCGCGTCGGAGTGGCGCAGGTGGACGGCCGTGAAGAAGGCGTGCTCGGCGGTCAGCCCGTCCACGAGCTCCCGCAGCGGTGCCGACAGGCCCTCGTACGCGGCGACCGTGTTGGTCCACTGGGTGTCGCCGCCGAAGGCCGGCGTCCGCTCGGCCCGCAGGATGGACAGGCTGGGCGGGTTGACGGCCTGGGTCAGGTCGCTGTGCCAGCCGGCCAGCGGCGAGGACCACTTGCGGCGGTAGTGCTCCTCGAAGTCGGCCCCGTAGCGCTCGGTGTCCGCCTTCGGGTCGACGGTGAGGATCTCCGGGTGCCCTTCGGGGTGCACACCGTGCTTCTTGCCCGGCCGCCGGGTCAGCGCGCCGAAGCGGCGGCCGAAGGCTATGTGCTGGGCGTGGGTGATGTCCTGGCCGCGGAAGAAGACGACCCGGTGGGTCAGGACGGCCTGCCGGATCTCGGCCACCGTGGCCTCGTCGAGCTCCTGGCCGAGGTCGACCCCGGAGATCTCGGCCCCGATGCGGCCGGCCACCTGCTCGACGGAGATCCTGGTGGGCTGCGCGGTCTGCGTCACGGTTCTGCCTTTCTGGTACTTTCCACGCAAATGGTGCAAGGAGCGGCGTGGGTGAACAGCCCCTCGTCCGAGGGGCTCCGACGGTTGACGGGCTCAGGCCGGCCGGGCCACCAGCTGCGTCCACAGGGGGAGCAGCAGCAGCGCGAGGACCGAGCTCTTGATGACGAGGGAGGCCGACATGTCGACCCCCACGTCGTAGCGCTGGGCGAAGATGAAGAGGTTCTGCGGCGCGGGCATCGCCGCGATGAGGACGAGGTAGCTCAGCCACTCGCCCTCCACCCCGAAGACGTAACGGCACATCGCGAAGGTGATCAGCGGCAGCGCCACGCACTTGAAGCCGATGATCCAGATCTCCTCCAGGGTGGTGCCCCGGACACTGATCCCGCTTCCGCCCAGGTGCAGGCCGAGTGCGAACAACGCCACCGGCGAGGCGCTGTCGCCGACGAAGGCGAAGCTGTCCAGCACGACCCCGGGCACGGTGACGGGCAGCAGGTTGAGCACGATGCCCGCGTTGCAGGCGATGACGACCGGGGTCATCAGCGAGGCGGCGACGGCCGATCCCAGCCGCCGCGCGGGACTCCCGGCCCGGTCCGGCCGGCCCAGCTCCATGATCGAGATGACGATCAGGGACAGCACGCACACCTGGAAGAGCAGCACCGGGAAGATGGGCGCCGCGTTCCCGAACAGCATGATGAACACCGGCACGGCGAAGTAGGCCGTGTTCACCTGGACGGCGGCCATGATGCGCAGCGCCACACCCCGCGGATCGCGTACGCCCACGGTCCAGGCGATGACCCCGATCAGCGCGGCCGCGGCGCACGCCGCGGCCGCGTAACCGCTGATGGCCCGCCAGTCGAACAGGGCCCCCAGATCACTGCGGTAGATGTTCCCGAAGAGGAAGCAGGGCACGGCGAAGAGGAACGCGTAGTCCGCGAAGACCTTGGAACTCTCGGCCGGCACCACCTTCCGCCGTGCCAGGACGACCCCGCATCCGAAGGCCAGCACCACCGGTGCGAGTTTTTCCAGAGCATCTACCGCTCCCATGCACGTGCCCTTGCTCTTGCGGCCCCCACGGGGCCTGCTTTCCCGTCGCGACGGCTTCCTACCGGGCCCGTGCGCCGGGGACGCGCAGCTCCGCGCGCCCCCGGACCAGCTCCCGGTAGGCCGTGACGATCTTGCGTGTCACCGCGTTGCCGGCGACGTCGTAGTGATGATCATCGAGGCGGCCGACGGGGAGGATCTCACACGCGGTCCCGCACAGGAACGCGCCGTCGGCCTCGCCCGCGAACGCCGGGGCCAGATCGGCGACCACGCACTCGATCCCCTCCCGCTCGGCGATCGCCAGCACGCACGCCCGGGTGATCCCGTCGATGGTGCATCGGGTCGTCGGGGTGTACAGCACCCCGCCCTTCGTGAAGAACAGGTGCGCCCCGGTCGCCTCCACGAAGTTCCCCCGGTCGTCGAGGAGGAGGGCGTCGTCGAAGCCCGCCCGCAGCGCCTCGTTCTTGCTGACCGTACCGATCATGTAGTTGCCGGCGGCCTTGCTCTTGACCGGGGCGTACTCCGGCGAAGGCCTGCGGTAGCGGCCCGTCACCAGAGAGATCCCCTGGTCGAGGGCGTCCTCCGCCGCGTAGTAGCCCGCGGGGAGCTCCCACGCGGCCACCGAGGTGTGCACCGACGTCTTCAGCGCGGCGGTCTGGATGATCTCCGAACCCCGCCAGGCGTTCATGCGGACGTAGCCTTCGGTGAGGCCCGCCACGGCGATCACCGCGCGGGTGGCCTCGTACAGCACGTCCTCGCCGTACTCGAGCTCGAAGTCGAGGATGCGGGCCGAGGCGCCGAGGCGCGCGATGTGCTCCTCCAGCATGAACGCCTCGCCGCCGTACACGCGGATGCCCTCGAAGACGCTGGAGGCGTAGTGCAGTCCGTGGCTGAGCACGTGGAGCCGGGCGTCGGCCCAGTCCACGAGGGCGCCGTCGTACCAGATCTTCCCGGTGCGCTGGTCGAAGGGGATCACTGCTGCCTCCTTCTCAGAGCGCGAGGTCGAAGAGCTGACGGGGCAGGTCCCCGACGAGGGCGACGAAACGCCGCTGGTGCCGGGTCAGGCTCCGCACCGACACCCCGTGCAGGGCCAGCGGGTTGATCGGGTACAGCACCAGGGTGTTGCTCCGGTACGGGACGGTCGTGACCTCCTCGACGTACTCGGGGTCGATGTCGAAACGGTTGTCACCGTACTCGGAGGCGCTGGTGCGGAACTTGTGCGCGCCCGGCCGGTACTTGTAGAGCACCAGGTCGCCGCCGGTCGCGTCGTCCTCGGGCAGGCGCATGTAGAACAGCCCGCCGAAGAGCTTGTGCGGCTTGTCCACGTGCGGCCCCCGGTACGCGGAGGGACGCCCGGTGACCGCCGAGTTGATGACGGCCGTGCAGTCCATGAGGATGTCGTGCGTCTCGAAGCCGTCCCGGTTGCGGCGGCCGACGCGCAGCTCGCGCAGCGGGCCCACCAGCTTCTCGGCGTCCGGGAGGTTGGCGAGCAGGTCCTCCTGGAAGAGGTCGAGGAACTCCTCGTAGAAGGCGGGGGAGGAGTGGTAGGTCACGAAGTCCTTCCACACCGCCGCCATCGTGTCGTCGGCCAGGACCATCTCGGACATGTAGTTGTAGCGCTCGTTCGAGGTGATCGGCTTGCCGATCCGCTCGCCGATGTACTCCGCGGTCGGCATCGACTTCGCCAGCGCCTCGTACAGCTCCTGGGGCAGGGCGTCGCTGATCACGATGTGCGGGAACGGGTCGCGGCGGATGTCGTCCTTGGTGACGCCGGCCAGGAGCGAGGTGATGGCGGGCCGGGACTCGGGCGTGTCGGTCATGTCCTGTCTCTTTCCTAGGGGTGGAGGGGGGCGGGGGTCAGGCCGCGTGCGGAGAGCCAGCTCTCCAGGACCAGGAGGGACCAGAGCAGCTCGGCGGCGTGCGCCCCCGGGCTCTCGGTCTGGGCGCGGAACAGCTCGTGGACGGCGTCCCGCCGCACGTAGTCGCGGCAGCGGGCGCCGGGGCCGAGGAGGAGGTCGCCGACCATGTCGTACAGAGCCTCGCCGGGCCGGATCATCGCCGCGACCGGCAGGGTGAACGGCTGCTTGGGCCGCTCGATGACGCTCCGGGGCACCCAGCGCCGCGCCGCCCGCGCCACCGGCGCCTTCACCGTGTCCCCGGCCACCTTGACGGCGGCGGGCAGCGCGTGCGCCAGTCGCATCACCGACGGCTGGAGGAACGGGATCCGGGCCTCCACCGAGTGGGCCATGCTCAGATGGTCGACCCGGCGCAGGATGTAGTACGGGAACCGCTCGGCCTGGTCGTAGCGCAGCAGCGTCTCCAGCCTGCCGTGCCCGCCCGCGCCCGCCCGGCGCGCCAGCTCGTCGCCGCTGCGGTCGCCGAAGTGGCCCCCCGACGCCCGGACGTGCGCCAGGTAGCCGGGCGTGTACAGCCGGGCGAGCGACCCCGTGCCCGCGACGGCCATCGTGTCCTGGTAGGCGCGGTGCCAGGCGGAGTCGCCGTCCCGGTCGGCCTTGACGAAGCGGGCGTACCCGGCGAAGAGCTCGTCGGCCCCGTCGCCCGTCAGGGCCACCTTGAAGCCGGCGTCGTGCACGGCCTCGAACAGGGCGAAGGTGCTCAGGCTGTGCGGGGCGTTGTTCGGCTGGTCCAGGTGGCGGGTGAACCGCTCGACGAGCTCGGGGAACCCGGCCGGGTCGAGGAGCACCTGGTGGTGCTGCGTACCGCAGTGCCGGGCCACCTCCGCGGCGTAGTGGCGCTCGTCGGCCGGCCAGTCACCCCGGTAGGCGATGTTGAACGAGGCCACGTCGGACACCAGATGGGCGGCGAGCGCGGTGGTGTAGCTGGAGTCGAGCCCGCCGCTGGTGATCACACACACCGGCACGTCCGCGTCGAGCATGCGGCCCATCTCGGTGAGCAGCAGGCCGTCCAGCAGCTCCGCCGCCGCGTCGACGGTCGCGACCCCGCCGGGCCAGTCCGGCTCGGCGGGCTCCAGGGCGGTCCGGGTCAGGGCCGGGCGTCCGTCCGCGAACCGCAGCACCGAGCCGGGCTCCAGGGTGCGGACCCGGGTGTAGACGGTGCCCGGTCCCCACACCGCCTTTCCGCCGAGGTAGCGGTCGACCGCGAGCGGATCGAGCTCGTCGGGGAAGTCCGGGAAGCGGGAGAGCGCCCGCAGTTCGGAGGCGAAGCACAGCCGGCGGCCGTCGGCGGACACGTAGTAGTAGAGCGACTTCATGCCCGCGTGGTCGGTGAAGAGCTTCAGGCACGGCTCTTCGCGCTCGTCGACGACCGCGATGGCGAACATGCCCTCCAGACGGCTGGTGAAGGCGTCGCCGTACAGCTCGTACAGCGGCAGCAGCACGTCACCGTCGCAGTCGCCCTCGAAGGAGTAACCGTGCGCGGCCAGTTCGGCACGCAGCTGCCGATGGTTGTAGATCTCGCCGTTGAACACGCAGCACAGCGCGCCACGTACGAAGGGCTGGTCGCCGGCGGAGACGCCCTGGATGGCGAGCCGGTTGTTGCCGAGCGCCCAGCCGTCACCGCGCCGGACGGTCTGCGCGTCGGGCCCGCCCTCGAACATCGCCGAGGAGACGGCGTCGAGCACGTCCCGGCCCGCGGGCTCCCCGCCGAAACAGCCGTGGATGCGGCACATGGCTCATACCTCCGTCCGAGCGGGGGCGGGGACGCTCCCCGCCGCTTCGAGGGAGAGCGCGGCCGATCCGGCGCGGCTCTGCCGCGCCCCGGGGTGGTGCCGGCCGACGAACTCGGTGACCAGCTCGACCTGCCGCAGGATGTCGTCCAGCTGCACGGGGGAAGGACTGACGCCGTGGCCCTCCAGGGCACTGTTGCCCGTCTTCAGGTAGACCGGCGACGCCACCCGGACGATGTCGGGGGCCTCGTAGGTGCGGATGAACCCGCCGGAAGACCGCGGGTTGTCCACGTGCAGGTCCAGCGGGACCGTCACCGCCTGCCGCAACGCCGCGATCATCGGCAGCGTCAGGTCGCGCACCGGGTTGAAACTGTCCGCGCCGAGCATCTCCAGCATCTGCGCGGACGCCGGATTGCCCTGACCGCAGTGCGCGGAGACCTTCAGATGGATCCCGGCCGGCAGGTCACCGGCGGTGCGCAGCCGCCCCAGCACCCACAGCAGGCCCTCGTCGTAGACGACGAACCCGCGTACGCCCAGGCCGATCCCGCGCTTGACGTCCTCGACGGCGCGCACGATCTGCTCCTGGCCGCGCAGCCGGTAGCCGATCCGGGCACCCTCGGGCGTCTGGGCCCCGGCACCGATGTCGTTCGTGGCGCGGGGGCCCACCGACATCAGGACCTCGGCGCCGAACTCCTCGCCGAGCGCGACGTACTCGCCGATCTCCCTGGCCGTGTGCCGGTACATGCCCCGGGTCTCGGTGATGCGGTTGATCGTGAATCCGCGGCGCCGGCTCTCCCGCAGCAGCCGTTCGGCGGCCGCCACCGAGTTCACCGTCGGCACCTCGATGCGGAAGTGCCCGCCGTCGGCGAAGACGGCGTCCGAGTCGGGGGTGAGCTGGGGGTCCCCGTCCGGCAGGCCCAGCCGGGCGAGCTGCCGGCGGGTCTGGTCGAAGAATGCGGTCGTGGTCGTCGTCCTCACCTCGTCACCTCGATGCCGAGCCGGTCGGCCATGCCCCCGACGATGTCCTCGGCGATGCGGATCGACGTCTCCCGGTCGGCGTGCACGACCTGGACCTCGCCGAAGTTGCCGAGGTTCCCCCGGCAGGGCAGGAGGGTGTCGCCCTCGGGGAAACGGACCGTGAGCGAGTGCAGGCTGTCGCCGTACTCCTCGGCGGCCCAGCCGAGGTCGGGCACCCGCTCGGGGGTGGCCACCCGGTCGGCGGCCCCGAACCAGCGGACCGTCGCGTACGCGTCGAAGACCGTCGGGCCGCGTTCGATCGGTTCGTTCAGGTGGATCCGGACGAGCAGTTCGAAGATGTCACCGCCGCCCGCGAGCCGGAACAGGTTCGGCAGGCAGGAGCCCATGATGCGGGGGTTCAGCTCGATCAGCCGGGGCGTGCCGTCCGCGCCCAGCATCACCTCCACGTGGAAGACGCCGAGCCGCAGTCCGACGGCGCCGACCACCTCCTCGGCGAACCGCATCACCCGCTCGTGTTCCTCCGGCGAGATCCCCGCCGGGATCGTGGTGCCGGTCTCCAGGGCCTCGTGCCGGTGCCAGGTGGACCGCTCGCTGACCGCCAGCCGCAGGAACCGGCCGTGCACGAGGCCGATCTCGGCGGAGACGAAGCGTCCGCTCAGGTACTCCTCGACGAGGATGCCGGCCGCGTACGCGTCGTGCGGGGCGTCCGCGAGGACGGCTGCCAGCCGCTCCTCGTCCGCGACCACGTGGGCGCCCTCGCTGCCGGACCCCCGGGCCGGTTTGACGACGACGGGGTATCCGCCGTCGGCCGCGAACGCGGCGGCCTCCTCGAAGCCGGAGACGACCGCGTACCGGGTGGTGTCCACGCCGGCCGCCGCGAGGATCTCCCGGCAGCGGTCCTTCTGCTTGGCCGCCTCGGCGGCGCCGGCGTCGGTGAAGGGCACCCCGATCTCCTCGGCGATCCGCGCGACGGGGACCACCAGCGCGTCGACGGTGGCCACGAACCCGTCGACCGGCCGCTCCCGGTGGACCTCCAGGACGAGGGAGCGCAGCGCCACGGGGTCGGTGGCGTCCTTCAGGACGTGGACCCGGTCGACGAACCGCGCGTACGGGGAGGCGTCGAAGTCGATGTTCTGCGCCTGCTCCATGACCAGTGAGCGGATCAGCGTCACGTGGTGGCCGAGCCGCTTGGCCGCCTCGAACGCGGGCGCGTTGCCGGCCTTCCAGGTCACGAAGACCACGTGCCGGACGGGCGCGGACGGGTGTGGGGGGTGGATCGGGTCTGTCATCGTGTCTTCCTCGCGAAGCGCTGGCCGATGCGGACGAATCCCGGGACCGCGGTACCGGGGGTGGGAATGAAGGAGATCGAACCGGCGAGGACGTTCTTCTCGGACATCGAGCTGAAGCCGCCGGCGCCGGACAGCACCAGGTCGCCCTCGTCCAGGCACAGCCACGCGCCGTCCGGCTGCCGCTCGGAGTACGCGTAGCGCAGGTGCTCCGTGCCGTGCAGCACCTCCAGCCGGTAGCCGTCGGAGGTGTACACGCCGGCGCAGTCGTCGAGTTCCATCTCGAACGGGCGCCCGGTGCGGATGAGCCCCTCGCCGGTGAGGGAGCGCAGCAGGTCCTCGTACAGACCGAAGGCCGGGTAGGCGTTGGCGAGCAGCAGCAGGAAGGAACGTTCCTCGGGGAAGATCTGGACGAAGTTGTGGTGGCCGCTGCCGTTGGAGTTGAAGCCGAAGGCGGACGGCCCGAACATCAGCCAGCCCAGGCCCCAGGCGTGCATGAAGTGGTGACCCGGAACGGGGATCTGGGGCGTGCGCATCTCCCGCGCCAGCCCGGCCGACAGCAGGCGCTCCCCGCCGGGGGCGACCCCGTCGCCGACGGCCAGCATCGCGATCCGCGCCAGTTCCTCCAGGGTGAGGCACACGGAGAACGAGCCGGCCGCGTCGTCGGCGATGGTCTGCGGCGGCGGGTCGTGGCGTACGTAGCCCTTGACCCGTTCGGTCCACACGTAGCCGACGGAGACGGCGTCCCCGTAGTGGCCGCCCTCGGTGAGGGTCTCGGGGACCTCCCGGATGCCGAGCGGGGCGAGCATCAGCTCGTTCACCGCACGCCGCCAGGGCATGCCGAGCAGCTTCTCGATCAGCGCGGCGACGATCGACGTGCCCACCGCCGAGTACGCGAACACCTCGCCCGGCTCGAACAGCTGGCCGTAGGCGGGCAGGGTGGCGATGTAGCTGTCGAGGTCCGGCAGGCCGCCGGTGTCGTGCCAGACCTCGTACGAGTCGTCGACTCCGCTGGTGTGCGACAGCAGGTGCCGCAGGGTGACCTTGACGGTGCCGCCGTCACGGCGCCGGAACGCCTGCGGCAGCAGCTCGTCCAGCGGCTGGTCGAGGCCGAGCAGCCCCCGGTCCACCAGCCGCAGGGCGACGAAGGCCAGCATGGGCTTGGTCACGCAGGTGACGCGCTGGCGCGTGCCGGGACCGTACGGGGCCCCTGACGCGGTGTCGGTGACGCCGTGGTAGCTCAGTTCCAGGGTGCCGTCGAGGAACACGGCGGCGCCGGCTCCCGGTACCCCGTGCCCGCGCGCGGACTCCCGCAGCGTGTCGGCCACGGCGCGGCGCCGCTCCGCCGGCCCCGCCGCCGCCCCGGAGGCGGAGGCCCCGGCGGCCTCCTCGCGGGTGCGGCGCAGCAGCGCGGCCTGCTCCGCGAGGGTGCGGTGGCGGTAGACCTCCGCCACCCGGACGGGCCGGCCGGCCGCGTCGGACAGGCGCGCCGCCAGCAGCGTGGCGAGCAGGGAATGCCCGCCCACCGCGAAGAAGTCCAGGCCGGGGGAGACCTCGGTCAGACCGAGGAGGTCGGCCCACACCCCCGCCACTTCCGCCTCGTCGGGGCCGGCCGGGCCGTCACCGGTGATCCCGGCCGCCGCCGGCCCCGGCCCCCACTCGATGTCCCGTGCCGCCAGGGTCTTGCGGTCGACCTTGCCGTTGGGCAGCCGCGGCAGCCGCTCCTCGACGATGATCCGGGCGGGCTGCATGTAGTGCGGCAGCTTGGCCCGCAGATGGGCGGCCATGGCCTCGACGGTGATGTCGTCGCCCTCCAGGCCCACGTAGCAGACCAGCCGGGTGTCACCGCCGGTGCGCACGGCCAGGGCCGCGACGTCGCGCAGGCCCACGACCTCGCGCAGCGTGGCCTCGATCTCGCCGAGCTCGATCCGGAAGCCGCGCACCTTCACCTGGTTGTCCTTGCGCCCGAGGAAGCGGAGCTCGCCCTCCTCGGTCCACCGGGCCAGGTCGCCGGTGCGGTAGAGCCGTCCCCCCGGCACCGCGCCGAGGTGCGCCGGTGCGGCGACGAACGAGGCCGCGGTGCGCTCGGGGTCGTTGATGTAGCCGCCGGCCAGGCCGTCGCCGCCCAGGTGGAGTTCGCCGGTGGCGCCGTGCGGGACGAGCCGGCCGAGCGGGTCCAGGAGGTGGGCGGTGGTGTTGTGGACCGGAACCCCGATCGTGGGGGCTCCGTCGACGCGGCCGGTGAAGCACTTCCAGGTGGAGTACGTGGTGTCCTCGGAGGGCCCGTAGAGGTTGTAGAGCCGCTCGGTGCCGGTGGACGCGAAGGCCTCGTTGACCAGTTCCCGGGAGAGCGGCTCGCCCGCCACGTTGAGGACGCGGGTGGAGGAGGGCACCGCGCCGCGCTGGAGCAGGACGTTCAGGGCGCTCGGCACGGTGTTGACCAGGGTCGGGAGCAGCCCCTCGTCCTCCGTGAGGGCGAGGACGTTGTCCACGACGACGACGCAGCCGCCCCGGGTGAGCGGCGCCCACAGCTCGAACACCGACAGGTCGAAGTTGAGCGAGGTGGAGAAGAGCACCCGGCGCAGGTCCTCGGCCGTGTACGTCTCCTCGGCCCAGGCGAGGAGGGCCACCACGTTGCGGTGGCTGATCATCACGCCCTTGGGCAGGCCGGTGGAGCCGGAGGTGTGGATGAGGTGGGTGGTGGAGGCCGGGTCGACGGTGACGTCCGGCGCGCTCTCGTCCTCCGTCTCCGCCTTCTCCCACAGCTCCCGCCACGGCAGGGCCCGCACGGGACCGTCACCGAGCCAGGCGGGGGCGTCCTCGCCGTCGTGGACGACCGCCGCGAGGTCGGCGGTCGCGGCGATGGCGCCCAGCCGGTCGGCCGGATAGGCGGGGTCGAGCGGCACGTACGCGCAGCCCGCCTTGTGGACGGCGAGCAGGAGGACGACGCTGCGGTGCGTGCGGGCCAGCGACAGCCCGATCCGCGAACCCGGCGCGATCCCGTGGGAGGCCAGGGCCCGGGCCAGCCGGTTGGCCTGGCGGTCGAGCCGGCGGTACGTCAGTACGCTGTCCCGCCACGCGACGGCGGGCGCGTCGGGGGTTCGGGCGGCCTGGGCCTCCACCAGGGCGTGCAGCGGAGTGTCCCGGTCGTAGGGGCGGGCCGTGTCGTTGAACCCGTGGAGCAGCCGGTGGGCCTCGGGCCCGGACAGCAGGGCCAGTTCACCCGCCGGAACCCCGGGGCGGGCGGCCGCGTCCGCCAGCAGGGTGTCCAGGTTCGCGGCCATCCGCGCGATCAGTGCTCCGGGGAAGAGGGCCCGGTCGTAGTGGAGGGTGAACAGCGGGCCGTCCGGCCCGGTCCGCGCCTCCAGCAGGAGCGCGAAACCCCCGGGCACGGGGGCGGTGCCGTCGGACTCCAGGAAGCCCGCCCGCAGGCCGTCGCCGAGGTCGGCCACCGTGCCGGGCGCGGCCTCCCGTACCGCTTCCCGGTACGCGCCGGCGAGTGCGAGCGCCAGGGCGGGGAGGGTCGGCTCCTGTGCGAGCACGGAGCGGACGGCGACCGGCGGCGTACTGTGCGCGCCGCCCGCCCGGGCCAGCACGATGTCGTCCTGGCCGCTGTAGCGGTGCAGGAGCACGGCGAACGCGGCGTGCCACAGGTCGGCGGGCCCGGCCCCGGCGGTCGTCCCGCCCGGCGCCGGGACGGTGCCCGGCCAGGAGTGCGTGCCCCGGCCCGCGCCGTCGGCGCCCTGCCTGGTGTCCCGCACGGGCAGTTGCAGGGCCTGCGGTGAGTCGGCGGACATGTCGCCCACAGTGATGGTCCCCTCGTTTGCATTTCGTTCGCCGGCCGTGCGGCGGACATGCCGAATACACGCACGGCACATCTTCGGACCCCGCGCAATCGGATTTCGCCGCAGCGGGTCATTCGTACGGACGCGTCATCACCCGGACCGGAATGCGGTAAAGGGCGACGGCACGGAAAAACACCGGAACAGGAACGGGTAAAGGAACGGCGGAAAACCGGACGGAAGGCCGGAAGGGCCGTGAAGACAGGGAATGACGGGAAGTGGGCGGGAAGAACCGGAATCAGCGCGGGCGGAAGGGGCGGGTGGGGCCCCCGTCACGCGGGGAGGGCCTCGGGGGCGGCCTCCCGGCTCCTGAGCGCCCGGTCGGCGATGCGCGGCATGGCGGCTCCGGCCAGCGCGAACCCGAGGGCCATGGCCAGCCAGCCGAGGCTCCCGTGCTCGATGGCGAGCCAGGTCAGCAGCGCCGGAGCGATCATCTTGCCCATGTCCGAGCCCATCGCGTACGTGCCCTGGTACTGGCCCTGGGCGTGCTCGGGCGCCAGCGCGAACGACATGCCCCAGCTGCCCGCCGACTGGCGGATCTCGCCCAGCACGTGGGCCAGGGCCCCGAGGAGCAGCAGTACTCCGGCGAGCGTCGCCGAGGTCCCGCCGCTGAAGGAGAAGACCACACAGGCGAGCGCGAGGCACAGCGCCCCGGACCGCGAGGCCCTCGCCGCGGCCCGCGGCTCGTCGGTGCCGCGAGCGGCCCTGACCTGGAGGAGGACGACGGCGGCCGTGTTGGTCAGCAGGATCGCCGCGATCATCCAGCGCGGTGCGTCGGTGCGGTGCAGCACCCACAGCGGCAGGACGACGTCGAGCAGCAGGTTGTGCATGGACAGCAGGCCGTCCAGCACCACGAACGTCAGGTACGGGCGGTCCCGCAGCACCTTCAGGGCCGGTCCGGGGCGGGCCGGCTGGGCCGCGACCGCGGGCAGCATCAGGGTGAGCAGCCCCGTCGCCAGGTAGGTGGCCGCGTTGAAGGCGACGGCCGCCTTGTACGCCCAGACCGAGTCGGCGGCGAGCAGCAGCCCGGCGAGGGCGGCTCCCACCGAGACGCTGACGTTGCTGGTGGCCCGCAGGTAGGCGCGGACCGAGACCCGGTCCTGCGGCGGCACGAGTCCGGCGACCATGGCCATGCGGGCGCTGCGGCTGGCGCTGTAGGCGACGGCTTGCGCGCTGACCACCAGCAGGTAGGCCGTGAAGCCCTCCACCGCGAGCAGGGCCGCCGTGAGCGGACCGAGGGCGATGAAGGACCAGATCTGCACCGAGCGCGGACCGATGCGGTCGGCCAGGTGTCCGGTCGGGGTGCTGACCAGGAGGGCGATACCGGCGGCGACACCGACGCCGAGGGCGAACCGCCCGGCCGAGAGCCCGAGCACGGCGGTCGCGAAGATGGCGTTCAGTGCCATCCAGAGGCCCTGCCCCAGGGTGTGCACCAGGGTGATGCCGGTCAGGACGCGTGCCGGGCCGGCGGGCGGCAGCAGGCGGTTCAGCATCGGCCTGCCGCGTTGCGGTCCGCTCGTACGGACGTCATGAAGCTTCCTCGTGCGCACGCCAGGATCACTGACACGCCCCCACCCCTCGTTAAGCGCCGTTGCCAACGACAAGATTCGGGAAATTCCCCCGTGGTCGCGGGGCCGAGATCGTCGGCGCCGCAGGCCATATCGAAACTTGATCGACATCTGGCTGTCCAGGAAATACACCTGTGACCCCGATCACATGATCGAAATCCTGGGATCGGGTAAAGGGCGCAGAAAAACCATGTGGAGAAACGGTCGCCCCCCTGCCCTTACCGGCCGGTAGGGCATAGGGCGGAGCGCTGCATTCCGGGGGGTCTTCCGGTCATCCCGCCGCTCAGGAGGATTGGCCGGGCCGTCCTCGGGCAGGCGGCGGGTGGAGCGGAGGAGGTCGTATGTCGCGAGAGACGCCCCGGGGGCGCGATGAGAGCCCGGACGAGCGGGCGGACCGTCAATGGCAGGAGCTGATCCAGGAGATCCGGGTGGCCCAGACGGGGGTGCAGATCCTCTTCGGGTTCCTGCTGACCGTGGTCTTCACGCCGCACTTCCAGGGGCTGGCCGAAATGGACAAGGCCGTCTACGTCGCCACGGTCGTCCTCGGCGCGCTGGCCACCGGCGCCCTCATAGGACCCGTCTCCTTCCACCGGATCGTCTCGGGCCGCCGCATCAAGCCCAAGGCGGTGGTCTGGGCCTCGCGCCTCACCTTCGCCGGCATCGTGCTGCTGCTGGCCACCTGCACCTCCGCCCTCTTCCTCGTCCTGCGGGTCGCCGCGCCCGACACGGTCGTGCCCTGGCTGGTTTCCGCCGTCGTCGCCTGGTACCTGCTGTGCTGGTTCGCACTGCCGCTGTGGGCGCGGATGCGCTACACCTCCGAGGAGTAGGAACCATGGCCGGGCACGCACTCTCCCGCAGCGAACGCAGGTCCCTGACCGCCATCGAACGGACCCTGCGGACCGACCCGCGGTTCCGGCGGGTGATGACCGTCGGCGCGGAGCTCCTCCCCGACGGGCGCGGCACTCCGGAACGCCGGGCCGAGCCGGAGGAACCGCGCAGCAGGCTCCCGGGCGCGGTCTGGGCGTCGGTCGTCCTCTCGCTCGTCCTGCTGCCGCTGGCGGCCGCCACCTCGTCGCCCACCCTGATCTGCGCCTTCGCGGTGTCCTACGCGATCACGCTCGTCGGCATCGGGCTGCTGCTCCGGCACTGGTGCGGCCGGTGCGGCTGATCCGCCGGGCGGGACCGCGAGGGCAAACGAAAGGACCGAACAGCCCGCGAAGACAGAGGAGACCCAGAAGACCGAGGAGTGCGATATGAGCGAGCACAGGCAGCCCCACCGGTCCGCGCCGCCCACCCCCTCAGGGCCGGCCGGCGAGAGCGGCGACGGCGCGGCGCGCCGTCCGGCGGACGAGACCGAGACCGGCAGGGCCGGGGACACCGGCCCCGAGGAGGAGGGCGGCGGCCGCTTCGCCAAGCGGCAACGGCCGGGCCTCGGCCGCGAGGAACAGACCCGCCCCTACCCGCCGGGCTCCGGCCCGCGGCCCGAGAGGGAGAGCGACGACCGCTGACCGCGTGCCCGACAGGGCCTGGGCCGTCTAGAGCAGCGCGGCCGCGCACTCCTCGGCGAGGTCCTCGGCGTGCGGCGGCAGGGGCCCGCCGACGCGCGGATGGCGGCGGACGACGACCGAGAGCGGCAGGTCGACCATGGCCAGGGTGACGCGCTCGTGGCCCTGGGCGCCCTCGTCCGCGTCCTCGGCCCCAAGAGCTGGATTTTCGGATCTGGCCGGGGGCGGCGCGACGCGCCGAGGTCCGAAAGGCATTCCCTGGAGGTCAGGGGAGCTCGGGGATGAACGGCAGGTAGTCCTCGGTGCCCTCCGACGGGACCACCGCGTAACTCGCCTCGGGCAGTTCGTTCCACACGCCGGGCAGGCTTCCGAGGGGTTCGGAGACCACTAGCCGCGTCTCGTCGGACACCTCGCGCAGGTACGGCAGCTCCGGGTACAGCTGGCGCACCGTCTCGGCCCTGCTGCTGTAGTACAGCGAACGGGACCGGCCCTGGCTGGAGTAGCGGAAGGCCCAGACCCGGGTGCCCTCGCTGACGGCGACCGTCATCTGGAGCGGGTCGGCCACCCCGTGCTCCTTGCCGAGCCGCTCCACCAGACCCGCCATCCGGGCGACCGCCCCGGGCGGGTCCTGGTCGAGCCCGAAGGTGACGGCCAGGTAGAACATCACCTCGGAGTCGGTCGACCCCTCGATGCAGGGGAACAGCGCCGGATCGACGGCCATGCACAGATCGCGCTGGAGGCGGCGGAAGTCGGTGATCGCGCCGTTGTGCATCCACAGCCAGCGGCCGTGCCGGAAGGGGTGGCAGTTCGTCTGCTGGATCGCCGAACCCGTGGAGGCGCGGACGTGCGCGAAGAACAGCGGTGAGCGGACGTGCGAGGCCAGCTCCCGCAGGTTCTGGTTGTTCCAGGCCGGGCCGATGTCCCGGAACACCGCGGGGGTCCCGTCGCCGTCGGCGCTGTACCAGCCGATGCCGAAGCCGTCGCCGTTGGTGGACTCGACCCCCATGCGCGCGTGCAGGCTCTGGTTGATCAGCGAGTGCTCGGGCTGGTAGAGGACGGCGTCGAGCAGCATCGGTGAGCCGGAGTAGGCGAGCCATCGACACATGTGCACCATCCCTCTCGTGCGCCACTGCGTCCGAGCCTAACTCGCCGGGCGATCGCACGGCCTCCCGTTGCGCCGGGAGGGTGGCACCCCCGCATGGCGGCACGCCGAGCGGGGCACGCGGCCCCGCCCCGCGTCCGCACGCCGCTTCCCCCGCGGCGGGGAAGCCGGTCCTCCGCGCCCCGCCTACCGTCCGTCGCCGGAGTCGTCCGGCCAGCCGTACCCGGTGCGCGGCGCCTCCGGTACGGCGCCCAGCGCCGCCAGGTCCCGGTCGGCGGCCCGGCTCAGCTGCCCGGCCAGGTCGCGCATCGCCCGGCTCGCCGCCAGTTCGTCACCGATGGCCGGGACATCCACGTCCTGCGGGTTGCAGCGCGCCCGGCCCCGGCCGACCATCGTGGCCTTCCCGGTCTCGAGCACCGCCCTGGCTTTGGTCGTGCCGTCCTCCTCGACGAGGTAGACGCCGACCTTCCACTCCTCGGCGTGTGACATGGCCTGCCTCCTGACCTCCCGGGCCTCGTCCTACCAGGATCCCTCCGCCGGGGCCGGTCCGGCCACGGCAGGACGGTCGCCGCCCCGCCAGGGCCGTGTCACACCGCGGGGACGAGGCGTGCGGGGGTCGGGCCGTCGGGACGCACCGTGATGCTGTACGCGGCCCCGGCCGGGACGGAGTCGAACACCGGGGCCTGCAGCGGCAGCAGCCGCTCCAGCAGGGCGGTCGACTCGCGCAGCGCGAACTGCGTGCCGAGGCAGGCGCGCGGGCCCATGCCGAAGGGCAGGTAGGCGCCGGGCTGCGCGGGCCGGCCGCCCGGGGTGGTGAAGCGGCCCGGGTCGAAGCGCTCGGGGTCCGGCCACAGCCGCGGGTCGCGGTGCGTGAGGTACGGGCACACCAGCAGGTCCGTCCCCGCCGCGACGGCGTGACCCGACAGGGTGTCGGCCTCCGCCGCGTGCCGGGGCAGGAGCCAGGCCGACGGGTAGAGCCGCAGCGTTTCGCTGACCAGTGCCTGGAGGGCCTCCCGGCGCTCCGGCGAGCCCTCGGGCCCTGCGGCCAGAGCCTCCTCGCGGGCCGCGGGGTGCCGGTCGAGGAGCAGGTACAGCCAGGTCAGCGTGGTGGCGGTGGTCTCGTGGCCGGCGACCAGCAGCGTGACCAGCTCGTCGCGCAGCAACCGGTCCGTGTACTCGGGGTGGGTCGAGGAGGCGTCGACCAGCACCTGGAGCAGCCCCGGCCCGTCCGGGCCCGTCTCGCGGTCCCGGGCGGCGGCGACGGCGTGCCGGGCGACCGCGTCGATCCGGGCCAGGTCGGCGGCCACCGACCCCCGGGCCTCCACCTCGTCGGCGGGCAGGCTCGGCAGCGCCGCCACCACGGCCGCCACGGAAGCGAGCTCCCGCGCGGTGCGGGCGTCCAGGGGGTGGCCGGTGAGCGCGCGCCAGATGGTGTCCAGGGCGAAGAGGCGCATCTCCTCGCCGACGTCGAAGGTCTCCCCGGTACGCGCGAAGCGTGCCCAGCGCCCGGCGGCGGTACCGGCCGCCGCCGCGATCCGCTGCTCGTACCGGCGCATGCCCGTACCGGTGAACTGCGCCTGGAGCAGCCGTCGTTGGCGCTTCCACGCCTCCCCGGCCGCGGCGAGCACCCCGTCGCCGATCAGCAGGCGGGCCCGGTGGGAGCGCTTGACGTACCGCTCCGGATTCCGGGCCAGCACGTGCTGCACGGCCTCCGGCCCGGTGACCAGCACGGTGGGCTCCGGCCCGATCCGGACGGCGGCCACCCCGCCGCAGCGCTCACGCGCCAGTGCCAGCAGCTCGATCAGCCCGCCCCCGCCCGCCCGCCACCGCCCGACCTCGGCGGTGTCGAGCTCGGGCACCGGCAGCCCCCCTCCGGCGGGCTCCTCCTGGGCGGGCGGCCCGGTAACGGCGTGCGTGGCCACGGCGGTTCTCCTGTCCGGCGGGGATAGGGCAGCACGGACTGTACGCGTGCGCGTACCCGCGCACGAGGGCGCTTCGAGCCGATACGGCCAGGTACGCCCCGACAGGACCTAGCTCTGGGGTGCCCAGCGCTGTGAGGCGTTGCCGTTGCAGGTGTTGGCGACCAGGCCGCTGCTCAATCCCAGGTCGAGGCAGCCGCCGTTGTAGACGTTGCGCAGGGTGCCACCGGAGCCGGTGCGCCAGGTGCGGGCGGTGTCCTGGGCGCAGTCGCCCACGAAGACGGCCTGGCCGAGCATGTTGCCGTAGAGGCAGCCGCCCGTCTGCTGGTTGACCAGCTTGAAGCTGCCGTCGCCCTGGCTCCGCACCGTCCAGCGGGCCGTCGGATCGGAGCAGTCGCCGTAGTCGGAGGAGCCGTAGACCTGGGTGACGCACTTCCCGTTGTTGCCGTTGCGGTAGTGGCGGGTGCCGGAGGCGGGGGGAGGCGCGGCCGTCGAGGATCCGCCTCCGCCGGGGGTGCCGGAGCCGCCCGGATTGTCGGGCGTGCCGGCCGTGGGGCCCGGGCCCGTGCCCGTGCCGGGTCCCGCGCCCGTGCCCGTCCCGCCGTTCCCGGCGGGCGGGGCCGGCGGTGCGCCCGGACTCTGGCCCTGCGCCGGGGACTGCCCCGGGGAGGCCGCCGCCGGACCGGGCGGGCTGCCGCTCGCCCCCGAGGGCACTACCGGGCCGGACGGCGCGGCCGACGGAGCGGTGCCGCCCTGGGGCGCGCCCGGGCCCGGAGCGGACACGGAAGGCTGCGCCCCGGCCCGGGAGGGGGCGGTGATGTGCGGCAGGTACTGGACGGCGATGGTCGTGCCGCCCGCCACCACGACGACGGGGAGCACGGCGAGGAAGACCCGGGTGCGGCGGCGCCGTTCGGGACGGGTGGCCGGCGGCTCGGCCCCCGCGGCGGGCTTCCCGCCGCCCAGGGGCAGCGTCGGTACGTCGATCTCCTGCACGTCCGCGGCGAACGCGGCCCGCTCGGCCAGTCGCCCGGTGACCGCTTCCGGCCACAGTGGCGCCTCGAAGGGGCCCTGGGCGGAGGCCCGTTCGAGGAGTCCGGCGGCGGTGGGACGGTGCGCGGGGTCCTTGGAGAGGCAGGCGGCCACGACCTCCGCGAGGTCGGGGTCGAGCTCCCGCAGGGGTGCCAGGTCGGGCTCCTCGTGGACGATGCGGTAGAGCACGCCGTGGCCCGATTCCTCACCGAAGGGCGGCCGGCCGCAGGCCGCGTACGCCAGCACCGAGCCCAGCGCGAAGACGTCCGTGGCTCCGCTCAACGCCTTGGCCCCCGAGGCCTGTTCGGGTGCCATGTACGCGGGCGTGCCCACCACCATCCCGGTCCGGGTGAGCTGGCTCTGCTCGGCGGCCCGGGCGACCCCGAAGTCGATCAGGGTGAGGCCGTCGAGGGTGAGCATGATGTTGGACGGCTTGAGGTCCCGGTGCACCATGTCCAGTGCGTGCACCGCCGCCAGGCCCTCGGCGGCCTCCCGCAGCAGCAGCCACAGCGCCCGCGCGGGCAGCGGGCCGCCGTGCAGTGCGAGGGCCTCGCGCAGGGTGAGGCCGGGGATGTAGGCGGTGGCGAACCACGGGGGATTCGCGGTGCGGTCGCTGTCGAGCAGCGGGGCGGTGACCTTCCGCGGCAGCCGGGCGAGGTTGTCGAGCTCGTGCCCGAAGCGGCGCCGGAAGTCCTCGTCCTCACCGACGACGGAGGCGAGGAGCTGCTTGACGGCCACGTACCGTCCGTCCAGGACCCCCAGGTACACCCGCCCCATGCCGCCGGCGCCCAGCCGGCCCGCCAGTGCCGCGCGCCCGATCAGCCGCGGGTCCTCCGCGTCCAGCGGCTCGGCCCCGCTTCCCCTCAGCTCTAACACGTCAGCCCCGTCAGAATTGGAATGAGTTTCCGGAAACCTACCGGACGCGGCGGGATACTTCAGCGGTGATCCCCAACGATTTCCGCCCTGTTGGGCGCGAGCACCCCGGGACGGCAGGCCCGTACCGGGACGGCACGACGCCCGGGCCGGCCGGCCCGGGCGTCGTGATCGGGATCGCTCAGGCCGCTCAGGCCAGGTCGAACCGGTCCAGTTCCATGACCTTGTGCCACGCGGCGACGAAGTCCTCGGCGAACTTGCGCCCGGCGTCGTCGCTCGCGTACACCTCCGCCAGCGCCCGCAGCTCCGAGTTCGAGCCGAAGACGAGGTCGGCACGGGTGCCCGTCCACTTCACGGCGCCCGTGGCGGCGTCGCGGCCCTCGAAGGTGTTCTGGTCCGCCGAGGTGGCCTTCCACGTCGTGCCCAGGTCGAGCAGGTTGACGAAGAAGTCGTTGGTCAGCGTGCCGGGGGCGTCGGTGAACACGCCCAGCTGGGACTGCTGGTGGTTGGCGCCCAGGACGCGCAGGCCGCCGACGAGGACGGTCAGCTCGGGGGCGGACAGGTTGAGCAGGTTCGCCCTGTCGACCAGCAGGTACTCGGCCGGGAGGCGGTTGCCCTTGCCGAGGTAGTTGCGGAAGCCGTCGGCGGTGGGCTCCAGCGCCGCGAAGGACTCGACGTCCGTCTGCTCCTGCGAGGCGTCGACCCGGCCCGGGGTGAAGGGCACCTCGACGTCGTGCCCGGCGTCCTTGGCGGCCTGCTCCACGGCGGCGCAGCCGCCGAGGACGATCAGGTCGGCCAGGGAGACCCGCTTGCCGCCGGTCTGGGCGGAGTTGAAGGACTCCTGGACGCCCTCCAGGGTGCGCAGCACCGTGGCCAGCTGGTCGGGCTCGTTGACCTCCCAGCCGGCCTGCGGCTGGAGGCGGATGCGGGCGCCGTTGGCGCCGCCGCGCTTGTCGCTGCCGCGGAAGGAGGAGGCCGCCGCCCAGGCCACGGAGACGAGCTGGGACACGGTCAGGTCGGTGCCGAGGATCCGCTCCTTGAGGGAGGCGACGTCCGCGGCGTCGATCAGCTCGTGCGTGCGGGCCGGCAGCGGATCCTGCCAGAGCAGGGTCTCGGCCGGCACCTCGGGGCCGAGGTAGCGCACGACGGGCCCCATGTCGCGGTGGGTCAGCTTGAACCAGGCGCGGGCGAAGGCGTCCGCGAACTGCTCCGGGTGCTCCAGGAAGCGGCGCGAGATCTGCTCGTAGGCCGGGTCGAAGCGGAGCGCGAGGTCCGTGGTCAGCATCGTCGGGGCGTGGCTCTTGGACGGGTCGTGCGCGTCCGGGATGGTGCCCGCGCCCGCGCCGTCCTTCGCGACCCACTGCTGGGCGCCGGCGGGGCTGCGGGTCAGCTCGTACTCGTAGCCGAAGAGGTTCTCGAAGAAGTTGTTGCTCCACCGGGTCGGCGTCGTGGTCCAGGTGACCTCGAGGCCGCTGGTGATGGTGTCGGCGCCCTTGCCGGAGCCGTACGTGCTCTGCCAGCCGAAGCCCTGCGCCTCCAGCGGCGCGGCCTCGGGGTCGTTGCCCACGTGGTCGGCCGGGCCGGCGCCGTGCGCCTTGCCGAAGGTGTGGCCGCCGGCTATCAGCGCGACGGTCTCCTCGTCGTTCATCGCCATCCGGCGGAACGTCTCACGGATGTCGCGCGCAGCCGCGAGCGGGTCCGGGTTCCCGTTGGGACCCTCCGGGTTGACGTAGATTAGACCCATCTGGACGGCGCCGAGCGGGCTTTCCAGCTCCCGGTCGCCGGTGTAGCGCTGGTCGTCGAGCCAGGTGGTCTCCGGGCCCCAGTAGACGTCCTCGTCGGGCTCCCACACGTCGGCGCGGCCACCGGCGAAGCCGAAGGTCTCGAAGCCCATCGACTCCAGCGCGACGTTGCCCGCGAGGATCATGAGGTCGGCCCAGGACAGGTTCTGGCCGTACTTCTTCTTCACCGGCCACAGCAGCCGGCGGGCCTTGTCGAGGTTGGCGTTGTCCGGCCAGCTGTTGAGCGGGGCGAACCGCTGCTGGCCGGAGCCCGCACCGCCCCGGCCGTCACTGATCCGGTAGGTGCCGGCGCTGTGCCAGGCCATCCGGACCATGAACGGGCCGTAGTGGCCGAAGTCCGCGGGCCACCAGTCCTGCGAGGTGGTCAGCGTCTGCTCGATGTCCCGCTTCACGGCGGAGAGGTCGAGGGACTTGAAGGCCTCGGCGTAGTCGAACCCCTCGCCGAGCGGGTTGGCCACGGCGGGGTTCTTGGCGAGGATCTTCAGATTGAGGCGCTCGGGCCACCACTGGCGGTTCCCGCCGCCCTGGGTGGGGTGGAGGGCGCGCTCGTGCGCGACCGGGCAGCCGCCTGCGCCCTCTGTTTTGGCGTCTACGACGACTGCGTCATGGTTCTCAGACATGGAAATCCTTCCGGACCAGGCGGATCACGCTGTTCAGGAACGGGCGCGAGGTAACGGTGGTGCGACAGCAGGGGGTGCGGCGGCGGACCTCGCCCCGCCGTCCGTCATCCGGACGACGGACCGGCCCGTCACCTCGCTGTCTCCTGCCGCGTCGGGATGTTCTTGTCCCTTGGCTATCAACGCATCAGATCCTACGATGGACGCAGTCCAAGTCAAGAAGCACACCAAGCCCGGATCCCATCGGCTCCCGGATTCCCACGGGGGCTCCGGGCGGCCCCGTCGAACCCGAAGAGGTGAGCCGACATGAGTGACCTGCTGGAACGGCTGCGCAGGCGCGGCTGGCGGATGACGTCACAGAGGCGCGTCGTCGCGGAGGTCCTGGACGGCGACCACGTGCACCTGACCGCCGACGAGGTGCACGCCCGGGCCGTGGACCGGCTGCCCGAAATCTCCCGGGCCACCGTCTACAACGCCCTGGGCGAACTCGTCGCCCTCGGTGAGGTCGCCGAGGTCTCCACCGACGGCCGGGCGAAGCGCTACGACCCCAACGCGCACCACCCGCACCACCACCTCGTCTGCTCGGGCTGCGGCCTCATCCGGGACGTCCGCCCCGCCGGGAACCCGCTCGCCGACCTCCCGGCGGGGGAACGCTTCGGCTTCTCGGTGTCCGGGGC
Organism: Streptomyces sp. NPDC012794; assembly: GCF_042901085.1. Classification (NCBI taxonomy): domain Bacteria; kingdom Bacillati; phylum Actinomycetota; class Actinomycetes; order Kitasatosporales; family Streptomycetaceae; genus Streptomyces; species Streptomyces sp. NPDC012794. Next base: position 254,231 of record NZ_JBIBCI010000006.1, read on the forward strand.
CGAGGTCACCTACCGGGGGCTGTGCCCGTCCTGCGCCCCCTGACGGGCGTCAGCCCCTCGGCCGCGCCGCGCCTACCCGTACGCGGCGAACGCCTTCGTGAAGGCCAGCGGCTCCTGGAGCACGGAGCTGCAGGTGGCGTCGGCGTGGCCGAGGGCGCCCGCCGCGCACTGCCGGTCGCGCGCCGAGGACCACATCGCCAGCCGGCCGATCCCCTTCGACTCGGCGAAGCGTACGAGCTCCGTCGCGTCCGCCACGCCGAACACCTCGCTCGCCACGTCGTTGACGCCGATCATCGGTGTGACCGCCACCGCCTTCCAGGCGGCCGCGTCCGAGAGCCCGAGCACGCCCTTGAGCTGCGCCTGGGTCGCGGTCGCGGCCTGGATGGCGTACTGCCCCATGTCCCCGCCGTACGCCGGCCCGTAGTCCATCGCCATGATGTTGACGGTGCTGATCCGCACCCCGTTCCTCGCGGCGTCGGCCAGCAGGGCCACGCCCGGCTGGGTCAGCCCCTCCGGCATCACGGGCAGGGTGAACGCCACGTCCAGGCCGGGGTGGGACTTCTGCAGCCGGGCTATCGCCTGAGCCCGGCGGGTGTTGGCGGCGGTGTCCGGCAGGGCGGCGCCCTCGATGTCGAAGTCGACCTTGGTGAGCCGGTAGGCGTCGACCACCTTCCCGTAGGCGGCGGCCAGTTCGTCGACGGTGGCGCAGTTCAGCGCCAGCTCGCGGCCCGCGGCCCCGCCGAACGACACCCTCACGTCGCCGCCGGCTCCGCGCAGGGCGCCGACCTGGGCCGCCACCTTGTCGCTCGCCAGGTCCGTGACCCCGCCCCACAGCGGTGAGCAGCCCCCGCCGGCAGTGACGAAGGCGAGGTGGAACTCCTTCACCCCGGTCCTGGCCGCGGTGTCGAGGAGGTCGTGGGCGGGATACAGCGAGGTGTCCACGTACGGGGCGAACCGCGCGCCGCCGCCGGGAGCGGCGGTGGCCGTCCCGGTGGGGGAGTGCGGAGCCACCGGACTCGCGGTGGCCGTGGCGGTGGCTGTCGGTGCGGCCGTCGGTGCGGCCGTCGGCGTCGCGGTCGGCGCCGCGGTCGGCGCCGCCGTGGGACGGCCGGCCGGCAGGGGTGTGGCGCCCTGGCCGGGCGAGCACTTCACCGCGTCGATCAGGCAGCCGGTGGGATCACCGGGCGTGCCCGCGCCGCTCGCCACGAAGCCGACGGTCACGGACGCGCCCGGCGCGAGCACCGCGTTCCAGCCGGCGGGCTTCACGGTGACGCGCTGCCCCACGACCGTGTGGGTCCCGTTCCACAGCGAGCCGATCCGCACCCCCGCCGGCAGGTCGAACTGGAGCGTCCAGCCGGACCGCTCCCGGCCGGTGTTGTTGGTGATCACGTACTGGCCGGTGTAACCGCCGCTCCAGGAGCTGGACTTGGTGTACACGGCCCCGACGGACGTGGCCTGGGCCGTGCCGGTGAACGCGAAGACCGCGCCCGCCAGTACCGCCGCCGCCAGGCCCGCCCCCGCGGCGGCCTTCGCCCTGCCGCTCGTCCTGCGCCGGTGTCCGCCCGTGCTGCTGCCCATGGAGTGCCTGCCTCTGTATGACCGGGAAGTTGGGTACGGAGCAGCACGCTAGCCACCGGGAAACGGACATTCGTCCGCTTCGGGGCACCGCCGGCGAAGCTTAGGTTCCGCTTAAGGCGGCGGAAAGGGCGTCCTCAGGAATGGACGTCCTCAGGAATGGACGTCCTCAGCAATAGGCCGCCCTCAGGAAGGGGCGCGTCCACCAGCCCGGCCCGCCGGCCGCCGGATCAGGCGGCGGTCCTTCCACCGTCCATCGGCAGGGAGGCGCCGGTGACGTGGCCCGTGTGGGGGCCGCAGAGCCACCGGGCGACCGCGGCCACCTCCTCCGGCTCGATCAGCCGCTTGATCGCGGGGCCCCGCGGCAGCACCTCCTCGACCACCCGCGACGCGGGGAGGCCGTGTGCCTCGGCCTGGGCGGCGATCTGCCGCTCCACCCCGCGCAGCAGCGGCCCGGGACGCGCTGTCACGCGCCGCCGGGCCGCCCGTCCTACTGGTGGGGGCGCCAGGCCGGCAGGCCGGCCGACGACGGGCGCCAGGCCATCACCTGTGCCAGGTGGCGGAGGATCTCCTCGGCCTCCCGCCGGACCTGGACGGGGACGTCGCCCCGCTCGCGTACGAGCTGGGCGTAGATCGGCGCATCACTGCTGGTGCTGCTCACTTAGGACTTCACTCCCCTGAAGCCGGCACCGCGGGCCGGGCGGCACAAGTGTAGGCGGCGGCTTCGCGGCAGCCGAACAGAGGTCGGTACGGGCGCGGACGGGCGCTCACTTGCATTCGGTCCCGTCGGCCGGAGCGGTGCCGTCGACCAGGAACGCGTCGACCGCCTTGGTGGCGCAGGCGTTGTTCCCGTAGCTGCCGTGTCCCTCGCCCTTCACGGTGAGGTTGATGCCGACGCCGCGGCCGAGCGCGTCGGCCATCCGCTTCGCGCCCTCGACGGGGGTGGCGGGGTCGCCCGTGTTGCCGATCACCACGATCGGGGCCGCGCCCTCGGCGGACACCTGCGGCTTGTCGCTCGTACCGCGCACCGGCCACTGCGAGCACCCGAGCAGGCCCTCGGCCATCTCCGGGCCGAACACCGGGGAGGCCGCGCGGAAGGCGGGCTCCTGCGCCGTCTTCTCCTCGACGGTGTACCGGCGGCTGGTGTCGACGCAGTTGATCGCCGCCTGCGCGGCGTTGGAATTGCTGTAGCGCCCGTCCTCACCGCGGCCGCTGTAGCTGTCCGAGAGCAGCAGCAGGATGTTCCCCGTTCCCAGCTGCCGCAGCTCGCCCAGACCCTGGACGAGGTACTCCCAGGACTCCTTGTCGTAGAGGCTGGCGGCGATGCCGGTGAGGGCCATGTCGGAGGTCAGCTTGCGGCCGCTGTCCGTGGCGGCGGGCTTCGTCTTGAGCTTCTCCAGCAACTCGTTGATCCGCTTGTTGCCCTCGGCGTCGCTCGGGCCGGTCGGGCAGTTGGCGGTGTACTTGTCACGGCAGTACTTCATCGCGTGCTCCAGCGCCTGCTGGAAGCCCTTGGCCTGGCCGAGACCGGCCTGCGCCTCGTCCGCGGTCGGGTCGACGACCGCGTCGAACACGGTGCGGCCCACGTTCTTCGGGAACAGGTGGGCGTAGACCCCGCCCAGCTGGGTGCCGTACGAGATGCCGAAGTAGTTGAGCTTCTGGTCGCCGAGCACCTGGCGCATCAGGTCCATGTCGCGGGCCGTGTTGGCCGTGCCGACGTGGGGGAGCAGCTTGGCGGACTTCTGCTTGCAGGCGTCGGTGAACTTCTTGACCTCGTCGAGGATGTTCTCGGAACCGGTGCCCTCGTCCAGCGTCTTGTCGTCCAGGCAGATCACCGGAGCGCTGTTGCCCACGCCGCGCGGGTCGAAGCTGACGAGGTCGTAGACCGCGCCCAGCTTCTTGTAGTCGTCCGCCGCCTGCGGGAGCGTCTGGACGCCGGAGGCGCCGGGACCGCCGAAGTTGTAGACCAGGGAGCCGATGCGCTTGCCGGTGTTCGTGGCCTTCTTGCGGATCAGCGCCACGTCGATGGTCTCGCCGGCCGGCTTCGCGTAGTCGAGGGGCGCCTTCATGGTGGCGCACTGCCAGGCCGCTCCCGGGGCCTCCCCGCCGCCCTGGGCCGCCGACGGCGCCGGGCAGCCGCGCCAGTCGGGCTTCTGCCCGGTCAGCGAGGCGGGCAGCGGGGGCAGCTGCGTGGGCGTGGCGGCGGGAGCCGACCCCGAGGGCTTCGCACGCGCCGGAGCCTTCGCATCGCTGCCGCAGGCCGCCAGGACGGGCACCGTCAGCAAGGAGACGGCGGCCAGGGCCGCCGTCCGGACGGGGCGGCGTATGAGGTGGGGCATGCGGGGACTCCTGCGCGGTTCGGAGGGCCATGGGTAAACGAAGGACAAAGTGTAGGGGCGGGTTCCGGCCATGCTTCCCCGGGGTCCGCCCAGGCCGCCTCTTTCGGTTCTCGCCGGTCAAGCCCGCGTCTTCTCCCCTGCTGCCGCTGCGTGCATCGCAGGGGAGGAGCGGGAGCGGGTCAGGCGGATCCGGAAGAGGCGGCCTGGCCGGCGGGCGTCGCGTCCGCCGCCCGCAGGGCCCGGTACCGGCCCGGAGTCGTACCGAACTCGCGGCTGAAGGCGTGCGACAGGGCGTACGGAGTGCCGTACCCCACCCGGCGCGCGACGACGGCCAGCGGCTCCTCGGTGTTCCGCAGCCGGGCGGCGGCGAGGTTCAGCCGCCACCAGGTGAGGTACGCCATCGGCGGCCGCCCCACCAGGGCCGTGAAGCGCCGCGCCAGCGTGGGGCGGGACACGCCCGCCTGGGCGGCCAGCCGGTCGTTGGTCCACGGCGCGGCCGGATCGGCGTGCAGCGCGCGCAGCGCGGCGGCCGCCACCGGGTCGCCCAGCACGGCCGGCCAGCCGCCCGCCGCACCCCCGGCCGTCAGCCAGGAACGGACCATGTAGACGAGCAGCAGGTCGAGCAGGCTGGGCACCGCGATCCCGGCCCCCGGCCGCTGCCCGCAGAGCTCACGGCCCAGCAGGTCGATCGCCGACCGGAGTTCGGGGTGGCTGCCCACCCGGTTCGGCAGGTGGACCACGGGCGGCAGTTCCGCCATCAGGGGGTGCGCCCGGCTGCGGTCGAGCCGGTACTTGCCGCACAGCATCTCCACCGCCCCCGTGCCGCCGCCCGGCCGCCCGGGCCCGCGCCACGCCTCCGCGACCGACTCGAACGGCACCGCCCGCGCCACGGCCGCCGCGTCGGCGGGGCCGTCGGCGATCACGTGTCCCGTGCCGTGCGGCAGCAGCACCGCGTCACCCGCGCCCAGCGACACGGGCGGTCCGCCGTCGGGCAGCAGCCAGCAGCCGCCTTCCAGTACGACGTGGAAGCCGGCGCCCTCGTAGGCCGCGAACCGCGCGCACCAGCTGCCCTCCACCCGCATCCGGTCCGACGAGGGCCGGCCCACCCGTACCGCCGCGATCGCGTCGCTCACCACATCCACCGCGGCAGCCTATACGAGGGGGCTCCCGTGTGAGCCGTTCCCGTATGCGGAAGAGCAATCCGGGCATTGAGCCGCTCATGGGAGCCTCCCTAGGGTGATGATCATGGACAACGCGAACGGAAACACCATCGTGCTCGGCGACGTCGAGGTCATCAGGGTCGTCGAGTGGCAGGGCCCCTTCGGACCCGCCGCGGGCCTGGTCCCCCGCGCGGGGGAGCGGCTGTGGCGGGACAACGAGGACTGGCTGGCCCCCGACCACCTCCGCCCGGAGGACGGCACCGCGGTGATGGCCCTGCAGACCTGGGTCCTGCGCAGCGGCGGGACCACCGTCCTCGTCGACACCGGCGTGGGCAACGGCCGCGAACGCCCCGGCACCCCGCTGTTCCACCGGCGGGAGGGGGACTTCCTCGGAGCGCTGGCGCGGGCGGGCGTCCGCCCCCAGGACGTCGACTACGTCGTCAACACGCATCTGCACGCCGACCACGTCGGCTGGAACACCCGCGACGGCCAGGACACCGACGGCGCCGCGGGGGAGTGGACGCCCTCCTTCCCCAACGCCCGGTACCTCATCCCGGCCGCCGACGACCACCACTTCGGCCCGCGCGGCCGTTACGCCGGAGGAGAGAGGGAGGACGACCGGCTGACCTACGAGGACAGCGTCGCGCCCGTGCACCGGGCCGGACAGGCCGTGCTCTGGGAGGGCTCGCACCGCATCGACGAGCACCTCACCCTGGAGGCCGCCCCCGGACACACCCCCGGCTCGTCGGTGCTGCGCCTGGCCTCCGGCACCGACCGGGCCGTGTTCGTCGGCGACCTCCTGCACAGCCCGGTCCAGATCCTCTCCCCGTCCTGCGACAGCTGCTTCTGCATGGACCCCCGGCAGACCGCGGCCACCCGCCGCGAGGTCCTCGGCCGGGCGGCGGACCTGCGGGAACTGGTGGTGCCCGCGCACTTCGGCGGAGCGGGGGCCGTGGAGGTCCGCCGGGAGGGGGAGGGATTCGGGATCTTCCGGTGGGCGGCCTACGGCCCCGGCCGGTGAGCGAGCGGGACCCGGGCGGGGAGCGGCCGGAGCGGCCGGATTGCGGAGCCGGATCATCCGGCTGTTACGGTCCGGAGCATGCCCGCACTGGTCGCCCCCACCGCCCGCCTGCATTCCTCCTGGCTCGCCGCGCAGGAGGAATGGGGGCCCGACGCGCACATGGACGGCGCCGGACTCGGCTCCGCCGACGACGTCGACACCCCCGAGGGCTTCGCCGACTGGACCGGGGAGCTGCTCCGCCGGTCCGACCGCACGGCCCCGCTGGAGCAGGGCCGGGTCCACGCCACCCACTGGTGGATCACCGAGGGCGACACCTACCTGGGCGCCATCGACCTGCGGCACTACCTGAACGGTTTCCTCCTCGACGCGGGCGGCCACATCGGCTACGGCGTCCGCCCCTCGGCACGCGGGCGCGGTCTGGCCACCTGGGCCCTGGGCGAGGTGCTGCACGAGGCGCGGCTGCTCGGCATGGACCAGGTCCTGCTCACCTGCGACCCCGGCAACGAGGCGTCCGCCCGAACCATCGAGCGGAACGGCGGCGTCCTGGAAGACGTACGGGAGACCCTGGTCGGCCCGAAGCGCCGCTACTGGATCACCCTCTGACGGACACCCCCGAGCCCTGCGCCAGACCGGAGAGGCGCAGCGCGCGCAGCATGGCCGGAAGGTCCCAGCGGCCGCAGGAACAGCCGCCGGCCAGCGCCTCCAGCGTCCCGGGCGTCAGCTCGCGGCGCAGCGCGGCGTCCAGCAGCCGCGCCGCCGTCTCCGCGCGTCGGGCGGCCGCTCCGCAATCGCAGTCGTCCCAGGCGCCTTCGAGCAGCCGCAGCAGGTCCCGTCGATCGGTGAAGCGGCTCATCCCGCAGTCCAGCCCGTCGTCGTCCAGGTCGTCCGGGTAGGGCGCCCGGACCCAGGAACCGTTCTCGGACCAGTAGACACAACCGAGCTGCCAGCCGCCCAGCAGGTCGCGCAGGGTCTCGTACGGCAGCCAGTCCGGGCCGCCCGCCAGCATGTCCACGGCCGGCTCGTGCCACTTGACGGCGCTCGACTCGTCCTCGCCGAAGAGCACGTACCGGCCCTCTCCCGTCCGGGCGAAGGTCCACCAGGTGCAGCCGCAGTCGTCGAGGTGCAGCCCCTCCCCGTCGATCCAGTGCCCGGTCCGGTGGACACCGCGGCCCTCCGCCTCGGTGGTGGCCTCCAGCACGGCGACCAGGGCCCAGTGCGCCCACAGCACCTCGGCGGGCGGCAGGTCCCCGGGCAGGCCGGGGCGGTGGATGGTCATGGTGGCGGAATCCCCCTGGACGTGACGGACGTTCACCCCCCCAGCGTAGACCGTGTGCTGCGTGCCCCCGCCGTACGGCCGCCGCGGGCCGTGAGCCCGCGGCGGCCGGCCCTCATCGGGCGTTGTTCTCCGGCAGGTCCATCTCGGCCGGGGCCACCGCGAAGCCGCGGGCGGTGGCCTTCACCGGCTTCTTGCCGCAGAAGGCCCCTTCGAGGGTCCCGCCCAGGGCGGTGTTCGCCGAGCCCCGGTTCGAGGTGTTCGCCATGGCGCTGAGGGTGCGCGCGCCGTCGCGGGTGGCGAAGGCGTAGGTGTAGAAGCCCTGCACGGTGCCGGTGTGCCCGTAGACGGACGTGCCGCACGAGAGGTCGTAGCGGCGCAGGCCCAGACCGTAGAAGCGGGTGTTCGTGGCGTCGGTGGGCGTCATGGTGAGCATCTGGTCCAGCAGGGCGGGCGAGACCAGCTTCCCGCTCACCAGCGCGGACATGAAGGTGCCGAGGTCGGCCGGGTTCGAGATCATCGCGCCGGCCGACTGCGCCCACGACACCGTCTGCTCGGTGGAGTCGACCAGCGGGGCGCCCGCCTCGTCGGGCGTGAGGTAGCCGTGCGTGTGCAGCCCCTTGATCCTCGTGTCGGGGTGCACGTACGAGGTGTTGCGCAGCTTCAGCGGCTTGATGATGCGGCGGTCGTACTCCTTGGCCACCGGCCGGCTCGTGGCCTTCTCGATGAGCATGCCGACGACCACGAAGTTGGTGTTCGAGTACTTGTACGCGACTCCCGGCTCCGTCGTGCGCGGCTCGGCCAGGGAGAGCTTCACCAGCTCGTCGTAGCCGAACACCTTGTTGCGTACGGCCTCGAAGCCGGGGACGGTCTTGTCGAACATCACGTTCGTGTAGTCCGCCAGCCCGCTGCGGTGGGTCAGCAGGTGCCGCACGGTGATCCGGTCGTCGGGCAGCAGACCGGGCAGGTAGCGGTTGACCGGCTTGTCCAGCTCGATCTTCCCCTCGTCCACCAGCTGGAGGAGCACGACCGTCGAGAACGTCTTGGTGACGCTGCCGATCCGGAAGCGGGCCTGGGGGTCCATGGCCTGGCCGGTGACCGTGTCGCGGACACCCACCTTCTCGACCCGGACGTTCTTCCCGTCGCCGATGCGGGCCAGCGCGCCGGGGGCTCCGGCGGCGGTCGTGTTCCGCAGCGCCTGCGCCACGGCCTCCAGGTCGGGATCCGGCAGGGTGGCGGCGGTGGTGGCCGCCCGGGCCATCCCGGGGAAGGCCGCGGGCGCGGCCTGGGCGGCGGTGGCGGGCGCCACGGCGGCCACCGTGGCCAGCAGGGCGGCGCTGACGGCCAGACGGCGGTTCAGGGGCAGGGGCACGTTGTTCCTCTTACTCGGTCGGTGCGGTTCCCGGGACGCGGAGGCCGCCTGCCGTACGGTGCGGGGGCGGGCGGGCGTCCGAGTCGATCAAGAGCTTACGCAAGATCACGCAAAGCCGGTCATCGCGGTTGCGGCCCCCGCTGCCCTCATCTCGCCGAGCCCCGAAGCCCGCTGACGTTCCGTAGGGCACCGGATGGCGACGGCCTCCGTGCCGGACGGGGCGAGCGGGCCCGCACCGGGACGGCCTCCGGCGGGCGGTGGCCGACGCCGTCCACCGCCCCGGCGGCCGCTTCGGCAAGAGACGCGAAGACCCGGGAAGCGACGGGAAGCGACGGGAAGAGCCGGGAAGACGCTCGACACCTGCGACGACGGCCCGCGGCGGCGGCCGCGGCACACACCGGGACGGGCCCCCGTCCCGGGGCCGGGGCGCCGCGGACGCCCGGCGGAATCCACCCGGCCGAAATATGATGGGGCCCGGATCTTCACGCGGCGGGAGCAGGGAGAACATGGGCGTACCCCGGAGGGGTCCGTGACCCGGTGGCGTCAACCCCATCGGCCGGACAGCGCCGACCTGCTGAGCATGCTGGGACGGCTCAGCGCCCAGGCGAGGGAAGGGGCCCGGTTCCAGCACGCCCGGGTGGAGCTGGCCGGAGCCCTCCAGCGCGAGATGCTGCCCCGCTCCCTGCCCGTACTGCCGGGCCTGCGCACCGCGGCCCGCTACGCGCCCGCCCAGCACGGCCTGGAGATCGGCGGCGACTGGTACGACGGGTTCCGGGTGCCCGAGGAGGCCCTCGCCTTCTCCGTCGGCGACGTACAGGGGCACGACGTGGCCGCCGCCGCCTTCATGGGGCAGGTCCGGGTCTGCCTGCGCGCCGTGGCGGCCGTCGTCGGCGATCCGGGCGAGGTGCTGGGCCGGGCCAACGACGTGCTGCTCTCCCTCGACAGCGACCTGTTCGCCACGTGCACCCTGCTGCGCTACGACCCGCGCACCGGCGACCTCGCCAGCGCCCGGGCCGGCCACGTGCCGACCGTCTGGGCCACCACAGCCGGCCGCCACGGCATCGCCGAGGACGCGGGCGGCCCGCCCCTGGGCACGGTCCCCGGGGCGCGGTACGCGGTGACCCGCCGCCGGCTGACGGAACCCGGATCCATCGTCCTGCTGACCGACGGCGTGGTCGAGGGCCCGGCGTTCCCCATCGAGGTGGGCCTCGAACGGGTGCTGCGGATCGTCAGGGAGGGGGCCGGGGGCGACCCCGGAGAGCTGGCGGCCGAGGTGATGAAGGTGGCCGACTCCACCGGCCACGCCGACGACGCGGCCGTGCTCGTCCTCAGCCACGACGCGGCAGCCCCCTGATCCCGGGCGCCAGGCGTGTCACGCCCCTCCCCGACGGCCGGGCTGTTGTCTGATGCTGTGGTGCGCACCGTGGAATGGCGAGGCCGGTCCGAAGCGCTCCTTCGGATCCTCGGGGTCGCCGCCGCCTACTACCTGAGCGGCCGGCTCGGCCTGCTGCGTCAGGTGGTCGTCGAGGGCTCGGTCGTCACGCCCCTGTGGCCGCCCACCGGAATCGCCCTCGCGGCCCTGCTCTGGTTCGGTCCGCGCGTCTGGCCGGGCCTCGCCATCGGCACGTACCTCGCGATCGAGGGGATCAGCGGCTTCCGCCCCGCCGGCCTCGTCATCGTCGCGGGGAACACCCTGGCGCCGCTGTGCGCCTACGCCCTGCTCCGCCGCACCGGCTTCCGGCCGCTGCTCGACCGGCTGCGGGACGGTCTGGCGCTGGTCTTCCTGGGCGGCCTGCTGCCGATGCTGATCAGCGCCACCGCCGGAGCCGGGACGCTCGTCCTCACCGGCGACCTGCCGCTGCCGGAGTTCTGGGGGGTGTGGTCGGCCTGGTGGGCCGGGGACACGATGGGGGTGCTGCTGGTGACCCCGCTGCTGCTGGTCCTGCGCGGGGCCCGGCTGCCCCGCGACCCCTTCCGGATCGCGGAGGCGCTCGCGCTGCTGGTGGCGGCCGGCGTGGTGACCTGGGGGGCCTCCCGCAGCACCCTGTCGCTGCTCTTCCTGGTCTTCCCGCTGCTCATCTGGGCGGCGGTGCGCTTCCAGCTGGCCGGCAGCGCGCCCTGCGCCCTGCTGGTGTCCGTCCTGGCCGTGGGGGCGGCGATCGAGCAGGAAGGCCCTTTCGCCCACCACACCCTGCTGGAGGTCATGGTCAACCTCCAGGCCCTCAACGGGGCGGCCGCCCTGACGGGGCTCCTGCTGTCGGCCTTGGTCACGGAACAGAACAACATCCGCCGCAAGATCGAGGAGGTGTGCGAGGACCTGGCCGAGGCCGTGGCCCACCTCGCCCCCGGCCGGCGGGACGAGTGATCAGGGCAGCGGCACGCCCCGGGCCGTGGTCCACAGCTCGTACCACTCCTCGTGCGTGAGGTCGGGCCGGCGCAGGGCCGCGTCGCCGCAGGCGCGGATCCGGTCGGGCCGGGCCGTGCCGATGACCGGCGCGATGCCCGCAGGGTGCCGCATCAGCCACCACAGCAGCACCGACTCCGGGGTGGTGCCCTTCTTCCGCGCCAGTTCCTCGAGCAGGGCGGCGGTGGCGTGCTCGGCGGGGGTCCGCTGAAGGCCCGTGAACCGGCCCTGCGCCAGCGCGCCCCAGGCCTGCAGCCGGATGCCGTGGTCGAGGCAGTGCTCCAGCGTCCCGAAGGGGAAGCCGTGGGCGGCGCCGTCGGGGGTGTTGAGCAGCACCCCGGCTTCCACCCAGGCCCGGCTGTGCAGGCTCATCTCCAGTTGGTTGGCCACCAGCGGTACGTCCAGACGGGCCTGGAGGCGGGCGATCTGCGCGGCCCCCATGTTCGAGACCCCGAAGGCGCGCACCAGTCTCTGGCCGTGCAGGGACATCAGGGCGGCCGCCACCGCGTCGGGGTCCGCGAGCGGGTCGGGGCGGTGCAGCATGAGCACGTCGATGACGTCGGTCCGCAGCCGTTCGAGGCTCTCCTCGACCCGCCGGACGATGCTCGGGCCGCGCAGGTCGTAGCGGCCCTGGCCGCCGCCCTGGCCGGCCAGGCGGATGCCGCACTTGGTCTGGAGGGTGATGCGCTCACGCAGTCCGGGGGTCCGGGCGAGGACCTCGCCGAAGACGGCCTCGGCCTTGCCGTACCGGTAGATGTCGGCGTGGTCGAAGGCGGTGATGCCGATGTCGAGGGCGGCGCGTACGGCTTCCTCGGCGGCGTCGATGTCCTGGGGCCCGTACGGGCCCGGCTCCCAGCTTCCGCCCAGCCCCATGCACCCGTACAGCACCCGGTGGGCTTCCGCACCCGCGTTCGCGTTCTTCGTCACGGGGGTCACCCTAGACAGGTCTTCTAATGCCGGCGCCGGTGGGTGCGGGCCTGGCAGGTCCACCACGTGACGGCCCCGGTCAGTCCGCCCAGCCACCACAGGAGGACCGCGGGGGCGGACGCGTACGAGGGCCACAGCAGCAGGCCGATGGCCCAGCCGGTGGCGATCACGGCGAGCGGGGGAGCCGCCGCGTACGCCCACACGGGCGCGCGGCGCGTCAGCCGGACGGCGAGGCGGCCGAAGGCGAACGCGACCAGGGCGAAGCCGCTGATCAGGAGCAGAGGGACGAGCCCCACGGTCGGAGCCTCCAGTGTCGGGAACGCCAGGACGATACGCGACCGCCCTCCGCGCGGCCGCCGGCGGCTGGAGGAGTGCCTCAAGGCCGCCGGACAGGTCGCCGCCGAGGTCTTCGCCGCACCGGAGTGGGCCCCGGCCGAGGTCGGGACCCTGAGTGCCCTGCTCACGCGCATGGGCGGCACCGGACTGCCCGAGGACCGCGGGCCCGCGGCCTGACCGGGAGGTGCCGGCTACGGGCCGGAGGGCTGGGCCCTCCGGCCCGTACGGGTGTCCGGCGACGGCCGGAGCCCGTCCGGCACGGCTACCAGTAATGCCGTCGTCCTCCCACGGCGTGCCCGACGGCTCCCAGGATCCACAGGACGAGGCCGATCAGGACCAGGATGATGCCGATGGTCCACAGGATGGATATGCCGGCGATGTAGCCGACGATCAGCAGAATGACACCCAGAACGATCATGGTGTTCTCCCATCTCCGGGTGGACGTCTGCCCGCTTACGGCGAGGGAATGCCTCGGCGCGGGGGCCAATGCGGAACGACGAGGCCGCCCGCCGCCCCGGGTGACGTCGCGACTACTGTGGGATGAACGCACGGCGCGGCCCGAAGCCGCGCCCGCATCCGATTCAGGGGGAATGAAAAGTGGCATCTCAGCCCGCCGTGGTCGATCTGCTGGAGCTCAGCCCGGACTTCGTCCGCGACCCGTATCCGGTGTACGCGGCGCTCCGGGAGCGGGGACCCGTCCACCGGGTACGCACGCCCGACGGCGAGGAGCTGTGGCTGGTCGTCGGCCACGAGGCATGCCGCAAGGCCTTCACGGATCCGCGGCTCAGCCGCGACTGGCGCCGGTCGGGGGACATCGGCCAGATCATCAACACCGAGCAGGACGACCCGTCGCTGGCGCACATGCTGATGTCCGACCCGCCGGACCACACGCGCCTGCGCCGCCTGGTGGCCCGGGAGTTCACCCAGCGCCGCATCGAGTCGCTGGCGCCCCGCATCCAGCAGGTCACCGACGAGCTGCTCGACGCGATGGCGGCGAACGGGGACCGCCGCGGCGACCTGGTGGAGGCCTTCGCCCTCCCCCTGCCGATGACCGTTATCTGCGAACTGCTCGGCGTGCCCGAACTGGACCGCGAGGCGTTCCGCGGCTGGTCCAACGAAATGGTCGCCCGCACCAGCCCGGAGGCCGAGGCCGAGGCGTACGAGGCGATGCCCCGGTACCTCTCCGGCCTCATCGACGCCAAGCGCGCCGAGCCCGGCGAGGACCTGCTCAGCGCGATGATCCACGCCGTCGACGAGGGCGGCGACCGGCTGTCGCCGTCCGAGCTGATCGGCATGAGCGTCCTGCTCCTCATCGCCGGCCACGAGACCACCGTCAACATGATCGGGAACGGGATGCGCGCCCTGTTCGCCCACCCCGACCAGCTCGCCGACCTGCGCGCGGACCTCGGTCTGCTGGACGGCGCGATCGAGGAGATGCTCCGGTACGACGGACCGGTCGAGACCTGTACCCCGCGACTCGCCCTGGAGGACGTGGAGATGGGCGGTGTGGTGGTCCCCGGGAACTCCACCGTGCTGATAGCCATGGCCGACGCGGACCGCGACCCCGCCCGCTTCGAGGACCCGGACCGCTTCGACATCCGCCGTGGCGCGCGCGGCCACATCGCCTTCGGCCACGGGCTCCACTACTGCCTCGGCGCGCCTCTGGCCCGGATGGAGGGCCGCATCGCGCTCCGCTCGCTGCTGGAGCGCTTCCCGGACCTCGCGTGCGACGCCGACGAGGCCGGGCTCCGCTGGGTGCCCGGCATGCTGATCCGCGGGGTACGGGAGCTCCCCGTCCGCTGGTGACCGGCCGTCCGGTCCGCTGCGGCCGGCGCCCGCCGCCGGTCTGACGCGGACCGGCGCGGCGCCCTACTCGGGGGCGGAGAGGTGCCGTTCGGCGGCGAGGACCGCTTCGTGGGTGGTGGGCCGTCCCATCAGGACGCACAGGGTGTAGGCCACGTCGTCCATGGCCCGCAGCGTGCCCGGGTCCGTGGGGGAGGCCGCGAGGCGGGCCTGACAGCCGCGCAGGCGTGAGAGCACCTCCTCGGTCCGCAGGCGGCTCGGCAGGATCCCGACCCCCTGGAAGGTGCCCGGCGGAAGTGGCGTGCGGGCCGCCTGCACCGCCCTGCGCAGGGCCCGTTCCACCCGTGTCGGCACCGGCAGGCCGAGCGAGCCGGCGACCATCGCGGCCGACGCCTCCGCCGGGGTGATCCGGGCGCGGTCGGCCGCCGCCAGGAGGATCTGCTTCGCCTCGCGTGCCGAGCATGGCGCCGCGGCCATCACCAGGCCCAGCGCCCACAGCTCGGTCGGCGCCTCCCGGACGGGCCGGCCCGCGAGGGGAGCGGCCTCCGTCGTGAGGGCGGTGGCGGACGGCGGATCACCAGGAGACGCCACGTAAGGATCCCTTCGGCGGGGCGTGTGCCCTCCCACGCTGACACAGGCGGTGGCGATCCGCACGTTCCGCTCCGCGCGGCTCGCTTGTCAGAACGCCGAGTTGGCGAACCAGCGGCCGAGCAGCTCCCCGTCCCCGGCGGCCTCCACGGCCGGCGCCGTGCGGTCCAGACGGCCGTAGAGCAGCAGCAGGAGATCCGCCGCCCCCGCCCGGACCTCGGCCCCGGCCGGGACCGAGGCGTCGTCCGGGACCGGGCCGAAGCCGTCGGGCCGCAGGCGCACGAGCCAGGTCCCCTCCGTGCCGGTGCACCGGAACCGGATGGTCTCGCCGGATCCGCGCAGGCCGGCGACGTTCGGTGCGAACGGGGCGGCGAAGGGCAGGTTGGTCAGGAACTCGTCCACGCCGTCCCGGGCGAGCGCGGGGTCGATGAAGGAACCGAGCCCGAGCGCCCGTTCGGCGTCGACCCGGTGCACCAGCGTCTCGAACAGCATCCGGCGGGCCCAGAACCGGGCGTGCCCGTCCGCACCCCACACCCACATGGGTGAGTCGAGGTCGGTGCCGGCGAACACCTCCGCCGCCTCGGCGGCCCCGGCGCGCAGCCATTCGGCGTAACCGTCCTGCCGCTCGGGCAGGCCCAGTTCCACCTCGCGGCCGGCCGGGGGCCGCTGGATCCGCCGGCGCAGCAGCACCGAGAACCAGCGGTGCACGCCCCCGGTGTGCCGGACCAGGTCGCCCAGCGTCCAGCCGGGGCAGGTCGGCACGGGGGCCGACAGGTCGGCGTCCGCGAGCAGGGCCGCGAAGCGGGCGGTCTCCGCCGCGACCGCCGCCCCGTGGTCGATCCGGTCGGCCGTGTGCATGGTGGGAATCCTTCCGTCCTGTTCGTCCGCGTTCCGTCGGAACCCTTTCGGGGCCCCGGAAGGGCGGTTTCACCGGCCGCCGGCCGTCCCCTCCCACAGTCCGCGCAGGTGGGCGTGGAGCACCTCCTCGGCCTCCGCCGGGCCGAGGTGTCCGATCAGGACGTGCGTGGTGAGACCGTCCGCCAGGGCGAGGAGGGTGCGGGCTTCCCGTCGCGGATCGAGGGGCGCCGGACGGCCGGCCCCACCGGCCTCCGCGATGAGCTGGGCGAACGTCTCCTGCAGGGCCGCGTAGTTCGCCCTCAGCGTCTCGGCCAGCGGCGCGCTGACGGCAGCCTGCGCGACGAAGGCCAGCCAGACCCTGGCCTCGGCCCGGTGCTCCTCGCGCAGCAGCGCGACCTCGGTCGCGGCGTGCCCCACGGCGGACGCGGCCGACTGGGCCGGACTGCGCACCAGCCGGGCCCGTACGCGCTCGGCGATCCGCTCGCCGACGTGGCCGAGGGCGAAGAGCAGCATGTCCTCCTTGGTGCCGAAGCACCGCTGGACGGCGCCCATCGACACCCGCGCGTCGGCGGCGACGTCGCGCAGGGTGACGCCCTCCAGCCCGCGTTCGTCGGCGAGGCGGCAGACGGCCTCCGCGATGAGACGGCGCCGCTCCTCGTGATCCACCTGCCTGGGCATGCCCCGACCGCCTCCCCGACCCGGCCGCTGCGGCGGCCTCCGGCGTACGGACCTCCGTACGCGGCCACTTTATCCGATGCGATTGCATCGGATCCTCGGTTATGGTTCCGATGCAAGCGCATCAGAACGAGCAGGGGGAGCACCCGGGCCATGCAGGAAACAGAGGAAGCCTTCTGGCGGCGGCCGGCCGCCGCCCAGGCACGAGCCGTCCACCGGGGCGAGGTCTCGGCCGTGGAACTCGTCGAGAGCCACCTGGAGCGGATCGCCGAGGTCAACCCGCGCGCCAACGCCGTGACGCAGCTCATGGCGGACCGGGCGCTCGAAGCGGCCGCCGCCACCGACCGCCGACGGGCCGCCGGCGAGCCCCTCGGGCCGCTCGCGGGCGTGCCGTTCACGGTCAAGGAGACCACCCCCGTGGAGGGCGTACCGACCACCTTCGGCGCCCAGCGCTTCCGTGACTTCGTGGCACCCGCCGACGCACCCCCGGTGGCCCGCCTGCGCGCCGCCGGCGCCATCCCGATCGGCCACGCGAACATGCCCACCCTGGTCCTGGCCGGGATGCACACGCGCAGCGAACTCTTCGGCGACACCGCCAACCCCTGGGACCCCAGCCTGACACCCGGCGGCACCAGCGGGGGCGACGCGGTCGCCGTCGCCACCGGCATGGCGGCACTCGGCCTCGGCAACGACTCCGGCGGCTCCATCCGGATCCCCGCCCAGTTCTGCGGTGTGGCGGGGCTCAAGCCCACCACCGGGCGTTTCCCCGCCGACCACCGCGTCCTCGGCCCCGACGACCCCGGCCCGGCCTCCCAGGGCCTGGTCACCGACGGACCCCTGGCCCGCCGCGTGGACGACCTGCGGCTGGCGTACGAGGCCCTGGCCGGCACCGATCCGCGCGACCCCCGGGCCGTCCCGGTACCCCTGTACGGGCCCCCGCTCCCCGGCCCCGTGAAGGTGGCGGTGGTGACCGACCCCGGCGGGCACGGCGTCCACCCCGCCGTCGCCGCGGCCGTCGCCGACGCGGCCGCCGCCCTCCGCGACGCCGGCTACGACGTGCGCGAGGTGGCGGACGTACCGCGGCTGGACGAGGCCCTGGAGGCGTACGACCGGATCACCGTGACCGAATTCGCCCCGAGCTGGCCGGTGGTGCGCACGCTCCTGGGCGAGGGAGGCGACCGCTACATCCGGATGGCGATGGAGAAGACCCCGCCCGTCACCGCCGGCGAACTCGTCCGGCTGATGGGAACCTGGCTGAACATCCGCCGCTCGTGGGCCGAATTCCTCGACGAACACCCCCTGTTGCTGGGTCCCTCCTTCACCGAACCGCCCGTCGAACCGGGACTGGAGTCCCGCGACGCCGCGTCCCGCGACCGCGTGGCGTCGGCCATGCGGCTGTGCAGCGCGACCAGCTTCGTGGGCGTGCCCGCCGTGGCCGTGCCGACCGGCCTGTACGCGGGCCTGCCCGGCGGGGTGCAGCTCGTAGGACGTGCCTTCCGGGAAGACCTGTGCCTGGACGCCGCCCGGGCGGTGGAGGACCGGCTCGGCGTCCTCACCCCCGTCGACCCCCGCCCGGCGGACTGAGACCGGCGGGACCGCCGCCCCGGCCCCGGCGGCCCACCCTTTAGGGTTTGCCCATGGGTTTGACAGCAGGTCACGAGGGAGGAGCCCTGCCCGGTCCGACGGTACCGGCGCAGGGCTGGCAGGCGCCGAGCGCGGTCGAACGAGGGCTGTACGAGGCGAGGACGCGCGGCGACTGGCCCGCGTACTACGACCTCGTCGCCCGCGCGGACCTGTACATGATGCAGTCGCGGGCGGACATCGACGCGAACCCGGGCAACTCCCGCTTCCACCCCTACTGGAACCCCCAGACCCAGTCCATGTGCCTGGCCGTCTACACCGGCGGCATGCTGCCGCCGCCCGCCGCCGACCCGGTCTACAACTGCTACGACCTCGGCTGGTTCGCGCGGGTCTGGAACCCGAACGACCCGCCCTACCTCGTCGTCAACCCCGGCAGCCCCTGCGAGGGCGTACTGCCTGCCGGGCCGGAGGGCCGCGCCCTGTGGCAGCGCCACTCCGCCCCCGTCGAGCGGCCCGGGCTCGCCCAGGACGCCATCCACACCCTGGTGGTCGGCGGCCCCCGCACCGGCCCGGTCGCCTTCGGCCTCGCGGCCGGCGCGCACATCGCCGTACGCAACGGCCGCTACTGGAACTCCATGGCCTACCACGGCTGCGGCTACCTCGACGAGAAGCGCACGCTGGAACGCTGGTGGGGCGTCACCACCCGGCAGGACTGGCTGGACACCGTGGAACAGCTGCTGCGCGCCGACATGGTCAGCGGCGTCTGGGAGTTCGTCCTGCAGCTGCGCCGCTCCATGGCCCTCGACTTCGCGGGACCCGTCGAGGTGGACCACTGGCGCCAGGCCGCGGGCAACGTGGTGCGCCGACGGGCCGAGGCGGCCGCCGAACCCAGGCTGACGGCCGACGGCGTCACCCAGGGCAGTACCGTCACCCCGGCGGAGATCGAGGGCCAGGTGACGGGCGTGCAGCGGCTGATCGGCCGCATCGCCCGCTACGAGGCGCGTTTCCGTGCCGACGGCCTGCTCCCCGAAGGCGGCTTCGTCCGCTCCGTCGAGGCCTGGGACTACGGCCGCGCCTCCGGCATGGCCCGCTGGGGCCTCGCCGCCCGCCTGTGCTCCCTCCAGGAGGCGGAGGCGGCCGTGGTCCGCGCAGGCCGCCTGGTCCAGGTCAACTACCGCTCGTGGGAGGACTTCTCGGCCGCCTACGTGCTCGGCCGCTGCCTCCACTTCGACGAGGAGGAGTTCGGGGAGTGGTACGAGTCGGTCCTCGGCGTCCACCGCGTCCTGACCACGGACCCCGGGAGCCCCTGGCGCACCCTCCCCTGGACCTGACGGCGCCCCTCCGGGCGCGCCGGATCAGCGGACGGGTCCGGCACCGGCCGGCACCTCGTAGATCCTCCCGTCCACACCCGCCCGGTAGAGCCGGCCGGCCGAGAAGCCCTGATCACCACGCCCGTAGGTGATCTGCGTGGAGAGGTGGAGCCCCGACTCGACGGCGCACAGCCTGCCGTCCTCCACCCGCCAGATCTGTCCGGCCGCCTGCGTGGCGATCAGCGGGCGGCCCCGGCCGTCCAGGGTCAGCCCGTCCGGCAGGGCCAGGGCCTCCGCGGCGTCGGCGGACACCCACAGGCGCGGACGCGCCGGGTCGCCGACGGGGATCCGGTACAGCCCGGGGGCGACGGTCGTCTGGACGACGTAGACCTCGTCGCCGTCGGGGGAGACGGCGATCCCGTTGGGCTGGGGCACCCGCGCCCAGGCCGGGTCGACCCGGCCGTCCGGGGTCACCCGGCCGATGTTCCGCCCGCCGAGCGTCGTGGTGTACACGGTCCCGTCCGGCGCCAGGGCCACCCCGTCGATCCCGCCGAGACCGGAGGCGTACGTACTGACCGCGCCGGATTCGGGGTCCACCCGCAGCAGCTTCGAGGTGGGGAAGAGGTCACCGGTCAGCGAGTGCGCGAGGTCGTTCCCCGTACCGACGAGGAGCTGCCCGTCGTCGCGGACGACGATCCCGCCGTTGGCCCCGATGTTCCCGGTGAGGGCGACCGGTGCGCTGCCCGGCGCGTCGATGCGGTAGACGCGGCCGCTGAAGTACGCGGTGGCGAACATCCGGCCTTCCCGGTCGACGGCGATCGACTCGACCCAGTCCGGGACGTACGCCACCTGAGCGGGCGGAGCCGCTTCCGCGGCGCCGCCGCACGGGGCCGCCGCGTACGCGGGCCCGGAGGCGGCCGGCACCGCCGTGGCCGCGGCCAGTACGGCCGCCGTGGCCACCAGGCCCGCGCGCGGCCCCCTCCGGGCGCTGCCCAGCACCCTGTTCAGCCTCATCGCTCCCCCTCCGTGCCCGGACCGCTCTGCCCGTGAAGTATCGGCGCCGGCCGGGCGCCGCACCACCCCGCCCCGGTCGCCTACGCGCGGGCGTCGGGAACGTGCGGCATCGGCGTGGAGTGCAGCAGCTCCAGCCGGCGCTGGACGGCTTCCACCGCGCCCGGGCGGGCTCCGGGCACTCGGCGGCGCAGGGCGGCCAGGCCGGGGCCGAGCTCCTGAGCCCTGCGCGGGTCCCGCAGTTGCTGCCACTGGTGGTGGGCGCGGTCGACCGCCCCCACCACGTCAGGGGCGTCCATGGCCTGCCGGCGGGCAAGACGGGCCGCGGCGGCGGCCATCCACAGCTCGCAGCTACCCGCCGGATCGCCGGCGACGTGGGCGAGATCGGCCCGGACCTCCAGCCAGTGGATGGCCTCCGGGGACCCCGGGCCGTGCAGACCCACGGCCCGCCCCTCGCACCGGGCAGCGAGCACGGCGGCCTCGCCGTGCCGTCCCGCGTGCGCGGCGGCGAAGACCACCGTCAGCGGATCCTCGTCCATCGCCACCGGGGCCGGCGCGGTGCGGGGCCAGGGGGCAGCGGTGGCGTCCGAGGCGAGGAACAGCGCCTCCGCGTGGCCCGTTTGGAAGGCGGCCTTCGCGTGGAGGTCGGCGAGCGGCGGGGTGAGTCCGCTGCGCCAGATGGTGGCCACGGCCCGCAGGTAGGCCGGTTCGGCGGGCCGGTGACGGCTGAGCGGCGCTGCCACACGGCCGTGGAGGGAGGCGCCGGTGCCGAGGGTGAGACCGTACGCGCGGATCTGCTGCCAGGCATCGGGGGCGGCGACCAGGTCGACGATCACCCGGGTGGTGTGCGGGCGGCGGGGCTTGAGCTCGTCGGCCAGCCAGGGCCAGGGAAGCCCGGTGTAGCGCACGGTCGCCGACGTGGTGCCGGCCAGGGCGAGGTGGAGCCGGTGCTGGCGGGGATCGAGGTGGAGCTGCCCGGCCAGGAACAGACTCAGCGGCCCCGGGGCGGCGGCGGCTGCCCGGATGCGGGTGAGGACGGTCTGCTGATCCACCGGGTCGGCGAGCTCGATGATGGTGCCGGCCGAAGCCTGGGTCAGGGAGCCGGGCGGGACGGCGGCGAGGGTGGACAGGGCGCTCGTCGCGTTGATGAGCCGGCCTTTGCCCCTCGGCGCGGCCGCCAACAGCAGCGCGGTCCCCGGGGTCTCTCCTGTGATCACACCGGCACCGTACGCCTCCCGGGGAGCGAAGTGCACCGACGGCTGCGGGCGGACCGCCGGGGGTGCGTACAGCCGCCGGTGTTGGTCACCGGCTCGGTCGCGAGCGACAGCGCGGTCTCCCCGCCGCGGCCGGCTGGGCCGGCCGGGGCTCGTCATACCCGTTCCGGGCGGTCCTCCGGCCCGCTCGAGAGGTACGGCCGGTCCCGGTCGGCGACCGCGCCGATCGGGCCGGCGGCGCGGAGCACCGTGTCCAGTACGCGTTCCGGCTCGGCGGCGTAGCAGTGGGCGAACCACGCCATGTTCGCCTCGACCACGGCCCAGCCCCCGTCGGCGAGCCGGCCGATGTCCAGGCACACCGCGCTGGGCAGGCCCGCGGCCGTGGCGTCGAGGACCGTACGGCCGAAGGCACGGCTCCCGGCGTCCAACGGCGCCGGGTCGAGGTGCCCGTGGACGGCGTAGCGGCTGCCGGTGACGAGTTCGCCGTCGAGGACGAACAGCCGGTACTCCGCGATGAACTCCACCACGCCGCTCACCAGGACCGGCGTGGAGCCGTCGAGCTCGCCGGGCAGGCCGGTCCCGTCCTCGTGGACGGCGGCGGGCAGCAGGTCGATCTTGGCCGACGGCGGTTTCACGAAGGCCCGTTCCCGCAGCTGACGCGCCTCGGCGAGGGTGGTGAGCCGTACGTGGCGCCGCAAGAGGGCGCCCGGGACGCGGGTCAGCCAGTCGTCGGCCGGTTCGAGCAGCCCGAGGCCCAGCGGGCCGGCGAGTCGCGCGGCCGCACGGGGGCCGCCGTACCAGTGCGCCCTGCGCCCCGCGGCGCTCGCCGCCCGGTCGGTCACCTCGTAGCCGCGCCAGGCCGCTGCCCGGGCGATGAGTTCTCCGGTGGAGGTGCGGGGTGCATGCAGGACGAGGACGGGCGGGGTACGGGCTTCCATGCCGGGGAGCCTAGGCCCTGTCGTCAAAGTAGCGCCGGTCAGGCCTGCGGCGGCCGGTGCCGTGCATCGCAAGGCGGAGGGGTGCCCGAGTACTGGACGTACTTGGGTGCCCCGACAACGCGGCGAGGTGCGGTGCCGGGGGCCGCGGGCCAGGCGGGACTTTGACGACAGGGCCTAGCGAAGGGCGGGGCGAGCGCGGACGCGAACTCCGCCGGCCGAATCCGCCGCGTCCCAGAGCCTGTTCGCCTTCGTGGCGCTGCGGGCGGGCGCCGGACGCGCGTACCGCGCCGGCGCACTCGACTCGGTACGGCTCCTCGTCAGGACGGCTTGGCGGCCGAGAAGGCGGTCACGGTCACCTTGTTGTCGCACAGGGCGAAGACCCCGTCGTCCATGGCGATCTGGTGCGCGCCCGCGCCGGGGACGCCGATGACGAGGGTCGGGAAACCGGCGGGAGTGGCACCGGAGACGCAGTACCCGTCCGCCTCGCCCTGGACGTTGACGAAGGTGAGCTTCGTCCAGGCGCGG
Source organism: Streptomyces sp. NPDC012794 (assembly GCF_042901085.1). Lineage (NCBI taxonomy): Bacteria > Bacillati > Actinomycetota > Actinomycetes > Kitasatosporales > Streptomycetaceae > Streptomyces > Streptomyces sp. NPDC012794. Next base: position 277,141 of record NZ_JBIBCI010000006.1, read on the forward strand.
CCGCCCGGCGCCAGCGGCACGGGCGACGCCTTGCCGCCGTGGGTGACGGAGAGGGGCAGGTTCTTGTCGGGCGAGCCGTTGCCCGCGCCGGCGACCGTCGGGAACCCGGTGAGCGTGCAGGGGTGCTTCGAGGTGTTGGTGACCGAGAGGACGGCGGCGCCCGTTCCGGTCCCCGGCGGCCGGACCTGGGCCTGCTGGGCGTCCGAAACCTTCACCCCGTCGATCGTGCAGGGCTTCGCCGCACCGCCGCCCGGAGCGGACGCCGAGGGGGTGGGCGCCGTCCCGCCCCCGCCGCCGGTGGAGGAGCTGCCCGGGGGCGTCGGCTTCGCCGGGACCGACGCGGCGGGCGGTGCCGGCGGGGTGCCGGCCGCCCCGTCCTCGGCCGGACCGCAGCCCGCCATCAGAGCGGTGGCCGCGGTGGCCGCCACGAGGGCCGCCGCAGAGCGGCGCAGGCCTGCTGTGTGGTGCATGGGTGCTCCTCGGTGTTTCCCGGCCGGCCCCGCACCGGCGCGTGTGGAGGGACACGACGCCGCGCCCGGCCGGAGTTCCCGGGCCGCGCCGTTGTGGCGGTCCCGTCACGCGACCATGACGTTTCCGGCGACGCCCCGGGCGAAACGGGGCGCGCGGACGGGAACCGCCTTCCCACGGTAGGCCCCGCCGGGGGAACCCGGGCGGATCGGAACGCCGTGTTCCGGTGTGGCGCCGAGCCGCGGTGCGCATCCCGGGGTCACCGGACTCCGGGGAGGGCTACGCTGCCGCCGTGACGGGTACACGGACGGGCCGGAGGCGGCTGGTGCGGGCCGGGCTCGGCGTGGCCGCGGCGGCGCTCGCGGGCTGCGCGGCGCACCCCGGCCCGGCGCGGCGGCTGCGGCTCGCGACGGGGCCGCGCGGTGGCCCGTACAACGCCTTCGGCCGGGCCCTGGCGCGGGCCGCCGCCGCGAGCGGGCAGCACCTGGAGGTGCTGCCGGTGGACACCGCCGCGAGCGTGGACAACCTGAGGAGGCTGGACGAGGGCTCCGTGGACCTGGCCCTGGCCATGGCGGACGTCGCCCAGGACGCGGTGCTCGGGCGGGAGCCCTTCCCCCGGCCGGCCGGGGTGACGGCACTGGCCCGGGTCTACGTCAACTACACGCACCTCCTAGTCCCCGGGGACGGGCCGGTGCACTCCGTGGGGGACCTCGCCGGGCGGCCCGTCGCGGCGGGCGCCGCGGGGTCCGGGGTGCAGGTGGTCGCCGGACGCATCCTGCGGGCGGCCGGGCTGAGCGGCGCCACCCCGGCCGCCACCCCGGCGTACGCACGGCAGCTGGGCCTCGCCGAATCGGTGGCCGCCCTGCGCGCGGGAACCGTCGCGGCGCTCTTCTGGTCCGGCGGGGTGCCCACGCCGGCGCTGACGGCGCTGGCGCGCGAACTACCGCTGCGCTTCCTCCCGCTCGACGGCTACGCGGGCCCGCTGCGCGAGCGCCACGGCCCCGTCTACACGGCGGTCACCCTGCCGGCCGGGGCGTACGGACTGGCCGGACCCGTCGGGACCCTCGGCGTCGGCAACTACCTCCTGGCCCGGGACGCGGTGGCCGCGGACGCCGTGAGCGCGCTGCTCCGGGTGGTGTTCGACCGGCGGCGCGACCTGCTGCGCGAGGTGACGGCGGGGGTGCGGCTGGAACCCCGGTTCGCCATCTCGACCGGCGAGGTCCCCCTCCACCCGGGCGCCGCCGCCTACTACCGCTCGGTGTACGGCTGAACACCCTGCCCACGCGGCCCACGGCCGACCCCCTTACGGCTGGGGCCCACGGCCGGGCGGCCTCGGCCAGGCCGTTCACGGACGCGCGGTGAACGGCCTGGCCGCCCGCGGCGAGGTCCGGTCGCCGAATCGTCCACCGAGGCGTGCCTGCGGCCGGGGCGGCCCCCGTCCCTGGCCGGCTCACGGCCGCGCGCCCGCCCGGCCGTCCGGCGGCACGGGGTGTCACGCCGGCGGCAGGCGCAGCTCCACCGTCAGGCCGTGCGGGTCCGTGCCGCTGACGGCCAGACGGCCGCCGCTCAGCCGGGCGATCTCGTCCGCGATGGCGAGGCCTAGCCCGCTGCCGCGCACGTTCTGGTGGGCCGGCGAACGCGCGAACCGGCGCAGCAGCAGCGCCAGTTGCTCCTCGGGGACCCCCGGCCCGTCGTCGGCGACCCGCAGTACCGCCCACCCCTCCCCGTCCCACCGGGCGCACACCTCCACGCGGCCGCCGGGCGGTACGAACTTCACCGCGTTGTCCAGCGCGGCGTCCAAGACCCGCCCCGCCGCGTCCGGCAGCGCGCGGGCCCACAGCTCCCCGGAAGGGGCGCCGGCCGTCAGCTCCAGCCCGGCGGCCTCGAAGACGGGAGCCCAGGCACGCACCCGCTCCCGTACCGCCCGGGACACGTCCTGCTCGCGCGGCTCCGGCGCCGCCGACTCCACCCGGGCCAGCGCCAGCAGCCCGTCGAGCAGCTCCTCCAGCCGCTCGGTCTCCTCGAGCGCCCGGCCGTGTTCGGCCCGGCCGGGGCCCGGGGCGATGTGCGGCTCGACGTTCTCCAGCTGGAGCACCAGGGTGGCCAGGGGGTTGCGCAGCTGGTGGGAGGCGTCGGCGACGAAGTCGCGCTGCCGGCCGATGGAGTCGGCCAAGGCCTGCGCCATGATGTTGAAGTGCCGCCGCAGCCGTCGCACTTCCGGCGGGCCGGTGTCGGAGACCGCCCGTGTCTGGAGGCTTCCGGCGGTCAGCCCCTCCACGGCCCGGTCCAGGTCGAGCAACGGGCGCATCAGCCAGCGCGTGATGCCCACCGCCACCAGCGCCGCCGCGGCGAAGGCGGCGGCCGCCCCGGCGGCGATCAGCGACCAGCGCACCGCCACGTCCCGCCGGGCGGCGTCCGTGGGCACGGCCAGCAGGACCGCCCCGCTGACGCGCTCGTCCCGCCCCACCGGCTCCGCGAGCACCACCCGGGCCGGTCCCCAGGGCCGCACCGTGGGCAGCCGGTCGGTGGAACGGCCCGTCAGCGCACGGTCCCGGGCCTCCGCCGCGGCCATACCGCCCGGGCCCGCACCCGTGAGGGCGTCCGGGGCGGGGTCCGCACCGGCCCGCGCCACCGTCGCTCCCGCCGCGTCGACCACGACCACCCCGGCCCCGTACAGCTGGGCGTACCGTCCGATCTCGGCCGACAGTTCCGCCCGGTCGGCGGCCGTGCCCGCCCGGTCGGCGAGGTCGGCGAAGCGCACCGCCTCCGAACGCCGTTGCAGGAGCAGGTGTTCGGTCCGCCCGCGCGCGTACGCGTCGGCCAGCGGCACGCACAGCAGCAGCGCGGCGGCCCCCATGAGCACCATCAGCACCGCGAGGAGCCTGCGCCTCACGAGTCCCGGTCCCGCTCTTCCCCCGCGTCCGGGGTGCCGAGCCGGTAGCCGAACCCGCGCACCGTGCGCACCAGGCCGGGACGGCCGGTCTTGGCGCGGATGCCCGCCACGTGCACGTCCAGGGAGCGGGAGGCGGCGAGGAAGGCGTCCCCCCAGATCCGGTCCAGGATCTCCTCCCGGGAACGCGCCTCGTCGGGGCGCGCCGCCAGGATGGCCAGTACGTCGAACTCGCGCCGGGTCAGACGGACTTCGGTCCCCGCCACCGTGACGGTGCGCCCGGCCGGGTCCACCTCGACGTCCCCGCGCCGCACCGGCCCGCCGGCATCCCGCGCCGGGCCGGCTCCCGCGGCGCCCGCCCGCGCGCCCGTGCGGCGCCGTACGGTGTCGATCCGTGCCATCAGCTCGGCCATCCGGAACGGCTTGACCACGTAGTCGTCGGCGCCCGCCCGCAGCCCCTGCACGATGTCGCGCTCCTCGCAGCGGGCGGTCACCACGATCAGCGGTGCGTCGCACACCGTACGCAGCCGGCGCAGCAGTTCCAGCCCGTCGAGGTCGGGCAGGCCCAGGTCCAGCAGGACGAACTCGGCCTCGCGGACGTGCCGCAGCGCGTCCAGTGCCCGGGCCGCCCGGCGCACCGTGTGCCCGCGCTGTACGAGGGCGGTTCCCAGGGCCCGGGCCATGCGGTCGTCGTCCTCGACGAGCAGTGCGTGCATCGGCGGTTACCTCGAGACGCGTGACCGGTGCCCGTGAGCCGGGGCAGCAGCTTACGGGAGCCGCCGCCCCGGGTCACCGGCGCGGATCAGCGGCCGGCCCCGGCGGAGGCCTCCGCCGGCTTGCCGCCACCGCTGGACCCGGCCGCTCCCGCCCCGGCCTCGGCGCGGCTGAGCGCGGCATTGCGGGTGTCGGGCATCAGGACGTAGGTCACGAGCGAGATCAGCGCGCAGCCGGACACGTACCAGAAGAACATCTTCTCGTGGCCGCCGCTCTTGAACCACAGGGCCACGTACTCGGCCGTGCCGCCGAACAGGGCGTTGGCGATGGCGTACGGCAGCGCCACGCCCAGGGCGCGCACCCGGGTCGGGAACAGTTCGGCCTTCACCGCCGCGTTGATCGAGGTGTAGCCGGTGACGATCACCAGGGCCAGCAGGGACAGGCCCAGTGCCGGCCAGTACGAGTCCGCGGAGCCGAGGGCCGTCATGATCGGGTACGTGCCGACCGTGCAGCCCACCGCGAAGGTGATCAGCAGCGGACGGCGGCCGATCCGGTCGGACAGCATCCCGGCGAAGGGCTGGAGCACGGCGAAGAGGGCCAGGGCGGTGAAACTGACCAGCGTGGCCGTGGTCTTGGCCATGCCCGCGCTGCCGACCAGGTACTTCGTGAGGTACGTGGTGTACGTGTAGTACGCCACGGTGCCGCCCAGGGTCAGCGCCATCACCAGCCCGGCCTGCCGCCGGTGCTCCCACAGTGCCTTCAGCGAGCCGCGCGGGCTGTCGTCGTGGGCGTCCTCGTCCGCGGACTCCTCCTTGAACGCGTCGGTCTCCTCGAGCCGCCGCCGCAGCCAGAAGACCACCACCGCGAACAGGGCCCCGAGGGCGAAGGGGATCCGCCATCCCCAGCTCGACAACTGGGCGGGACTGAGCGTGTGCTGCATCGTGATCAGGATGCCGAGGCCCAGCAGCTGCCCGCAGGTCATCGACACGTACTGGAACGACGAGCCCAGCCCGCGCCGGTCGCGGGCCGACGCCTCCGTGAGGTAGGTGGCGCTGGCCGCGTACTCGCCGCCGATGCTCAGCCCCTGGAGCAGGCGCGCGAGCAGCAGCACCAGGGCGCCGAAGTACCCGGCCTGGCCGTAGGTCGGGGCGATGGCGATGAGCAGGGCGGCCACCGACATCATCGTGACGGTGAGGGTGAGTGCGCTCTTGCGGCCGTGGCGGTCCGCGGCCCGGCCGAGGATCCAGCCGCCGACGGGGCGCATCAGGAAACCGACCGCGAAGATGCCCGCCGTGTTCATCAGCTGGGTGGTCGGGTTGTCGCCGGGGAAGAAGGAGTCGGCGAAGTAGATCGCGAAGCTCGCGTAGACGAACCAGTCGTACCACTCCACGAGATTGCCGAGCGAACCGCCGATCAGGGCGAGACGGCGTTTGCCGCGCTCGTCCCGGGGCGGCGACTCGGGCGTGACGGTGGACGAGGACATGGCGGCTCCAGACGGAAGTCCCTGATGGGCGGGGGAAACACCCCGGATGAGGGGGTGCCCAGAGCATGGATCCGGTGCCGGGGCCGGACAAGGCCCGGCACCCAGATCTAACGTTCCGCTAAGAAACCCGCGCGCGCCGCGGCCCCTACCCCCTCGGCGGACCCGGGGGCGGCCCCGCCGGGGCCCGGCCCGTCAGCCGGCCGGGAGCGTCGTCGTCGCGGTGTTCCAGCCGGAGATTCGCAGGGCCGGCGCCGCGCCGCGCAGGTCGGCCGTGCGGTAGGCCGCCGTCAGCGTCACCGACTCGCCCGGCCATAGGGTGACCTGGTTGTCGCTCCAGCGGACGGGCAGCAGCGGCCTGCCCTCCGCGCCCAGCAGGTGCACGTCGGTGAGCAGGGCCGGCGCGTTGCCCGTACCGGCGTGGCGCACCGTCACCGTCGTCGTGGACAGGCCCCGGCCGTCCGCCGTCGTGGACGCGGTCGCCCCGACGGCCGTCCGCGGCATCGTGTTCAGGCCCGTCAGGTCCGCGTACGCGGTGGTCGGCGTGTGGTACCAGGTGCTTCTGGAGTAGTCGAGCACGTCGGCCTCGGCCGAGAGCCAGTAGACGTTGCGGCTCACCTCCCGGCCCGCACCGTCGGTGAGCAGCAGCCGCGCCAGACGGGTGGTGGACAGGCCCGTCACCGACGCGGGCAGGGTCAGGGCGGTGGTGCTCGCGCCGCCGCCCGCCACGCTCAGCCCCGTCACGGTCCGGTCGTACCGCTGCGTGCCGTCGGGGTCGAAGAGCGTCACCCGGGCCGTGAGGCCCGAGGCGGCCGACGTCCGGCTGTTGACCACCGAGACCGCTCGGTTGTCGTACCCGTACTGGATGTGCAGGGGCTCGTTCGCCTTCTTCGCCCCGAAGTAGGCCCCGCCCTGGTCGAGGTAGCGGTCCACCAGCTGCCAGTGCAGCGAGGTCCAGCCGCTGTTGAACATCCAGTACACGACGCCGGTCGAGGGCGCGGAGGCGTCCTTCGCGTTGCGGGCGTACGCCTCGAACTGCGCGCGCACGTTCTCGTACTGGGCGAGCTGCGCCTTGCGCACGTAGTCCTCGAGGCCGGTCGGGGCGCCGTAGCGGGCCGCCAGGGCGGCGTCGTACAGCCGCAGCGTCGAGAAGGTGGCCGACGGGGAACGGTGGTACTGCGTCGCGGAGGGGTCCTTCCACAGGCTCTCCAGCTCCGCCGGGGACATCATGCGGCGCAGCGTGTCGAGGGTCGGTACGTCCGGGCCGGCGCTGGTCTCGGAGTTGAATCCGGTGGCCCCGCCCTCCCGCTTGCCGTACCAGTAGGCGGGCGGGACCCAGTCGTACGGTCCGGTCATCTTCATACCGGAACGCCCGGTGATCGGCGAGGACCGCGCGGATGCCGAGGGGATCACCGGGGCCGTCCAGTCGGCGGCCTCCAGCGCGTCGAGGTACCCCTGCTCGATCGTCCGGTCCGGTGCGAAGTCACTGCCGATCAGGAAGGAGGCCACACTGGGGTGGTGGCGCAGCCGCGCGGCCTCGGCGGCCATCGAGGCCTTCGCCACGGTGTAGTCGGCGCTCTCCCACCGCTCCCCGGCCTCGGAGCCGTTGACCTCCCCTTCCCACTTGTCGCAGCACTCCCATCCGGGCAGCGTGAGGATCCCGTACCGGTCGGTGAGGTCGAAGAACTCGTCTGGTTCGATGTGCCCTTCCAGCCGCAGCGCGTTCAGCCCGAGGTCGACGGCGTACTTCAGCCGGTCCTCGACGTAGGTGGGGTCCCAGCGCAGGAACTCGTCGGGTGACCAGCCGCCGCCCTTGATCAGCAGCGGGCGCCCGTTGACCACGTACTGGCGCGCCCCGTCGCCGTTGAGCGGTGCCCGTACGTCGCGGATGCCGAACGACCGGTGCGCGGTGTCGGAGGGCAGGCCGTCCACCGTCGCGGTCAGGTCCAGGGAGTACAGCGGCTGTTGGCCCATGGCGGCGGGCCACCACACCCGGGGCGACTCCAGCCGCAGGCCCGGGTGGTCGGCGGGGGAGAACACCACGGTGCGGGTCTCGTGCGGGGCCAGGGTGACGCTCCGGCTGACGGCGACCGGGCCGACGGTGCCCGAGACGGTCGCGGTGACCGCGGCCGGCGAGTCGTTGCGCACCCGGGCCTTGGCGGTCAGCTCGGCCGAGGACAGGGACGGCACGGCCAGCGAGGTCACCACGTGCGCGTCGCGCAGCGCGACCGGCCCGGCCCGGCGCACGGTGACGTCGCGGACGATCCCCATGTTCTCGTCGGGCGGCGGCTGCAGCCAGTCGAGCCAGCCCATGGTGAGCCGCTTGCGCGGATTGTTGGGCTGGATCCGGAACGCCACCGTATTGGCACCCGCCCTGACCAGGTCCGTGACGTCGAGTTCGTGCCGGGTGTAGGAGCCCGCGACCGTGCTCGCACCGGCGATCCGGCGCCCGTTGACGTAGACGTCGGCGGCGGAGATTACCCCGCTGAATTCCAGGTACGTACGGGCACTCGTGTCGGCGACGAGGAAGTCCGAGCGGTACCACCACGGGACGGTGAAGTCCCCGGCCGGGATCCTCTTCTGGTTGGTGGAGTAGAAGGGGTCCGGGTGGACCCCGGCCGCGAGCAGCGCGGCGAGCACGGTGGAGCGGGACCCGGCGGGGTACCAGCCCGCCGCCGGATAGCCGGGGCTGGACACGGCGGCGGCGGTGTCCGCGACCTTCGCCGTCGACTGGATCGCGTACCGGGCCAGGACGGTCGCGCTCCCGGGAGCCGCGGCCACGGCCGTCGCCCCCGGCCCGGCGGCCGGCGGGGGCGAGGGCGCCGCGGGGGAGGTCCCGGCGGCGAGGACGAGGGCCAGGGCCAGGGCGGCGACGGCCAGGGCGGCGGTCCGGACGTGGCCGGGGGCGGGGCGGTGCGGCACGGGGGACCTCCCGTGGGGACGGGATTCGGGATTCCGCGCGGAGTCTGTCACGGCCGGGCACCGACACGCCGCGACGGCACCCGCACGGCGCGGCGTGTCACCGGCGGCGGAAGAGACGGCCCCGTGCGCGCGGCCGGTGTCCGCACCGCGCCGGGTGCCGTCGAGAGCGACGACGGGACGCCGAGTCGTCAGGCGGGACGGAGGGCGATCGTGCAGAGGCGCTTGGTTGCCCGGGTCAGGGCTACGTACAGGTCCCTTTCCCCACCGGGGCGGGCCGCGACGATCTCCTCGGGGTCCATCACGACGACCCCGTCGAATTCCAGGCCGCGCGCTTCGGAGGCCGGCACGACGCGTGCGTGGTCGGTGATGCCCCGGGCCGTCAGCTCGTTCACCCTGGTGTCCGGACAGATCACTCCCAGCAGTTCGCCCGGGTGCGCGGTGCGCTGGGCACGGAGTTCCCGGACGACGGCGGCGAACAGCCCGTCCGCAGGCGTGGTCACGGTGCGGGGGCGCTCACCGCTGCGCAGCGACCGTGTGGGCTTCTGGTCGGGAGCGATCCGCGTGAGCAGGTCCCGGACGCTCTCCAGGATCTCCTGCGTCGTGCGGTAGCTGACGGTCAGGTGGTGCAGGCGGAACCGCGGTCCGACGTGGGGGCCCAGTGCTTCCTTCCAGTCGCGCGCCGTCGCCACCGGACCGGCCTGGGCGAAGTCGCCCACCAGCGTCATCGCCCTGGACGGGCAGCGGCGGACGATCATCCGCCACTGCATGGCGGTCAGTTCCTGCGCCTCGTCGACGACGACGTGCCCGTACGTACGCCCGGGCGGCCCGTCGACCAGGCTCGCCGCCTCGTCCAGCAACGGCAGATCGGCATCGGTCCACGGGTGGTCCGGACCGCGCAGCAGAAGGGACCGCTCCTGCGCGGTCAGGCGGGGCAGGTGGTCGGCGAGGGCGCCCGCGTCCGTCAGGAGCGCCTTCACGAGGTCACCGGGTACCAGCCGCGGCCACAGCACCTCCACCGCTCGGTCGACGCCGGCGTCGTCGAGGAGATCGGCACGGATGGCGTCCAGATCCAGCTCGTGGACCGGACCCGGGTCGGCCGCGCCCTCGGCACGGCGCTGGGCGGCTCCGGTGAACCGGTCGAGGTCGATGCCCGTCATCCTCTCGGTATCGGCGTCGATCTGCTCCAGGAGGTCGCCCATGTCCCTGTGCAGCGCGTCGGTGACGGCGTCGACCAGGAGCTCCTTGAACACCTGGCGCGCGGGGTTGTGCCCCGGTACGGCCCCGGCGGCGGCGTCGCGTGCCGCGGCGACCTCCTCGCCGGAGAGGCGAACCGGTTCCCTTCCGACCCGCACCGTGAAGTCCCCGGCGGGAGCCTGGTGGACGCGCAGCAGGCCGGCCAGGGCGCCGGCGAGTTCGGAGCCGCCCTTGAGGCGCGCCGTGGCGAACGGGTCCACCGCGTCCGCGGACACTCCGGCCAGTTCCCGGCAGGTCGTCAGGACCACGTCGTTCTCCCCGAGCGAGGGGAGGACCTGGGAGATGTAGTCGAGGAACCGCGCGTTCGGACCCACCACCAGGACACCCTCCTCCGCGGCGCGCGGGAACGCGTACAGCACGTAGGCGGCCCGGTGCAGGGCGACCACCGTCTTCCCGGTGCCGGGCCCGCCCTGCACCACGGTCACCCCGCGGTGGGCGGAGCGGACGATTTCGTCCTGCTCGGCCTGGAGCGTCGCGACGGCCGCGTGCATCCTGCCCGTACGCCGTGCCGACAGGGCCTCGGTCAACGGGCCGTCCCCCACGACGTCCTCGTCGGTCGGGACGGCCCCGTCCAGCAGTTCGTCGCTCACCGAGACGACCGTGCGCCCCTCCAGGCGCAGGTGCCGGCGCCGCCGCAGCTCCATCGGGTGGACCGGTGTCGCCTCGTAGAAGGGCCGTGCCGCGTTCGCGCGCCAGTCCACGAGCAGCGGCAGTTCGTCATCCTCCGTATGCAGCCCGATCCGCCCGATGCGCAGCGCCGTGCCGTCCGTCCGGTCGATGCGCCCGAAGGCCAGCCCCTTTTCGGCGCCCTCCAGCCGGCCGATTTCCCTGGCCAGACGCTCGGCGGCGATTTCTTTCTCGTATGCCTCGCCGGCGCTTTCCGCCGGGGCGCTCAGCACCTTCGCCCGGTGTGCTCGTGCCTCGGTGAGCCGCTCGGTGAGCAGCTCGTAAAGGGAGGACACATAATCCCGCTCGGACGCAACTGCGCGAGCGGCGGGGTCATTTGTATGCGACAACAGGGGGCTCCTTCGATTCGAGCCACACCATACGGTCGGAGTCCTTCGAAGATAAGCCTTGATTACTTGGTGAATCCATGGCCCTGGGTGGAATTCATGGCGGCTGAACGCATGACACGCATTCCACTTTCCGTATATAGCTCATCGCGTTCCGGGTGCCCGGCCGCCTTGTGCTTTCCGCGCCGGCGTGTCCTTGGGGGCGGCCGCGCTCCGCGGCAGCGCGAGGAAGGCGCCGACCGCGGGGGAATGACCGAGCCCGCGCGGCGTGCCCGCGTACACCTTCCGGCACGGCAGGTCCGCCGGATCGACCGGTACGAGGGCGATGTCGGGCCGTACCGCCTCCGCCGCCAGCTCCGGAAGGACCGTGATGCCGAGCCCGGCGGCGACGAACCCCTGCTTGGCGGTCCAGTCGTTGACGCGGAACGCCACGCGCGGCTCGAACCCGGCGGCCAGTGCGGGAGCCAGCAGGGTCCGGTGGGGGGGCGACGTTCCCCCTCGAGCGTCGACCGGGCGGCGACCGGCGAGCTGTGGGTCCTGGCGGGCGGGCCGCTGCGCGGTCCGGTACGCACGGTCCTAAACCGGCTCGGAACGGTCACCGAATGCGGGCCCCCCGGCTCCGGGGCCGCCCTCGAGCTGGTCCTGACCAACGCGGCGATCGGCGGCGTGGCCCTGGTGTCCGAGGCGCTCCGGCTCGGCCAGGCCCTCGGTCTGCCCGCCGACCTGGTCCGCGGCGCGTTGGCCAAGGGCCCGCTGTCGGGAGCGGTCGCCCGCACCTTCGCGGCCGGCTCCCACTTCCCGGTCGCCCTCGCCGCCAAGGACGTCGCCCTGGCCCTGGACGCCGCCGGGGCCCGCCTCCCGCTCCTGGGGGCCGTCCATGCGGAACTCGCCGCCCGCCCCGACCTGGCCGGCGAGGACGTGGCCCGCATCCGTCCCTGACGGCCCGCGGCGGGACCGGCCGGAGGCATGATGGCGGTGTGAGCGTGCCCCCGGCCGCCGGCGGCGGCGCCGCCGGGGCCCCCGGATTCCTGGACGTCGCCCCCACGCCCCGGACCGCCGTCGCCTGGCTGCCGCCGGCGGGGCTGTGGCCGGCCATCCAGGACATCCGGGCCGAACACGACCCCCAGATCCGCCGCTGGCCACCGCACGTGAACCTGCTCTTCGGCTTCGTGCCGGAGGAGGACTTCCCGGCGGCCGTCCCTATGCTGGCGGCCGCCGCCGCACGGTGCGGGCCCTTCACCGTCCGCCTCAGCGGCGTGCGCACCTTCCGGCACCGCGCGTACGCCACCCTGTGGCTCGACCCCGCGGCGGCGGGCCGGGAACCCTGGACGGCGCTTCAGCGGACCCTGGCGGAACCGTTCCCCCGCTGCCGGGGACGGTTCCCGCACTTCACCCCGCACCTCTCGCTCGGCCGCACCCGCGACCCGCGCCGCCTGGCCCCGGTATGCGCCGCCCGCCTGGACGGAATGCGGGCCGGGGTGGGGGAGGTGGTGGTGCTCTCCCGCCGGGGCGAGGGACCCATGCGGGTCCGCGCGACGATCGAACTCGGCACGGGGGAGACGGCCTGGCGGCACCCCTGATCGGCGTCAGCGGGGTCCGGCCGCCAGCAGCCGTGCCCGGAACAGGTCGAGGACCGTGTCCAGGGCCTGGCGCGTGGGCTGTCCCGGCTCGTCGACCAGGTGCTCCGTCAGGACGGAGTGCGGGGGCATGGCGCTCCCGGGATCCGCGTCGGCGGCGTCCAGCTCGACCGCGACGAACGCGTCGCCCAGCTCCCGGCGCAGGTGGGCGAACCGGTCCCCGGGCACCAGCCGGTCGCCCCGGAACCGCAGCCCGAGCACCTGGAGGCCCTCGCGCTCGCACCGTCCGCGTACGACCGCCAGGTCCTCGGGGGAGATGTCGATGCTGCCCGCGCGGCCGCGAGTGCAGGCGAGCGGCAGCGAGGGCTGGGCCAGCACGGGGGCGAGCAGACGCTCGTCGGTGGCCATGGCCAGGGCGAAGCCGCCGGTCAGGCACATGCCGACGGCGCCGACCCCCGGACCGCCGCACCGCTCGTGCTCGGCGGCGGCGAGCGCCCGCAGCCACCGCACCACGCGCGAACTGCGGCCTGTCGCCAGCAGCGTGAACTCCCGGCTCACGCACACCCGCCACATCGTCTTCGCGAGGTAGCTCCCCGCCTTCGGCCAGCCGGCGGTACGGGGGTCCGCGTCCCGCCCCGGTTCGCCGAAGAGGACCGGCAGGACCGCGGTGCACCCGGCCTCCGCCACCCGCGCGGCGAACTCCAGGACCTTGGGGGTGATGCCCGGAATCTCCGCCATGACGATCACCGCCGGACCCGAGCCCCGGCGCAGCACCCGGCGGGTGGCACCCCCGTACGTGAACGTGCCCTTGCTGAAGCCGGTCAGGTCGTGATCCGCCACGGTCCCGCTCTCTGCGTCGAATGGTCGAAACCTCGTGGGCGCGCCCCAAGTTACCGGCACGTAGGGGCTGCCGGTCAAGAGGACCCCGCGCCGAAGCGAAGATCATCGGCGTGCAGAATGACCCGTATGTCGATGACCAACCTGCCGAAGACGGCCACTGTTGACGATGCCCCGTCGATCAGCCGTGCCCTGGCCCGCGCCTTCCACGACGACCCGATGATGAACTGGTTCTTCCCCGCCGAGGAATCGCGCGAGGAGGGCCTGGCCCGCTACTTCAGCACCATCTACACCCGCCAGTACGTCCGTCACGGGGTGTGCGAACGCACCGACGCGGCGGCCGCCTTCTGGGTGTCGCCGGAGGGGCACGAGAAGGCCGTCCCGGACGCGGAGACCATCCAGGAGCTCACCGCCATCCTCGGCGACCGGGCCCCCCTGTTCCGGGACGCCGTCGAGCTGGCCGCGCGGCACGCGCCGCAGGAACCGCACTGGTACCTGGCGCTGATCGGAGCGGACCCGGCCGGCCAGGGCCAGGGCCACGGCGCCGCACTGCTGCGCTCCGGCCTGGCCAAGGCCGACGCGGATGGCCTGCCCGTCTACCTGGAGTCCTCCAAGCCGGCCAACCTGCCCGTCTACGAGCACTTCGGGTTCACGGTGCTGGGCGAGGTCGAGCTCCCGGGCGGCGGCCCCACCCTGTGGGCCATGCGGCGCGCCCCGCAGGACGCCAGGGTCTAGCACCTCCCGCGCCGTACTCCCGGCCGCCGTCCGCCAGCGGGTGCGGGGGGCGGCCGGATGCGGAAAGCTGGTCAGTGCCGCGGCGCCGGCGGGCGGCGGGGCGGACTGGCGAGGAGGGGCCGATGGACGCTTCGCAGGAGACCCGGCCGGTAAGGGTGCCCGGGCGCGGGACGCGCAGGGCGGCGCTGCTGTGCTCGCTCGCCGCCCTCGCGGCGGCCGCGGTCCCGGCCTCCGCCGCCCGCACCCGCGCCGCCCCGGATCCGGTCGTGGTGGTCGACTGCTTCGAGCGGCCCCAGGTCCGCCCCGAGGAGTACCTGCTGGCCTGCGGCGACGGCAACAACCGGCTCGTCGGGCTGCGCTGGGAGAGCTGGGGGCCGAGCGCGGCCACCGCCACCGGGACGGACATGGTCAACGACTGCCGTCCCTACTGCGCGGCGGGGCGCTTCCGCCCGTACCCCGTGAAGGTGACGCTGAGCCATCCCCAGGCCTGGCCCGACCGCCCAGATGTCCGGCGGTTCACGATGATCCGGCTGATCTACACCGACACCGCCCCGCACCCGGTGCCGAAGGACGTGACGTACAAGCTCGTGTACTAGCCCGTCTGCCGAGGGGCCAGGCAAACGGGCCGGCTCCGCGCCCCTGGCGCCGAGCCGGCCCGCTCCGTCCTGCCGCGGCAGGTCAGTCCGTGCCGAACTCCATCGCGGCGCGGTCCAGCATCTGCTCGTCGTCCGAGACCTCGCCGCGCGAGGCGATGGCCTCGGCGCCGCCCTCCGGCATCTCCGGCATGGTGCCGATCAGACCGGTCGCGGCCGCCTGGGCGGCGCCGATGGCCGGGCTGCCGGTCCCGATCAGCCCCAGGACGGCGTACTGCTCCAGCTTGGCGCGGGAGTCGGCGATGTCCAGGTTGCGCATGGTGAGCTGGCCGATCCGGTCGACCGGGCCGAAGGCCGAGTCCTCGGTGCGCTCCATGGACAGCTTGTCGGGGTGGTAGCTGAAGGCCGGGCCCCGGGTGTCGAGGATCGAGTAGTCCTCGCCGCGCCGCAGCCGCAGGGTCACCTCGCCCGTGACGGCCGCGCCGACCCAGCGCTGGAGGGACTCGCGGACCATCAGGGCCTGCGGATCCAGCCAGCGGCCCTCGTACATCAGCCGGCCGAGGCGGCGGCCCTCGTTGTGGTACTGGGCGAGGGTGTCCTCGTTGTGGATGGCGTTGACCAGGCGCTCGTACGCGGCGTGCAGCAGGGCCATGCCCGGCGCCTCGTAGATGCCGCGGCTCTTGGCCTCGATGATCCGGTTCTCGATCTGGTCGGACATGCCCATGCCGTGGCGGCCGCCGATGGCGTTGGCCTCCATGACCAGGTCGACGGGGGAGGGGAACTCCTTGCCGTTGATCGTGACCGGGCGGCCCTGGTTGAAGCCGATCGTCACGTCCTCGGTGGCGATCTCGACGGACGGGTCCCAGAACCGCACGCCCATGATGGGGTCGACCGTCTCCACGCCGGTGTCCAGGTGCTCGAGGGTCTTCGCCTCGTGCGTGGCGCCCCAGATGTTGGCGTCGGTGGAGTACGCCTTCTCGGTGCTGTCGCGGTAGGGCAGGTCGTGGGCCAGCAGCCACTCCGACATTTCCTTGCGGCCGCCCAGTTCGGTCACGAAGTCCGCGTCGAGCCACGGCTTGTAGATCCGCAGGTGCGGGTTGGCGAGCAGACCGTAGCGGTAGAACCGCTCGATGTCGTTGCCCTTGAAGGTCGAGCCGTCGCCCCAGATCTGGACGTCGTCCTCGAGCATCGCCCTGACCAGCAGGGTGCCGGTGACGGCACGGCCGAGCGGGGTGGTGTTGAAGTACGCCCGCCCGCCCGAGCGGATGTGGAACGCACCGCAGGTCAGGGCGGCCAGGCCCTCCTCCACCAGCGCCGCCCGGCAGTCGACCAGGCGTGCGATCTCGGCGCCGTAGGTCTTCGCACGGCCGGGCACCGAGGCGATGTCGGGCTCGTCGTACTGGCCGATGTCGGCGGTGTAGGTGCACGGGACGGCACCCTTGTCGCGCATCCAGGCGACCGCGACGGAGGTGTCGAGACCGCCCGAGAAGGCGATGCCGACGCGCTCGCCGGCGGGAAGGGAGGTGAGGACCTTAGACATAGGAAGATTATGCATGCTCCCGCATGGTCATGCAATTCTGGCTCGGTCGGGAGCCCTCCGCCTCAGGTCGAGCCCCTGAAACGCCAGGACTCTATGTCCCGGTAGTGGATCGGTCCCGGGCCCCGGCCGACGTTGCTGCCCACCAGGTGCAGGCGCCCCGCCGCCCACTCCCGCCCGCTGAAGGGCGCCAGCCCGGCGGCGGCCTCCACCGCGGCGGAGGAGTCGCCGCGGCGGGCCCGGGCCAGCGTCAGATGGGGGCGCAGGGGCCGGTCCGCGAAGGCGACGCCGCACTCCTTGACCGCCGCGCGCACCTCCGAGGCCAGCACGTGCAGCTCATCGAGCTCCCCTCCCACCCCGCTCCACAGCACCCGCTCGTCGAAGTGCCCGCCGCCGCGCAGGGACAGCCGTACGGGCCTGCGCGCCGCCGCCAGGTCCGCGAGCGCCGGCCGCAGCGGCGGAACGGCACCGACCGGGAGCTCACCCAGGAACGCCAGGGTGATGTGCCAGTCCTCCACGCGGTTCCACCGCATGCGCGGGTGCGCCTCGTAGGCGGGGCCGAGGGCCCGCTCCAGCTCCTCCTTCGCGTCGTCGGGCGGGGCGAGGGCGATGAACACGCGGACGGTCGCGGCCTGGGTCTGTTCCTTCACGTACGCCTTCGTACCGCCTCCCGGCCGCTCGGGCCACCTTCCGCCCCGTCAGCTCCGCCCGCCCGGTGTTCCGAGGGTGCCGGGGTGCGGGCGCTTTCTATCGCCAATCCGCGTCGTTTCTAGAATGGACGGGTGAAGGACATCGATGCGATCGCGGCGCTGCAGGATCCCGTACGCCGCCGCCTGTACGAGTACGTGGCCGCGCAGGGCCGGGAGGTCGGCCGCAACGAGGCCGCCGAGGCGGCCGGGGTCGCGCGCACGCTGGCCGCGCACCATCTGGACCGGCTGACCGAGGCCGGGCTGCTGGAGAGCGGCAGCCGCCGGCTGACGGGCCGCTCGGGGCCGGGTGCGGGCCGTCCCGCCAAGGTGTACACGCGGGCGCGGGCCGAGCGGGCGGTGTCACTGCCCGCCCGTGACTACCGCACCGCCGCCGAGCTGCTCGCCGAGGCCGCCGAGGGGGCGGGGCTGGACGCCGCGCTCTGCGCGGCCGCGCGCCGGCGGGGCGAGGCCCTGCGCGGTTCGGCGGCGCCCTGCGGCGGCCTGGAGGAAGCCGCGGAGGTGCTGGCCGGCCGCGGCTACGAACCGCACCTGGAGGTCGCCGAGGGGGGATCCGGGCCCGCTGGGCCCGTCGTCCGCATGCGCAACTGTCCCTTCCACGCCGTCGCCGAACGCTTCCCTCCGCTCGTCTGCGGCATGAACCTCGCCCTGCTCGAGGGGCTGCTCGGCGTCGAGGGCCCCGTACGGGCCCGTATGGACGCCAGGCCGGGGGAGTGCTGCGTGGTCGTCGAGGCTTCTAAAAACAATCAACATTGACATAGAAATGGGGCCGTGCTGGGATGACGCCATGACCGCATCCCAGCGCGGCCCGCGCGCCGCCCACCTGGCCCAGTTCAACGTCGCGTCGCTCCGCCACCCCCTCGACGACCCGCGCATGGCTCCCTTCGTCGAGATGCTCGCGCCGCTCAACGCCGCGGCCGACGACACGCCCGGCTTCGTGTGGCGGTTCGCGGAGGAGGGGGCCGCCGACGCCACCGGGCTGCGCCCGGCGGGGGAGGACGTGATCGTCAACATGTCCGTCTGGGAGACCCGGGAGGCCCTGTGGGAGTTCACCTACCGCAGTGGGCACCTGGAGGCGATGCGGCGCCGCCGCGAATGGTTCGAACGGCACGTCGAGGCGCACCTGGTCCTCTGGTGGGTCCCCGCCGGCCACCGGCCGGGCGTCGAGGAGGCCCTGGAGCGGCTCGCGGACCTGCGTGCGCACGGCCCGTCTCCGCGCGCCTTCACCTTCGCCTCCTCCTTCACCGCGGCCGAGGCCGCCCCGTACGTGCGGGCCGCGCCGCCGGCCCGGCCCGGAGAGGCCTCCCGGCGCGACCGCGCGGTGGCGGCCCGCGGGCTCAGGTGAGGGAGGCGACCAGCAGGGTGAAGGCGCCGATGATGACGGCGACCCGGACGTAGTGGAAGCGGTCCCACCGGCTCATCTGCTGCTTCCAGTCGGCGGGCCGGTTGTCGGGGGTCCACGTCTTGCCCCGGTTGTTGATCGGGACGAGCAGCAGGACCGACATGATCACGCTGACGATCAGCAGCGCGCCGGCGGTGACGACGAGACCGGTGCCCCGGTGGTGCCATCCGGCGACGGCCCAGGCGGCGACGAGGGCGAGCGAGGTGATGTACCAGACCGGCATCACGGCGCCGAGCATCCGGCCCCCGTGGGCGCGGCCGAGCTGGCCGCTGTCCTCGGGGAGGCCGTTGAGGATCGGGTTGACGACGAAGGCGACGGAGAACTCCACCCCCACCATCACGCCGACGACCACGGTGGTGAAGACCTCGAGTGCGTTGAGCATGATGACCCCTTCTGGATCTAGCGCCGCTAGATGTTGAGGCGATGCTAGTGCTGCTGCCGCTTGATTGTCTAGCACTGCTAGGATCTCCTCATGTCGGTACAGGAACGCAAGGAACGCGAACGGGCGGAACGCGAGCGCCTCATCGTGGCCACGGCTCGCGAACTCGCTGAACAGCAGGGCTGGGACGCGGTCACCACCCGCCGGCTCGCCGAGCGCATCGAATACAGCCAGCCCGTCCTCTACAGCCACTTCCGCGGCAAGCGCGAGATCATCGGTGCCGTCGCCCTCGAAGGCGCCGCCGAGATGGCCGCGTCGCTGCGTGCCGCGGCTTCCGCCGCGGCCGGGCCGCGCCCCCGGGTCGCCGCCCTCGCCCGGGCCTACCTCGACTTCGCCGCACGCAACCCGGCGGTCTACGACGCCATGTTCCGGCTCGACGGCGGCCTGGCGTTCGCGACGGAGGAGACCCCCGAACCGCTGAAGGACGCCTTCGCGGCCCTGCTGGAGAACCTTGCAGAGGTCGCCGGGGAAGACGTCCACCCGGGGCTGTTCACCGAGGTGTTCTGGGCGGCCCTGCACGGGCTGGCGACGCTGACCCGGTCGGGACGGCTGCCGCCGGAGGACGCCGAGCGGAGGACGGAACTGCTGGTGGACCGGCTCGCCGTGGCCTGACGCACGTCCCGGCGCGCACTGCCACGGTGCCGGCGGGCGGGGGAGGGCGCTCCGCATCGGAGCGTCCCCCACCCCCGCCCGGGCCGCGCCCGTGAACGGCAAGTCGGCCTCCGCCGCCGGGCACTGACCTCACGTCAGGGCGTGAGCAGGGGTGCTGCAACGGGAACATTCCGGCGGGGCGCCTCGTTCACCCCAGGCACATGCCGCACCGCACGACCGAGGAGTGCCTTGCCCGACGCTTCGCCCACCACCGCCATGCCCTCCCTTCCGCCCCTCGCCGACCAGGCCGAAGAGCTGATCCGCCTCGGAGTGCACGAACGCGCGGGGATGTCCGCCGGCGAGCTGCGCGCCTTCGCCGCCGCCCGGGGTGCGGCCGCCGACGGCGGCACCCTGCTCGCCGTCCACCCCGGCCGGGTCCCGGCGTCCGCCCTGGCGCCCCTGCTCCGCCGCGAGGGCAAGCCCGGCTTCGTCGTCGTCGACATGCCCGACGCCGACGACTTCGCCCCTTGCGGCGTGGAACTGCCCGACGCTCCCCTCTACCTCGTCACCGGCGTCGACCGCGGTGACCGCATGGCCGACTGGAGCCCGGAAGAGGCGCTGCCCGCCCTCGCCCAGGAGGGCCGCAGCCCGCTGCTGCTCACGGAGGGCATCCACTGGGTGCTCCAGCGGCCCGAGGTCCTCGAGCGCAACCGTTGCTTCATGACCATCGGGTCGCGCCTGCGCAAGGCCAACGGGGCGCTGGACGCCCGGACCCCCGCGATCTGGATCAGCAACGGCACCGGACGGGACGGCCGCGAGCGGCGCGACGCCCCGAAGATCGGATGGTGCTGGTGGGGCAACCGGCACACCTGGCTGGGCTTCGCCTCCGCCACCGGCCGCGGTGACGTGGCGGCTTCCTCGTAAACGGACGGGGTCCTGACTCTACGGCTGTAGAGTCAGGATCTCGGGCCCCGGGCCCCGGCAGTCGTGGACGGAAGTGGGGTCGTATGCCGAAACGTCACGCGGTGGTGGCCGGCGCCGGCATCGGCGGCCTCACGGCGGCCCTCGCCCTGCACCGCCGGGGCTGGCGCGTCACCGTGTGCGAACGCGCCCCCGCACCACCGGTCACCGGGGCGGGCATCGGCCTCGCCCCCAACGCCCTGCGCGCACTCGCGGCGATCGGTGCCGACGCGGCCCACGCCGCGGGCACCTCGGTACCCGGCGTGATGGGAGTACGCCGCCCCGACGGCCGGTGGCTGACCCGGGCCGCGACCGCCGACATGGCGGCCCGCTACGGAATCCCCCCGATCGCCGTCCCGCGCCCGGCCTTCACCGCCGCCCTGGCCGCGGCCCTCCCGCCCGAGGCCCTCCACTACGGGACGGCCGTGACTGGCGTCGACACGGCCGGCGTCGACACGACCGCGCCCGACGCGCCGGGTTCCGACGGTGCCACGGGCCGCGTGACCGTCCGTACCGAAGCCGGCCCGCACCTGACCGCCGGGCTGACCGCCGACCTGGTCGTCGCCGCCGACGGGATCCACAGCAGGCTGCGCCGCGCCCACTTCCCCGCCCACCCCGGCCTGCACTACCTCGGCGAGACCGCGTGGCGGGCCCTCGTGGACGCCCCGGACCTGCGGATACCGGCCATGAGCGAGACCTGGGGGCGGGGAAAGCGGTTCGGGGTGACCCCGCTCGCCGACGGGCGGTACTACCTCTACGCCACCGCCCGTGTCCCGGCCGGCACCCGTTCGGCCGACCCCCGCGCCGAGCTCCGCCGCCGCTTCGGCTCCTGGCACGACCCGATCCCGGCGCTGCTGGAGCGCGTCGCGCGCCTCGGCCCCGACGAGGTCCTCCAGAACGACCTCTACGACCTGGCCGCCCCGCTCCCGCGCCTGCACCACGGCCGGATCGCCTGGCTCGGCGACGCGGCCCACGCCATGGCACCCAACCTCGGCCAGGGCGGCTGCCAGGCCATCGAGGACGCGGTGGTCCTCGCCCACCTGCTCCCCTCCGGTGACGGCCCGGACGACACGGACTCCGTCCCGGCCGCCCTCGCGGCGTACACCGCCGCCCGCCGCGACCGCACCGACGCCGTACGGGTGCGTGCCCGGCGGATCGGCCGGCTCGGCGCCCTCCGCAGCCCGCTCGCGGCGGCGGCCCGCGACCTCGCGGTCCGCGCCACCCCCGGCCGGCTGGCCCTGCGCGGCATGGACGACCTCTTCAACGGCTTCCGCCTGCCCGGCTGAGCGGGTGGGCGGGGCGGCACGGCGGCCGTGATCCGCCCGGCATGCCCGGCCGCCCCGTGCGGACCGGGTCGGCGGCCCCGGCGCGGCGGGCGCTCAGGCCCGGATCACCTCGGGGCCGCGGCCGGTGATCTCGTCCGTTTGCGCATCGGTCAGTCCGGTGTCCGTGACCAGCACGTCCACCTGCTCCAGCGTGGCGAACCGGGCGAAGTGCCGTGCGCCGTACTTGGAGGAGTCCGCGACGAGTACCACCCGGCGGGCACCGGCCACCATGGCCCCTTTGACGGCCGCCTCGGCCAGGTCCGGAGTGGTCAGCCCCGCCTCCGCCGAGAAGCCGTTGGTCGCGATCACCGCCGTGTCCGCCTGGACCTCGGCGAGGTCGCGCAGGGCCCAGGCGTCCACGGCCGCCTGCGTACGGTGCCGCAGCCGGCCGCCGACCATGTGGAGCCGCAGCCCCGGGTGCCCGGCGAGCCGGGCGGCCACCGGGAGCGCGTTGGTGACCACCGTGAGGGTGGAGTCCAGCGGGAGCAGGGCGGCCAGCCGGGAGACGGTGGTGCCCGCGTCCAGCAGCAGGCTGCCCTCCTCGGGCAGCAGGGCGAGCGCGGCCCTGGCGATCCGGTCCTTGGCGGCCGCGGCGGTGGTGTCGCGCTCGGCCAGCCCCGGCTCCAGGCGCAGCCCTCCGGCGGGCAGTGCGCCGCCGTGCACCCTTCGCAGCAGACCGGCCCGTTCCAGGGCGGTCAGATCCCGCCTGACCGTCTCCTGGGTGACTCCGAACTCCTCCGCCAGGGCGGGGACTTCGACGCGTCCGCGCTCCTGGGTCAGCTGGACGATCCGGTGCTGACGCTCGGGTGCGTACATGGGGAACGGATCCGTTTCGTAGGGGTTGGTCCCTGTCTACGACGGACCCTACTCGTATCGGATCCGGCGGCGGCCCCACGACCGGGCGGCCCCGGGGCCGCGCCGCCCGGGGTCAGCCCTCGCCGACCTCGCCGCCCGGCGTGTAGGCGGCGAACGGCGCCCAGCCCTTCACCGCGAAGGCGCCCGCGTCCCGCACGACCTCCAGGGCGCCGTGCGAGCCGAAGTGCGCCGGAACCAGCAGCGCGTTGTGGTCGGCGGCCCAGCCCAGCAGCCGGCGCCGGGTGGCCCGGGCCTGTCCGGCGTCCTCGCAGAAGCAGCTGTTGGCGTCCGGCTCCATGATCTGCACCGGACTGTGCAGCAGATCGCCCACGAACACCGCCCGGTCGCTACCGGAGGCGAGGGTGAGCACGCTGGAGCCGGGCGTGTGCCCGGCCGCGAGGTCCAGTCGCAGGTTCGCGTCGATCCGGTGGCCGTCCTCCCACAGCACCACCTGGCCGGCCTCGTGGACGGGGGCGACGCTGTCCTCGAAGACGCCGGCGTTGCCGTCGCCGAGAACGGAGGGGTGGCCGTTGGCCGGGTTCCAGAACTCGAAGTCGTTCCGGTTGATCAGATAGCGGGCGTTCGGGAAGGTGGGCACCCAGCGGTCCCCCTCCAGGCGGGTGTTCCACCCGACGTGGTCCCCGTGCAGGTGGGTGTTGACCACGAGGTCGACGTCCTCGGGCTTGACCCCGGCCCCGGCCAGCTCGTCGAGGAAGGCCGTCTCCTGCCGGTCCCAGGGCGTGCCGGGGCGCGCCTTGTGGTTGCCGCCGCCGGTGTCGACCAGGATGACGCGGCCCTCGCTGCGCAGCACCCACGTCTGCAGTGCCACCTGGGACACGGGCGGTTCGCCGTCCGCGAAGGCGGGCCGCAGCCAGTCGGCGTGCGCCGACCAGACGTCCGCGCTGCTCTCAGGGATGAATTCGTGCGGGGTGAGCCCGAGCGGTCCGTAGAACTCGCGGACCCGGGTCACGCCGACATTGCCCAGCTCGATGGTGTCTGTGGTGTTCATGGCTCCCACCCTGCGCAGGACCCGGCGTGGCAGCCACACCCTTCGCTGCCTATCCCCGGCAGGGAGGGGCAAGCCCCCGCGCGGCCCGCGATACTGGGCCGCGTGGAAGGACAGAGCAGCCTCGGAGCGTTCCTGCAGGCCCGCCGGTCCCGGCTGACACCGGCGGACATCGGCCTCGACACGTACGGCGAACGGCGCCGCGTCCCCGGCCTGCGCCGCGAGGAACTCGCCCTCCTCGCAGGGGTGAGCGCCTCCTACTACGCACGGCTGGAGCAGGGGCATTCGCACAACGCCTCGCCGGAGGTGCTGGACGCGCTGGCCCGCGCGCTGAACCTGGACGAGTCCGAGCGGCGGCACGTCCACGACCTCGCCGACCTGGCCGTCAGGCGGCCCGTCGTCCGTCGCCCGCCGCCGGAACGGGTCGACGAGGCGACACGGACACTGCTGGACTCCATGCCCGACGTCCCGGCCGTCCTGACCGGCCGCCGCGCCGACATCCTGGCCTGGAACCCGCTGGGGCACGCCCTGTTCGCCGGCCACCTCGACCCCGCCGCGCCCGACCGGCCCGCGGGCCGGCCGAACATGGCGGCGCTGATCTTCCTCGACCCGTACCTGCGCGAGCTGTACGCCACCTGGGAGTCCAAGGCCAAGGCCGCCGTCGCCAACCTGAGGTACGCGGCGGGCCGCCACCCGGACGACGCGCTCCTCGGCGCACTCGTCGGCGAACTCAGCATGAAGAGCGACGAGTTCGCGACCATGTGGGCCGACCACCGGGCCCGCCCCTGCACCGCCGCCGAGCAGCGTATGTGGCATCCCCTGGTGGGGAACCTGACCGTGACCCAGCAGGCCCTGCGCGTCAGCGACGACCAGACCCTCCTGGTGGCCACGGCCACGGCCGGCTCCGAGCACCACACGGCGCTCAATCTCCTGGCCCAGTCCACCGCCCGCTCCCGGCCCTGACCCCGCGGAGGGCCTGCCGGCCCTGACGCCGTCATCCCCGCGCGTGCGGCGGTCTGATCAGGCGGCGGACGGATTCCACGACCGTCTCGCGGTGACGGGCCAGCCGCGCGGCCGGCCAGGCCCCGGCCGGGCCGCCCGCAGCGGGCCCGCCCACCGCGCCCGCCCACGCCTGCGCCAGCCCCATGACCAGCGTCAAGACGTCCTCCGGGTCGAGGTCCGGGTCGATCCTCCCGGCCGCCTGGGCCCGCTCCACGGCCGCGATCTTGCCCCGGTAGGACTCCGCGACGAGCTCCGTGGTGTCCGGCCGCTCCAGCTGCTTCCACTGCACCAGGCGCATCAGGTCGGGGTGCGCGAGGAAGTGGTCGAGGACCGCCCCCGCGTACCCCGGCAGGTCCTCCGCGTCGAAGGGGACGGACTCCGAGCCCGTTTCCAGGGCCCGCTGGAGCACGGCGTCGAACAGTTGTTCCTTGTTGCCGTAGTAGACGTAGATGAGTCGCTTGTTCGCCTGGGCGCTGGCCGCGATGCGGTCGATCCGCGCCCCGGCGATGCCGTACGCGGCGAACTCGGCGAAGGCGGCGTCGAGCAGGCGGGCCTTGGTTGCGCTGGAATCCCGTGCCATGCCTGGCACCCTAGCAAGTAACTATCCGGTTATTGACATCGACCGCGCCCTCGCGGCAGACTTGAACTATCCGGTTAGTTACTTAGGGCTGACCGGCCCCCACCACCCCACCCCCCGGAGGAACACCATGGAGATCCGCGCACTGGGACGCCAGGGCCTGGAGGTCGGCGCCGAAGGTCTCGGCCTCATGGGCATGAGCGCCCATTACGGAGCCGCCGACGAGACCGAGTCCCTCGCCACCATCGACCGCGCCCTCGCACTGGGCGCGACCCTGCTCGACACCGCCGAGGGCTATGGCCCCTTCCTCAACGAGCAGCTCCTCGGCAAGGCCCTCCGCGGCCGCCGTGACGCCGCCGTGGTCGCCACGAAGACCGGTGTCGAGTTCACCGACGAGGGCACCTTCCGGGGCCACAACGGCACACCCGAGTACATCCGCCGCTCCGCCGACCGCTCCCTGCGCCACCTCGGCACCGACCACATCGACCTGTACTACCTCCACCGCGTCGACCCGGCCGTGCCCATCGAGGAGAGCATCGGCGCCATGGCCGATCTGGTCACCGCCGGCAAGGTCGGCCACATCGGGATCTGCGAGGCCGCCGCGACCACCATCGCCCGCGCCCACGCCGTGCACCCGCTGGCCGCCGTGCAGACCGAGTACAGCCTCTTCGAGCGCGGGATCGAGCACGATGGTGTACGCGACACCCTGCGCGAGCTCGGCATCGGCCTCGTCGCCTACTCGCCGCTCGGCCGCGGTTTCCTCTCCGGAGCCGTGACCAGCCCGGACGACTTCGCCGACGACGACTTCAGGCGCACGGACCCCCGCTTCCAGGGCGACAACTTCGACCGCAACCTGGCCGTCGTCGACCGCGTCCGGTCCCTCGCCGCCGAGAAGGGGATCACCCCCTCGCAGCTCGCGCTGGCCTGGACCCTGCGCATGGGCGCCGTTCCGATCCCCGGGACCAAGCGCCGCCGCTACCTGGAGGAGAACGTCGCCGCGACCGGGGTCACCCTGACCGACGCCGACCTGGCCTCCATCGACGCCGTCGCGCCGCACGGCGTGGTCTCGGGCGACCGCTACGCACCCGAGCTCATGGCGTCGCTGAACGGCTGAGCCCCCGGGCCGGCCGCCCTCGCCGGCCGTGGGTCACGTCAGCGCAGGGGGATGGAGCGGTACTCGTCCAGGACCGCGAAGCCCGTGCTGTCGTACAGGCCCATCGCGACCTCGTTCCCGCCGAAGACGTTGAACATCAGCGCCTCGTCGCCGCCGTGCCGGGTCGCCCACTCGCCGACGGCCATCGCGGACCGGCCGTAGCCCTTGCCGCGGTGCTCCTCGTACACCTCCAGGGAGAAGCCGAAGGTGACCCCCGGCAGGAACCCGTGATTCACCCAGCCGGTGCCGATCATCTCGCCGTCGGTCTCCATGGCGTAGAAGGCGTGGCCGGGGGTCAGGTAGCCCAGCGGAAGGAGCCGGGCGAAGTCCCGGTCGGACTTCTCCTTGGCCTGCTCCGGGGTCAGGACTCCGGCCCGGACTATGTCCGCGATGTAGGCGGCCTCCTCGCCGGCGTACCAGGCGGGGTACTCGTCCTCCGTGAGCCGGCGGACCGTCAGCCCCAGCGGCAGCGCGGGCCGTTCGGGGACGGTACGCATCCGGTTCTGCCCGCGTACGGGATATCCGGCGAAGGGTCCGGCTCCGCCGGTGAGCCGGACCTCGATACGTTCGGCGCCGTGCTCGGCACACCACCGCTCGGCCCACTCCCGGCCGTGCGGCACCGTGAGGTCGTGGATCCGGCCCACCACCGCCCCGTTGTCCTCCGTCACCCCGACCGCGATCCACCCGGTGCCGTCCGTGGCCACCGTCCAGCCGTCGATCCCCTTCACGGCCCGCTCCAGCAGGGCCCGGGCCAGCGGCTCCGAGCAGCCCGCGGCCCGGTACGCGGCCAGCACCCGCTCCTCGAACCCGCCCCGCCACGCGTCGTGTTCGGCGACGATCTCCATCTCGTTCATCCGTCCACCCTAGGTCTCCCGTGGACCCGGCGGGGGCGGAGCCTCCTGATCCGCCGGGCGCCCTTGGCCGTGGCGGATCCCCGGCCGGCCGTGACATCCTCGCCGGACGACCGTTTGGACGGATCGCGCGACGCGGCCCCGCACCTGCCGGCACCGGCACGCCGCCCGCACTCCGGTCCTGCGGGACGCCGGTGCACGTGACGGGAGAGAGCGACATGCGCGTCGGGATGACCCGCGTGGGCGCGGGGCGGTGGCGGGTGACCCGGCCGTGGCCCGCCCCCTTGCGCCCGTACGTGCACAGCTACGCCGGCTACTGGGAGACGGCGGCCTCGCCCTACCGAGTACGGATCGTGCCCAACGGGCGGGCCGTCGTGGTGATCAGCCTGGGGGAGCCGTTCGCCCAGGTCCGGCGGCTGGACGACACGGACCCGAACGGGCGGGCGCCGGTGCCGGGTTCGCTGGTCGTGGGCCTGGAGGACGGGCCCAGGGTGTGTGAGCATCCCGGGGGCCAGGAGGCGATACGGCTCGAACTGACCCCGCTCGGCGCCTACCGTCTCTTCGCGGTCCCGATGAGCGAGCTGACCAACCGGGCCGTCGGACTCGGGGACGTCCTCGGCCCCGGGGCCGACGTGCTGGTGGACCGGCTGGCAGCCGCCCCCGACTGGGGGACCCGGTTCGACCTGCTGGACGCCGCGCTGACGGCAGGGTTCCAGAACGGGCCCGTTCCCTCCCGGGAAGTGAGCCACGCGTGGCGCCTGCTGTCCCGTACGGGCGGGGCGGTCCCGGTCGGCCGGATCGCGGCCGAAGTCGGCTGGAGCCAGAGCTACCTGGCCCGCCGGTTCACCGAACAGGTGGGTCTGACGCCCAAGGCGTCCGCCCGCGTGCTCCGCTTCCACCGGGCGGTAGGGCTGATCACCCGGGGCGGCGCGCGGCTCACCGAAGTGACGGCCGCCTGCGGCTTCTACGACCAGGCCCATCTGAACCGGGAATTCCGCGCCCTCGCCGGAACCACTCCCGGACGGATGGCCGCCGCCCGTGTGTCGGAGGGGGCACTTCCCCTGTGAGGGGCGAGGTCGGATTCGTCCAAGCCGGGAGGCCCGCGCGTCGCTAGTGTCCCCGTTCGTAGTCGATCACCCGGGGCGGACGGACACTCCCGCCCGGGACTGACCAGAGGGGGAGTACTCGATGGAAGACCTGCTGCGCATCCTCGTGGCCGGCGCGCTCACGGGCGGCCTGATCGGACTGGCCGGAGCCCTGGGCCGGCGCTCCCGTCGGCGCAGGGAGGGCGGCGACGGGAACGCCCGCTGACGTTTCACCCCCGCGGCCAGGACGCGGCGGACCGGCTCTGACCCGAGGCCGGAACCCGCCCGTCCCGGCCGTTTCACCCGTCCGGGCGTCACCGTCCTGGACGGCCCCGGCACCGACGCCACCGCCGGACAGGCGGCCTGATCCCCCCTGGCGGTGGCCGACGGGAAGGAGGCGGAGCCGGCCGGATTCGAACCGGCGTCCTCACGGTGTTGGAGACCGCGCGCGTCGACCTCTGCGCTACGGCTCCGCCCGCCCGGCATCCTACGTGGCGCCCCCGGGCGGGGGCTGATGGGAGCAGTGGCGGCTGCGGAAGTGCCGGGGGCGTGGTGGCATCGGTCGTATGAAGGATCCCTTCGGATGTGACGAGCCGGCACTCCTGGCCCGGGCCGACAGCATGGACCGGGCCGCCGCCCGGCGCGCGGTCGCCTCCCGCGCCCTCGATGCGGAGGACCTGGAGGCCCTGCTGGACATGATCGGCCTGTGGCCGAAGGACGATCCGCCGGACGTGCGGCGGCGGCGCTGACCGTCGCCGCGTACGGGAGGGCCTGCGCGGAGGGTCCCGGGCCGGCCGCGGCGCTCAGGAGCCCTCGCGCCGGCGCTCTTCCTCCAGGCGGCGCCCCTTCTCCTCCGCCCGCTTGCTGCGGGACGCGGTGACGGGTTCGGGGTGGACGGGGTCCTGGCTGGGCGGCTGAGGCGGCTGGCGTTCCTCGCGCCGTTCGCCGGGCCCCTGCCGCGTGTCCTTCGTACCGCCCATGACGGGTGACTCCTCCGTGCCGGGGTGCGATTCCTCCGTTCACCCTGACACGCATCGCCCCGGGCCGCGCCCCGTCGGGCACGGACCGGCGCGTGAGGGTGGTGTGTGTCCGTGGTGCGGATACGTTCACGGAGGTGTGCGGGTCCGGTGCGGGCCCGTCCGCCCCGCGAGCTGCGAGGACGCCCGAGGACGCCGGGCGGTCCCGCATCCGACTCCCGGCCCCGCACCCCCCGTTGGCGCGCAGCGCCGCCCGAAAGGTGTCCGGAGCACCCTCCCGTCGACGGTAGGGTGACGTGCGCCCGTCAAGGCGGGCCCTCCTGCTCACTGATATTTCAACGGGGTTTGAACGTGAAGCTTCGCCATGTCCGCGCGGTCGCAGTATTCGGAATCGCCGTCGTCGCTTTGACCGGAGCCCGTGGTTCGCACGGTGCCAGCTGTGGCGGCGGCAGCAGCTCCAGCTCCAGCAGCTCCAGCGGTGGCAGCACCACCGGTGGCAGCGACAGCAGCAGCACCAGCATCAGCGGTGGCACCACCGGCACCAGCGGTGACAGCAGCACCACCACCGGCACCAGCAGCGGTACCAGCTCCAGTTCCACCAGCGGCTCGGTCACGGGCGGCTCCAGGGACAAGGCCGAGCGCGACATCCGGATCGACGGGTGCAAGCTGGACAGCACCGGCAAGAACCTGGTCGCCAAGCTCACCGTCACCAACAGCGGCTCGCTGGACTACACGTACAACATCACGATGAAGTTCCGCGGCGACTCGACCTCCACCGCGACCCCCGCCGCGATCCCCGCCCAGGCCCGGGTGAGCGGCCTGAAGGTCAAGGCGGGAGCGTCCCAGCAGACCGAGGCCACGACCCCGTACCTGGGGAAGGGCAACGGCAGCGAGTACAAGGAGTGCGTCGTCGCCAGCGCGTCGAAGAGCTCCCTCTGACGCAGGACGAGAGGTGCCCGGCCGCGGGGGCGCCGTACCCGTCCCCGCCGTCCGGGTCCGCTCGTGAGCCCCGTACGCCCGTCAGCCGACGGGGTACGGGGCTTTCCTTATGCGTGACATGCGACACAGCGCTTTCGCCGGTCCGTAGGGGCTCGCGAAGATCGTCAGAGCCGATCATTTCGCTATTTGTCCCTGTTTGGCGTGGACATACCGCACTCCGCCAGAAACGGAATGAGGGGCTCTCATTTCCCCTCGCCCAACGTTCCTGGTGCGAGGTGGTTCTAGCGGCGCGTCAGCTGAGCCCGGCCGGCCGTGGCGGCGCCGATGCACGATCTTCGCGCCCTTTCAAGCCGGAGCCGGGAACACCCGACGGGTCCGTCGGTGCCGGCTTGCGATGCCTCTGCGGGCCTTCTAAGAATGGCGCATCCTCCGGCGCTCTCGCGGTCCGGCGCCGGGAGCTTCGCGATCACCGAGTGAGGTCCCGCATGAAGAAGCACCGTAAGAAGACGCACTACAGGAAAATAGCCGTCGCCGTCGGGGCGCTGGCCGTCGTGGGCGTGCCCACCGCCGCCATGGCGTGCCTGGACACCGAGGACACCGGCCGCGTCCGGCCGGCCGCGGCGCAGCTGGACGTGCCCTTCGGCGACACCGGGGCGCCGCTCCCGGCGCAGGCTCCGGTCCAGGCCGACACGCCCGCGCTCCCCGGCGCCGATGCGGCGGAACCGGTACGGCCCGTCGCCGAGCAGCCCGCCGAGCAGGTCGCCCCGGCCGCGCCGCCCGCGCGCCCGCAGCCGCGGCAGCCCCAGCGGTCCCAGCCGCAGCCCCGGCCGGCGGAGGTCTCGGCCGAGCCCGCCGCCCCGCAGGCCCCCGGTGCGCCGTCCGACGCCCTGACCAAGGTCCTGGAACTCGTCAACCAGGCGCGCGCCGCCGCCGGCTGCCCGGCGGTCACCATCAACGAGAAGCTGACGAAGGCCGCGCAGGACCACAGCGCGGACATGGCCGCCCACCGCAACATGTCCCACACCGGCTCCGACGGTTCCGACGCCGGCCGGCGCCTCACCCGCGCGGGGTACGAGTGGCGCACGTACGGCGAGAACGTCGCCTACGGGTACAACAGCCCCGAGCAGGTCATGGAGGGCTGGATGAACAGCCCCGGACACAAGCGGAACATCCTCGACTGCTCCTACAAGGAGATCGGCATCGGCCTCGCCCAGCCGGGCCAGTACTGGACGCAGGACTTCGGCGCGGCACGCTGATCCCCGCAGGTGCCCCACGGGCCCGGGCGCCGCTGCGCCCGGGCGGCCGGGACGCCCGTCAGGGTGACGCCGGACCCGGACCCCAACCGGGACCCGGCCCCGGGCCCGGCGCCTGCGCGGGCTGGGCGGCCATGACCAGGGCCGCCGCGAGGTGCTCCTTGCGCATCCGCTGGTCGACGTACAGCAGCGAGACCGCGAGCTGGGGGTAGACCATCTGGAACAGCGCGCTGACCACGACGCCGGCCAGCAGGCAGACGGAGTACACGACGACTCCGAAGACCAGCGGTGCGACGTCCCCGCCGCCCGCACCGGCGCCCAGCAGGGCGGGGAACAGCGCGAGGACGCCCACCAGGCCGAACGGCATCTGGATGGTGTAACCCCCGATCATCCCGATGGCGTACGCGAGAAGGGTGATGCCGAAGACGCGCCACCAGCTGTCGCCGACCAGCCGGGCCGAGCGCCGCAGTGCGTCGACGGGGCCGAGCCCCTCGAACACCGCCGTGGCGGGCGCGAGGCTGAACCGCGTCATGAGCCAGACCGCCACCGGCATCCACGCCAGGGCGCCCGCGATGACCAGCAGGAAGGCGGCCGGCGGGCCGGATCCGTCCCAGGTCGTGAGGGCGAGCGGGAAACCGATCGCGTAGATCAGGAGAACCGGCCCGCCCGCGATCAGCCCGATCAGCAAAACGACGCCGAGCACCGAAGGCATCCGGGACCAGCTGCGGCGCCACATCGAGCGGAAGGTGGCGGTGCGGCCGAGCACGGCCTCCTGCACCACCGCCGGGCACAGGGCGCCGATCACCGCCGTGCCGGCCAGCATCACGAACATCAGCAGCAGGCCCCCGGGCAGCAGGGCCAGAACCACGTCCGTGACCTCCGCGCCGTCGGGCCGCTGTCCCGGCGCGGGGTCGAAGACCGCGGAGAAGCTGTCGGGCAAGGCCAGGACCGCGATCACCACCGCGGCGATCGCCAGCAGGAATCCGGTGCCCTGTACCGCGAGCACGACGCCGACCAGCGGCTTCCAGTACCGGCGCAAGGCCGTGAAGGCGCCGCCGATCATCTCGCCCACGTCGAGCGGACGCAGGGGTATGACCCCCGGCTGCGGAGCCGGCGGGATCCAGCCCCCTGCCCACTGCGGCGCGGAATGGCCGGGGTGCGGACCCCACCCGGCGTTGTACGACATCACTGTTCCCCCTTTTGAGCTGGAGGAACAAGGTATCCCGGCGGGTCCCGCACGGGAGCGGGGTGTCCGCCGGGCGGGACGACGGTCCCGCCCGGGCGGGCTTCCCCACCCGGGCGGGACCGTCGGGACGCGGCCGGGGCCGCGCCGCCGTCAGGCGTTGACGCAGACGTTGCCGGCCGCCGGGTTGACCAGGCCGATGAGGTTGATGCTGTTGCCGCACGCGTTGACCGGGATGTGGATCGGCACCTGGACGACGTTGCCGGACAGGACGCCCGGGGAGCCGACGGCGAGGCCGTTGGCGTTGGCGTCGGCGACGGCGGAACCGCCGGCGCCCAGAATGCCGGCCGCGGCCAGGACGGTGGCGGCGATCGCAGTTCGAATGCGCATGTCACTCCAAGGTAGATGACGGAACGTCGAAGCAGGATCACACCGCTTGTGAGTGCCTGGAGCCCGGCATTCACCTGACCAACGGCGTGTTACGTCACCAACGGCGACCGGGGCGGCCGGCCGGCGCGGCGGTTCGTAC
This sequence comes from Streptomyces sp. NPDC012794, assembly GCF_042901085.1. Lineage (NCBI taxonomy): Bacteria > Bacillati > Actinomycetota > Actinomycetes > Kitasatosporales > Streptomycetaceae > Streptomyces > Streptomyces sp. NPDC012794. The sequence goes on from NZ_JBIBCI010000006.1 coordinate 309,995, forward strand.
CGCCCGGCCGAGTGCCGTATAGTTGATCTCGAGCTCGCCGCCGTGGAACACGGTGGGGGGACAGGCGTTGGTGGTCCAAGGAAAGACACCCCACTTCCCGTGGGGGAATGCAGGTGCAAGGCCTGCCCAGCGCTCGATCAAGGCCCCGGCCTCCTCACGGAGGCCGGGGCCTTCGCGTACGTGCGGGGCGTAGGGCGGATCGCCCCGGCCGTGGTCAGACCTCGCCCCGCCAGGCACCCGTCTCGACCCCGCGCGACTCGATGAACAGCTTGAACCTCTTGAGGTCCCCGGCCACTTGGCGCTTGACGAAGCCCAGCTTGTCGGCAGCGTTCTCGGCCAGTCCCTCGGGCACCCAGTTCATGTGCAGGACGACCTTGGTGGTGCTCGCGTCGATCGGCTGGAAGACGACCAGTCCGGCCTGCCGGGTCTCCCCGTCCACCGTCATCCACGCGACGCGCTGGTCCGGGAGCTGCTCGGTGATCCGCGCGTCGAACTCGCGCTGCACACCGTTCACGTTCGTCACCCAGTGGGTGAGCGTGTCGCTCCGCTGCTCGACGCGTTCGACGCCCTCCATGAAGGCGGGGAAGTCCTCGAACTGCGTCCACTGGTTGTAGGCCGTACGTACCGGAACGTTGACCTCGACGTACTCCTCGACATGCGACATGTGCACCCCTTCCCTGTCCCCGGCAGCCCCGCACCCCTCGGTGCCGGTCGCTCCGTCAGGACGTCCACGGCCCCGGGTACCCACCCTCGCCAGGCCCATGCGCCGGCCCCCGCCGGCGCCGTGAGGGTGTCGGCTCCCGAGGTCGGGGCAGGGGCGTGGAGGTCCGTGACGTCGCCGTCCACATCCGCCGAGGAGATGAATGAACGCCGCTCTCCGCCCGCTTGCCGTCCTGGCCGCCGCGATCCTGCTGACGGGCGCGGCCGGCTGGGCCGTCGACCTGCTGCTGCGCCGGGCCGACGCACGTCACCCCGAAACACCCCTGTGGCACTCGCTGCGCCGCTGCCGTCCGGCCTTGCAGATCGTGCTCCTGGCCGCGCTGCTCAGAGGGGCGCTCCAGCAGACCGCGTGGCGGCCGCTCCAGGAACACGAGGCCGTCGTGGGCCGCGTCCTCTCCCTCGCCCTGATCGGAGCCGGTGCCTGGCTCGTTGTGGGCGTGGCCTCGGCCGTCGTCGAATCCGCGTACGCCCGCTACGCCACCGGCACCCGAGACCCGGCCAGGGTCCGCCGGGTGCGCACGCAGGTGACCCTGATCATGCGGGTCGTGACCGCCGTCGTCGTGGTCGTCGCGGCCGCGGCGATGCTGCTGACCTTCCCGAGCTTCCGCGCACTGGGCACCTCGGTGCTCGCGTCCGCCGGGATCATCGGCATCGTCGCGGGCGTCGCCGCCCAGTCCACCCTGGGCAACCTCTTCGCCGGCTTCCAAATCGCCTTCGGCGACATGGTGCGCATCGGGGACACGGTCGTGGTCGCGGGCGAATGGGGTGTGGTGGAGGACATCACGCTGACGTTCCTCGCCGTACGCACCTGGGACGAGCGCCGGATCACGATGCCCGTCTCGTACTTCACCACCCGCCCCTTCGAGAACTGGTCGCGCGGCGGCGTCCAGATGACCGGCACCGTCTTCCTCCACTGCGACCACGCCGCCCCCGTGGACCTCATACGGGACAAGGCGCACGAGATACTCACCCGGTGCCGGGAGTGGGACGGGCGCGGCTGGGACGTGGCGGTCACCGAGACGACCCCCTCCACCATGCTGGTACGCGTGATCGTCACGGCCAAGGACGCCGACGACCTGTGGACGGTGCGCTGTGCCGTCCGGGAACAGCTGATCGCCTGGCTGTCGGAGAAGCATCCGGAGGCCCTGCCCCGCGTCCTCCTCGCGCCGTCGCCGGGCGCGCCCGGGTTCGGCGAGGCGGAGCCCGGCGGGTGAGCGTGAGGCCAACATCCTTACCCCAGGGGCACGTTGGGGCGGCTCACGCATGCGGTAACGGCCGAGGGGCACACGCGGCTCATGACCGTACCCAAGACAGCCGTCCTCGTCCTGGACAGCGCCGAGCCCGAGGTCCTGGCCCGTTTCTACGCCGAACTGACCGGGGCCACGGCCGGCCCCGCGGAGGGAGACGGAGACCTCATCCTCGTCACCGGCCGCACGGGCGTCGTCCTCGGCGTCCGCCGAGACCCGGACCACACCCCGCCGAGCTGGCCGCCCCCGGGAGAGGCCCAGCGGGCCGAGCTGCGCATCCTCGTGGCGGAGCGGTCCCTCGACGAAGCCGAACGCGAGGCGGTGACCCTGGGGGCCCGCCCGCTGGCCGCCGAGGGCGGCGAGACCCGGCCGGGCAGCCGGACCACGCTGCGCCGCTACGCCGACCCGGCGGGCCACCCGTTCGTACTCGCCGCCCACGAAGGGCCGCCGGAGGGGTGAGCGGCGCGGCGCCGGAGGGACCGTACGCGGTGTCACGGCGGCGACCGGCCACCGGTGCGGTGAGGATCGGGGCATGGGCTTCCTCCTGCCGGTCCTCTTCGCACTGTTCGCGGCGTCCAGCAACGCGCTCGGGACCGTCCTCCAGCGGCGGGCGTCCCTCACCGTCCCGCAGAGCGAGGGATTCCGTTTGGGGCTCGTCCTCGACCTGCTGCGGCGGCCCGTGTGGCTCGGCGGGATCCTGGCGGTCATCGCGGCGGGCGCCGGACAGGCCGCGGCACTGGCCACGGGGCCCCTGGCCCTCGTACAGCCCCTCTTCGTGCTGGAACTGCCGCTCGCCCTGCTGATCTCCTCGGTGCTCGCCCGGAGCCCGCTGCCGCACACCCTGTGGCTCGCCGTGGCGGGAGTCGTGGCCGGGCTCGGCATCGTCCTGGCGGCCGCCGCGCCGACCGGGAACCGTACGCAGGTCCCGTTCGGCCGCTGGGTCCTGGCACTGGTGGCGTGCGCCGCGGCGGTGGCCGCCCTGGCCGCGGCCGGACTGCGGCGGCCGCCCGGCCGGATGCGGGCCGGCTGCCTCGGCGCGGCCACCGCCGTCTGCTACGCCATCACGGCGGCCCTGATGAAGTCGGCCGTGCACACACTCGACGACGGCGGTGCGGGCGCGTTCCTGACGGCCTGGCAGACCTACGCCTTCGCCCTGACCGGCGTCTGCGCCCTGCTGCTCCTCGGACACGCCATGCAGGGCGGCCCGCTGGTCGCCTCGCAGCCCGCGCTCACCCTCGGCGACGCCGGCGTCGGCATCGCGCTGGGCGTCCTGCTGTACGAGGAGCACCTGCGGGCCCACTGGTGGCTGGTCCCGCAGTTCCTGGGCCTGGCCGTGATCTGCGCGGGCGTACTGGCCCTGGCCAGGGTCGCCACCCCGCCCGACACCGGCACCCCGTAAGAAAACATGCCTGCTCCTGGGTCCGTCTCGGTTATCTTGCCTCGTTCTGAACAGGCCAGGGAGGTCCCACACATGAGCAGTGCCACATCGTCGTCCTTGCCCGAGCGGATCGAGCTCACGGGCGAGGGGCTCGTCCTGCGTGACTGGACGGAGGCGGACCTGGCCGCGATGCCGGAGCTGTTCGACCACCCGGACATCGCGTACTGGACGCCGATCGTCTCGCCCTTCGACGAGGCGGCCGCGCGGACACGGCTGGTACGGGCCCGGCAGCTGCGGCAGGAGGGCACGACCGTCCTGCTCGCCATCACCGTCGACGGCGGCGCGGCGCTCGGCGAGATCATGCTGCGGCGCGCCCCCGAGGGCATGGAGATCGGCTACGCGGTCGGCCCCGCGCACCGGGGCCGAGGACTGGCGGCACGGGCGGTACGGGTGATGGCCGCGTACGCGTTCGAGCAGCTGGGCGCGGAGCAGGTCATCCTCGAACTGGAGGCGGAGAACGCCGCCAGCGTCTCCGTGGCGCGGAAGGCCGGTTTCGGCCTGCTCGACGTACCGCTGATCAAGGGTGAGGAGAAGGGGCGGCCGTTCGTCCTGCAGACGTGGGGCCTCAACCGCCCCTCGTAGACCTCCCGCCACGCACGCCACGGTGACCGGCCCGGTCCGCCGGGCGGCGCGTTCACGTCCGCGCGGGGCATTCGAGGGCGGACCGCGGCCGGCACGGCCGGCCCCCGGATGCGGCGCGGCCGGTCAGCCGGTGATCGAGAAGAAGATCGAGCCGTCCTCGGCCCACCACCAGGCGCCCTGCCCCCCGTTCCACTCCGAGGCCCAGCCGTCGAGGGCCTTGACGAGCTCCTCCAGGTCGTACCGGAGATCGGAGTCGATCCGGTCCAGCACCGCCCGGTAGGCCTCGACCGCGGGCCCGGCCTTCGCCAGCGGCCAGCATCCGATCTCCGGTGAGCCTTCCAGGGGGTGAGGGATGCGGAAGGGGATCTCCGAGGGCGGGCCGCTGAAGACGTACTGGTACGGCAGCAGGTCCGCCGGGACGCCTTCCGCGCTCAGCGCGGCGTCCAGAGCCGAGAAGTACGTGACCGGGCTGCGGTAACTCGCCAGGGTGGAGCTGTCGCTCGCGTTGTGGTCGATGATGATCTGGAGGGCCGCGTAGTAGGCGCACCCGGCGTAGTCGGCGGAGGATTCGGCGCGGCCGGCTATCAGTTCCTCCAGTGCGTCCGGGACCGGCAGACCCCAGTCCACGCCCTGGCGGTCGAGATCGGCCTGACGCGCCCGTGCCCTGGCCCGCATGTTCTCGAGGCGTCGCGATTCGTCGGCGGTCAGGTCCAGGGCGGGCACGAAGCGCAGCACCTCGCCGCGGTTCGCCATGCTGTAGTTCACTACCTTGCTCATGGGGGGCATGCTGCCAAAAGGCACTGACACCCCCGGCGGCAGGGACCGCTTCGCGGCTGTGTGGACGTGTCCCTTCGCGATGGGGACACCCGCACCCGGACCGGCCAACTGTTCAAGATCCGTTAGTCTGTTCGGCATTCGCGGTGCGCTCACGCGCCGCGCGGAGCAGGGGCAGGACCGGGGGAGCAGCGAGTGAGCACGGCCAGGCCGCAGGTGGGCGCCGACGGGGGCGGAATCCTCGCCACGGCGAACGAGTTCTTCCACACCTGCATGGGCGACCACGCCCCCGGACCGGACGAACGCCCGCACGACAGGCTCATCAGCGGGATGCGGCTCGGAAGGACGCTCCTCGGCATGGTCGCCGCGGTGTGGCTCGTCGTGGCCTACCCGCTGAGTTCGGGCCGGGAGGAGTTCGTCCTCGGCAAACTCGTCGAACTCGGCATCGCCTGCGCCGTTCTGCTCGCGGGGAGCGTCATCGGCATCACCGCCTTCCTCGCCGCGGGCACCCCGGACCGGCGCCGCGCCTTCGCCCGCCGGCTGCTGGGACCGCTCGTGTCCATGCTGGCGCTCGCCCTGGGCCCCGCCGTGACCTGGCTGTCCCTCAGGACCGTCAAGGGCGAACTCGTCGGCGGAGAAGACCTGATGGACTTCTTCTCCGCGATCGTCGGCCGCGGGATCCTCTGCTCGCTGCTCAGTTTCGTCGTACTCGTCATCGGCTGGCTGATCGGCATCGCCCTGCTGATCGCCTCGGTCCCGTACACGATCGTCACGGCCTACGTCTGCGTCACCACCTGCTTCCGCGCCTCCGACGTCCACCAGTTGCTCCCCGCCCTGCTCTCGCCGCTGCTGGTGTGGTCGCTCTTCGCCTTCCAGGTCTTCAACGGCCCGGACGTCGCCGCACCCCCGGAGGTGCTGTACACGTTCCTCCTCGGCGGCCCCCTGTCGGTGACCGCGCTCTCGGTCTGGGAGGTGCGCCGCCTGCGCGGCCGGTACGGGATCACCCTGCGCCGGGCCCTGGGCCGCTGATCCTGAGCCGTGGACGACCGGTCCACGCGGCGTGACCACTCCGAACGTGTCTGGGACAACGGCGCCGTACGGGGCAGACGCCCGGAAGGGGAGCGCGACCGCGCTCCCGGACCGGAGGGCTGATCATGCAATCGACTTCTGGTGGGAGCGGGGTCCGCAGCGGCGCCTCCCGGACCGGGATCGTCGCCGCCGCCCGGGCGGGGCTGGCCACGCGGGGGGTCCTGTACGTCCTGATCGGCGCGATCGCCCTGCGCATCGCGTTCGGCCAGGACCCGGGGCGGCAGGCGGACCGGCAGGGAGCGCTCGCCGGACTGGCGGCCGGGCCCCTGGGCCGGCTCCTGATCTGGGCCGTCGCCATCGGCCTGGTCGGGATGACCCTGTGGCGCCTGTCGGAAGCGGTCTTCGGCGGGGCCGGGTCCGACGGGCGCAAGGCCGGCAAACGGCTGGCGGCGGCCTTCCGGGCGGTCTTCTACGCCGTGGTCGCGGCGTCCGTGTTCGCCTTCGCGGCCGGGCAGGGCGGCGGGAAGTCCAGCGACGAGCAGTCGCGCGACGCCACCGCGAGCGTCCTCGAGTGGCCCGGCGGCCGTTGGCTGGTCGGTCTGGTGGGACTCGCCGTCGCCGTCGGCGGAGTCGTGATCGCGGTGTCGGCGGTGCGGCGCACGTTCCGCGACGACCTGGAGGTGCCCTCGCGGCCGGGCTGGCTGAACGGTGTCGTCGAGGCGCTCGGCGTGGCCGGCGGCCTCGCCCGGGGCGCCCTGTTCGCGGGTGTGGGCGGGTGTGCGCTCTACGCGGCGGTGGAGTACGACCCCGGCAAGGCCAAGGGCATCGACGACACCCTGCGCGCCTTCGCCGACACCCCGGCGGGGCCGTGGCTGCTGGTCGTGGTGGCGGCGGGCCTGGTGCTGTTCGGCCTGTTCTCGTGGGCGATGGCCGCCTGGCGGCGGGTCTGACCGGCGCGCCCGTGCCGAAGCGCCCGGACCCGCGGCGGCGGATGCCCCGCGGGTCTCCGCGCCCAGCCCCCCGGCGCCGCCGCCGGCACCGCGGGGCCACCGGCGTGGCGAACCCGCCCGCCCGGCCCCTCGGCCGAGCCGGCCCGCGCACGGTCGCCCGTACGCCACCGATCGGCCCCCCGCGACGTGTCGTCGCGCCCCTCACCGGTCACGGCGTGCAACCGTCTCCCCATGACCGAAGGCTTGACACCTCACCTCTCCCCGGCGCGCATCACCGTCCTGGGCCTCCAACCCGGTACCCCGCCCTTCCGGATCGTCGAGCTCGACGGAGAGGTCGTCGGCCGCGCGGAGTCGATGACGGACGTGCTGCTGGTCGCCGCCGAGGCGGGGATCACCATCCATGACCTCGACGACCTGGACGAGGTCCGGTGGGTCGGCGGCGGCAAGTTCACCTGGACCCTGCACTGATCGGACGGGGCGGACGGCCCCGCCCGCTCCCGCCGGCCCGGTCCCGTCCTCCTCAGCGCCTGATGACGGCGTCGAGGGTCCGCGCCAGCGCGGCCTTGACCGCCGCGCGGTGGTGCAGGGCCACCGGCGCGGACGCGGGGTCCGGCCGCACCCCACGGTCAGCGAAGACGTAGAGCATCCGGAGCGTGCGCAGGCAGTTCGTCAGGTGCGCGGGGACCGGCGAGGGGACACGGTCCGAGCCGAAGCGGGCGGCGACCGGTTCGAGCCACGAGGTCGCGTCGCGCTCGCTCATGTCGTGCCGGGTCAGCACCCGGGCGAGCGCCCTCGCCAGCCGGTCGTCCTCCAGCTGGCCGAACACGTGGGCGGTGGGTGCCGTCAGCCGCGCGGCGGCGAGGTCCAGCATCCGTACCGGGTCCACCTCGGGACGGCATCCGAACCGGTTCAGCAGGTCAGCGCCGTGCGCCACCGCGTGCAGCCAGCCCAGCTCCTCGTCGTGGCCCCGCAGGTCCGTCTCCGCCGGATACCAGCGCTCGAAGGCGTCGACCCAGGCGGGCCTGAAGTCGCCCCCGGCCACGAGCATGTCGAGCACGAGAGGGGCGAAGGTACGGGCCTGGACCGCGGGATCGGTGAAGCGGGCGGCCATCTCGTCACCCAGTGCCAGCCGCCGGGGCGCGGGTATCACCCCGCGGGCTATCCAGGCCGCGAGGACGGAGTGCGGGGCCCCGTCCCGGATCCGCGGATCCGGATCCGCGAGGGCAGCCGACAGCAGCCGCACCATCTCTTCCATGGAGCGGCCGGCGGGCACCGCGCAGTCGGCGGCTTCGATCTCGGTCCAGTTGATCACGGCGCGCAGGATAGCCCGCCCAGGCCTGCCGCACCGCCCATTATCCCGGCCGGCTGCGGACCCGCACCGGCGCGCGCCCGGTGGGCCGTCCCGGGCGCACGCGACCGGCTTCCAGGGCCGGCGCCCGGGGTCAGGCGTCAGGCGCCTTCACCGAGGACGGTGCGGATCAACGCCCGCTGGTCGTCGGACAGGCACGGGTCCTGGACGTCGAGGACCTCGCCGTCGACGGTGATGCGGTAGTGGAAGCCGTCCGCCACCGAGGAGACGGCCCGGTTGGCGAGTTCTTCGAGCCGTGCAGCGTCCCGCCGGCCGGTGGTGTCGAGTGAGCGGAGCTTCTCGGCTCCGGTGAAGCCGCCGGTACGGGTGACCGTGATCAGCATGATCGTTCCTCCGGGTGCTGTGGGCCGGCGCGCGGTCCGCGCGCGGCGGCGTGCTGCCGCCGCTTCCCCGCGTGCCCCCGATGCCGGCCCGTTCCCGCCCGGCGGCCGGGAACGGCCGGAAAGCACCGCCCAGCGGCCGGTGGGGCGCGGTCGGGTCAGCGCTGGGGCACAGGCCGGCGGCCCCACGCCGTGAGCATCCCGGGGCCGAGCTCGGCCAGGCCGGGGGAGTCGAGGTAGGCGAGCGCCTCGTCGAAGACGGCCGGTTCCAGCCGGCCAGGGGCGAGGAGGTCCGTCCGCATCCGCTGCCAGGTCTCGCGCCAGAAGGCGGCGAGCGGGCCGTCCGGGGTCAGGGGCGGGCAGACCAGCTCCGCCGCGACCTCGGCCAGCCCGGCCGCGCGCAGCGCGTGCGGGTAGGAGCGCACGGCGGCGATGTCGGTGCCGATGGTCTCCGCCAGCGTCCGCCACATGGCGTCCAGGGTGCGGCGGTACGCGGAGCGCGCGTCGGCGGGGTCGGGCACGTCCGCCGCATCGCTGAGGACGAGGTACCCGCCGGGCTTGAGGCGCTTCGCGAGGCGGTCGACGAGGGCCCGGCGCTCGGGGAGGTGCATGAGGACGAACCGGGCGTGGACCAGGTCGAACGAGCCGGGCTCCGCCGCGTCGTCGAGCCGGGTCAGATCGCCGGCGAGCACCCGCAGCCGAGGTCCGGCGAGCGGGGTCAGCCGGCTGGTGTCACGGTCCAGGGCGACGACCTCGGCACCGGCCTCCTCGGCGAGCCAGCGTGCGACGGTGCCCGTACCGGCGCCGGCCTCCAGGCAGCGCCAGCCGGGACCGACGCCGAGATCGCGAAGCCGCTGCCGGGTGAGCGGGTCGTAGACGAGCGCCGCGTGGTCGATGCGCTCGCCCTCACCCGGCCGCCCGGGCGGGAAGAGGGCCTCGCCGTACCGGCCCGCCGGCTCCGGGCGCTCCTCGGGTGATGCTGCTGCCACCGTGACTCCTTCGACCGGGAGGCCCGTACCGGCCCGCCCCACGATCGCCCGGCGGCCCGCCGGGACGACGGCATTGGACCGGTCGGCGGCGCGCCCCGGCACCGCGCCCCAGGGGGTGTTCGGCGGATCACGGCCGGGGCCGGCCCGCGCCCGGCACCGCGGTCCCATGGCCCGCGTCTCCCGCTGGGAGGGGCCACCGCCGCGGTGGCTCCCTCCTCCGCCGTGCGATCCACGGCACCTGGGAGAGCACCGGGCTTGACCGGCCCTGATCCGCCGGACCCCCCTGGTCACACCCCCGTGCCGACGGGGAGCTGGTCCCGGGTCCCGTGAGCCGTCCGTCACCCCGCCCCCGCGGCGCTCCGCCGCGCGGTGAGCAGCAGGTACTCCCACTCCATGGCCCCGTCCCGCAGGGCCCCGGCCGCCAGGTCGGCGAGGGCCCCGTCGAGGGCGGCGGTCCGCTCGGGATCGTCGGCGATGTTCCGGTAGACCGTGATCGTCGGCCCGTAGGAGGCCTTGAAGAACTCGCGGAACTCCTCCGGCTCCCCGAACGCCTCCACGCGGAGCGTCCGCCGGCGGGCGTCGACGTCGGTGACGCGGTCGCCCAGGAGCGTCCGTACGTGCTCCTCCCGCCCCCACAGCGGCGGCGGCTGCGCTCCCGGCGGGGGCGGAGGCGCGTACGGCTTCATGGCGGCGAACATCTGCCCGATGAACCCCTCCGGGGTCCAGCTGACGAGACCGATCGTGCCGCCGGGCCGGCAGACGCGCACCAGCTCGTCGGCGGCGGCCTGGTGGTGCGGGGCGAACATGACCCCGACGCAGGACATCACCGTGTCGAAGGTCCCGTCCTCGAACGGCAGCGCCTCCGCGTCCGCCTCCTGCCAGCTCAGCCGGGCGCCGCGCGCCGCGGCCTCCTGCCGACCCACGGCCAGCAGCTCGGGCGTGAGGTCGGAGGCCACCACCTCGCCGCCGGCCAGCGCGGCCGGGATCGAGGCGTTCCCCGACCCCGCGGCGACGTCCAGCACCCGGTCCCCCTCCTTCACCCCGCAGGCCTCCACCAGCACGGGCCCGAGAGGTGCCACGAGCCGTGTCGCGACCGCGGGGTAGTCGCCCAGTGCCCACATCGCCCGGTGCTTCGCCTTGAGCGCACGGTCGGCCTCGCGCGCGTCCGCCGTTTGGGTCATGCCACCCGCCTCCCTCGTCCGGACGGTCCGATGGCCGTCCCTTCGAGCATAGGAACCCCGCGGGTCACCGGCCCGGCGAGACCGTCACGGCTCCGATCGGGTGGAACCCGGGTGACCGAGGCCAGGGCACGAACACCGACAACGGCGGACCCGGCACCGACGTGTGCGAGAACCCCGGCACGGGCCCCGGCTGCCAGTGGCCCCGGCGGGTGCTGCCGGCCCCGGGAGCAGCCCGCCCCGCCGGCCGGGCGCCGGTTCCACCACACGCCCGCGGCCCCTCAGCCGCCGGCCAGCCGCCACGCGGCGAGGGCCAGCCTGGCCCGCATCAGTCCCGCCGGAGCGCTCAGGTCGAGGCCGAGGGCCCTGCCGATCTGCTCGATCCTGCGGGCCACGCTGCTGTGGTGCAGGTGGAGCAGGTCGGCCGCCCGGCGCAGGGACCCGGTGGCGCAGTAGGCGTCCAGCGTCTCCAGGTCCCCCGGACTGCCGGCCACGGCGGCGAGCGCCACGACATCGGGATTGCCGCGCAGCGTCTCCGGCGGCACCTCCGCCAGGAGCGCCAGCGCGCCCAGAGCGGCGTAGCGGACGACGGGTTCGCGCGGCGTGGCGAACCGCAGGGCGGTACGGGCCTCCTGCCACGCCCGGTCGGGCCTCCCGGCAGCGCCGACGCCCGCGCACACGCCCTCCGGGAACCGGTCGGGATCCAGGGCGGCGGCCAGGATGACGCCCACCCCGGCGAGCACCGCCCCCTTCACCGGCCGGCCCGGGCAGACGAGTCCGCCCACCCGGTCCAGCGGCAGCCGCTGCGACCGAACGGCGGCCACACGGACCGGCGGACCGGCGGCGAAGCCCAGGAGCCGCAGCGCCCGGGCCCTGGCCGCCTCGTCCGTGCCGGGGCTGATGACCAGCTCGACGAGGGCCGGGTCGGCCATGGTGGTACGGGCGGGCCCGTACCGTTCGACGGCGCCCGCCACGGCGATGGCGAGCCGCTCCAGCAGGACCTCGTCGAGCGGTCCGGCCGGCCCCGGCCGTTCCAGCCACACGGAGCCGATCTCCTCCTCGTCGAGCACGACGGGCGCCCCGCCGGACGCGGAGACGGCCCCCGGCGCCTGCGGGACCTCGCGGCCGTCGGACGTCACACGGATCGTCCGCCCCGTGCCGTGGAGCCGGATCCCGGCGACGCACTCCGCCAGGCCCGCGGAGGCCCGGGCGAGCGCCGCCAGGTCCACCCGCCGGCGCATCAGCGTGTCGTAGAACGCGACGATGCGGAGCGCCCCGTCGACGTACGGATCGAGTCCCGAGAGCCGTACGGCAAGTGCCTCCATACCGGCAGCATAGAAGGCCGGACCGGTGGACGCCGCCCGCCGACCGGCGCGCGATCGGGCCGCGATGCCCGACGGGCGGCGGACGACCCGGGCCCGCCGGGCCCGTGAGGATGTTCGCCATGGATCCCGAACTCGAAGCCTTCATACCCTTCTTCCCCCGGACCGACCTGAGCGACCCGGTCGCGGCCCGCGAGGCCTTCGCCGAACTGGCCACCGCGGTACCGGCACCGGACGCCGCGCACATGCGGGTCGAGGACCGCACCGTCCCGGCCGACCCGGACGTGCCCGTACGGATCTACCACCCGCACGGAGCCCGGGGCGCCCTCGTGTGGATGCACGGCGGCGGCTTCGTCATGGGCAACCTGGACACGGAGCACCCGTGGGCCAGCCGCATCGCCGCGGGCTCCGGCGCGGTGGTGATCTCGGTGGACTACCGTCTCGCCCCCGAACATCCCTTCCCCGCCGCCCTGGACGACGCCTACGCCGTACTGGCCTGGACGGCCGCACACGCCGCCGACCTCGGCATCGACCCGGCCCGCATCGCCGTCGGCGGACACAGCGCCGGCGCGAACCTCGCCGCCGCGGTGACGCTGCGGGCCCGCGACCAGGGGGGACCGGAGATCCGGTTCCAACTGCTCAACCAGCCGGGGCTCGACGACCGCCAGGACAGCTGGTCGGCGCTGAACTTCACCGACACGCCCTGGTTCTACCGGGACAAGTCCCTCGCGGGCTGGCGGCACTACCTGGGCGGGCGGCCCGCCACCCCGTACGCCGCGCCGGCCCGGGCGGCCGACCTGTCCGGCCTGCCCCCGGCCTACATCTCCACCGCGGAGTTCGACCCCAACCGCGACGAGGGCCTCGAGTACGGGCTGCGCCTGCTCCGGGCGGGCGTACCGGTCGAGATCCACCAGTGGCCCGGCACCTTCCACGGCTCGCAGGCCCTCCTGTCCGCCGAGGTCTCCCAGCGCCAGAACGCCGAACTCGGCGCCGTCCTGGGCCGTGCCCTCGCCGGCTGAAGCACCCGCCCCACCATCCGACAACCCCGAAAGGACCCGGACCTTGACGATCCGTCCCAAGTCCCGCACCCGCCTCGCCCTCTGCGCGGGCATGGCCCTGCTCACGACCGCCGTCGCGGCCCCCGCGGTGGCGGCACCCCCTCCCCACGGGACGACGCCCGCCGAGCTGAAGACGGCGATGGACGCCGTCCACCGGGCGGGAATCCCGGGGGTGTACGGAGAGGTGCGCGTCGACGGCCGGACCTGGCGCGGCGCCTCCGGAGTCGCCGACGTCACGACCGGACGCCCCGTCAGCCCGGACATGCGCCACCGCGTCGGCAGCGTCACCAAGACCTTCACCGCCGCGGCGGTCATGCAGCAGGTCGAGCGGGGCAGGATCCGGCTCGACGGGCCGATCGGCGACCACCTCCCCGACCTCGTGCCCGGAGAGCGCGGCAGGAAGATCACGGTGCGGATGCTGCTCAACCACACCAGCGGCCTTCCCGACTATGTCCGTTACGCCTTCCCCTCCCTGGCGGTCAACTCGCCCCAAAGCCTCGACGACAACCAGTTCCGGCGGTTCCGCCCGGCCGAACTGATCGAACTGGGGCTCGCGGCGCCCCCCACCGGCGAACCCGGCGGCCCGACGGGGGTGTACTCCAACACCAACTACCTCCTGCTCGGCCAACTCCTGGAACGGGTCACCGGCACCCCGGCCGAGGAGTACATCACCCGCCACGTCATCCGGCGCGCGGGACTGCGGCACACCGGGTTCCCGACGGGCCCGTACCTCGACGGCCCGCACGCGCGCATGTACGAGGCGGCCCACGGCCTCCTCGACCCGCCGCGCGACTACAGCGTCTACGACCCGTCCTGGGTCGGGACGGGCGCGGCCCTGGTGTCGACGATGGACGACCTCAACCGCTTCTACGCCAAACTCCTCGACGGCAGGATCGTCAGCCGTGCCTCGCTGGCGCAGATGCAGCGCACCATCCCGGTCCGTGCCCTGGACGGCACGACGGTCCAGTACGGCCTCGGCCTCCACAGGGTCACGGTCCCGGACTGCGGCACCTTCTGGGGCCACGACGGCTCGGCCTGGGGCGCCGGAACCATGTCCCTGACCCGCGACGACGGCAAGCGTCAGATGTCCGTCGCCTTCAACCTCCAGCGCTGGAACGCGCGGGACGCCTCGGGGAACCCGCTGCCGCACCCCATCGACGACGCCCTTTCCACGCTCTACGGCGAAGCGATGTGCGACGGGGCGGACACCGCGCGGGCCCAGCCGTCCACCCCCTGACGGACCCCGCCTCCGCCTCCGCGGTCAACCCGGCCGCGGAGGCGGCGGCCACCGGCAGACCCGTGTGATGTGGCTCACCACCCCACCTCCCGCACCGGCCCGTCGCCGAGGATGGCGACGGGAAGAGACGCGAACGAGGGAGCCGCCGCGGCGATGACCACCGACCCGAGCCTGAGCGCGATCATGGGCGAACGCACCGGCCTGATCAACCTGGCCTACCGGTTCCTCGGCTCCCTGGCCGAGGCCGAGGACGCCGTGCAGGAGACGTACGCACGCTGGTACGCCATGCCGCGGCACCAGCAGGAGGCCATCGAGTCGCCCGGTGCGTGGCTGACGAAGGTGGTGAGCCGCGTCTGTCTCGACGTACTCGGCTCGGCCCGGGCCCGCCGCGAGAGCTACGTGGGCCAGTGGGTTCCGGAGCCGCTGCCCGACCGTACCGAGTGGAAGAACGCCCGGTCCGCCGGGGCCGGCTGCGATCCGGCCGACCGGGTCACCCTGGACGAGTCGGTCGACATGGCCTTCCTCGTGGTACTCGAATCGATGACCCCGGCCGAGAGGGTCGCGTTCATCCTCCACGACGTCTTCCGCTACCCCTTCGCGGAGGTCGCCACGATCATCGGCCGCACCCCGGCGGCCTGCCGCCAACTGGCGTCATCGGCCCGCCGCCGCATCGGTACGGGACGCCCCCGCGCGGGTACGGCCGTTCGGCGGGCCGGCGTCATCAGGGACTTCAAGCAGGCCTGGGAGGCCAAGGACGTCGCGGCCCTCGTGGGCCTCCTCGACCCCGACGCCACGATGACCGCCGACGGCGGCGGTCTCGTCGGCGCGGTACTGCGTCCCGTCGTGGGCGCGGAGGCGATCGCCCGCCTCATCACCGGGATCGGGGGCAGGGCGGCGCCCGGCCCCACCCTCCTGGAACGGTCGGTCAACGGCCGCCCCGGGCTGGTGGCCCAGCACTCCGGCACCACCGTCACGGTGGCCGCGTTCGGGTTCACGGACGACCGGATCACCCACATCTGGGCGGTCCGCAACCCGGAGAAGCTACGGACGTGGAACCGAACGGTCCCGCCGGGCCGAGGACCGGAATCGCCACCTGACGGAGCGCCTAGTTCCGCACGCTCGGCGCTTCCGAGATGATGTGCGCCCGTCACTCCCGGCCGAAAGGAACGGAGCATGGCCACATGGTGGTCAGGGCAGGGCGTACTCCGCCGCAAACCGATCGAACACATCGAAGAGCCCGAAGGCGCACCCAGTGAGCAGCTCGCCCGCACCCTCGGCCTGTGGCAGCTCACCGCGATCGGCGTCGGCGGCATCATCGGCGCCGGCATCTTCACGCTCGCCGGAACGGTCGCCAACGGCGTCGCGGGACCGGCGGTGCTGGTCTCCTTCCTCATCGCCGGCGTGGCCAGCGCCGCGGCGGCGTTCTCCTACGCGGAGTTCGCCGGCCTGATCCCGAAGGCCGGTTCCGCTTACACCTACGGGTACGCCGTCCTCGGCGAGCTGGCCGGCTGGTTCATCGGCTGGGACCTGCTGCTGGAGTACACGGCCATCGTCGCGGTCGTCGCCATCGGCATCTCCGGCTACTTCAACTTCCTCCTGGAGGAAACGGGCGCCTCCCTCCCCACATGGATGCTCGGCGCCCCGGGCACCGGCGACGGACACCGCTTCGACCTCATCGCGGCCGTCCTGTGCCTGTTCACGGCCTACCTGCTCACCCTCGGCATCAAGAACGCGGCACGCTTCGAGACCGTCGTGGTCGTCCTCAAGGTGCTGGTCGTCCTGCTGGTCGTCGTGGTCGGCTTCTTCCACATCAGGTCCGAGAACTACACGCCCTTCTTCCCGTACGGCGTGGGCGGCGCCTTCACCGGCGCGGCCACGGTCTTCTTCGCGGTCTTCGGCTACGACGCCATGAGCACGGCGGCGGAGGAGTCCAAGGACGCCCAGCGGCACATGCCCCGGGCGATCATCTACTCCCTCGCCATCGCCATGGTGCTGTACGTCCTCGCCTGCCTGGTCCTGACGGGCATGCAGAAGTACACCGAGGTCGACCCGGAGAGCGGGTTCTCCAGCGCCTTCAAGGCGGCCGGGCTGCCCGTGGTGGCCGACATCATCGCGGTCGGCGCGATCATCGGCATCCTCACGGTGATGTTCACCTTCATGCTCGGCGTGACCCGCGTGTGGTTCTCCATGAGCCGCGACGGACTGCTGCCCCACTGGTTCGCCAAGACGCACCCGACCCGGCACGTCCCGACCCGGGTCACCTGGATCGTCGGCGTGGCATCGGCGGCCATCGCGGGATTCGTGCCGATCGGGGAGGCGGCGGAGCTCACCAACATCGGGATCCTGCTCGCCTTCGCCGTGGTGTGCACCTCGGTCATCGTGCTCCGCTACCGGCGCCCCGACCTGCCCCGCACGTTCCGCACGCCGCTCATGCCCTTCACCCCCGCGATCGGGGTCATCGCCTCGGTCTGGCTCATCACCTACCTGCGCGTGGAGACGTGGCTCCGTTTCGGGCTCTGGTTCCTCATCGGACTGGTCGTCTACTTCGGCTACTCCTACCGCCACTCCAAGATGGCCGGGCGCACCCCGGACCCGGCCTCCGGAGGGAGCCCGCGGGTGTAGGAGCCCTTAGGCCCTGTCGTCAGAGTCCCGCCCGGCCCGCGGCGGCCGGCACCGCACCTCGCCGCGTCGTCGGGGCGCCCGAGTACGTCCGGTACTCGGGCGCCCCTCCGCCTTGCGATGCACGGCACCGGCCGCCGCGGGCTGACCGGCGCTACTTCGACGACAGGCCTAGGTCGTCGACCGGGAGCCGAGGGCGCCGGGCGTCTTCGGGATCCACGACGGCACGGCCGTGGCGGCCGCGGGGTCCGCCTCGTCCATGAACACGTACCAGTCGCGGTCCTCGCCGCCCATGCCGGCCCGGGTGTTGATCTGCTTGACCTGGCCCGTCGTGTGGAAGTAGAGGACGATGCTCTGCCGCTTGGAGCCCTCGTCGTAGAACTCCGCCGTGACCTTCCCGCGGGCGCCCTTCCCGAAGGCGGAGATCCAGTTCCGCGCCGTCGGCGCGGGGGCACTGTGGACGGTGCCCGGCGCCGCGAGGGCGGCCAGTTCCTCCGCGTCCCCGTCGGCCGTCCGCCAGACCACCTCCTGGGCGATCCGCAGCGTGTCCACCGACGGGTACCCGACCACCGCCAGCGGCTCGTGGCTGCCGTAGTCCCCGGCGTAGCGGATGTCCCGCTCGTCCGTCTGCTCCGCACAGGCCGTCAGCGCGCCGGCCGCCGCCGCGGTGGCGACGACGGCGACGGCGGCCCGCCGGGCCCGGCGGTACGCCTCCCACCTGCTGTGTTCGTCCATGCGGTCAAGGTAGCGGAGGGCGACGGCATGTCCGCAACGTCCCCTCGGGGCGGCTGCGCGTGGCCGTCCCGCCCGTCCCGCGACGGCTGCTGTACGGCCGGAAACCGCGCCGCCCCCGGGCCGCTGCCGCCGATGCTCGGCAGCGGCTCCGGCGACGCCGTACCCGTCCGCGACCTCGTCCACGGCCCGGCCCGGCTGGCCGGCTTCCGGGGGCGGATCGAGGAGGACACGGGCGGCGCGGCCGGTTCCGCCCGCTCGGCCGGGGTGTCGTGGAAGTGCTCCGACATCACCACCGCCGAACGGGCCCTGGGATGCAGCCCGCGGCGGCGACTGGACGACATGCCGGCCTCCCTGTGGGGCGTGGACGCCGGGGCGGCCGCCCACGACGGCACCCGCGTGCCATGAGCCCGCTGGTCCCGCTGTACGCGCATCCGGCGGAGGACCCGGGAGCCTGGCCCCGGCTGATCGCGGCGGCGTCCCGGACCCACTCGGTGTGCTGAACCCCGCGAGCGGACCGGGCCCGCGCCCCGATCCCGCGTTCACGGCCGCGGCCGCCGCCCTGCGCACGGCCGGCGCCCGGCTGCTCGGCTACGTCGACACCGCGTACGGGGCCCGGTAAGGAGCCCAGATCAACTACGAGACCCTGCGCGCCCGGGAGTGGACGGGGTCGACGGCTGCTTCCTGGGCCGGGCGACGACGGACGGGCAGGGGCTGCGGGCCTGACGCCGGCTGGTCCGCTCGCTGCGCCGGCTCGGCGCGACCACCGTCGTCCTGAACCCGGGGGCCCACCGGAACCCGGGCACCGCCCGCGAACGCGGCGCGGCCGTCTGCGGCCCGGTCACCAGCGGACTCCCCAACCCCTGCGCGGCCGACCCCGGCCCTGACGGCCCCGGACGACTGAGCCGGACGGCCGGTACGAGGACCACACGGGCGGGTCGGCACCGCGCGCCCCGGCACGCCCGGCCGCCCCCCACGTGCTTCCATGACGGACGTGCCCCGGCCCGGGACTCCCGCCACCGCCGACAGAAAGCATCACGATGACCGCGATCCTCTCTCCCGCGATCCGATCTCCCGCCACCACCACGCCCTACGACGTCGGCCTGCCCGTGCTGCGCGCGGTACTCGGCGTGATCATGACCGTCCACGGCACCCAGAAGCTGTTCGGCTGGTTCGACGGCCCCGGCCTGCGGGGCACCGGTGTGTTCTTCGACAGGGCCGGTTACCCGGCGGGTGAGACCATGGCGGCGGTCGCCGGCCTCACCGAGACCCTCGGCGGCCTCGGCCTGATCCTCGGCCTGCTCACCCCGCTGGCAGCCGCCTCCGTCGTCGGCGTCATGCTCAACGCCATCACGGTCAAGTGGACCGGCTCCGTCTTCGGCCAGAAGGGCGTCGAGTTCGAGTCCCTGATCGTAGCCGCGGCCATCACCCTGGCCCTGACCGGCCCGGGGCGCTTCGCCCTGGACCAAGGGGTGCCGTTCCTGCGCCGCCACCGACCGGTCCACGGCCTCGCCGCGCTCGCCCTGGCGGCCGTACTCGCCGCCGTGGCGCTGCTGCTGCGGCACTGACCCGGAGGGCATCATGACCGGGTGACAACGGACCCCGGTGACAACCCCGGTGACGACTCGCACGGCACCACGGGCGAGCGGCCGGTCGTGCTGCCCTACGCCGACCCGGCCTTCGTCGCGGACCCCTTCCCGCTCTACCGGCACCTGCGCGAGGAGGCCCCCGTACACCGGGTGGTCATCGCGGGCGGCCTGGAAGCCTGGCTCGTCACCCGCTACGAGGACGCGCTGGAGGCCCTGTCCGACCCCCGCCTCAGCAGCGACGTACGCGACGCCACGGACCCCCGGCTGCTGCGGCAGCTGCCCGGCACGGAACGCGAGGCGATGCTCGGCAACATGCTCCGCAGCGACCCGCCCGACCACACCCGGCTGCGCCGCCTGGTGTCCAAGGCGTTCACGGCCCACCGGGTGGCCGGGTTGCGGCCCCGGATCCAGGCCGTCACCGACCGCCTGCTGGACGCCGTCGTCCCCGCCGGCCACGCCGACCTCGTCGCGGACCTCGCGCTGCCGCTCCCGGTCACGGTGATCGGCGAACTGCTCGGGGTGCATGCGGACGACCGCCACGACTTCCAGCGCTGGACGGACCAACTGATCACACGGGGCGCGGAGCCGCCGGACCCCGCCGTGGTCAACGAGGCGTGGCAGCACATGCACGCCTACGTCACCGGGCTCCTCAGGGACAAGCGGGCACACCCCGGTGACGACCTGCTCAGCGACCTCGTCACCGCCCGGGACGAGGAACGGCGGCTGACCGAGGACGAGCTGATCGCCATGGTCTTCCTGCTGCTGGCCGCCGGCTACATCACCACCGTCAACCTGATCGCCGGCGGCCTCGCCATGCTGCTCGCCCACCCCGCCCAGCTGGCCAGGCTGCACTCCGATCCGGGACTGCTGCCGGGGGCGGTCGAGGAGTTCCTCCGCTACGACGGCCCGGTCAGCCCCGGCATCGCCCGGTTCGCGCGCGAGGACGTCGAGATCGCCGGGGCGTGGATCCCGCGCGGCTCGACCGTACTGATCGCCTCCGCCATCGCCGACCGCGACCCGGCACGCTTCCACGACCCCGAACGCCTGGACATCACCCGCCAGGACAACCCCCACCTGGCCTTCGGGCACGGCATCCACTACTGCCTGGGCGCACCCCTGGCCCGGCTGGAAGGCGAGATCGCCATCGGCACGGCCCTGCGCAGGCTCCCCGACCTCGCGCTCGCCGTACCGCCGGACGCCGTCCCCTGGCGCCCCGGCGGCCTGCGCGGCCCGCTCAGCCTGCCGGTGACCTTCACCCCCGGCGGCCGGCGGCCCGTGCCTCCCCACACCCCGTGAAGCCGCGGCACCGGACGACGCGCCCGCGCGGGTCCGCGTACGTACGGGAGGACCGCCGGACAGAACGGGCGGCGATGTCGAGAAGCCGCCATGAGGGGGAAGGGCGCCCGCCGGTCACCGACGGTCCGTTCGCGGGCCTACCTGGTGCCCGAGACGACCATGGCTGGGGGCACCTCCCAGCGGTAGCCGGGGGAGCATCAGCCGCGCCAAACGCACCGTCCCCGCCGTACGGTTGGACCGTCCCGGCGACGTCGCCACCGCGCCGCGCGTCTGTGCCCGGTCTTCAACGAGCGCTACGCCGGGGACGTCGGCCTCGCCGCCGAGGCCATCAGGCTCACCCGGCAGCTCGCGGCGGCCTGTGACCACCCGGAGGTCGCCGGGCTGCTCGCCCTCATGCCGCTCCACCACGCCCGGGGGCGCGCACCCACCCCAGGGGAGACCGCCTGACCGACAGTCCGGTCGTCCGGCTCAACCACGCCGTCGCCGTCGGCGAGGCCGACGGACCGCGCGCGGGCCTCGCGGCGCTCGTGGAACCGGACGACACCCTGCCCCGCCACACGGCGGTGGCGGCGTACCTCCACGAGCGCGACGGTGACCTGGCGACGGCGGCCCGCCTGTACGCCGAAGCGGTCCGCAAGCCCCCAACCTCGCCGAGCGCGACCACCTGGCGCCGGGCCGCCCGGCTCAACGCCCGCGGACGCCGACCGCCGCCCGGGCTACCACGCACGGGTGCATTCCCGCCCTGGCCCGGGACGGAACCCGCCCGCCGGGAAGCCTTGTCGGACGGCGGTGCCCCGCTGGGTGCATGCCGTACGGCATCAGGAGGAGCGGCTTGGACAGCACCACACCCGCGCGGGCCCGGCCCCGGCGCCGCCTTCCGCGCACCCTGGCGGCGGCCCTCGTCTGCTCGGCCACGTCCGCCCTGCTGGCCGGGTGCGGGGCACCCGCGCCGCGACAGCACGCGGCACGGGACGCGGCGGCCGCCTTCGAACGCGCCCTGGCCGGCTCCGACTACCCGGCGGCGTGCGAACTGCTCGCCCCCGGCACCCGCGAACAGCTCGAGCAGGAGGAGAAGCGGCCCTGCGCCGAGGCACTGCCCGGAGCGGACGTTCCGCGCGGCGGGTCCGTACGGGGCACCGAGGTGTACGGCAGGCAGGCACTGCTGCGGCTGAGCGCGGACACCCTGTTCCTGTCGCAGTTCCGCGGCGGCTGGAAGGTGGTGGCGGCGGGCTGCACGCCGCGCCCGGACCGTCCGTACCGGTGCACGCTCAGGGGAGAGTGAGATGAAAGGTCTCTTCATCACCTGTCTCGCGGTCATCCTGGGCGGCCTCGGCTACTTCATCGCACTCGGGGTGATGTACCGGTGAACGCACCCGAGGACAACGACAAGGACAACGGCGGCGGGAGCGGAGGGAAAAGCGGGCGCCGGGGCTTCTGGCGCGACAACAGCCTGACCCTCGCCTTCGGAGCGGGCTTCCTGCTCGTACTGGCCGGGCAGGCCATCGCGGGACACGCCGAGTTCAACGAGGCGCTCGCGGTCGACGGGCTGGAGCCCCTCGGATTCGGGGACTACCTGATGTCCTCGGACTTCGCCGTGGACGTCACCGAGAACTGGCAGTCGGAGTTCCTCCAGTTCTTCCTCTACGTCTTCGGCACCGTCTGGCTCCTCCAGCGCGGCTCCCCGGAGTCCAAGGAACTGCACAAGGCCGGGACCGAGAGCGACCGCGACCAGCGCATGGGCGTCCACGCCCGGGCGGACTCGCCGCGCTGGGCCGGCACCGGGGGCTGGCGGCAGTCCCTCTACTCGCGTTCGCTCGGCCTGGTGATGGCGATGCTCTTCCTGCTGTCCTGGCTTGCCCAGGCCATCAGCGGCGCCGCTGCCTACGGCGAACAGCAGGTGCGGCAGCTCCAGGAGCCGCTGAGCCGGGGCGCGTACCTCGCCTCCGCGGACTTCTGGAACCGGTCGCTGCAGAACTGGCAGTCCGAACTGCTGGCGGTCGCCGCGATGGCCATCCTCTCGGTCTACCTGCGCCAGCGCGGCTCCCCGGAGTCCAAACCGGTCGGTGCCCCGCACCAGGCCACGGGCGTCGAAGGCTGACGGGGCCGCCCGTTCCGGCCGGAAAGATGACCTCCCGCCGCCTGTCCCGCCGGACCCCGCGGTGCGAACCTGACCCCGCCGCCCGGCCGGGCGAAGGCGCCCACGAGCCCCGATCGTGTGCGCGGCCCGCCGCCGACCCGCCACAGAGGGAGTCCGCCGCATGCAGAACCGTCCGGCCGATCAACCGCGCAAGCGAGCCGTGTGGGGGATATCCCTCGCGCTGATCGCGGTCACCGCCCTGCTCGGTGCCGCGCCCGGGGCCGCCACGGCGGCACCCCCCGCCGGCCCGCCCGTCCCCACCCTGACCTGGGGCCCCTGCGCCGACCGCCCGGGGGACGGCTTCGAGTGCGCGACGGCCCGCGTACCGCTGGACCACCGCGACCCGGCCGGGCGTACGATCCCCCTCGCGGTCACCCGCAAGCCGGCGGCCGACCGGGCCCACCGCACCGGTGTCCTGCTGCTGCACCCCGGCGGACCCGGCAACTCCGGTGTGGACTTCGCCCGTAACAGCTACGACAACCTCCCCGCCTCCCTCCGCGACGCCTTCGACGTCGTCGGCTACGACATGCGCGGCGTGGGCCGCAGCGGGCAGGTGGAGTGCTGGAACGACAAGGAGTACTCCGCCGCCGTGGACGCCGCACGCGGCGTACCCGGCCCCGGAGCCGTGCGGGACGCGATCCGGCAGGGCCTCGACTTCGCCACCGCCTGCCGGGAGCGGGCCGCGGACCTCGTGCCGTACGTCGGCACCGGCTCGAACGCCAAGGACATCGACCTGCTCCGCCAGGCCCTCGGCGAGCGGACGCTCACCTTCTACGGCCGCTCCTTCGGCAGCTACGTCGGCACCGTCTACGCGGCCCAATTCCCCCGGCGCGTCCGCGCCATGGTCCTCGACGGCGCCTACGACCCCCGGAGCTACGCCGACGTCCCCTACGCCTACGACGCCGCGCAGTTCGCCGCCCTCGACGCGGCGGTCGGCCGGTTCCTGGACTGGTGCGAGCGGGACGCCGTCGCGTGCGGATTCGGCGACGGCCGCCCCCGCGAGGCCTTCGAGGAGCTCAAGCGGGCACTGGACGCCTACCCCGTCATCACCCCGAGCGGACGACCCGCCACCGGCTACACCCTCGCCTACCGCCTGATGTTCAACATCAACGCGGGCAAGGAGATCTGGCCCCACCTGGGCCAGGCCCTCCGGGCGGCCCAGGCACGCCAGGCTTCCTTCCTGCTGAACCCGCCCTCACCCGGCTCCTTCGACTTCCTCAACGTCAACCTGGCCGTCGAGTGCGCCGACCGCGTCTACCCCGCAAGCCCCCTGCTGCTGGGCGCGCTGGTCAGCGCCGAAGCGGCCGCCGCCCCGCTGCTGGGCCCCCCGATCGGCTTCGGCCCGCCCACCTACGACCACAACCACGCGACCACCTGCGCCCAGTGGCAGGCGGAACGCCCCAGCCGCTTCGAGGGCTCCTACCGCGCGGCCGGTTCCGCGCCGATCCTGGTCCTCGGCACGACGGGGGACCCGGACACCCCGTACCAGGACGCCGTGACCCTCAGCCGGACCCTCGAGAACGGCCGCCTGCTGACCTTCGACGCCGAAGGCCACACCGCGTACAACCGCAGCGCGTGCGTCAGCACCCTGGCCACCCGGTACCTCGCCACCCTCGCGCTGCCCGCCCGGGGCACCGTCTGCGCGGACGAGACGCCCCCCGAGGCACCCGGCCGCCGCACCGCGGCCATCGAGGCCGACGAGACGCGCGACGTGATCCCGGCCCTGCACTGACACTGCCCCGCACCGGGCCGCGGCCGGTCACCGGCCGCGGCCCCGCGCGGTTAGGCTCACCCCATGACTGTGCTCGTATACGAAGACTTCGGCACCGGCCGCCACCGCGAGGCCTCGCTGATCCGGCATGCCCTGGGCAGCGTCCACGACGAGGAACTCGTGGCCGGCCTCGCCGGGGGCATCGGCTTCATGTACTTCGTCTTCGAGTACGAGGGACGCCTGCCGATCCTCACGATCGTGGCCCAGGCCCACCCCGAGCCCTGGGTGCAGGTCGCGCTCGGCCGCCTCGGGGTCCCGTACGAGGCCACCCGCGCGATGAACCCCCGCTGGGGCCGGGTCCGCGCGGCGCTGGACGCGGGACAGCCCGCCTTGTGCGTGGTCGACCGCTCCTCCCTGCCCTGGCACGCGGCCGACCCGGACGCCCAGATGACGGGAACCGACCCGTACACCGTCGTCATCGCCGGCTACGACGGTGACGACCTGCTGATCGAGGACGGCGCCGAGACGCCCTACCGGATCGATCGCGAGGAGTTCGGCGCCGCCTGGACCGCGCACCGCAAGGGCCGCCACCAGCTGATCGTGCCCACCGGACCCGCCGAGGGGGAGCCGGACGTGGAGGGGGCGATCGCCTCCACCGTCACGCACCTCACCGGGCCGGTGCTGGGCAACGCCTTCGACGTGAACTTCGGCTTCACCGGCATGGAGAAGCTCGCCGCCCAGCTGCGCGACCGCACTACGGCCAAGGGCTGGGAACGGCGCTTCGGCAGCTCGCCCGAGGCCCTGCGCGCCGGCACCGGGCGGCTGTACGCGTGCCTGGAGGAGGAGTGGACCGCTCCGGGCGCGACCCGGCCGCTGTACGCCGACTTCCTCGACCTCGTCGGACGCCCGGAGGCCGCCGGGCTCTTCCGGGAGTCCGCCGGCCACTGGTCGCAGCTGGCCATGCTGGCCCGCGACGCCGACCCGGAGGCCGGTGCGCAGGAGCGGCGGGAGCTCTTCGACGCCTGCGCGGAGCGCGTGGACCGCTGCGTGGACCTGGAGCGCCGGGCGGTCCGGGCGCTGGGGAAGTAACGGGCGGGCGGGCCGATCCGGGTGCCCCCGGACCGG
This sequence comes from Streptomyces sp. NPDC012794, assembly GCF_042901085.1. Lineage (NCBI taxonomy): Bacteria > Bacillati > Actinomycetota > Actinomycetes > Kitasatosporales > Streptomycetaceae > Streptomyces > Streptomyces sp. NPDC012794. The sequence goes on from NZ_JBIBCI010000006.1 coordinate 335,417, forward strand.
CCCGCCCGGCCGCGGTCACCCCAAGTGCTTCCTGATCAGCTCGTACGAGCGGACGCGGTCGCGGAAGTCGTGGACGGGCGTGGTCAGCATCAGCTCGTCCGCGCCGGTCTCGTCGGCCAGCTGCGCGAGGCGCCGGACGACGGTGTCGGGGCTGCCGACGGCCTGCTGCGCGCGGAAGCCGGCCAGGGCCTGCCGCTCCTCCTCCGTGAAGGGGTGGGCGGCCGCCTCCGCCGGGGTGGGGAAGGGCATGTCGCTGACCCCCTTGAGGAGCCCGGCCTTGACGACGTTCATCGGCCCGCCCCGCCACAGGGCCTCCTCCTCCGTCTCGGCGCACACCGTCTCCACGCACAGCAGCACCCGGGGCCGGGCGCACCAGCGCGAAGGGGTGAACGCCGTCCGGTAGTGGTCCAGGACCGCGCGGGTGTTCTCCGGCCGGATGTGGTGGGCGACGGCCACCGGCAGCCCGAGCTTCCCGGCCAGAGCCGCCCCCGCGGTGCTGGAGGCCAGCAGCCACGGTTCGGGCAGCGGCCCGAGGGCGACCTCGTCGACCAGCAGGGACAGGATCGAGGCCACGTCCTCGCGGTACTCCGCGTCCGTCGTCGGCCCGGCTCCCCGGCGCAGGGCCCGTGCGATCCCTTCGTCGAAGGTGCCGGGGCCGCGGCCGATGCCCAGGTCGATGCGGTCCTCGTGCAGCGCGGCCAGCGTCCCGAACTGCTCCGCGACCGTGATGGGCGCGTGGTTGGGGGCCAGCACGCCTCCCGAACCGAGACGGACGGCCGAGGTGGAGGCCGCGGCGTGGGCGGTCAGCACGACCGGCGGGAAGGCGCCGATCGCGGGGGAGTGGTGGTGCTCGGCGTACCAGATCCGGTGGTAGCCGAGCCGTTCCAGCTCCTGCGCGAAGGCCGCGGTGTCCCGCAGGGTGTCCACCGCCCGGGTGCCGGTCTGGACCATCGCGACTTCGAGCGCCGAGAGAGGTATGTCGATCATGTCCGCCAGCATAGGGACCGGCCGCCCCGCCGGGCGGCGCCGTGATCCCTTTCCCGCCACGCGCCAGCAGCCCCTCGGAACCGACCCGTTGACAGGGGTCGCCTCGGTCCGGAGCGGCCCCGTAGTGCCGGCCGCGGGTCCGGCCGCCGCGGCCCCCCTCCTCGCGCAGCGCGCGGGGTCCGAGGTCCACTGGGCCGCGCTGCCCGCGGCCGCCAACGAGGTCTTCGCCGTCGGCAACGCCCCTGAGATGTCGATCCTCGACGCCGCCGGGACCGTTCCGGGTCCGGCTGCCGGAGCGTCGCGAGCAGCCAGGTCAACTGCGGCCCTTCGCCACCAGACCAGGCTCAGGATGTCGGCGGGCGACGGGAACGACTCCGCCACCCTCGCGTTGATCGTTCCGCTGCCGGTCCAGGCGGTCGTCGGCGGCGGGTCCGGTCAGGACCGACAGGATCCTCAGCCGGCGGCGGCCCCGAACCACTTCGGCAGCGCCCCGAGCAGGTCCTGCTGGTCCTCGCCGGCCCACGCGACATGGCCGTCCGGGCGCAGCAGCACCGCGGGCACGTCCAGTTCTGCGCTGACGTCGACGACGTGGTCGACCCGGTCCGTCCAGCCCTCCGCCGAGAGCCGGCCGGTCTGGTCGAGCAGCAGGCCGCGGCCGCCGGCGTCAGCTCGTAGAGACGGCCCCGCCCCAGCCGCACGTCCCGCAGCCGCCTGCCGGCCGTCCCGCCCCGCCGGTGCAGTGGCGTTTCACCAGGTGAACGCGCTAGTCCACGCGGGTGAGTTACCGCCCGAGCCCTGTCCCGGGCGGGCCGCGGGTCGTTACAACCGGATCGTGATCACGTACGTGCCCCCTTCGGGCGCGGCTGTCACCGCCGCCTGACGGCGTTTCCCCGAGTAGCGATAGAGAGACGGCCTTTTCCATGAACAACCGCCTGCGGTACCTCGCCGCGACCCTGGCAACCGGCTTCGCCCTGGCTCTCACCGCCGGTGCCCCCGCCGACGCCCGCCCCAGCGGCGTCGACAGCCAGTGCGGGAAGTACATCTGCGTGATGACCGCCCACCACAACCGCTTCGTCCAGGACATCACCGTCCAGACCAAGGACGGCCTGCCGGGCACGCTCCGCTCCTACTGGGGCAACTTCCACGGCCCGAGGGTGAACGCCGCCTCGCACCGCTGGACGGTGGGTTACGAGCAGGCGGAAGCGAAGCTCGTCTGCGGCGGCCTGGAGCGTGACGGCCGCAGCATCGAGGACGGCATCTGCGTCACCATCTGACCCCGACGTCACCCCACCAGGTGCCGCCGGCCCACCCCGACAGGGCCCGGCGGCACCGCCGCGCACCCGTCGGTACGACCGGGTCTCGTGGTCGCCCATGCGGGCCCCCGGGCCGGGTGCCCGCATCGGCGCCGCCGTTGAGCCACGCTCCGCGTGGCGAACGGCGGTGCTGTGCGCCCCGTGGGTCGAGCCGTTCCCCCTGGGCTCCTCCCGCCCCACCGAAGGTGGCTCGTTCGTGCTCTGGCCTCGGGGCGGTGCTGCCGTCACCGTCGACAGGGCAGACGTCGACCGAAGGGACGCCCGTTGGGAACACCGGCAACACCCCTCTCCACCCCGAGCAAGCAGCTCATCACCGCCTGGCAGGGCCGGCTCCTGACCCGGTTCGCCGGAGTCGTACAGCACAGGTTCGCCAGGCACCGCTTCCGTCCCGACGTGGCCCTGCGGAATGCGGCGATGCGGGCGGCGAACCGCCGCGGTGTCGACCGTGACGAGCTGGTGCGGGTCACCAGGCTCAGCACGGCGACCGTCACCAAGGCCCTGGCCGGAAACTCCACGCCCACCGCCACGGCGGCACCGTGACCCCCTAGGTCGTCTCTTCCGGATCTTGCCGGGCGCCGCGGGTCTGGGGGTACCTCCCAGCGGTAGCCGGGGGAGCAAGCTCCGGAAGAAACGGCCTAGCGCGGCCCCGTCCAGCCGGCGCCGTCGTCCGGGACGCGGCGCCGGACCTGGTCCTCCTGGGCGAGGCGGCGCAGCAGCTCGAAGACGGGGGCGCAGATCGCGAAGACGATGACGGCCCGCTCCGCCAGGGCCACCGGATCGTCGAGGCAGGCGGCGCGCTCCAGGTCCAGCCGGGCCACCGCCTCGGCGAGCCGGGCGTACGCGGCCAGCTCGCCCGGGGCGTACTGGGCGTCGAGCCGGCGCAGCTCCTTGAGCGCGGCCGTCAGCCCCTGCACGTGGGGCGAGGTGGCCGGCGCCCGCCAGTCCAGGGCCGCGAGCAGCTCCGACACCTCCGCTCCGGCGGCCTCCTCGGCCTCGGTCTCCTCCGCGCCGCCCTCGGGGCCCTGGGCGGCCACCGGCACCGGGAGCGCGTAGCTGATCGCGCCGAGCGCGCCCTCGGTGCTGTGGGCCTGGTCGACGGCCCCGAGCACGTCGCGGGTGGCGGCGATGGACAGGCCGCCGAGCGTGGTCAGGGCCTTGATCAGCCGCAGCCGCTGCGCGTGCTCCTCCCCGTACTCCGCGAGGGTCGCGGCGGTCGCCCGTCCCGCCGGGAGCAGGCCCTGCCGCCGGAAGTACTTGATGCTGGCGACCGGCACGCCGGTGACCCGGCTGAGCTCCGAGATCTTCATGCGGGTTCCCTCCTGACCTGCGGTCCCGTGCGGTCGGTACACGTCATCGGCGATTGGACACCACAACAAGATACTGCCAGTATCCAGTACCTGGATACCATAAGTATCCAGCTCAGGAATCGCAGCCGCACCGGAGAATCGATGCCTCACCCCACGCCACCCTCCGTGCTCCGCCGACCCCAGCTGTGGATCGGTACGGGACTCATCGCCGCAGTGGTCTCGATGTTGTTCGCCCTGCTCTACGTGGGCGGCAACGTCGACCCGAGAGGAAACCTGCGCGACCTGCCCGTGGCCCTGGTCAACGCCGACGCCGGCGCCGACGCGGGCGGCCGCCGCGTCAACCTCGGCCAGCAGGTCGTCGAGGGCGTCGAGAAGGCCGCCAAGGGTGACAAGAGCATCGACTGGCAGCTCGTCAGCCGTGAGGAGGCCGACAGGCGACTGGGCAGCGGCAAGGTGTTCGGCGCCCTGGTCATCCCGCGCGACTTCTCGGCCACGATGACCGCGCTCGCCGCCCCCCAGCCCCCGGCCCAGGGCAAGGCCGCGCCGCCGACGCTGACGGTGCTGACCAACCAGGCCGCCGGCAGCATAGGTTCCTCCATGTCCTCCCAGGCCGCCCAGAAGGCCGCCCACGCGGCCTCGGCGCAGCTCGGCCAGGAACTCCTCAAGCAGGCCGCCGCCCAGAAGACCCCGCTGCCGACGGCCGCGCAGCTCCAGCTGACCGACCCGGTGACGGTGACCGTCGCCGACGGCCACCCCGTGGGCTCGCGCAGCGCCATGGGCCTGAGCGCCTTCTACTACGCCCTGGTCCTGGTCGTCTGCGGCATGCTCGGCGCCAACCTCGTCAACTCCCAGGTAGACACGGCCCTCGGCTACCTGCACACCGACTACGGCCCGGTCCGCAAGCGCGAACCCGTCCAGCACACCACCCGCGTCCGCACCCTGGCCGTCGCCGTGGCGCTCATGCTCGGCATGTCCCTGGTCATGGGCACCCTGGTCGAGGTCGCCACCGTCGCCATCCTGGACATGGACGCCTCCCACCTCGGCCTGCTGTGGCTCTACTCGGTCGCCACCATCGCCGTCGTCGGCATCGGCGGCCTCGCCCTGTTCGCCGCGTTCGGCACCCCCGGCATGCTGCTGGCCACCATCGTCTTCATCGCGATGGCCGTCCCCTCCTCGGGCGCCACGGTGCCCGTCCAGGCGCTGCCCGGGTTCTTCCGGGCCCTCGCCGAGTTCGAGCCGCTGCGCCAGATCACCGAGGGCCTGCGCTCCCTGCTGTACTACGGAGCCCAGGCCGACGCGGGCCTGACCCGCGCGTGGACCGCGATGGGCATCGCCCTCGTCGCCGCGCTGGCCTTCGGCTTCGCCGTGACCCGGCTCTACGACCTCCGTGGCCTGCACCGCATCCCGTGGCCCGACGCCGCTGCGGCCTCCCCCGAGGAGACCCCGGAGTCGCCCGCTGCCGCCGAGCCCACGCCGTCCGCCACGGCCTGAGACGGGCCCGGCCCGCCGGCCGTGGGTCCCTTCAGGGCAACGGGCGGCAGGCCGCAGCCGGGATCCTTGGAAAGGCGGGTTCCGCGCGGTACCCCTGACAGGGCACAGCGCGGAACCCGCCTTTCCGTATCCGGCCGACCCGGGCGGACCCCCGGCGGGCCCGGCCCGCGCGCCCCGACCGACGGCAGGAGCGCCCCGTGACCACAGGCTGGATCCCCCGCCCGCCGGACGCCGGCCACCCCGGGGGCGAGCACCTGCCGGAACTCGACATCCCGCCGCCGGGCCGGCAGCGGCGCTGGACGGTCCTGCTCCGGCTGCTGTTGCTGCTGCCGCAGCTGATCGTCACGGCCCTCCTCGGCATCGCCGCCTTCTTCGTGACGATCGCCGGATGGTTCGCCGCGCTGGTCCAGGGCCGCCTGCCCGACGGCATCGCCCGCTTCCTCGGTTCCTTCCTGGCGTACGAGACCCGCGTGACCGCCAGTGCGATGCTGCTGGTGGACCGGTACCCGCCGTTCTCCTTCGACGCGCCCGGCCATCCGGTCAGGATCGAGCTGCGCCCCGGCGAACTGAACCGGCCGGCCGTACTGTTCCGCCTCGTCCTGATGATCCCGGCGATGATCGTGACCAGCCTCCTGCAGTACGGCTGGGCCGCCATCGGCTGGGTGTTCTGGCTGGTCACCCTCGTGCTCGGGCGGATGCCCACCGCCGTCTTCGGCGCCGCCGCGGCGGTCGCGCGGTTCCGGATGCGCTACCAGGCGTACGCGATGATGCTGACCCCGGCCTACCCCAAGCGCCTGTTCGGCGACGGGCCGCCCGCCGCCGCCCGTCCCGCCGAGGCCATCGCCTCCGGCACCCGCCCGCTGGTCCTCGGTACGCCGGCGAAGGTGCTGGTCGTACTGATCCTGGTCCTGGGCATCCTCGCCGCGGGCGCCTCCCCGACGCTCCAGGTCAAGGACGACGACTGGACCGACTCTCCGGCCCCGACGAGGTTCGAGAGCGGGAAAACCGCACCGATCCGGACAAGCTGAGTGGCCTTCAGGTGAACGCGGGCCGCTCGGCAGCAGGTCAGCGACCCGCGTTCCGCCGGAACCCCCGCTCCTCACCCCCCGTTTCCGCCCGGACACGGAGCGGCGCACACCGCTTGAGCTGCCCGAACGCCCATTCGTTATCCGGTATTCGAACCTGCTGTCCGTAAATCGGCCGTCGATATGCATGTCACCTTCACAACCGACAGACTCGACCACAACGGAGCCCGACAACGAAAGTAATTGTCGCGCTCAACCTTCGGATCGAAAGTGAGTCTTGTCGTGCGCTACCGCTTCGCAGCCGTCTCCTCCGCCGCCCTCCTTTGCCTGGCGGGTGCCACCGGTATGGCGGAGGCCAAGCCCACCAGCCTGTACGCGCCGTCCGCGCTGGTCTTCTCCGTCACCCAGGGCGACGACGCCAACGCCGGCACCGTCCTGCGCGCCGCCACCCTCAGCTGTATGCCGTCGGCCCAGGGCACCCACCCCGACCCCAAGGCCGCGTGCACCGCCCTCAACTCCACCGGCGGCACCTTCGACCGCCTGCTCGCCGCCCCCGACACCGACCGCGCCTGCCCGATGCACTACGCGCCGGTCACCGTCACCGCGGAGGGCGTCTGGCAGGGCAGCCGCGTCACCTGGAAGCACACCTTCTCCAACGCCTGCACCATGAACGCGACCCTCAACGGCAATGCCGTCTTCGCGTTCTGATGCCCCGCTCCGGGCTTTTGGTCACGGCCGCCCGGGAAGCGTCCGGGTGACCGGCCGCATGGCACCTGCAGGGGTTCCGCTCGGGTCAGCCCCGGGCCCCTGCAGGGCCGCACGGCTCAGGAACGCGGGAAGTCCAGGTGCCCCATCCACCAGTTCCCGGCGGCGTCGGTGCGGGGACTGGTCCAGAACTCGACGACCGCGCTGGTGAACTCCTTCGCCGACAGTGTTCCGTCGCCGTCAGCATCGAGGTGGGCGAACGCCTCGGCTGCTCGTTCCCGAGTGAAGCCGGGGAAGTGCCCCCGCTGGAACGCGAAGAACTCCTCGGGGCTGATCCGGCCGTCGCGATCGATGTCGGCGATGTCCAGGTAGGTTTCGGCGATCCCGCCCAGGGCGGCCTCCGCCGCCTCCGGGTTCTCCGCCAGCGTCCGGGTCGACGTGACGAACTGGTCCTTGGTGATTCCCTCGCCGCCGACCGGGACGAACGGCAGGTGCACCTCCCGCCAGATCCCCAGATAGGCGGCGACGATCCGTTCCTCCGCGGGGGAACCCTCCGCATTGCCGAGGGAGGCCGCCACCCGGCGGCCCATCTCCCTGTGGTCGTCCTCGGTGAGCACCCCGTCGCCGTTCGCATCGAGCTGGTCGAAACCCTGCTCGATCTTCGCCGTCAGAAAATCCTGACTCCCCATCACTGCTCCTCCCTGACCCACCTGTACGAAAGAGCGGGGGCACCCACGTGTGCCCCGCCCCCAAGCCAACGATCAGGTGCCCGTAAGAACACGCCTCGGATTCCCGCACCGGGCATGCTTATGCCGCCGGCCGCCGGCCGCCGGCGCCCGTCGCTCCTTCTCGTATGCCCGGCCGAGGCCCTGCCGGGCCAGGCCCGCGCGTGGGCACAGGTGGAATCCCGCCTCGAGGAGCTGCGCGAACCGTTCGCCGCCGAATGCGAGGGCTGGGCGGGCCGCCCCGACACCTTCGGGGACTTCACCGCGCTTCCGCGCGAATGGGGCACCGTCACCGCGGAGACCGAGGGACGGCCTCCGCGGTGACATCCATTCGCTCAGAGGTGCCGGCGTCCGAAACTTTGGCCAGGGGTATTCTCTGGCGATGTCGAATCAGTCAGTGGCGGCGGCCGTCGGTCTCGCCGGTGTGATGGCGCACTGCGGCGGAAGCCCGGTGGGTGCCGTCCAGTTTTTGGCCGGGGCCATGGCCTCGGCACCGGCGGCTCCCGAGCCCTATGCGGCGCTCGCCGAGTTGTGGCGGGACCGGCGCTCGGAACTGGAGGAGGGTCTCGAAGGGGCCGGCTCCTTGGGTGCCGTGCCGGCGCAGGCGTACTTCTTGTTCCTTGAAGGGGACATGGACGACGCGGCAATGGCCCTCGGCTCGGTCACGGGTGTGCGGCCCGACGTGGCGTGGGGCGCCGCACCCTGGTTCGGCGATGCTCGCTTCCTCGGCGCGGTGGGTGCCCCGGCGCTGGCCGAGGCGTGTCTGCGGGCGTTGGACTACGGCCACGACCTGGACTCCGACGAGATGCGGGAGCGGTTCGAGCCCTGGTTCCACGCCCTCGACGTGGTGTCCGAACGGAATCCCGTGCCCGAGTCGCTGGCCGCCATGGCCCGGCTGCCCCGGGCCTGCGGCCGGTACGACCTGGCCCTCGCCCTGTGCGACCGCGCCGATGCCGTCGACCCGGTCATGTGGACCGCAGTCGCACGAGCGGCCACCTGGCGAGCGAGGGGCGACCTGCGTCAGGCCGCTGCGGCCTTCGAAGCCGCCCTGCTCCTGGACCGCGCCAACTGGTCCCTCTACCTGGACCTGGCGGACGTGCGTGCCGAGCAGGGCGACTTCGCCGCAGCCGTGAGCCTCGTTGAACAGGGCCTGGAACACGGACCGCACGAAGTCACCCCGCGCGCGGCTCGCGCCGCCTACCGCACGCGCCTTGCCGGCTCGCCCGATGACCTGAGGGCCCTGATCGCCCTGGCGCCGGAGCTCACGAACACGACGTACCGGCAGCTGCTCATCGACTACGCGTGCGCGGGGCCGGATCTGCCTGCCGGACTCGTTGCCGAGGCCCACCGCGTCGGCCGGTCGAACCTCTGAGTTCGCTCAATCCGGGGTTGGGTGCCCCCCAGGTCAGGGCATCGTGCCCGCACCAGCGGAACGCAGAGGAATGAGGGAACGGTATGGAAGTGGTCCTGACCATGGCGGTGGTGATCCTCGTGGTGTCCTTCAAGCTGCTGTGGGGGCGCCCGCGGCGGCGCAAGACCCGGTGGGGCGACGGCGGTGGTGACTCCTGCGGCGGCGGATCCTCGTGCGGCTCGTCCTGCGGAGGCGGTGGAGGGGGCGGCGGAGGCGGTGACTGATCCCGGTCAGGATCCGGGAGCGGGCCACGGGACGTCCGTGGCCACCGGCGCGGTGTAGTCGACGCCCGGGACGGAGAACCCGTACAGGCGCCGGACTTCGGCACGGAACCAGTCGAGGTCGGCGAGACCCGCGATGGTGCCGGTCGTGGCGGCCTCCCAGCGTTCGGCGACGGCCGCCTGGACGTCGTCGGCGAGCTCCCAGGTGTCCAGCCGGATCCGGCCTTCCTCGTCCTGGACGCTCGGGGCCGCGCCGGTGAGCTGGTCCCACAGGCCGGCGAGCTGATGGACCGGCGGCACGAGGCCCTCGCCGAGCACGCCGCGCAGCAGACCGGTGTACAGGGCGATGCCGGGGATGGCGGTCGAGGACTGTGTGACGGCGGCGCCGTTGACGGAGGTCACGGCCCGGCCGCCCACCGTCTTGCCGAGGCGCTGGTCGAGGGTGCGGGCGGTGGCCTCGAGGTGGGCCTTGGCCGCGCCGATGGTGCCCTGCCGGTAGATCGCCGCCGTCAGCGGCGAACCGATGTACGACAGCGCGGCGGTGGCGAAGCCCTCGGCGAGCAGACCCCGGCCGGCGAGGTGGTCGATCCAGCGTTCCCAGTCCGCGCCGCCCATCACGGCCACGGTCTGTTCGACGTCGTCGCCGCCGGCCGGACCGGTCTCGACCTCGCGGACCTCGGGAGCGCCCCGGTCGTCGAAGACCAGGGTCTTGGTGCGGTTCGGCCGGCCGATCGGCCTGAGGACGGAGGCGTAGGTGGTGCCGGTGTCGGGGTCGGTGCGGCGGGGCGCGGCCACCGAGTACACCAGGTAGTCCAGGCGGCCGCCGAAGCGCTGCTCGATGAGGTCGGCGACCTGGTCCTTCATCGCGTCCGAGAACGCGTCGCCGTTGAGGAAGACCAGGTCCCGCCCGGCGCTGCGGGCGAGGTCGGCGGTGGCCGCGGTGCGGTACCAGCCGGCCGTGGCGGTACGCCGCTCGGTGGGTGCCTTCTCGAAGGAGACCGCGATCCCGCGGATGCCGGCGCGCTTGAGCCCGGCGAGGGTGGCGGCGAGGCCGTACCCGGCGGAGGAACCGATGACGAGCGCCACCGGCCCGGGGTCCTGCGGCACCGCCGCGGGAGCGGGGCACGCCCGCCACATGTCGGTCACCACCTGGCGGCAGCCCGCCGGGTGGGAGTCGAGGAAGAGGAATCCGCGGTTGCGGGGGGTCAGAACGCGCTCGTTCACGAAGGCAGTCCCTGGGTCGGCCGGGAGGAGGACGCGGCGGTCAACCGGCCGCCGCTGCCTGCAAGTCTGCGCCGGCACCCTCACGGGCCGCAGCCGTGCCAGGGGACAACGATCACGAGTCGATCTTGGAGTGTTCCCATCACTCCCCGTACCGAAGGCCTCCCCGACACGCGCCCCGTGAACCCCCGTCCCGCGGGGCGCGTGCCGGGCGGCCGGCCGTCAACGGGCCTTGAACGTGAAGTTCTTGACCGCGGCGGCGTCGAGGTTCCAGAACGTGACCATGGGCTTGGAGTCGATGTTCAGGAAGCCGTGGGGGAGCGGGATGCCGGCCGCCCCGCCCACCTCGTCATTGGCGGTACGGCTGTGGAACGCGACGGTCAGCGACGTCACGGTGCTGGTCTGCTCGCCGGCCCGGAAGAGGCGCACCCCCGCGTACGCCTTCTCGCCCGGCTTGATCGTGGCGAGCGCGCGAGCCGGCGACTCCATCGGCGGAGGCGGGACCTCGTCGGCGGAACGGAAGCGCACGATCGGATAGAAGTAGAGCGTGCACGGCTTGGCGCCCGTGTTGACCGCCGTCAGGAACAGGTTCTGCTCGCTGTCCTGCCGCTCGAACGCCCCGGTGATCGAGACGTGCGCGTCGGTGCAGGCCGCGGCCGTGCCCTTCCCGTCCCCCGCATCGCTCCCGGTCCCCGGCCCGCCGGACTTGCCGGGCGCCGGCGAGCCCTGCGCACTGGTGGGCGTGCCGGGCGTGCTCGGTGTGGCGGACGGGGAGCCGGGCGCACTCGGCGGGCCGGAAGTCCCGCCGGGGGCGGGGGAAGCGGTAGTGCTCGGGGAACCGGACGGAGTGGCGGAGGCCCTCCCCGGGCCGGTGCCGCCGGCCGCCTCACAGGCCGTGGACGACAGGAGCGCGGCGACCGCCGCGACCCCGATGACACAACGCTTCGATCTGCTGCGAGCAGCTCCCATGGTGAACCCCCGATAGTGCCTTCACACGCTTGCGACGACCTTCCGAAAGCTTGGCGCACGGCGGCCCCCGGGCGCGCCCCACCAGGGGTTGATCATCCGCTGCCACCAGTGGGGTAGACGATGTACCACCCTGGTTGTACGAGTGTCCGGACCAGGCCGTCTAGGCTCTCGCCATGGCATTTCGGGGAGGGCGGTGGGGAACCGTACGCGCGGTGCTCCCACAGGTGGCCGACACGGTCTACGCGTTCGGGTCACTGGCGATATCGGCATCGATGCTCCACAACTGGCCCGACCCGCACCACTATTGGCGCACCCCCGACGCCCTGGCCTACGCCTTGATCGCGGCCGTGTACCTTCCGCTGGCCGTACGCCGCCGCGCACCCCTCCTGATCCTCGCCACCACCGCCGCGGCCGTACTGGTCTACTTCACCCTGGCCTACTACCACCCGGTCGCGGTGTGCGGTCTGGCCCTGGCCAACTACACCGTCGCCGCCCACCGTCCGCGCACCGTGTCCGTGCCCTGCACCGTCACGACCTGGCTGGTCCTGCTGTGGGGGACCAGACTGGCCGAGCCCGGCATCGGCATGCTGAGCGTCGCGTTCGTCACGGCCACAGCCGCCGTCACCTGGGTGACCGGTGACGTATCGCGGCGCTTCGCCGAACGCGGCCGCCGCCTGGCCGCCCTGACGGAGCAGCTGCGCCGCGAGCAGGAGGAGCGGACGCGCAGGGCCGTCTCCGACGAGTGCATGCGGATCGCCCGCGAACTCCACGACGTCATCGCCCACCACGTCTCCGTCATCTCGATCCAGGCGGGACTGGCCGACTACGTCTTCACCACGGACCCCGCGACCGCGCACCAGGCCGTCGGCGTCATCTCCGGCAGTGCCCGTGACGCCGGCGAGGAGATGCGCCGGATGCTCGCCGTCCTGAGACACGGCGTCCAGCACACGGCGTACGACCGCACCGGCACCCTCCCCGACGCGGACGGTACGCCCCCGGGCCTGGCACGTCTGGAGGAACTCGCCGACCGGGTCCGGGCAGCGGGCGTTCCCGTCCGGATCACCGGAGGACTCGCCGAACCGCTGCCCGCCGGCCTGGACATGTGCGTATACCGCGTCGTCCAGGAAGCGCTGACCAACGTGCTCAAGCACGCGCCCACCGCCACGGCCACCGTGTCCCTCTCGCGCGGCCGCGGCTCCATCCGCGTCCGCGTCACCGACGACGGGCCCGCCCGGCCCCGGACCGAGGAGCGGGACGGCCCAGGTCACGGCTTGCTGGGCATGCGGGAACGGGCGACAATCTACGGGGGCACCGTCACGGCCGGGGCCCGCTCACAAGGGGGATTCGAAGTCGATCTCGTCATGCCCGTACCGGAGCCCTGACGACCGATCGGCCGCGAGGAGAGCCGTCGTCCGGGGGAGTGCGTCCATCATGCCGAAGGTTCTCGTGACGGACGACCAGATCCTCGTCCGCTCAGGGCTCGCCGCGCTGCTCCGGGCGGCCCCGGACATCGAGGTCGTCGCCGAGGCCGAAAGCGGCGAGGAGGCCGTGAGGCTGTCCGCCGAACTCCGTCCGGACGTGGTCCTCATGGACATCCGCATGCCCGGCATGGGAGGCATCGCGGCGACCCGCGCCCTTGTCGGGCAGACGCCCGTGCCGAACCCCCGGGTCATCATGCTCACCACCTTCGACCTGGACGTGTACGTCTACGAAGCGCTCCGCGCCGGAGCCAGCGGGTACCTCCTGAAGAACACCCCGCCGCAGCGGCTCCTGGCGGCCATCCACACCGTCCACGCCGGAGACGTGCTGCTGAGCCCCGCCGCCCTCACCGAACTCATGAAGGCCTGCGGGGCCGGCCCGGGACGCGGCGGCCGCCCGCGCCCCGGACTCGACGCTCTGACCCCGCGCGAGATCGAGATCCTGACCCTGGTCGGCAGGGGCCTGTCCAACACAGACATCGCCGGACGGCTCGTACTCAGTCCGGCGACCATCAAGACGCACGTCCACCGGTGCATGAGCAAACTGGCCCTCACCAGCCGAGCCCAGGCCGTCGTCTTCGCCTACGAGGCGGGTCTCGTCACGGCATGACGCTGTTTCCGGTGCGCATTCTCCCCTTCTCCGGGGTGTGGAGAACGCAGTCGTCGGGAAGGAGAATGCCACGCGGCGATCCGTCGTCGGTGAGCTCGCCGCGGAAACAGATGGCCGGTGATCATTGGCCGGCAGGTGCGGACAGGTGATTCACCCCGGGAGGCGGACGGATTGTCCGTCCGGTCGGGTATTCTTGCCCGCTTGTTCTTTTTCTTGGCCGAAAGTGCGCTCTTTGAGTCGGTGTCGGGCGCAGGCGGCGGTGAGGGCCGGGTGCCGGGTTCAATTGGCCCGGGCGTAGCGGACCTTGCCGGTCCAGATCCGTTCGAGCCGGACGCGGGTGCCGGGCTTGGGCGCGTGCCAGATCTTGTTGTGGCCCGCGTAGATGCCGACGTGGCCGATGGTTCTCCCGTAGGGGAAGAAGACGAGGTCGCCGGGGGCGCGCTGGGTGCGCGGGATGTGGAGCGTGTTCTCGTACTGGGCTTCGGCGGTACGGGGAAGGCGTCGGCCGGCCTTCCGGAACGCGTAGAGGGTGAGGCCCGAACAGTCGAATTCCCTCGGGCCGGTGGCGCCGTACACGTAGGGGGAGCCTTCTTTGGAAGCCGCGATTTTGACGGCCTTTATGCCGTAGAGGGATGCGGCCTGGGCCGGGCTGGCGGGCGCGAACATCGCGGCCACGGAGATCGCGAGGAGAAAAACGGGGGAGCGATGGCTCTTCCAGCAATTTTTTGTTTTCGGCAATCGTGATACCTCCGCATTCAGATACAGGACAGGGCCGTGATGGCGACTGTTCTCGGTGACTGCGTATTGGCTCCCGACGACCGCCCATTTTGCACGACGTGTCCGCCCCCGAAGGGCCGGACACGACGTGAAAAGTCTCGGTTAAGCAAAAGACTCCGAGATGATATGCATAAACATTGTCCTACCATTCCCCCGTTCGTCTCACAGCAGTTTGCCCAGAGGGCCGAGGTCGATGTTGAGGTCCTCGGGAGCCAGTCCGAAGCGCGTCCGCAGGAGATCCATGCGGTCTTCGAGCAGCATGAGGGTCTGCCCGAGCCGTTCTTCCTGGTCCTCGGTCAGGTCGCCGGCCTCGACGCGCCGCAGCGCCTGGCGCTCCATGAGCTGCCGCAGGAGCTCGATCACGGTCAGCACGAGGCGGCCCAGCTCGCGTTCGACGGTATCGGGGTCGAGCTCCACTCGTCGGGGCGTGCTCACGGGCTCACCTGCTTCCAGGGGGAGGGCACGGCGTCGTTCACCGAGCTGATGAGGGCTTTGAGGTCGACGCGGACGAGGTCGATGCCGGCGATGCCCAAGGTGATGTCGCCGGCCAGGACCACCCCTCCGGCCAGCAGCCGGTCCAGCAGGTCCACGAGCGCGACCTCCTCGCCGGTCACCGCTCCCGCCCGCGCCGTTCGGCGGCCGTCTGGGTGAAGGAGTAGGGGACCCAAGGTCCCGTGACCTCGCCGCGGATCCCGGACGGGAGGTCCGAAGGGCCGGGGACGGCGTCGAGGAAGGCCTCCCGGGCCTCTCGGGGCACGAGGTACGCGGCGTTCAGGACATTCGCGTCCCGCACCCCGGAGAGTCCGGCCTGCTGCGGGGGGTGCAGGACCGATTCGCTCGCCCTTTCGGCCAGCCGCCGGTGCACCCGCTCGGCCGTTCCGGCGGCCAGGCCCGCGCGTTCCTCGCGGCGCCGGCGGTCGACGAGGCGCCGCTGGAGATAGCCCCG
Organism: Streptomyces sp. NPDC012794; assembly: GCF_042901085.1. Lineage (NCBI taxonomy): Bacteria > Bacillati > Actinomycetota > Actinomycetes > Kitasatosporales > Streptomycetaceae > Streptomyces > Streptomyces sp. NPDC012794. Next base: position 350,603 of record NZ_JBIBCI010000006.1, read on the forward strand.
CCCCGTTCCCGGCCCGGCGGCGGACGGGTCCGCCGACGTACCGGGACCGCCCTCGGCGGGGGAGCGGGAGGCCCCGGCCGTCGTCGGCGCGGGGGAGTGCGCCGCGTACAGCTTCACGCCCCACTCCTCGGTGTCCGCCAGCCGTTCCAGGGCGCACGACAGCCGGTCCCGCCCCTCGGCCAGGAGCCTGCGCACTCCCTCCTCCCCGCGGCACACCGTGGCCAGCCTCAGCGGAACCGTGGTGAGGGAGCGGCCGACGTCGGCGACCACCCGGTGGTGCCGCCGGGCCAGCGCCGACAGCCAGTCCAGGTCCTCCAGCCGCCGGCGCAGCGGGGTCTCGCCGAACTCGGCGGGGTCGACCGGGGCGACCACCGCGGCCAGCACGCCGTCGTCGACGACCCTGAGACTGGAGCCGTCGGGGCCGCAGGAGGCCAGGGAATCCGGGGCTCCCGGCCCCGGGCCCGACTCCACGACGGTGTACACGTAGAAGAGTTCCGGCTCGCTCATGCCCGCTCCTGACGCTCTTCCAGCTCCGCCACGCGCCGGCGCAGCTCCTCGTTCTCCCGTCCGAGCTCGCGCCCGCGTGCCGCGGAGGAGAGGGCGGGATCCTGCTCCCACCAGTCGATCCCCATCTCCTTGGCCCGCTCCACCGAGGCCACGACGAGACGCAGCTTGATGGTGAGCAGTTCGATGTCGAGGAGGTTGATGCGGATGTCGCCGGCGATGACGATCCCCTTGTCCAGGACTCGTTCGAGGATGTCGGCGAGATTGGCGCTGGGTCCGCTGTCGTACGTACGCGGCAGGCCGGAGGGCGTCGTCATGACCGGCGGGCCCCCTCGCGGCGGCCCGCGTATGCCGGCGCGGGCTCGGCCTCCTCGTCGTGGGCCTCGACCTGGTCATCCGGCCCGTACTCCTCCTCGTACTCCTCGTACTCCTCGTCGTCCTCGAACTCGCCGTCCTCGAAGGCGTAGTCACCGTCGGACGGTTCCTCCGCAGCGGCGTACGCCCCGTCCTCGCGGTCGGCTGCGTCCTCGGCCGGGTCCACGGCGTCCTCCTCCCTGGGCGCGACGGCCCCGTCTTCCTCGGTCCGGCCGCCTCGGCCTTCCGGCTCCCCTTCCTCGAGGGCGAGGAACCGGGCGTAACCCCTGAGGTCTCCACGGACCCGGCGGCCCGGGGCCCCGCACAGGCGCGCCGCTCTCTCGACCACGCCCCGGGGGTGGTGTTCGACGGCCAGCAGGACCCGGGTGAGCCCGTCGCCGAGGGCGTGGAAGGTGACCACCCCGCGTGTCGTGCCGCGGGCGCCTTCAGCGGTCCACGCGATGCGCTCGCCGGGGATCCGCTCGGTGACGCGGGCCGTCCGGGACCGGAAGGTCCCGGTGCGGCCACCACCGGGGGACTTCCGCAAGCCGCGGTAGCGGGTCCACTGGTCGTAGGCGTCCTGGGCCTCGACGCCGACGTCGACCGACTCCAGGACCAGGGCGGCCCCGCCACCGCTCCCCCCGCCGCCCCGGCGCCCGGGGCGGCGGCGCGGGACGAGGGACCTCAGCCCCGGGCCCTTGCCCGACGCGATGTCGTCCAGGTGCGCCGCCGAGCGTCCGAGGCCCCTGCCCGCGCCGGCCAGGAGCCGCTCGGTGCGGGTCATCAGGTAGGCCTCCAGCTCCCGCCTGACCCGGTCGGCGGCGGGGCTCTCCCCGAGCCGGCCGAGGAGGCCGGACCGCGGCTCAGTCATCGTCGCCCCCCTCACCGCCGCCGGCCGCCCGCTTCGCCGGCCGACGCCGGCCGGACCCGCCCGCGGACGCCGACCCGCCGCGCGCCTTCCGGGCGGGAGCCGACCGGGACGCCCCCTTGCGGGTGGTCGTCCGGCGCGCGGGACGGGCCTCGTCCGGCCCGTCCCCTTCCCCGTCATCGCCGTCGGCCGGGGCGGGGCCCAGGCCCGCCAGCCGCTCCCGCACGTCCTGGGTCCGGTCGTGCAGCCGGTCGGCGACGGCCTCCAGCTGCCGGTCCACCAGCAACCCCACCGCCGCGGACCCGACTTCGCGCAGGTCCTCGCGCAGCTGCTCGCCCAACTCCACGAACCGCGGGTGCTCCTTGAGACGGCTCGCCAGGAAGGAGGCGAGGACCTCCGCGTCCGGCTTCAGCCTCCTGCCCATCACCAGCGTTCCCACGGTGAAGGCGAGCCTGGCCTTCCTGGTCCGTCCGAGCAGGTAGCCGGCGCCCACGGCCAGGCCCATCGTCACTCGGTCGTCCATCGCGTCCGCGCCCCGCCTTCCAGTCGTGCCAGGAGCTCGTCCTCCCGGCGGTCGAACTCGGTCTCGTCCACTTCGCCCGATTCGAACGCCTCCACCAGCCGGGCCAGCTCCCGGTGGACCACGGCCGGGTCGTAGTACTGGCGCTCGGCTTCCTCGACCACCTGCCGCAGTACCCAGACCGTCCCGCGGAGCGGGGCGGCCGGCAGCAGCAGTACCTCCGTGAGCAGACCCATGGTCAGTCCGCGTCCGCGAAGCTGTAGGACGGCAGCGGCCCCGTCACCTGCACGCGCAGCCGCTCGTGCTCCTCGTGCAGGTGGCGCACCGCCGCCAGGAACTGCTCCCGCCGCTCGCGGGCCACGAGGAACGACAGGTTCGCCAGCCACCCCGTCCCCTCCGGGCCGTGCCGCAGGGCGGCCGCGTACGGGCGCAGCGTCCGCTCGACCAGGGCGGCGTCCTCCCGCTCCTGCGCGGACACGGCCCGGGCGACACGCTCCCCGAAGGCCAGCTTCTGTTCGTGCGTACCCCCGCCCGCCGCCCGGTTGGCCTGGTGCAGGGCACGCAGCTCCGGATCCGCGCCGATCACGTCGAAGAGCACGGCCTCCTCCTCGTGCGAGGCCTTCACGTTGAACTCGTCCTTGCCCTCCAGTTCCGCCAGCCGCTCCAGGTAGCGTTCCTGACGCCGCTCGAGCACGGAGGTGACGGTGTCGTCGTCGGGGGAGACCCCGCCGAAGCGCAGGGGCAGTACCGGCCCGGTGCCGCCCGCCTGGATCACCACCCGCTGGTGGGCGAGCAGATCGCGCCGCTTGGCCCTCAGCTCGGCCGGCGCGTCACTGACCAGGGCGACCAGCTTCCCGCCGCGCACCGTGCGCACGGGCAGTGGCGGCTCTCCCACGCCCTCCAGGGTGTCGGGCAGGTCCTGACCGGCCCGGGCGATGCCGTAGACGTACGTACTCATTCCTTCTCCTCCCGGCGGGTGGTGGTGCGCCGGCTGCGGGGCCGGCTTTCGGTCTTCTCCTCCGAGGCGTCCTCGCGGGCCTGGTGGAACGCGTCCGAGATCGTCTGCGCGGCCCCGCTCAGCGCCCCCTTCGTCTTCCCACGGGCGCCGGACTCCGTGATCTCCCCGACGAGGTCGGGCAGGCCCGGGCTCTTGCGCGGCCCGGCCTCCAGGTCGAGACGGTTGCACGCCTCCGCGAAGCGCAGATAGGTGTCCACGCTCGCCACCACCACACGGACGTCGATCTTGAGGATCTCGATGCCGACCAGGGAGACGCGTACGAACGCGTCGATCACCAGGCCGCGGTCCAGGACCAGTTCGAGTACGTCGTAGAGGCCGCTGGAGCCGCCGCCCGAGGCGGCGGGAGCGGGCTGGGCAGGCATGACAGTCATAACTTCCGGTTCCCTTTCGTCACTTGGGGACGGGGACGGGACAGCGGGGGACGGCGGCGCGGAGCGCACCGGCTCAGCGGCGGTCCGCGCGGCCCCTCTCGTACCGGCTGGTACGCCGGTACCCGACGAGCTCGCCCTCGGCGTCGAGCTCGACCTCGTACGAGGCCAGCAGGCTCATCGTGTCGGGAACGCGGGCCAGTTCGAGGACCTCGACCGCGAGGTGCCAGACGCCGTCCTCGCCGCGTTCGCAGCGGCTGACCCCCTCGGCGGGCTGCGACAGCAGCTCCGACAGCTGCTCGATCGCGACCCTGATCACCGAAGCGGCCCTCAGGGGTCGTGCCCCCCGGCCCGCCTTCTTCTCTTCTCCGTCGGATGCGTTGGCCATGAATTCCTCCTGGCGCGTATGTCCGTCCGAGCCGCCGCCAAACGGCCCGGCACCGCCCGCTCCCGGCACAGGGGCGTCAGAAGCCCGCCTGCGCCGATCCGTTGGAGCCAAACCCGCGGTACGCGACGCGGTACGCAACACCGCGCCCCGCGGGGTGTCACCTCTCCGTTCGCGGGCACCCGCGTCCGTATGACATCGAACACAACGGCGGCCTCGCTCTGGGCCGCGGAAACCGGACCCGCCCTGCTGCACCTGCTGGTGATGGCCTTCGCCGTGCTCGTCCTCTGGGTCAGCCTCGCCCGGCACAGGTGAGCCCGTCCGGCGGCGGGGAGCGGTGGACGGCCCCAGCCGCACGAGACCTCGTCAAAGGATCCCTCCCGTGTTGTTCTTGGCACTGCTCGTACCGCCGCTGATGATGTGTGCCGTCCTCGGGCTCGCCCGCTACGAGGAGCGCATGCTGGGGCCGTCGACGACCGGCAGGCACAGACGACGTAACGACCCCGCTCCGGGCGCACCCGCCCCCGGCGCCGGACCGCTCCCCGCGCCCGCCTCCGTGCTCCCCGGCCGGCGGGGCGCCGCACGCGGCCGGCAGGGACGGCGCGTACGGCGTGAGGACCCGTGCCGGACGGCCGCGCGCCGGACCGCCCGCACCCCGCGAACGCGCCCCGCACATCCCCTTCCCGACCTACGCTGAGGCCGCGCCGCTCATCCCTGCCGCGCTCCCGCGGAAGAGGAAGCCCAGCATGCACCAGCCGCCGAACTCCGGCCCGCCGGACGGGCCAGGCTTCCGGACCACCGACGTGGACGTCGCCCGGGACTGGCTGAAGGCGGCCTACGGGACGAGCCTGCGCATGAAGACCCCGGCCCGCGACAGCGCGTTCCGGTACTCCCGCACCCACGCCGGCCCCGTGTCGCTGAGCACCCTGTCCCTGGCCGCCGAGTACGCCTACGCCACCGGCCCCCTCGGCGCGGTGGCCGTCACGCACGTGGTCGGCGGCCGCATGGCCGGCGAGTGCGCGGGCGAGGTCACCCCTGCCGGGCCCGGTGACGTCATGGTGATCGCCCAGCCCCACCTCCCGTACGCCGGACGGGTGTTCTCGGCCGAACTGCGTGCCGTGACGGTGCCGCTCGCGCTGCTGGAGGAGCTCGCGGGCCGCCCGGCGGGCACGGCGGCCCGTCCGTTGCGCTTCACCCGCTTCACCCCAGTCTCGGACGCCATGGCCGGCCAGTGGAAGCGGACCGTCGACTACGTCGAGGCGAGCGTCCTGTCGCTGCCCGCGGGCGGCGAGCCGCTGCTGATGGACGCCGCCGCCAGGATGCTGGCCGCGACCGTCCTGGCCGCCTTCCCCACCGACGCCCGGCCCGACCCCGTCCTGGCGGACACCCGCGACGCGACGCCGGAGACCGTCCGCCGGGCCGTCGCCTTCATCGAGTCACAGCCGGCTTCCGAGATCGGCCCGGCCGAGATGGCCTCTGCCGCCGGTGTCACCGTCCGCGCCCTCCAGTACGCCTTCCGGCGCCACCTCGGCACGACCCCGATGGCCTACCTGCGCCGCGTACGCCTCGCCCTGGCGCACGCCGACCTGGTCGCGGCGGACCCCCCGCAGGACACGGTCACGGCCATCGCCCACCAGTGGGGCTTCCACCACCAGGGGCGCTTCTCCGCCGCCTACCGCGCGGCCTACGGAGTCCCTCCCCGGCACACCCTCGCCGGTTCCTGAGCGGCCCCGGGCCCCGCCCCCGCCGTCCGCCGGCGCCGTCCCGGGCCCGGGGACGAGGAGGTGCTCACCCCGCTCCGCGACCTCCAGCCCGGCCTCCCGCAGGATCACGCCGAGGGCCGTCCGGAGCGCCTGGTGCAGGCCTGCCAGGGAGGTGAACCGGGACAGGTCCTCCTCGTGGCCGTGCACCTGGACGGTCGGCCGCAGCACCTCACGGGCGACCCACCCCACCAGGACCCCTTCGGGGGCCGTCCACACGCGCAGGCCGTCCCCCTCCCGGACGGACGTGTCGAAGCCGGCCCGGGCCAGGACGAGGCGGACCCGCTCACGGTGCTCGCCGTGCCCCTCCTCGGGCGGCTCGGAGGTCGGTACGGCCGGTGTGGATGGCATGCACCTACTTCAGCGACCCGGGGCCCGCGGCGAAAGCCGCTGCGCGAAAGATCTGATGGCGGACAGCCGGAAAACGAAGCGGCCGTCCGAGGGCACCGTGTGAGACCGGACATGCGGGGCAGGCGGGTGTCACGCAAGGCAACCATGCCCAGCCGATCGGAAAGGACCACTCTTCATGACCGAGAACGTGTGGGGCTACCACGAGACCTCCGGCCGCCTTCAGGGCGTCGACCTGAGCGGATTCAAGGTCGAGGCGGTCGACGGCGCCATCGGCAAGGTGGACAAGCATTCGGACGAGGCCGGCTCCGCGTACATCGTGGTCGACACCGGTCCGTGGATCTTCGGCAAGGAAGTCCTCCTGCCGGCCGGCACCGTCTCGCGGATCGACGTGGACGAGGAGAGGATCTACGTGGACCGGACGAAGGAGCAGATCAAGAACGCTCCGGAGTTCCACCGGGAGAAGCACCTCGGGGACAGCGGCTACCACGACGAACTGGCGGCCTACTACCGGTCCGGCGGCGCCTTCGGGGGCCGTCCCCTCTGAACCGGCGCGAGGAGCACCCGAGATGAGCGAGCGCAAGAAGCAGCACCGCACGACGACCCCGCCCTCGAAGGCCCCGGGGGAGAGCGGGGACCAGGAGGCCCGCAAGGAAGCCGAGGATGCCGTCGTACCGGGCGGCAAGGACGGCGAGGCGGGAGACGCCCTCAGCCCCAACACCGACGCCCAGCGCCGTACGGCCGCACGCGACCGCCGACGCTGACGGGTACGACCGCGCTCCCCGGTGCCGCCGAGGCACCGGGGAGCGCGGTCGTACGCCCCGGCTCCCGGAGAACGGGCCCGCCGGGGTCCCGGTACGCACGCAGACGGTGGCCGCACACCGTTCCGGGGGGAAGGAGGACGGAGTGCGGCCACCGCTCTCGGGCGTCGCCACACCGCTCAAAGGGGCTACGCACCGACATCCCGCGTGTGTCCCGTCCCCGCGATCCCAAACCCCCCGCCCGCCGCCGGTTCCGACGTGCGCGTACGGGCGGCTGCCAGCACCATGGCCTGTGCACACACCGCCGGACGACGGGGCACCGCCGCGCCGTGCGGACACCCCACCGGAAAGGCAGGCCCGTCATGAGTCCCGCCGTTCCAGAGGACCCCGAGGGACTCAAACTGCTGATCGCCCGCGAGGTCGCCGCGCTGCGGGCCGCCGCGGGCCGCAGCGCCGGGGTCCGGCGCGAGGACCCGGCCGCCGCCCCGCAGCCTTCGCCGGGCGATGAGCCCGCCGCGCGGGCCTGCCCCTGCGGGGGCAGCGAGGACCGGGGCCACAGCTGCGGCGACGCCGGCCAGGAGCACGACCCCTGGGCCTGCGTGTGCGCCACCCTGCCCGCCATCCCGGTCTCGGCCGCGCTGCTCGCCCCCGTCGAGGACGCCGACGGCCGCACCGCCGACTTCGTCGTCCGGGCCGGGAACCACGTCCGGTCCGCGGAGTGGCTCGACCCGCCCGACCGGCAGGTCGGCAGCCGGCTGCTCGCGGCCCGGCCCGGCGCCGAGGCCGGCGGTCTGCTCGCCGCGCTGACGGACGTCCTGCGCACCGGCCGGGCCCTCAAGGCGCACCCGGTGGACTACACCGAATGGCGGGGCGGCCGGCTGCACCGCACCACACTGCTCTACGACGCGGCGTCCTGCGGCGGCCAGGTACTGGCGACCTGGCGGCCGGCGCACGCGCACACCGAGCTGATGTCCCTCGAAGCGCAGTACATCGCCTCCATGGGGTGGGCCCACTACGACCTGCTGGCCGGGGCCACCACCTGGTCCGACGGCCTGTGCGCGATCTTTCGTACGGGACCGGAGGACCGGATGACCCTCACGGACCTGTGCGACGCGGTGCTCGTCGAGGACGTGCCCCGGTTCGGCCGACTGCTCAGGGAACTCTTCGACGGCGAGGAGCCCCCCGGCACCGACATCCGCTTCAGCGTCCACGGAGACGCCCGCACCCTGCACGTGGTCGGCCGGCCGGTGATCGACACCCACGGACTGCCCTGGGCGATCCACCTCATCGTCCGGGACCTGACCCCGCAGGTCCGCAGCAGGCAGCGGCTCGCCGCCAGCCGGCAGCAGACCGAGAGGCTCCGCGAGGAGGCGGCGGCCGAGCGGAGGGTCGCCGCGGCGCTGCGTGAGGCGCTCCTGCCCACCCACTCGTCGCGGATCGCCGAGCTCGGGTACACCGTCGCGGCGGCCTACCTGCCGGCCGAGCCGCACGCCGCCGTCGGCGGAGACTGGTACAAGTGCCGGGTCCTGCCGGACGGCCGGATCCTGCTCGCGGTGGGGGACGCCTGCGGCCACGGCCTCGGAGCGGTCGCCCGGATGGCCCAGCAGCGGCATGCGCTGGCCGGTCTCGCCCACGCCCCCGGAACCGACGCCGGGGACCTCACCACCTGGCTGAACGAACTGATCTGCGCCGACCCCTCCGGCGAGACCGCCACCGCCGTGATCGGGCACATCGACACCGCCCGGCGCCTCACCTGGGCCTGCGCCGGCCATCCGCCGCCCCTCCTGCTCCGGGGAAGCGGCGCGGCGGCGCTGGACACCTCGCACCGGGGCCCCCTGCTGGGCCTGCTGCCCGGGGACGGCTACGCCACGGCGACGGTCGACCTGCTGCCGGGAGACGTGCTGCTCCTCTACACCGACGGCCTCGTCGAACGCAGGGACGAGGACCTGGGGGAGAGCATCGCCACGCTGGGACGGCGCCTCGCCACCTGCTCGGGCCTCGGCGCCCAGCGCGTCCTCGACACCCTGATGGACCTGTACGGGCGGGAGGACTTCGCGGACGACACCTGCCTGGTCGTCATCGAGGTGCGCTGAAACCGACGGGCCCGCTCCACACGGAGGGGCCCGCTCAACGGCCGACGGGCCCGCTCAACGCCGCACGGCGCTGCCGGAGAGCAGCCGGGAGGCCTCGATCTCCGCCCACACCACCTTGCCGTGCGCATGGGCCTCGGCACCCCAGCGGTCGCAGAGACGGCCGATGATGTGGAGCCCGTGCCCGCCCGGGACACCGCGCCGGGGGGACTCCTGGGGCCGCGGCATGGCCGTGGAGCCGTCGAACACCTCGATGCGCAAGGCGTCACCCCGGGTGAGGACGAGCTCCACGCAGCCGCCGGCGTGCAGACCGGCGTTGGTCACCAGCTCGGAGACGACGAGGAGGGTGTCCTCCGAGGTGTCGGTTCCGTTCCACTCCCAGTCACGCAGCGCCAGCCGCGTGAAGTCGCGCGCCTTCGCGACCTGACCGGGAACCCCGGCCAGCGCCAGGCCTCGGCGCTGGCCCGCCGCCACCGGCCGGGGCGGATGGCCGGTCTCCGATCCGCTGCTCTTCACTGTGGTCTCACCCCCGCCGTGGGACACGGCTGTCTTCTCGTGGCGACCGCTCGGGCCGCTCCCGGCTGTTTCCGTCGGTTCCATCGGTTTCCGGACGGTACGTATGCCCCCTGGCCGGCCGGCGACACCCGGCGGGTTCCGTCCCCCGGCGACTTCGAGTGCCGGGACAGTTTACGGGGGCCGGGCTCTCAGAAGTCGGCCACGCGCATTCTCAGGGTGAGACCGGAGCAAGTGGCACGGATCTCGACGAGGTCGCACAGCTGGTGGATCATCCACAGACCGCGCCCGCCGTTGACCGAGGCGAGTGCGGGGCGGCGGCGGCCCGCCAGGGGATCGGCCAGGTGGCCGCCGTCGCGTACCTCCGCCACCACGTCCAGCTCCGCGGTGGTCCACAGGCGCAGGGTGCCGTGGCCGCCGCCGTGGGAGAGGGAGTTGGCCGCGGCCTCGCTGACGGCGAGCACGAGGTCACCCCGGCGGGCCGGAGCGAGGTGGGTCCCGAGGGCCCACGCCTCGGTGAACTCGCGTACCCGGGCGAGCTCTCCACGCGCGTAGTCGAGGCTCACCGCTCCCGGAGCCGGTTCGGGGAGCGGGACGTCACAGTCGCCGCTGACGACCGAGGCGTCGGTGTAGGCCGGGCTCACCAGCTCGCGGCCCTTCTCCACGACCGTGGGATGCGTACGCCGGGCGTCGGCCACCACCGTCGCGGCCAGACCGGCCACGTCGTACGGGCACAGCACGGACGCGTCACGGCCGGCGAAGGCGGTGTTGATGAGCGCCTCGTGGCGCGTGGCCTCCAGCACCTCGGCCTCCGTCCGGCCGGGCCAGATCGGTTCGCCGACGATACGGGCCGGCCGGCCCGCGTGCCGTTCGGCGAAGTCCCGCAACGCGGCGAGGATACGGCCGGGGTTGCGGCCCAGCCGCGTCATGTCCACGTACTCGACGCCCGACGCGGCGCCGCCGAGGCTCTCCCGCAGCGGACCGAGCCGGGGACCGGGTACGGCGACCAGGACCGGCTCGTCCGCTTCGAGGGCGGTACGTACGAAACCGCCCACCCCGGCCAGGTACTCGTCGGGCCCCTGGTAGAAGAGCGCGGGATGGTGGAAGGCCCCGGGGGCGTCGGCCGCAGGAACGGTGATCATGCTGCGACCTCCAGCGCGGCGCATTCGTCCGGGAACATCTCCACCACCTTGCGGAGCGAGTACGGGGGGTCGTGGAGCAGCAGGCAGCGGCCTTGCCCGCGGAAGGCGGCCGACGCCCGCACCAGGGCGGCCACGGCGGCGGCGTCGAGGAAGCTGACCGCCGCCAGGTCGAGATGGACGACCCGTCCCGGCATCAGGCTCACGGAGGCCAGCGCCGCACCCAGCGCACGCCGGGAGTCCAGGTCCCCGCTGCCGCTGAGGCGCGCACCGGCCCGGTCTCCAAGAGGTACGGCTGTCAAGGCCACCATGACTCCTACGGGGTGAGCATCCCGGCGCGCAGCCGGGCCAGGGTGCGCGACAGCAGCCGCGAGACCTGCATCTGGGAGATCCCGAGTTCGGCGCCGATCTCCGCCTGGGTCTTGTCCTGGCCGAACCGCATGCTCAGGATCAGCCGGTCGCGGGGCGCCAGTTCCCGCAGCAGCGGAGCCAGGGTGTGGAAGTCCTCGAAGAGCTCCATGGCGGGATCGAGATCGCCGAGCTTCTCCGCCAGCGCGCGGGCGGGGCGGCCGCTGCCCTGGTCCTCGTCCGTCTCGCCGGCGTCCAGGGAGCCGCTGGTGTAGCCGTTGGCGGCGACCAGGCCGTCTATCACCTCTTCCTCGGACAGCCCGAGGTGATGGGCGACCTCCTTGACCGTCGGCGCCCGGCCCAGGGTGTCGGTGAGCGCCTCCTGCGCCTTGGCCAGCTCGGAGCGCAGCTCCTGGAGCCGGCGCGGGACGTGGACGGCCCACGTGGTGTCGCGGAAGTGCCGCTTGATCTCCCCCGTGATGTACGGCAGCGCCAGCGTGGAGAACTCCACCTCGCGCTCGGGGTCGTAGCGGTCGATGGCCTTGATCAGGCCGATCGTGCCGACCTGGACGATGTCGTCCATGTCGAGACCCCCGCCGGCCGCCCGGGCCCGGAAACGGCGGGCGGCGAACTGCACGAGGGAGAGATTCATCTCAATCAGGGTGTTGCGCGCGTACTGGTACTCCCGCGTCCCCTCCTCCAGGGCACGCAGCCGCGCGAAGAACAGCCTGGACAGCTCCCGGGCGTCCCCGGGCGCGATCTCCCGGGGCTGCTCCACGAGGGGGAGCAGGGCGTCCGACGGAGGCTCGGCCCCCGTGGCGGGGGCGCATGCCGGAGCCCTGTGGTCCGTCGCACGAGCGGGGCGTGTGAATTCGGCCGAACGAAGCATGGTGGCCGTTCCCTCCCTGTTGTCGATGGCTGCCGCTGCCCCCCTGCCCCGAGATCCGCGCCTTACACGGTCCATGACGAAGAGAATTCTTCCGCGGGACGTGCCGCGCGGCGGCGGCGTCGTCCCCGGGGGATCGAGGATGCATACTCCCTTGCGGAACCAGTGCATGTGAAATCCGGGGAGGCGGACATGACCGGGGCAGAGGAAGTGCGGGGCGACGGCGTGGTCGAGGCCAGTTACCCGGCGGGACAGGGCTGGGTCGTCGCGGCGCGCGGGGAACTGGACCAGGACACGCTGGCCTCGCTCGAGGAGGCGCTGACCGCCGCCGCGGACCGGCACCGGGTGGTGGTCCTGGACGCGAGTTCCGTCACATTCGGCGACTCCTCCTTCCTCAACCTGCTCCTGCGGGTGCACCGCAGGACCGGGCTGCGGATCGCCTGTCCGGGCGACCAGCTGCGCCGTCTGTTCGCCCTGACCGGGGCCGATACGGTCCTCTCGCTGCACTCCGACGTAGAGGGCGCCCTTGCCCCGTGAGGCCGGTGGACTCCCCAAGCGGGGTTAGCCTTCAACCGGCAGTGACGGCGAGAGTGAGGTTGGCGATGGCTGAGCGGACTGGCGCGGCGGTACCGGGCGGGGCGCCAGTGGTACCGGGTGAGGGCGGCATCACGGAGTCGGAGCTGCGGCTGCTGCTGGCGGGCCTGACGGCCGTGCGCGACGGGGATTTCCGTACGCGGCTGCCCGACGCCGCCGAAGGGCTGCTCGGGGAGATCGCCACCGTCTTCAACGGGATGGTCAACCAGCTCTCGCTGTTCACGTCCGAGGTGACGAGGGTCGCCCGCGAGGTCGGCACCGAGGGGTCGCTGGGCGGCCAGGCCGAGGTCCCCGGGGTCAGCGGAGCCTGGCTGGACCTTACGGATTCGGTCAATTTCATGGCCGGAAACCTCACTGACCAGGTCCGCAACATCGCCCACGTCGCGACGGCCGTCGCCAAGGGCGACCTCTCCCAGCGCATCACCGTCACCGCGCGCGGGGAGATCCTGGAGCTGAAGACCACCATCAACACGATGGTCGACCAACTGTCCGCGTTCGCCGACGAGGTGACGCGGGTGGCCCGCGAGGTCGGCACCGAGGGCAACCTCGGCGGCCAGGCAACCGTCCGGGGCGTGTCCGGGACGTGGAAGGACCTCACCGACAACGTCAACGTCATGGCGTCCAACCTGACGGGCCAGGTGCGCTCCATCGCCCAGGTCGCCACCGCCGTCGCCCGCGGCGACCTGTCGCAGAAGATCACGGTGGAGGCGAAGGGCGAGGTCGCCGCGCTGGCCGGCGTCATCAACACGATGGTCGACACGCTGTCGGCGTTCGCCGACGAGGTGACGCGGGTGGCCCGCGAGGTCGGCACCGAGGGCCGCCTCGGCGGCCAGGCCCGGGTCCCGAACGTGGCGGGCACCTGGAAGGACCTCACCGACAACGTCAACTCCATGGCCAACAATCTCACCGGCCAGGTCCGCAACATCGCGCTCGTCACGACGGCCGTCGCCAACGGCGACCTGTCGAAGAAGATCGACGTGGACGCCCGCGGCGAGATCCTGGAGCTGAAGACCACCATCAACACCATGGTCGACCAGCTCTCCTCCTTCGCCGCCGAGGTCACGCGCGTGGCGCGCGAGGTCGGCAGCGAGGGCAGACTCGGCGGCCAGGCCGAGGTCGAGGGCGTCTCCGGCACCTGGAAGCGGCTCACCGAGAACGTCAACGAGCTCGCCGGGAACCTCACCCGCCAGGTACGGGCGATCGCCGCCGTCACCAGCGCCGTCGCCGAGGGCGACCTCACCCGTTCCATCACCGTGGACGCTCCGGGCGAGGTCGGGGACCTCAAGGACAACATCAACTCCATGGTGGGCTCACTGCGGGAGACCACCCGCGCCAACCAGGAGCAGGACTGGCTCAAGTCCAACCTGGCGCGCATCTCCGGACTGATGCAGGGCCACCGCGACCTCGCGGCCGTCGCCGAACTGGTCATGGACGAACTGACCCCGCTGGTCGCCGCCCAGTACGGGGCCTTCTACCTGGCCGAGGACACCCCCCAGGGGACGATGCTCTCCCTCGTCGGCTCGTACGGACGTGCCGCGTCCGACGGAGTGGCCGTCCGCTTCGCGCTCGGCGACTCCCTCGTCGGCCAGGCGGCCCGCAGCCGCCGGACCATCGCCACCGACCAGGTCCCCGCCGACTACATCGTCTCCTCCGGGCTCGGGCACACCACGCCGGGCAGCCTGATGATCCTGCCGATCGTCGTCGACGACCAGGTCCTCGGGGTGATCGAACTCGCCTCGTTCTCCGCCTTCACCCCCGTCCACCGCGACTTCCTCAGCCAGTTGATGGAGACCATCGGCGTCAACGTCAACACCATCGTCGCCAACGCCCGCACCGACGAACTCCTCGAGGAATCCCAGCGTCTGACCGCCGAACTCCAGGCCCGCTCCGCCGAACTCCAGGACCAGCAGGAGGAGCTGCAGCGCTCGAACGCGGAACTGGAGGAAAAGGCCGCGCTGCTGGCGAGCCAGAACCGTGACATCGAGGCCAAGAACCTGCAGATCGAACAGGCCCGGCAGGAGCTCGAGGACCGCGCCCAGCAGCTGTCGCTCGCCTCCAAGTACAAGTCGGAGTTCCTGGCGAACATGAGCCACGAGCTGCGCACCCCGCTCAACAGCCTGCTCATCCTCGCCCAGCTCCTGGCCCAGAACCCCACCCGCAACCTCACCCCGAAGCAGGTCGAGTACGCGGGCATCATCCACTCCGCCGGATCCGACCTCCTCCAGCTGATCAACGACATCCTCGACCTCTCCAAGGTCGAGGCCGGCAAGATGGACATCCACCTCGAAAAGGTCCACCTGCCGCACCTGCTCGACTACGTCGAAGCCACCTTCCGGCCGATGACCACGCAGAAGAGCCTCGACTTCACCGTCACCACCGCCCCCGACTCACCCGCCGACCTGCTCACCGACGACGCCAGGCTGCGCCAGATCCTGCGCAACCTGCTGTCCAACGCCGTCAAGTTCACCGAGCGCGGCAGGGTCGAACTGCGCATCGAACGGGCCTCCGACGCGGAGATCCCCACCGGACTGGTCCGGCACGGCGGCATGATGGCCTTCCGCGTGCGCGACACCGGCATCGGCATCCCCGAACAGCAGCTGGAATCCGTGTTCGGCGCCTTCCAGCAGGCCGACGGCACCACGAGCCGCAAGTACGGGGGCACCGGCCTCGGACTCTCGATCACCCGCGAGATCGCCCAGCTGCTCGGCGGGGCCGTGGCGGCCGAGAGCACTCCCGGCCAGGGCAGCACCTTCACCCTGTACCTTCCCGTCACCCACACGGACCTCGAAGGAAGCCCGGCGGCCCTCCCGGCCGCCGCCCCGGCGCCCGCGCCCCGCGGCCCGGTCCACGAGCTCCCCGCCCCGCGGCACGGGGGTGACGGCGCGAGCACGCCCGCCCGCCAGCGCCAGGGCCGCCGCCTCCTCGTCATCGAGGAACGCCCGAGCGGCCTGCTCTCCCTCGTAGCGGAGAGCGCCGAGCGCGACCTCGTACCGCGCCACGGCGGGAACGCCGAGCAGCCGGGCATCCAGGTCGTCGGCGCCACCAGCTCGCGCGAAGCCGCCGCGGCACTGGCCTCCGAGCCGTTCCACTGCGTCGTCCTCGAACTCGGCATGCCCGACGGCGAAGCCCTGCGCTTCCTCGACGCGCTGGACGGCGACCCCGCGCTCAGCTCCCTGCCGGTCCTCGCCCACAACAACCCGCGCCTGGACAACGGCCAGGAGAAGGCCCTGCGGAAGCGGGCCGCGTCCCGCCGCCTGGAACTGCTGACCAGCCTGGACGAGCTCCGCGAACGCATCGTCCTGCACCTGTCCACCGAGCGGCCCGGCGAGCTGCCGCCGCTCGTCGACGGGACGGCGGAAGCCGAGACCGCCCACCAGCTGCCCGACGGGGACCTCGCGGGACGCACCGTCCTCGTCGTCGACGACGACGCGCGCAACCTGTTCGCCCTCAGCGGCATCCTCGAACTCCACGGCATGCAGGTCCTCCACGCCGAGAACGGCCGCAAGGGCATCGAGACGCTCACCCGCAACCCCGGCATCGACCTCATCCTGATGGACGTGATGATGCCCGAGCTGGACGGATACGCCGCGACCGCGGAGATCCGCCGCATGCCCGCCCACGCCGACCTGCCCATCATCGCCGTCACCGCCAAGGCCATGCCGGGCGACCGGGAGAAGAGCCTCGCGGCCGGGGCCAGCGACTACGTGACCAAGCCCGTCGACGCCGACGACCTCATCGGCCGCGTCCGGCACTGGCTGACGGCACCGGGCCGCCAGGACGAGGGAGCGGCAGTACGGTGATCCCTTCCGAGATCTCCCAGTCCCCCGGGGAACGAGCGGCCGCCGCGCCGGCCGGGGACCGGCCGCCGCCGTCACTGCCCCGGCAGACCGCCACGCCCCTGGGGCGGCTCGTCGCCACGGTCGAACGCCTGCGCCGGGAGGTACGCGAGGCACACGCGGCCGCCGACGGCCGGGCCCTGGTCGAACTGGCCAAGGGAATCCTGATGGGGCGCCTGGACTGCACCCCCGCCGCCGCGGCCCACCAGCTCGAAGAGCTGTGCCGAGAGGCCGGGCTCTCCCCCCTCGAACTCGCCGCCGACATCGTCAACCAGGCGGCCCGCGACCATGTCACCGAGGTCGCGGCCGAGTTCGTCGAACGGACCGCGGCCGCGGGGCCGGCCCCGCGCACCTCCGACGTGGCGGTACGCCTGCGCACCGCCGAGAGCGGCGTCCTCGCCTCCGCCGACACCCAGGCCGTGGCGGAATCCCTGCTGGCCAACGCGCTGACCCCGCTGGGGGCCGTCGCCGTGGCGGTGTGGGCCGCGGCCCCCGACGGCTCGCTGACCCTCGCCGGCCACGCCGGGTTCCCCGCCGAGGAGGCCTCCCGCTGGCGTCACGTGCCCCCGGGAGTCGCGACCGTGCCCCGCCTCGCCCTGCGCGAACGCGCCACGGTCACCCTCGCCGACCCGCGGGGCGACGGCATCCCCTCGATCGGGCGCCCGCACTGGCCCGACGGCGGCCGGATGGCCGTCCCGGCCGGGACCGGCGGACGCGTGCACGGCGTACTCGAAGTCTGCTGGCCCGAACCCCTGCCGCCACAGCCACCGCAGATCCAGCGCCAGGTCGAGGCACTGGCCGAGCTGTGCGCCCACACCCTGGACTCGGCGGTCGCGCCCGACGCCGAGGCGCCGCACGGCTTGCTCCCCGACGTCTCGGAGCTGATCGCCCTCGCCGAGGGGCTGCACGACCCCACCATCATCCTGACCCCGGTACTCGATCAGGACGGCCGCCTGGCCGACTTCCGCATCCGCCACGTGAACACCCGTTTCGTCGACCCTGTGGGCCGGCCGCGCGGCGACGTCAACGGCGCGCTGCTGCTGGAGGCCTACCCGATGGCCGCGGGCGAGAGCGGCCTCTTCGAGAGCATCGAACGGGTGCACGCCACCGGCGAACCGTTCCGGGCCGAGCGCGTGAGCCTGACGGCGCTCGTCGACCAGATCCCGCTGACCTCGGTCGCGGACATCAGCGTCAGCCGTCACGGCGCCGCGGTCCTGCTGATCTGGCGCATCGAGGACGAGACCGCCCGGCTGGCGAACCTGCTCCAGCACGCCCAGCGCCTGGGCCGCATCGGCGGTTTCGAGGAGAACTTCGGCACCGGGGAGATCAGCTGGAACTCCGAGCTGTACGCCCTCCACGGACTGCCGACCACCGCCTCACCCGTACCGCTGCGGAACCTGCCCGACTACGCCCACCCGGACGACGCCGCGGCCCTCGGCCGCTTCCTGCGCGCCGTCATGCGCTACCGCCGCCCCGCCTCCGTCAACCTGCGCCTGCGACGCTCCGACGGCATCCTCCGCCACATCCGGGTCGTCGCCGAGCCCGTCCTCGACTCGGCCCAGCGCCTGCACGCCGTACGCGGCGCCTACCAGGACATCTCCGCGCAGCACTGGACCGAGGTGGCCCTCGCCGCCACCCGCGACCAGCTGGCCCTCACGGAAGCGGAATCGGCCGAACGCAACCGGCTCGCCCTCCAGCTCCAGCACGCCATCATGCCCCCGCACCACCACATCGAGGCGCCGGGGCTGAAGGTCGCCGTACGCTACCGGCCCGCGGAGACCGAGTCCCTGGTCGGCGGGGACTGGTACGACACGCTCGTCCTGCCCTCGGGCCTCATCATGCTGTCGGTGGGCGACGTCGCGGGCCACGGCATCGAGGCGGCCACCGGGATGGTGGTACTGCGCAACGCGATGCGCGGCCTCGCCGTGACCGGAGCCGGCCCCGCCCAGCTGATGTCCTGGCTCAACACGGTCACCCACCACCTCACCAAGCAGGTCACCGCCACCGCCGTCTGCGGCCTCTACGATCCGCGGACCCGCGTCATGCGCTGGGCGCGTGCCGGGCACCTGCCTCCCGTGCTGGTCAGGAAGGGCGAGGCCAGTGCCCTCCCCCTCATCGACGGGCTGCTGCTGGGCGCGCTGCCCGACGTCACCTACGCCGAGCAGGAGGTCCGGCTCGAACCGCAGGACACCCTGCTGCTGTTCACGGACGGCCTGGTCGAGCGCCGGGACGCCTCCGTGCAGGACTCCCTGGCCCATCTGCTGGGGACGGTCGCCTCGGGGGCCGACGACCTGGACGGCCGCCTCGACGGCCTGCTCACCGAGAGCTGGTCCGACACCGACGACGACACCTGCGTGATCGGCGTACAGGTCGACTGACGGACGGGGTGCCGGGGTGCCGGGGGCTCAGGCGGTGTCGGACCGCGCGGAGAGCGGGGCGGCGATCCGCTCCAGGGAGCGCCCCTCGGCCGCCACGGCGAAGAAGGCGGCGACCACGCCCGCGGCGACCATCAACGCCGCCCCGACGCAGAACGCCACGACGGTGTCGGCGCGGACGCCGCTGGAGGTGAGGTCGGCGAAGACCAGCGGTCCGGAGATGCCGCCGGCCGCGGTGCCGATCGCGTAGAAGAACGCGATCGCCATCGCCCGCGTCTCCATCGGGAAGATCTCGCTCACGGTCAGGTACGCCGAACTCGCCCCCGCCGAGGCGAAGAAGAGCACCGCGCACCAGCACGCCGTCATCGTCAGCGCGGTGAGCCGGCCCGCGCCGAACAGCCAGGCCGTGGCGAACAGCAGCAGCCCCGACAACACGTAGGTGCCCGCGATCATCGGGCGGCGGCCGACGGTGTCGAAGAACCGGCCGAGGACGAGCGGCCCGAGGAAGTTGCCGAAGGCGATGACGGCGAAGTAGTAGCCGGTGACGCCGCTGGAGACGTCGAAGAAGCGGATCAGGATGGTGCCGAAGCCGAAGGTGATGGCGTTGTAGAGGAACGCCTGCCCGACGAAGAGCGACAGGCTGAGGACGGCGCGCCGCGGGTAGGACCGGAAGACGGTCCGGGCGATCAGCCCGAACCCGATGCTCCGGTGCGGGGTGACGGTGATCGCCTCGTCCGGCTCGGGCAGCGGGACCCCCTTCTCGGCCTCCACCTGCCGTTCGACCTCGCCGACCAGCTCCTCGGCCTCCCGGGCCTTGCCGTGCATGAACATCCAGCGGGGGCTCTCGGGCACGTGGCGCCGGACGAGCAGGATCACCAGCCCCAGGACCACGCCGAGCGCGAAGGTGAGCCGCCAGCCCAGCCAGGCGGGGAACACGTCCGTGTCGAGTGCGACCACGGACAGCAGCGCGCCCGCGACGGCGCCGAGCCAGAAGCTGCCGTTGATGATCAGATCGACCCGGCCCCGGTACTTGCTCGGGATCAGCTCGTCGATCGCCGAATTGATGGCGGCGTACTCGCCGCCGATGCCGAATCCGGTGAGGAAGCGGAAGAGGAAGAACCACCAGGGCGAGAAGGAAAGGGCGGTGAGGGCGGTCGCGGCGAGGTAGAGGGCGAGGGTGACCAGGAAGAGCCTCTTGCGGCCGAAGAGATCGGTCAGCCGCCCGAACACCAGCGCTCCCGAACACGCCCCGGCCACGTAGAGCGCGGCGGCGACGCCGGTGACCTGGGCGTCGGTGACGGACAGGCCGCTGCCGTCCTCGGAGAGGCGTCCGGCGATGTTGCCGACGATGGTGACCTCGAGGCCGTCGAGGATCCACACGGTGCCCAGCCCGACCACGATCATCCAGTGCCACCGTGACCAGGGCAGGCGGTCCAGCCGCGCCGGCACCCGCGTGGTGACCGTCCCCGTATCCCGACTTCCGACACGACCCCCGAGCTCAGTCATGCACGCGCTGTTGCCCGCCGCCGGGCACCCCAAACCGCCACGGGGGCCGAACGGGTGGGCTCAGCCGAGGAACGACAGCCGTACGGTACGGCGGGGGTTGTCACGGTTGGTGTCCACCAGGACGACCGACTGCCAGGTCCCCAGCGCCAGTTCGCCGCCCACGACCGGCAGGGTGGCGTGCGGTGGTACGAGCGCCGGGAGCACGTGGTCGCGGCCGTGCCCGGGGGAGCCGTGCCGGTGCCGCCAGCGGTCGTCGGCGGGAAGCAGCGTCCGCAGGGCCTCCAGCAGGTCGTCGTCGCTGCCCGCACCCGTCTCGATGACGGCGAGCCCGGCCGTGGCGTGCGGGGTGAACACGTTGAGGAGCCCGTCGCGCCCCCGGGCGACCTCACGCAGGAAGCCGGAGCAGGCCGCCGTCAGATCGTGGACGGTCTCCGCGGAGCCGGTGGTGACGTCGATCGTCCGTGTGGTGAAGGTGTCTGTCATCCCTCCATCCTCCCCGGTCAGGGCCGGGGTCACCGGTGGGGGCCCTCGCCGGGCCGCGACCCGGGCCGGGGCGGGACGTCCCGGGGGAACAAGCGGACCTCACCGCGGGGGAGGGCGCCGAGCGGCTCGCGGGGGAGGAGCGCCGGGCTCTGGCCGAAGCCGCCGGCGTCGCCCCGGACGGCACCGGATCCCGCCGCCTCGCCACCGGTACGCCCGCGGCTCCCTTCGCCGGCCCCGACGGCCGTGCCGGGGAGAGCGCCCGGGTGCGGCGGCCCGGCCGCCGGCCGCCGGCCGGCCGACAGGAACTCGCGGAACACCCGGGAGGAACGCGGGTTCTTCCCGCACTGCCACACGCCGTGCGGGCAGTAGTCGCTGATGCTGTGGTAGAGCGGCTTCTGCTTGGCGATCCACGTCAGCATCCGCCGCATGTAGTCGGGGTTGTCGCCGTTGCGGAACAGCCCCCACTCGGGGTACGAGATCCGCTTGCCGTGCTCCCTCGCGAAGTCGACCTGGTGCTGGAGGCCGTACGGCTGGGTGATCTGTTCGTGGAAGGTGTTCCCGGGAGGCTGGTCGTAGGAGTCCATGCCGATGATGTCGACCACGTCGTCCCCGGGATAGCACTCGGTCCAGGCGATCGCGTCGATGCCCCGGTTGGGGGCGAAGTCGAAGCGGAACCGCTGCCCCTCGACGGAGCGCATGGCGCTCACGATGTTGCGCCAGTACTGCTTCCACGCCTCCGGCTCGGGGCGGCACCGGTGGGTGTAGTTGAAACCGTTCATCTCCCAGCCGAGCACGATCACGGTGTCCCGCAGCCCGAGCGAGACCAGGCGCTCGGCCAGCCGCCGGAAGTGGTGGTCGTACGCGCCCTCCGCGCCGGAGCGGAGCAGCTCGGCGATCCGGTCGTCGGGAACCCCGGCCTCGTTCTGGTCCAGCATGGGCACGTTCAGGACGAACAGCCGGTCGGACCGCTGCTTGCGCCACCGTGCCCAGGCGTCGAGGGAATTGGGCAGGCCCTCGATGTTCGCCCAGGTGTCGCCGGGCAGGTAGGTGTGCCCGGCGCGCAGGTCGGTTCCGCCGAGCCAGCGGGAGAGCCCCCGCATCCTGTCGACGCCGGGAGAGCCGTAGTGGAGGTACGCGCCCACCGCGATCCCCTTGCCGGCGCCTCCCCCGGGGCCCTGGTGCGGGGCGGGGGCGGGGGCGCCCCCGGTGGCGAGCAGCACGACGGCGGCCGTGCCGACGCAGGCGCCGGCCATCCAGCGGCCTCTTCGGGACATGGCGTCTCCACAAGGTCTGTGAACGATGTGCTTGCCAGTGACGTTAGGCATGCCACCCCGCGACGGCCTGCCGGGTGTCCCGATCCTGGACCATTAGCGGTAGCGGGCCGCCGCCGCTTGGCCCGACAGGGTGACGGCGGCCGCGCCCTCCGGCGACTGCCCGACGGCGGCCCGTGAGCCGGCGGGGGCAGCCCGGCCTCAGACCATGAGCAGCAGCCGCGTCTGCGGCACCAGCTTCCGGTTGACACTGGTGCTCTGCACGAAGATCGTGAAGTCGTCGTTGTGGTCGGGCTTGACGCGGACCTCCGCGTCGGGCAGGCCGAGCAGGGCGCGGGCCTCCGGACCCGTGTAGACCCGGTCCGTCTTCTTTTCCAGTACCGCTATCTGCTTCCGCGCCTGCACCTTTTCCGACTTGCTCAGCTGGTAGAAAGCGCAACCGGTGCGGTACGTGTGTCCGTTCTCGACCACCCATTCGCGGATCGCCGCGTCACGGGCCACGGGAATCAGCTGGTACTGCGACGGATCCACCGGGGTGAGGCCGGCCGCTTCGATGGCCTTCTTGTTAACGGCTTCGCCGCCCGTCGAGAACACCGCGCGCGATCCCCGGATTCCCTTGGTGCGGCCCACCATGAATTTCTCGGTGGCCTCCTGGATCACCTGTCCGGCGTCCTCCAGGCCCTGGGTGCTCGTGGCGTCCCAGATGGCGACGTTGTCCTTCGGGAAGCCGCACTGCATGGCCTCGCGCTTGCCCATCTGGTCCGGCACCAGGACGGCCAGCGTCCAGTTGTCGTCCTGCGTCTCGATCATCTTGCCCACGGCCTCGACCAGTTGGCGCGGGTCGCGGCCGGGGGCTCCCGGGCAGCGGTGGCTGGCGTTCTCCTGGCCGTCGGTCAGCACGAACGTCAGGAAGCTGTGGTCGCCGTAGAGTTGGGCGGTCTGCGCCAGCTCCCGCTGCGACTGCAGGGTGGCGGCCAGCAGGGCCGTCATTCCGCCGGTACGGTACATCTGCTTCAGGGACGGCATGCGCAGCACGTCCTTGTCGTAGATGACGCACTCGACCCGGTTCGAGAACACGTACACCGTGACGCGGGTTTCCTGGTCCAGTTCCTTCGAGCGGCGGGCCAGATAGGCGATCTGCTGGTCCGCGACGTCGACGACCTTCTGACTCAGGTGTGACATGGACGAACTGGCGTCCAGCACGAGAGCAACGTGATTGATGTAATTCTGGATTCCGGTCATGACCGCTCCCCCTCTTTCCGACTTGATGCTTCGATCCTCGCACCCGCCACTGACAATCGGCCTTCGGCGAGCGGTCCGGCAGCGTCAGTGACGGCCTTCCAGGAGCGCGCACGCGAAGTCCTCCTGGACCGTGCGGAGCAGGGCGAGCGGCCGGGCTTGTTGCCCTCGCTGGTCTGGGTGTTGACGGAGAACGTGAGGGGACGCGCGCCGTCGCGGGTCGTCGCGGCGACTTCGCTGACCTCCTCGGGCGCGGCGGGCGGGGTGGCGTCGTAGCCGTGCAGGAACGGGCGAGGAAGGCGGTGCCCCAGGGGCAGGCTGGTCCGGCGCAGCCCGAGCGGGCGGTACACGAGCTCCGCGAGGGGGTCCTCGTAGCGGCGCCCGGTGGCGGCTTCGGCCATCAGGGCGACGGCGATGTTGTCGGAGCTGGTGTGCGGGAGGAGCCGGCGCAGGGTCACCGGGTGCCAGGCGGCGGGCTGGGAGGGCAGCCGTTCGCCGATGGTGTCGTCGAGGGAGGGCGCGGAGACGGCGGGGGGAGGCGCGGGTGGGTACGTGTGTCTCGCGGAGTCGGCGGGACTTCGGAAGACAGGGCCCAACACCCCGGGCGGGCGTCCCGCGCCTGCGACGCGCCCGGCCGGCCGTCCGGCGGACACGCGGACCCCCGTGCGGGGCGCGTGCGGACGGACCGGACCGATGCGCCGGCGGGCGGGCCGACGGTACAGCCCTCAGAGCACGACGATGCCCAGGGGGCGGGAGCCGGCGGGGAGGCGTCGGGTGGTGCCGTCGGAGAGGTCGACGACGCTCAGCCCGTTCCAGTACCCGTCCCGGGTGTAGCCGCCGGTGACGTACGCCGTCCGGCCGTCCCGGGACACCGCGACGTCCTCGTGCGGGCCGTCCAGCGGGTACACGCGTTCGTCTCCGGCGGGTGACCTGACGGTGAGCGAGGGGCCCTCGCCCTCCTCCACGGCGCCGGTGCCGACCACGAGGAGCCGGCCGTCGGCGGTGAGGGCGGTGCCGTGCTGGTGGGTGTCGGCCGTCATCGGTTCCACGGTGACCGTGCCGCTCCGGGGGTCCACCACGGCCAGGCGCTCCCCCTCGAACGGCAACAGCAGCCGGCCGTCGCCGGGGCGGACGGCCGCGTAGTGCGGCTTCAGCCAGGAGCCCAGGCCGCCCTCGGTGCCGTACGGGGCGACCTCGATGCGGCGCGGCGCGAGGGTGCCGGCCGCGACGACCGTGACGTCGAAGGAGTCGTGGCCGCTCACGTACACCTCGCCGCCGTCGCGGGCGACGTCCACGTCGAAGGGACGGCGGCCCACCGGCACGGTGGCGGTGACCTCGCGCGCCGAGGTGTCGATCACCTCGAGGACGCCCCGGCCGCCGGGCACGTTGACCCCGACGTAGGCGCGCGAGCCGTCCGGCGCGAGGGCGATCCCCATGCCGCCTCCCCGGTACTCGCCGGTGCCGGCGGGGCCCGTATCCGTCGTGTACGCGATCCGGGCCACCCGCGTGCGGGTGCGGGTGTCGACCACGGCCACGCCCTCGGCGGTGGCCACCCAGGCGGTGCCGTCCGGGCCGACGGCCAGTCCGTACGGGGCGGTGCCGACGGTGACGGAACCGACCGGGCCGCGCTCCGGATCGACGAAGGTGACCGTGTCGGCACCGAAGTCGGCGACGAGCAGCGTCCCCTCGGGGGTGGGGCGGCCTGCGGGCAGTGGCGTTCCGCTCGGCGCGGGCGCTACGCCCGCCCCGCCAGCCCCGCCCGCCGTGCCGCACCCGCCCAGCAGCGCGAGGAGGGCCGGCACGACGGCCAGCACCGACCGCTTCCGGGCCCGGCGGCTCATCGCGCGCTCCGGCCGGGCCGGCCGTCGGCGCCGGACCCCTCCTGTGCCGCGCCCAGGAGCCGGGCCGGTCCGTCGAAGCCGCGCCGCACCGCGTGCTCGTACGCGGTCACCCCCTTGGAGTCGGCGAGCCACGGGTCCGCCCCGGCGTCGAGCAGCAGCCGGACGACCTCCTGGTGGCGGAAGTCGCCGTCGCCGAGGATGACCGCCTCCAGCAGAGCGGTCCAGCCGAGCCGGTTGACGTGGTCGACGTCGATGTCCGTCTCCGCCAGCACGGCCCGTACGTATCCGACGTGCCCCCGTTCGGCGGCCGGGATGAGGGAGGTCCCGCCGAACCGGTTGGGCTGCGTCAGATCGGGCCCCGCCGGGAGCAGGACCCGCATCATGCGGACGCTGCCGGTGACCCCGGTGACCAGCCAGGGGCTGTCCGCGCGGGAGTCGGGGGCGTTGGGGTCGGCTCCGGCGGCCACCAGGACCTCGGCCGCGCGGACGTGGTCGCCGAGCACCGCGAGCAGCAGCGGTGTGCGCAGGTCCTCGTCCCGGGTCTCCGGAGCGGCGCCGGCGGACAGCGCGGCGCGCACGCCGTCGGCGTCACCGGCCTTGGCGGCATCGAGCAGTAGTCGGTCGTGCGGGTTCATGCCTCCATCGTGGGCCCGGCCGCCCCGGCGGACGGTCGCCCCGCCGTCCCTTCCCGGCCACCCGCCCGGCCGACCCGCCCGTCATCCGATCGGCCGATCCGTCCCGTCCCGCCCTCGGCTGCACGCGCGGGCCCCGCGTCCCCGGGCGGCACCGAGGCGGCCGCGGGCGGGCCCGGCGCCCTGCGTACGGCAGGACCCCATAACCGCTGGTGCTGGCCGGCAGAAGAACCGTCTATTGGCCATACGGGCCGGCCCCGAGCAGGCTTGGCCCCATGGGAAACAAGACGGACCCCAAGGACCGGCAGGCGGGCGTCAAGGCCGCCATAGCCGCGGAACGCCGCGAGCTGGCGGACCTGTTCGACGGCCTGCGGGCTGCCGAGTGGGACGCGCCCAGCCTGTGCGAAGGATGGACGGTCCGCGAGGTCGTCGCCCACATGTCGATGGGTTTCCGGCTCTCCCTGACCGCGACCCTGGGCGAACTGGTCAAGGCCCGGGGGAACCTCCACCGCATGACCGACCGCGTCGCCCGCCGCGACGCCGCCGCCCACTCGGCCACGGAGCTCGGCGCCTTCCTCCGGGACAACGCCCACCACCCCTGGACGCCGCCGGTCGGCGGGTTCCGTGCCGCTCTGGGGCACGACGTGGTCCACGGGCTGGACGTCACGGCCGCCCTCGGGCACGACCGGCGTGTTCCCGAGGACCGGCTGCGCATCCTGCTCGACGACATCAAGCCCAGCGGCCTGAAGTTCTTCGGCGTCGACCTCACCGGAGTGCGGCTGAGCGCCGAGGACACGGACTGGTCGTACGGGGCCGGCGCCCCGGTGTACGGGGACGCCCAGGACCTCCTCCTGCTCGCCTTCGGCCGCCGCCTGCCGCCCGGGCGCCTGCGCGGTGAAGCGGCCGGCCGTTTCACGGGCCGCCCCACCGGCCGCTGAAGCCCGGATGCGGCCCGCGCGCGGCCGGACGGCTCACGGCGTCGGGTCCGGTGCCCGCCACGCCGCCATCTGCTCGCGGAACTTCGGGCACCTGACGATGTCCTCCTCGCCGCACTGGACGGCGTGCGTCAGGAGCTGGTGGGCGTGGTCGAGATCGACCATGCGCTGCTCGATCTCCGTGATCTTGGCGCGGATCATCGCCTGCCTGCGCGGCTGCTCACGCTGGAACTCCCTGATCTCCGCAAGTGTCAGCCCGGCCTGCTGGCACTTGCGGAGCACCGTGATCCGCTCGGCGGCCTCCGGTGGATAGCGCCGCTGGCCGCTCTGGCGTTCCGCAGGGGGCAGCAGTCCGTGCCGCTCCCAGTACCGGATCGCCGAAGCGGGCACTCCGGTGATCTCGGCGAGTTGTCCGATCGTCATGCGCACGCCGGTCCCTCCTGGCTCCCGTCGGTTCCCCCACCCGAGGCATTTGACTTGAACCTTAGTTCAAGTTGAAGAGTGGTCCCCACGTGGACGGCGGCCGACGAGCGGCCGCCGCCGGCAGATTCCGGGAGAGACGTATGACTGGAACAGGTGGAGCGCAGGAGCGGGCCCACGCCCTGGTGAAGGCCGCCGAGGGGCTGTTCGCGGCGGGAGTGATGTCCCACTCCGGGCACGCCAACCTCAGCGCGCGGCTCGACGGCGAACGCCTCCTGCTCACCCCGGGGTTCGTCCGCGGGGTGCGGCCCGAGGACCTGGCGACCGTCGGTTTCGACGGAAAGGTCCTCGAGGGCGAACTGCAGTCCGTCAGCGCCGAGATCGTCGCCATGCACAGCGTCGTCTACGAGGCGCGCCCCCATGTGGGCGCCATCATCCACACGCACTCGCCCGCGGCGACCGCCTTCGCGGTGGCTAACCGGCCGTTGCCGTGCCGGACCGAGCCGATGCTGCGCTTCGGCCAGGCGGAGGAGGTGCCGGTGGTCCCCTGGGGGCCCCGGGGGTCGGACGTATCGGTGCGCGGCATCGCCGACGTCCTGGAGCGGCGCCCCACGACGGCCGCCGTCCTGCTGGCCAACCACGGCCTGCTGGTGTTCGGACCGGACGCCCTGACCACCGCCCACCTGCTGGTGGCGATCGAGGAGAGCGCCGAGGCGGAGATCGCGGCGGCGGCGATCGGCGGGGCCGTGGACTTTCCCCCGGGTGCCCAGGAGGCCGTACGGGCCGCGATCGCACGGCGGACGTCATGACGAACGACGCGCTCGCCTCCCGTACGGAGGCGGTACGGGACCGCTACCGCTCCACACTGGGAGCCGTCCCGGAGGGAGTGCAGGAACGTCTGCGCCTCGCCGGGGACTTCGGCCGGCTTCCCACCGAGGAGGCCATCGCGGCGCTGCGGCACATCGTGCTGACGGACAGCCCCCTGGGGGACCGGGTACAGCAGCTCGTCCACTTCGGCCAGCTGCTGGCCCTCGGTCGGGCGCACCCCGCCCGGATCCACGCCCGGGGCGCGCTCCACGCCGGGGCGGGCATCGCCGACCTCATCGGGGTCGCCGAGACCGTGCTCATCACGGCGGGCGTGCCGGCGTACGCACTGGGCACCGAGATCATCGCCGAACTCGCCCCGGGCGAAGGGGAACCCGGAGGCGCGCGGCCCGACGGCCGGAACGGCGCGGCGCGGTTCTGAGCGCGTGGGAGGGCAGTGCGCTGCCGCGCCCGCCACCTCCGGTCCCGGTCCGGCGGTGGCTGACGGGGAGGCCGCGGGCCCGCTCGCAGCGGCCTGCGGGCTCCCCCCGCCCCCGGACCGTCGGCATGAGCGGGGCTGGCGCGGGTATCCGCGGGCGGGCAGGAAAGCACCCACTCACGGAAAGGCGTACCCGTCATGACCCAGGACGACCCCACACCGTCCGGCGAACCGCGCGAGCCGACACCCGCGGAACGCGCCGCCCGCGACCGAGTACGACGGCGCGCCGAAGGCATGACGCACCACCGGGCCGCCGACGCCCTGCACGCCGCCCGGCAGGCGGCGGGCGACCTCACGGCGGCGGACGCGGCGACGCGCGCCGAGGTGGCGGAATGGCAGCGGATCACCGACGCGCTCTTCGACCACGGAGGCCCCTACACGACGGAAGCCGACGCCTACGTACAGGGCGAACTCACCGCCCGCCGCGAAGCTCGCTAGCGCGGCGGCCGCCCAGGGCGCTCGCCGCGCCGCCGGGTGACCCGCATCACACCCGCCTCCTGTCAGGAATCGGGGCGCCGTCTCGTCCAAGGGGCACGCCCAACGAGACAGGAGCACGCCATGAAGCACCGCATCGTCGTCCTCGGCGCCGGATACGCCGGCGCCTTCGCCGCCGGGAACCTGGCCCGTCGGCTCTCCTCCGCCGACACCGAGATCACCGTCGTCAACGCCGAGCCCGACTTCGTCGAGCGGATGCGCCTCCACCAGCTCGCGGCCGGCCAGGACCTCGCGTTCCGCAAGCTCGCCGACGTCTTCGAGGGCACCGGGGTACGGCTGCGCCTGGCGCGCGTCACCGGCGTCGACCCGGAGCGCGGGACCGTCGCCGTGACCGGCGAGGAGGGCGACGGCGAACTCGCCTACGACACCCTGCTGTACGCGCTCGGCAGCACCGTGGCCCACCACGGGGTGCCGGGTGCCGCCGAGCACGCCTTCGACGTGACCGGCCGCTCCTCGGCGCTGCGCCTGCGCGAGCGCCTGGCGGGCCTGGGCGGGGGCGGCACCGTGCTGGTCGTCGGCGAGGGGCTGACCGGCATCGAGACCGCCACCGAGCTCGCCGAGTCCCGGCCCGACCTCTCGGTCGCGCTCGCCGCCCGCGGCGAACCGGGCGCGTGGCTCTCCCCGAAGGCCCGCCGCCACCTGCGCCGGGCCTTCGACCGGCTCGGCGTCACCGTCCACGAGCACACCCGCATCGAAGCCGTCGAGCCGGGACGGGCGGTCGCCGCCGACGGTACGTCCCTCCCGGCGGACGTGACGGTGTGGGCGGCGGGGTTCGCCATACACCCCGTAGCGGCCGCGAGCGGCCTCGAGGTCGCCGGCACCGGCCGGATCGTCGTCGACGCCACCATGCGCTCGGTCTCGCACCCGGACGTCTACGCCGCCGGCGACTGCGCCCACGCGATCGGCGCGAACGGCCGCCCGCTGCCGATGTCCTGCGCCTCGGCCGGCCTGACCAACATGCGGGCGACAGCCGCGATCATCGCCCGCCTGACGGGCGGCGAGATCCCGGTCACCGCAATGAAGTACCACGGCAACCACATCAGCCTCGGGCGGCGGGACGCCATCTTCCAGATGGTGGACGCGGACGCCCGGTCCACGTCCCGGTACCTGGGGGGCCGGACCGCCGCGCGGCTCAAGTCGGGCGTGCTCAAGGGGGCCGCCTGGGGCATCGACCACCCGACCTTCGGCATGCCGAAGCGCCGGCGCCGGCTGGCCGCCGCACCCGACGCGGCCGGCGCGTGGGCCACCGCATAGGCTGCGCCGCATGGACCACGCAGCCGTCGAACGGTTCGAGGCCGGCCGGGGCCGGCTGGCCTCGCTCGCGTACCGCCTGCTCGGCTCGGCGGCCGACGCGGAGGACGCCGTGCAGGACGCGTTCCTGCGCTGGCAGGCCGCGGACCGGGACAGCATCGAGGTGCCCGAGGCGTGGCTGACCAAGGTCGTCACCCGTCTCTGCCTCGACCGGCTCCGCTCGGCACAGGCGCGCCACGAGCGGGCCGCCGGGGACTGGCTGCCCGAGCCGCTCCTCGAGGGCGACCCGATGCTCGGCCCCGCCGGCACCTTCGAGCAGCGCGAATCGGTGTCCTTGGCCGTACTGACCCTCATGGAGCGCCTCTCGCCGGCCGAGCGGGCGGCCTACGTCCTGCGCGAGGCCTTCTGCTACCCGCACGCAGAGATCGCCGGGATCCTCGACATCACCGAGTCCGCGAGCCAGCAGTACGTCCACCGGGCCCGGCGCCGGGTCGCCGACGAGCGCCGCGCCGGCGACGGGGCGGACCCCGCGACCGCGCGCCGGATCGTCGAGGAGTTCCTCGCCGCCGCCACCTCGGGGCGCACCGAACGCCTGGTGGAGCTGCTCACCGCCGACGTGACCGTCCTCTCGGACGGTGCCGGCCTGGCCAGGAGGCTGCTGCGGTTCACGACCCGCGAGCGCGTGGCCTCGTACGTACGGGCCGGATTCAAGCCCACCGCGGCGAAGCGGCGGCTGGCGGGCGGCTCCGTCGCCTTCCACATCGCGGTCATCAACGGCTCCCCGGCCGTCCTCGCCGTGGTGGGCGAACGGGTCGCTGGGGTGGTGGCGTTCGAGCTCAGCGACGGAAGGGTGGCGTTCCTGCGCGGCATCGCCGCCCCGGACCGGCTCGCCCGCCTCGACGGGGCCTGGCGGCGGCGCGGGCCCGACGCGCCGTTCATCAGCGGATGGTGACCCGCGCCGGCCGGGCCGCCGCCCGTGCTTGCGGCCGCTATCGCCTCTGCCAGCCGGGACCAGCCACGGCTGTTCGCCCGTGACGTCGTGATCGACGAGCGGGACGACGTGGTAGCCCTGGACCCGGGAGGCCGCCCGGACCTCCTGCTCGAAGCGGCGGCGGAAGGCGGCGTCGCCGCCGTACTCGCGCCGGACCGCCTTCAGCGCGACGGGCTGCCCGCCGCGGGTGCGGGAGAGGTAGACGGTCCCCGTTCCGCCTTCACCGATGCGGCCGAGCAGCCGGTACCCCGCGATCTCCTGCGGGTCCCCGGCGTGCAGCCGGCCCCCTGCCCCGTTCGCCGCCATGCCGGGCCAGCCCCCATTCCATGATCGTCTGAGGTCGGCGTAGCGGACCTCGGCCGCGCCGCGGCCGGCCCGGGCGGCCGGGGCGATGCGCCAACCCGCTTGGGTCGAGCCGGAGTTGCCCGTCCCGGAACGCCGCGTCAGCGCGGCGACGGCGGCCCGGTCGCCACCGGTGGTGCCCGGCACCGCCGGGCGGGCCGCCTGCCGTTCCCGCCCGGGGGTGCGGCCGTCCGTTCGAGCGGCAGTCGCGGCCGCGGTGGGGCCGTTCCGCCCCCCATACGCCCGGAATCAGCCCTACCGCTTCTTTCCGCCGACGTGCGCCCTCCGGCCTCGGAGCCGTACCCGCTGAGCGTGTCGCGGGTACGCGGCCCCTACGGGCGATCAGCCGGGCACCGGAGTTCGGCCACGCACCCCCCGATGCCCCGGACGCGGACGTTCCTGCTCCGTGATTGCCGGGCAACCGCTTGGTGCCCGTGATCACCACCCGAGGAGAGCCCCCGATGACCAAGGTCCTCGTCCTGCACAGCGTCAGCCTCGTGGGGTCGGCGCTCGCCGCTCTGCTGAGATCGGAGGGCGGCTTCGACGTCACCTCCGCCGGCTGGCGGTCCGCGGCGCGGCAGGCGGAGTCCTTACGGCCGGACGTGACCGTCGTCGACCTCGACTGTCCCGGCGCGTCCGCCACCCTGGGGGCCCGAGGGGGCGCCTCCCGCCCGCTCGCCGAGCCGCCCGCGCCCCTGCTGGTGCTCGCCACGTCCGGAACGCCCGGCTCCCTCCAGCGCGGGGTCCGGGCCGCGGCGCGCGGGTACGTGGACAAGGACGGATCACCGGGCCGGCTGGTCCGGGCCATCCGCACGGTCGCCGCGGGGGAGCGGTTCGTCGACGCCTCCCTGGCCACCGCCCTCCTGGACGCCGGCCCCGCTCCGCTGAGCCCGCGCGAACTGAGCGTGCTGGCCCGGGCGGCGGAGGGCGACTCCATCGCGGAGATCGCGCAGGCCCTGCACCTCGCCAGCGGGACCGTACGCAACTACATGGCCGCCGTCACCCGCAAGACGGGAGCCCGCAACCGGGTGGACGCCATCCGGATCTCCCGGCAGGCCGGCTGGGTCTGAGGGCCCGAATCCCGTCCGTGGCCGCAGGCCCCCGCTCACTCCCGCGCGTTCCACACCCCCACCAGCTCCCGGTACAGGGGCGACCTGGCCGGGAGGTCCGCATGCGTGCCGCAGACCGCGCGGGTGCCGTCCAGTACGAGGACCCGGTCGGCCCGCGCCGCGGACGAGATGCGGTGGGCCACGACGACGAGGGTGCCGGGGCGTTCGGCGAGCGCCCGCTCCGCGCGTTCCTCCGCCCGCGGATCCAGATGGCACGTGGCCTCGTCCAGCAGCAGCAGGGGTGCGGGGGAGAGGTAGGCGGCCGCCAGGGCCAGCTGCTGCCGCTCCCCCTGGGAGAGCCCGGCCGGGTCAACGGGTGCGTCCGGGCCGCCCAGCCGGTCCACGAGGCCGTCCACGCCGAGGGCGGCCACCGCCCGCTCCAGCCGTGCCCCGGACACCGGCCCGGGGCAAAGGTGGGTCAGGTTCTCGCGGACGGAGCCCGTGAAGACGTACGCCTGCTGCGGCAACAGGGTCCGCCGGGGATCGGGACCCCGGGCGGGCCCGCGGCCGGCCGGGGCGCCCGCCAGCAGTACGGTGCCCCGGCCGGGCACGAGAAGCCCGGCCAGCAGCGCGGTGAGCGTGGACTTGCCGATACCGCTGGGCCCCACCACGGCGAGGTGCTCCCCCTCGCGCAGGGCCAGGTCGAGGCCGTCGATCACCGGCTGGGCGTGCGGACCGTACGCGAAGCGCACCTGACGCAGCTCCGCCGCGAGGGGCGCGGCCCCGGACGCGCCCGCCGGTTTCGGCCCGGGCTCCGGCGGCCGGGGCCCGGGGATCCGGGACTCCGCGGGACCCGCCGGTTCCGCGACCTGCGCCGGGTCCGGCGCAAGGTCCGGCGCCGGGTCCGCGCCGGGGGGACAGAAGCGCTCCAGTACCACCAGCAGCCTGGTGCCGGCGGAGCCGAGGGCGCCCATGAGGGCGTCCAGCGCGGGCAGCAGGGACTGGACCAGGTAAGTGAGCGCGGCGGCCAGGGCGCCCGCGCTCAGCCCGTGTGCGAGCAGCCACGGCGCGCCCAGGAGCAGCGCGACGACGGGCAGCCGGCCCGCCACCCCGAGCATCACCGTGCGCAGGGCGGCCCAGCGCGCCAGCAGCCGGGTCAGCAGCTCCTGTTCGGCGATCAGGCGCTCCAGGCGGCCCCCGGCCTCGGCCCCTCCTCCGCAGGCCACCACGTCCCGCAGGCCCGCGGCGAGCTCGCCGGCCCGCCCCGCCAGGGCCTCGTCGGTGTCGAGTGCCCGGCGCTGCACCCCTGCCATGGGGCGCAGCGTGAGCAGGAAGCCGGCCGTCCCCAGGAGCAGCGGCGGCAGCACGAACAGGAGCAGGACCGGCGCCAGTGCGGCCATCCCGGCCAGGGCGCCGAGGGCGGTGAAGACGAAGGAGCGGGCGACGAGGACCAGGCCCGCGAAGGAGTCACGCGCCATCTCGGTCTGCTGGGTGAGCCGCGAGACGGCCCCGGAGCGCTCGGCCCGCGCGGGGTCGGCGAGCGCGTGTTCCAGGCCCTGGCGCACGGCCCGGCGGACCAGACCGTCCCGCAGCGGTTCGACGAGGTCCGCGAGCCCCCCGAACACACCCCGCAGGGCGAGCCCGCCGAGGAGGGCCCCGGCCCCGGCCACGGCGAGCCAGCCGGTCCCGGTGCCGGTCCGGCCGGCGAGGAAACCGTCGTCGAGGGCGCGGGCCACCGCGTAACCGCCGAGGAAGGTGTGGGCGGATTCCAGCAGGGACCACAGGGCGAGGACGCCGAGCGTCCGGGCCCGCCCGCGCAGGAAGCGGCGCCCCTCCGCGCCGACCCGCCGCCAGGCGCCCCGCCCGCTCACCGGACCGCCCCGCGACGGGCCGCCTTCCCGCCGCCCGCCCGCCCGGCGGGGGCGGATTCCCCGCCGGTGCCGAACACCGAGCGGTAGGCGGGGTCCCGCCACAGCTCCGCGTGCGTCCCCGTCGCCCGGACCCGGCCCTCCTCCAGCCAGACGACGAGGTCGGCGCGGGCCGCCGTCGAAACGCGGTGGGTGATGACGAGACGGGTGGCGGCCCGCACCTCGTCGACCAGCGCGTGCTCCACCGCGCGGGCGGTGACGGTGTCCAGGCTGGAGGTGGCGTCGTCAAGGACGAGCAGCCGGCCGGCGTGGCAGAACGCCCTCGCGAGACCCAGGCGTTGCAGTTCGCCGCCGGACATCGGCGCGTCGGCGAGCGGAGTGCGGTAACCCTCGGGCAGGCGGCGTACGAACGGGTCGGCGCCGGCCGCCCGGGCCGCGGCGCGCACGGCACCGGACCCGGGCCTCGGCGGCGCTCCGAAGGCGATGGCCGCGCCGACGCTCTCCCCGAACAGCGCCGGCCGGTCGAAGGCGTGGCCGACCTCGCGGCGCAGTGCTCCGGAGGTGAGTTCCTCCAGCGGGGTGCCGTCCAGCAGCACCTGCCCCGCGTCACAGGCGGTGAGGCGTCCGGCGACGGCGGCCAGCAGGGTCTTGCCGGAGCCGGTGCGTCCCACGACCGCGGTGGTGGTGCCGCCCGGGATCCGCAGGTCGACGTCGTGCAGGACGACCGCGCCCGCACGCTCGACGCGGACCCCGCGGAGCTCCAGGGTGCCAGGGCCGTCGGCGGCGTGCTCGCTGTCCCCCTCGGCGAGCGGCGGCAGGCCGAGGAGGGCCGCGGTCCGGCGGGCGGCGGCCCTGCCCCGCACCACCGCGGCCAGCCGGCCCGTGACGGCTCCGGCGCCGGCCGCGAGCCCCGCGTACCGTACGGCGGCGAGCAGGCCGCCGACACCGAGCGCCCCCGCCGCGAGGCGGATGCCGCCCACGCCGAGCACCACGTACAGCAGGAGCGGCATCAGGGCGCTGGTACGGGCGACGGTCGCGCCGTAGATCCGCCACGTCCGCCGCCCCTCACGGCCCAGTTCGGGCAGCTCGGCGAGGATCCGCGCGGCTTCCCGCTCCCCGGTGCCGGCGGCGGCGATGGTGCGCGCGCCGGCCAGGGCCTCGGCGAGACGCCCCGCCATGGCGAGCTGCACCCGCTGGTACCGGCTGACGCTGGCTCCCGAGGCGCGGGTGAAAGCCCTCAACAGCAGGACCAGCAGGGGCACTCCGGCCAGGAAGGCGACGCCGGTCCAGACGTCGACGAGGAACAGGGCGACGAGCCCGCCGAGCGGGGGCAGCACGGCCGTCGCGGCGGTGGCGACGGCCGCGGGAACGGTCGCGGCGGCGGTGGCGTGCGCCGTGAGCCGGGCCGCCGTCTCGCCGGGGGCGTGCTCGGCCGCGTGGTGCGGGGCGGTGCGGAGCAGGGCGGCGAGTCCCCGCCGGCGCAGCCAGGCGGCGGAGCGGGCGTCGACGCCGCCGGTGAGCCGTGCCGTCGCCGCGTCCAGGAGGACCTCGGCCGCGGTCAGCGCCGCGCAGTACAGGGCCCACCGGGTGCCGGAGGGGTCACCGCGCAGGAGCAGGTCGAGGCAGTGGCCGAGGACGGCGGGTTCGGCGAGAGCGGCGCAGGCGGCGGCGAGCGAGCTGCCGAACACGGCGGCGGTGCGGCCGGCGCTGTGCCGTGCGGCCGCCTTCAGCGCCCGGTCGGCCGTACGGGCGGCCGCCGCCTCACCGGGGTCGTCGGTCGGGATCATGGGCGGCGGCTCCTCGAATGCCCGCGGGCCCGGGACGGGCTGCCCGGGGATGAGGTGCGGGCCCGGGCGAGGTTCCGCCCGGGCCCGGAAAGCGTCCCGATCAGTTACAGGTGGTGACGCTCAGGCTGCTGTCGCCGCACAGGAGCAGGCTGGCGCGGCTGCCGCCCCCGGTGAGGTGCGCGGCCTCGGTGTTCTCTTCCTTGGGGGTCTCCATCGACTGCAGATCGAGAAGGGTCATGGCTGATTCCTTTCCTTCGCTGGGATGTTCTGACCGGTCACGGCCCCCCGGTGGGGGACCGGCTCTGGGGCCGCCGCGGTACGTGGCGGCGGGAGGAACGGCAGGTGCGCCCGCCCGCCGGTGGCGGCGCTGCCCAGGGCGAGCAGCGCGCCGGCGGTGCCGGTGGACAGGTCCATGGACAGGCGCATCAACTGCTCGCCCGGGAAGGCGAGTCGTCCCTGGTACGGCAGCGCGTGGCGGGCCAGTGCCTCGATCTGCCGGGCGATGTCCCGGGCGCGGGTCCCGGGGCCGGGCGTGGTGGTCCGGGACAGGTGCAGGATCATGCCCGAGGCGCCCCGGAAGAGGCCGGGCTGGGCGTAGAAGGTCGCCTGCGCCGCCTGCACGATCTGGGTCCGCGCCTCCTCGAATCGCTCATCGGGGGCGTGTTCCAGCCAGTCGTCGAGCACCATGCCGATGCCGACGCTGCCCGCGCCCAGGTAGGGCATGGTGCGCCAGCCCTCGTCCACCTGGAGGGTCCCGAAGGCGCTGGTCACGCAGTGGTCCAGGTCGCGGTGGAGGAAACGTGCCGCACGCAGGAGCAGTTCCGGGTCCCCGGTGCGCTCGTAGAGGCGCAGGTGGAGCAGGGCGATCCCGCTGTGCCCGTAGAGCAGCCCCGTCCGCTTCAGCCCGGGTGCCGCCTCGAAGGCCAGGCCGGCGCAGCGCAGGGCGGCGCTGTGCAGCGCGCCGTCGCCGGTGGCCGTGCCGAGGGAGTCCAGGGCCAGCCCGATTCCGGCGAGTCCGCCGTGCAGGTCGGGGCCCGTGGACGGCCACGGCTCGTCCAGCAGGCGCCCCACGAGGGCGAGGGCGCGGTCCCGGTGGCCGAGCCGGTGGTGGGTCCAGGCCAGTCCGGCGAGGCCGTCGTAGAAACCGAGCGGGGTGCCGGAGGGCGGCTCCTTCGTACGGGCGAGCAGCCATTCCTCCGCTTCGGGCCAGGGGGCGGCGCCCGTTTCGGCGAGCGCGTACAGGACGCCGGCGGCGCCGTGGCCGAACGCCGCGCCGCCGGTGGCGGTGGCGAACTGGGCCGGGTCGCCGGGGAAGAGCCGGTCCTCCCGGTCGGGCGTGGCGGTGGCGTGCAGGGCCGCCGTCATGGAGGCGCGGGCGGCCGGCCAGTCACCCGGCTCGGCCGGGAGGTACGGCCGGGCGGGGGCGGGTGTCCGTCCGCCGGCAGCGTCGGCCGCGGGCCCGTGCCCGTGCCCGGATCCAGGGCCGGCTGCGGATCCGGCCTCGGGTCCGGCGAGGATCTCGCACACCGCCTCGTCGAGGAAGGACCGGGGGACGGGGAACTGCGCCGCGGCGATGTCCGCGAGGTGCGCCGCCTTCGCCCGGTCCATGACGAGCAGGCTGGTCAGTGGCAGGAACAGGGCGAGTCGCAGACAGGCCAGCGCGTAACGGTCGACGGCGAAGCCGCGCCGGTCCGGCGGCGCCACGAAGGCCGGGTTGGCGACCGTCTGGCGCAGGCCTTCGTCGACGTGGGCGGCGGCCTCGAAGTCGAGCAGGGCGACGGACGGTTCGCCCGTGACGGGGTCCTCGGCGACCATGATGTTGAAGAGGTGGAGGTCGTTGAAGACGATGCCGCGCGAGTGGACGGCGTCGACGGCCTCCGTCACCCGTGCGTGGATCTTCAGCGCCCACTCGGTGTAGGCGGCGAGCTCCGCGACCGCGGGATCGGCCTCGATCAGCGGGTGGCGGCGGGCGAAGTAGGTGTTGAGGGGCTTCCCGTCGAGGTACTGCAGCGCCAGGAAGTGGTGGTCCCCGACGGTGAAGGTGCCGCGGACGGCCGGGACGCAGTCCAGCCCGTCCAGCCGCTCCAGAGCCCGGCGCTCCCGGTGCAGCCGGGTGACGGCGTCCGCTTCGTCGGCGGCGAGCCCGGCGAAGGGACGGCCTTCCTTGAGGACGACCGGCTCGCCGGTGCGGGTGTCGCGGCCCGCGTAGACGCCGCCGCCGTTGGAGAAGTGCAGGGCCCGCTCGATGGTGTAGGGGATGTCCTCGAGGGTGACGGCCGAGCGCCGGTCCAGGTGGGGCCGCAGGAAGCCGGGCAGTTCGACCCAGGCCGGCGGCTGGAAGACCGGGCCGCGGGCGTCCGGTACCAGGCGTCCGTCGGGCGTCTCGATGGCCGGGACCAGCTCGCCGTCGCCGTCGTAGCAGTGCCGCAGGGTGAAACTGCCGTAGCGCAGGTGGACCGGGCCCTGGTTCCAGCGCAGGTCGCTGAGGATGTACGGGCCGGGCTCGCCGGCCAGCAGGGCGTCCAGGTCCTCGGCGGTACGCCGGCAGGCTTCCGCGTCGGCCGGGTAGACGGTCAGGAACTTGCCGCTCGCCGCGCGGTCCGCGTACTTGGCGTTGCGCAGGTGCAGCAGGTACCGGCTCGGCACGAACTTGAAGGCGGTCCGCCGCTCCACGCAGTAGGCGTACACCTTGCCCAGGACGGCCTCCGCGTTGTCGAGGCCGGCCGAGACGTGGATCTTCCAGCCCTGGGAGGGCAGCCGGAGCCCGAGGGGGCGCAGGGCGAGCCAGTCACCGCTGCGGTGCGAGGTCCACCCCTCGGGTACGGGGGCGAGGGCCGACGGGAAGCTCTCGCCGCCCCGCCGGTACGGGGCGTCGTAGAACCAGCGGTCGGCGTCGCAGAAGGCCGCGTGCCCCTTGTTCACACCTGCTCCCTCGGTCGGTGACGTGAGCAAAGGTGGCACGCCGCCAGGACCCGGCGACAGTCGTGTTTGTCACCAGCCCGACGTGCGGTACGCACGCGTCACTTGGCGGCCACCGCCCCCGGCCCGCCCGGCCGCCGCCTCGATCCGGTCACCCTGGACGGCTCGGCGGCGGACCGGTCGCGGCCGCCACCAGCGGGGAGCCGGCGCGGGGAACGCACGCGGAGCGCAGAGCTCCGCGCCGTCGCGCGGAGCGGACCCGCGGTCACCAGGCGGAAGCCGCCCGGACTCCCGCCTCTCATCCGATTTTCGAATGATCTGTCCGTAACTCGACCGTCGATGTGCGTCGGCCCTTCACACCTGAGAGGGTCAACCCCGGCTAGGCGCTACATAACAGCTGTAGTGCCACCTTCAACCTTCGAATCGAAAGCGAGTGTTGTCGTGCGTCACCGCTTAGCAGCCGTCTCCGCCGCCGCTCTCCTCTGCCTCGCCGGCACCACGAGCGTGGCGCAGGCCCAGCCCGCGAGCCCGTACGCCCCCTCCGCCATGGTCCTCACCATCACCCAGGGGGACGACGCCGCCACGGGCACCGTCCTGCGGGCGACCGTACTCAGCTGCGCCTACACCGCCGAGGGCACGCACCCCGCACCCAGGGCCGCGTGCGACGCCCTTAACGCCACCGGCGGCCGGCTCGACCGCCTGCTGTCCGCCCCGGATCCGGGCCGCGCGTGCCGGCGGAACTACGACCCCGTCACCGTCACGGCGGACGGCGTCTGGCACGGCGACCGCCTCGCGTGGAAGTACACCTTCCCCAACGCGTGCGTGATGTCCGCGACCCTGAACGGCAACGCCCTCTACGCGTTCTGACGCGGCCGCCGACGCGGCCTTCACCCGGACGGAGGGGCGTGGTCCGGCCCGTGGCGGGTACACGCGCGTCGCGCACCCGCCGTCCGGTGCCCGTCCCCGTGGAGGCCTTCTGTGACGTCCCGCCTGTCCGCCCTGATCAGCGCCCACCTCATCACCGTCGCCGGCGCGCCGCTGCAACTGCGCCTCACCTATGCCCCGACGGACCCGCTCGCCGTGCGCGCGGTCATCCTGCACGCCGGTACGCGGCTGGCGTGCTGGCACTTCGAGCGGCAGATGCTCGCGGACGGACTCGTACGGCCGGTGGGGGAGGGAGACGTGCTCTTCCGGCCCGTGGACGGCGCCGACGGGCGAGCGCTCCGCATCGAACTGCGCGGAGCCTGCCCGTCCGGCCAGGGCCGGGCGGTGCTCCTCGCGGACGCCGACGCCGTGGCCGCCTTCCTGCGACGGACGTACGCGGTGGTGGCGGCCGAGGAGGAGAGCGCCCACCTCGACGGGCTGCTGGACGCCCTGCTCAGCCGGTGAGGCCCAGCGGATGACGCTCCCTCAGGTGGCCGCCAGCCGTTCCAGCGCGGCGGCGACGGGCGCGACGCCGTCCTCCTCCGCCAGCCTGCGGGCGATGTGCCGGGCACGGTCTCGGTAGGGGTCGGTCACGGCCTTCCGGATCGCGGAGCCGAGGGCGGCGGCGTCGAGGCGGCGCAACGGCACCACCCCGGGGGCGGTGCCCAGCCGCACGAGACGGGACGCCCAGAAAGAGGCGTCGAACTGGACCGGGACGGGCACGCAGGGCACCCCGGCGCGCAGGGCCGCGCCGGTGGTGCCGGCTCCGGCGTGGTGCACGAGGGCGGCCATCCGGGGGAAGAGCAGGGAGTGCGGCACGTCCCCGAGGGTGATCATGTCGTCCCCGGTGGCGGACAGTCCGGCCCAGCCGTGCTGGATCACACCCCGCAGGCGGGCCGTGCGCAGGGCGGAGACGACGAGGGCGCTCAGGCCCCGGGGGCCGGGTGCGGTGGCGCTTCCGAGGCCGACGTAGACCGGGGCGGGGCCGGAGGCGAGGAAGTCCTCCAGTTCCGGCGGGAGCCGGCGGTCGGCGTCGTGGGGCCACCAGTAGCCGCAGACGTCCAGGCCCGGCCGCCAGTCGCGGGGGCGCGGAACCACCACCTCGCTGAAGCCGTGCAACACGGGCCAGCCCTGACGTTCACGGACGCGGCGGGCGCCGGACAGGCGGACCGGGGGCAGGCCGTGCTCCGTGGCCAGGATCCGCACGGCCCGGGTGTAGACGCGGTCCACAGCCGCGGTGACGGCGTGCCGGCCGATCCGGTTGCCCAGCGGCCCCAGGGAACGCGTGCCGAGCATCGGGGGAGGGAAGTGGCGGGTGCCGTGCAGAGGCTGCAGGAAGAGCCCCATGCTGGGCCGGGAGCAGCCCTCGGCGATGGCACAGGCCAGGGGCGCGACCGACCCCGCGGTCAGTACCACGTCCGCGTCGCGTGTCGCGCGCACCAGCGGCAGCGTCATCTCGGGGGCGATGCTCCTCGCCAGTGCGATCGCACGCAGCAGCTTCGCCGCCCCGGTCCGGCTGCGGTGGAGCCCCCGGCCGCGCGTCGAGTGCAACTTGGCCCTGGGATCGCCGGGAAGGGGCCGGAAGCGCACCCCCGACCCGGCCAGCAGCGGCTCGAACCCGCAGTGGGTGACCAGGGTGACCTCGTGCCCGGCCCGGACCAGGCCCGCACCCAGGCCCGTGTACGGTGCGACGTCCCCGCGTGACCCCGCCGGCATGATGGCGATCCTCATGTCCGCCAGCGTGGCGGCATTCCCCGCCCGTGCCGCCCGGAACGGCCCGGGCGGCACGGAAAGTCATCCGAAACGACCGCGGCGCGGGGCGGGTTGGGATTCCTACTGCTTCTTGAAGGAGCGGATCTGGTAGGTCCCCATCAGATTCCCGCCGTTGCCGGCCGATGTGGATCCCACGCGTGCGTTGTAATTGGTCTGGGTGTAGTACTGGACCCGGTTGTTCTTTCCGTTCCAGACGGAGCGGACGTTGATTCCGCGCTGAATGAAGCCGCAGTTGTCGGCCGTGTTCGCCCTCTGGGCGTCGGGCCACTCGCAGCGCTCCCCACCGCCGTTCCAGTCGCTGTAGATGCAGAAGTTGCCCGAATTGCAGGCGTATGCCGCGGGCTGGCTCTCGGTGGCCGCGGCCACGGGTGCCGCAGCGAGGGCGAGGGAGAGACCGACGGCGGCTGACGAAATCATTCGGCGCATGACAGAAGTTCCCCTTTTACGCATCGCGACCGGGGCACTGCCCCGGAGAAGGGATGGGGACGGCCGGAGAGGACCCGGAAACGAATAACGCGCCGTTCCGGGCGGCCCGTCAAGCATGGAGGCGCGTCCCCGCGCCGGGCGAGCCGTTTTCGCGTCAGCCGGTGGCGGGATATCGGAATGCGCGGGCTCTGCCTCCGCGCGCCGCGAACGCGACCTGGCCGGGGACACGCCGGATCGGGCGCGCGATCGGCGCAGAGGGCCTGGCGCGGCGGCCGGCGGGGTGGCGCGAGTAGCCTCGGAGCACGACCCGTTCCCAGAGCGACGAACAGGAGCAGTGGTGGCCGTTACCCGCCGTACCTCACTCACCGCCGTGGCCGCCCTCGCCGCCGCCCCGCTGCTCGGCCGCGCCAAGGCCGCCAGGGCCGCCGACGCGCCGGGCACGGTCGCGCCTGCCGCCGCCGGTGCTCCGGCTGGCCGCGCCTTCGCGGCCCTGGAGCGGCAGTTCGACGCCCGGCTCGGGGTCTACGCGGTCGACACCGGCAGCGGACGGACCGTCCAATACCGCCCCGACGAGCGGTTCGCCTACTGCTCGACCCACAAAGCGCTCTCGGCGGCCGCCGTGCTCCAGCGGAACACTCTCGAAGAACTGGAGGCCGTCGTCCGCTACGGCCCCGCCGACCTGGTGGCCCACTCACCGGTGACCGAACAGCACGTCGACACCGGCATGCCCCTGCGCGCCCTGTGCGACGCCGCCATCCGCTACAGCGACAACACCGCCGCCAACCTCCTGCTCGACGAGCTCGGCGGACCGAAGGGCCTCCAGTCGGCGCTCGCCGTCCTGGGGGACACCACCACCCGGGCCGACCGTTACGAGACGGACCTCAACGAAGCCGCGCCGGGCGATCTCCGCGACACCAGCACCCCCCGCGCCCTCGCCGCCGACCTGCGCGCCTACGTGCTCGGCGACGTCCTCGGCGCCGGGAAGAGGGCCCTGCTGACCGATTGGCTCAAGCGCAACACCACCGGCGGCGCGCTCATCCGCGCCGGTGTCCCGGCCACCTGGGAGGTCGGCGACAAGACCGGCGGAGGCGGCTACGGCACCCGCAACGACATCGCCGTCGCCTGGCCCCCCGGGGCCACCCCCCTCGTCATCGCCGTCCTCTCCAGCCGGGGCACCCCCGACGCCGCATACGACGACGCGCTCATCGCACGCGCCGCCACCACCGTCGTCACGGCCCTGGCCCTGCCCTCCCGCGGGGCTGCTGCCGCGCGGTCGAACGGCTGACCGGGCGAGGGCCGGCCCCGGCCGCTCAGGACCGGGGGCCCGGCCCGTGCCCGTTCCGCAGCCGCTCGGCGAACGCCCGCGCGGCGGCCAGGTCGTCCCGGTTCGGCCGCTGCTTGCGGATGCCGCCGACGAGCCGGAACGGCGCCCACGTATCGAGGGCCCGGCACGAGAAGCTGCCGTCCACCCGGAAGCCCTTGCCCGCGAGGCGCCGGGCGAGGGGCCGGGTGAAGGGCGCCGGCGGCAGTTCGGGCAGCCCGCTGGTGGCGAACACGAAGGCCCGGCCGCGTGCGCCGGGAAGGGCTTCGGCCACAGCGGTCAGCCGCGGGTGGAGCCTGCCGTAGAAGACTCCCGAGCCGAACCCCACGAGATCGGCGGCGGCCAGCTCCACGAGGTCGGCCTCCTCGGGGGTGACGACTTTCGCGCCCAGGACCTGGGCCATGGCATCGGCGACGCGACGCGTATTGCCGTGGGAGACGGAGGTGCAGACGATGACGGACTTCATCCTGAGGTTCCCTTCTCTCGCTTCCGCAGTGGGGACAGGAGGAGGGCGCGACATGTGACAGGACGTGGAAGTGACGGCGCTCACAGCCGCGTACGACGCGGGCCCCCGCGTCCGGGTCCGGGAGTGGCTCCGGTCACGCGTCGCAGAGGTCTGGGACGGATACGGGGGGTGAGGTTCGGGGGGTGGGGCGGTGAGGCGCCCCACAGGAGGCAGATCACATTCGGCCCGGAATAGTAGCCCCGGCGGGG